>JBKQSP010000076.1:0-167683 GCA_052143575.1 Acidimicrobiales bacterium
CTGGAAGACGTCAGCGCGAGCGACGCACAGGGGCCGCTCGTCGCCGCCTTCAGGCGAGCAGAGGCTCGCGGGGTCGATATCGGCGCCGCACTCCCCCACCTCGTCACAGCCCGCCCAATCGCTGAGGTCGACGACGTCGCTTCCGTGCTCCACCAACGCATCGAACGATTCACCCAAGCAGCCGGCCGCCGCCGAGTGGGCAGCACCAACCTCATCGCCGGTCTCGTCCCCCGAGGCCTCAACGTCACCGATCCCGACCTCGCGCGAGCCCTCGAAGGACGCGATCGTGCCCTGCAGAGCCGAGCCTGGAATCTCGCCCAAGAGGCCGTCACGAGCCGCGCCCCCTGGTTGCACCACCTCGGCGAGCCACCCGCCAACCCCTCCGCTCGGAACCAGTGGCTCCAAGCTGTCTGCACTGTCGCCGCATACCGGGAGCGCTGGAGCATCGGCGACGACCACCGACCTCTCGGACCCGAAAACACCATTGTCAGCAGGGAGCAAGCCGGCCAGCGCGAACTGGCACGGAGCGCTCTGCGACAGGCCGTCACTCTCAATCGCGGGCTCCGTGCGCAGTCGCAGGCAGTCGGAGCCACCGTAGACCCGAGCCGCAATATTGAGAGCGGAGTGGGAATTTGAGCCCGGATCGCCCACAGAGTGCCAGGCCCACAATCTGCTCGCCGGAGAAGCCGGTACGGTCGGACTTGGTCGTCGACTTCATCCTCGCCGAGAGCTACCAGCTCCCGACTGAGGTTCTCCGCCGACTCCTGAAATTGATCCTTGACCAGGCCAGTCACCGCTCGGAGCAACAGGCGAGCTAGACCGTGTCCATGCAGCGGTTTGCCTTCTATGGACGCGTGTCGACCGAGGACAACCAAGACCCCGCTGCGTCGAGGGCTTGGCAGCTTCGACGCGCGACAGAGCTCGTCGCGCCAACGGGCACCATCGTTCGGGAGTTCTTCGACGTAGGCGTCAGCAGGTCACTTCCGTGGCAGCGGCGGCCGATGGCTGCTGAGCTCCTTCAGACGATCCGGGAGGGCAGGGCCGACTGGACTGCCATCGTCATCGGTGAACCACACCGTGCGTTCTACTCGAACCAGTTCTCGCTCACCTTCCCCCTGCTATGTCACTACGGCATCGCGCTGTGGGTTCCCGAGGTGGGCGGCCGGGTCGACCCGGACTCCGAGGCACACGACCTCATGATGGCGATGTTCGGAGGACTCTCGAAGGCAGAGCGCGGACGGATCAGAACCCGAGTCAGGGCTTCCATGTCCTCGATGGCTGCCGACGAAGGTCGCTATCTCGGAGGCCGCCCGCCATTCGGCTACCGGTTGGTCGATGCCGGGCCCCATCCCAATCCGTCGAAGGCCGCCCACGGGAAACGGCTCCACCGGCTTGACATCGACCCGGTGACAGCTCCGGTGGTCGAGCGCGTTTACCGCGAGTACGCGGCAGGTCTCGGTCTTCGCTCAATCGCGACGCAACTAACTGCCGATGGCATCTTGTCTCCTGCGGCGTACGACCGGGCGAGAAATGCCCATCGCGACCCCACCGGCTGGGCATTCACCGCGGTGCGAGCGATCCTCGCCAACCCCGTCTATCGCGGCTACGCGACATGGGGCAAACAACAGAAGTTCGAGGAGCTCGTCGATCCCGACGACGTTGCGGCGGGCAACGTCACGCGCATGCGCTGGCGCCCGCGGACCGAGTGGATCGAAGCGAGGCAGCAAACTCATCCAGCCCTTGTGAGCCAGGAGCTCGCCGAAGCGGTCGCCGAGCGCCTTGCCGCACGAAATCACGGACGAAGCCACTCCCGAAACAGTCCTCATCCCTACCTTCTACGCGGCGTGTTGCAGTGCGGACTGTGCGACCGTCGCATGCAGGGTTCTGCTCGGTCCGGCGGGCGCATCCTCTACCGCTGCGAATATGGGAAGGATCGCGCTCTCCCGCAGGGTTGCGAGCATCCGCCGACCGTCTACGTCCGCGAAGACGCAATCGTCGGGCGGCTGGACAGCTGGCTGGCGTCGTTGGCAACGCCGGAGGCGTTGGCTGACGCTGCTCCCCCGGATTCCGATGTGAGCAACCTGAAACAGAGGCTCTCCGACACCAACAGCAAACTGGCTCGACTCGTCGCCGCGATCGAGGCGGGTGGCGATGTCGAGGTACTCAATCCCCGAATCGCCGCACTATCGACAGAGCGACGCGAAGTAGAGCGTCAGCTCGCCTACCGCCGCAATCTTCGACCAGCCGGCGCCGCGGAGATTCGCGCCATGCTGTCCGAGCTCCGCGGGCTGGTATCTGTGCTCGAGTCGGCGGACCCGGCAGAGCGAGCGACGGTCTACGCCGACCTGGGTGTCAGCCTGAGATACGACCCTCGCGATCAGACTGTCCACGCGACCGCAGATCTCTCGCGTGTCGTAAACGTGCGTGTCGGAGGGGGGACTTGAACCCCCACCCGGTTGCCCGGACTAGGCCCTCAACCTAGCGCGTCTGCCTATTCCGCCACTCCGACGTGGCACTGCGTAGACCGCCCTTCTCATGGCCGGCCGCCGACGACTCTAGCGCTCCGAAGCCGAAGACTTTCCCGTATCTGCCACTGAGCGGCGCCGGGCGATCCCGTCGCCGATGGCTCGCTGCACAGATCGGGCTACCCCGTGGTGCCCGCTGCGGGGCTCACCTGCAAGGACCAGTCCTGGGCGTTCCAGAAGATGCCAGCCCAGGTTGGGCTTACGCTGACGCCTCGGACGTCCGAGTCCCGCACCAGATCTGCGGCACCCTCGAACAACGGGATCGTCGGCACATCAAGCCAGAGGCGGGCGTCCGCCGCCATCACGAGGTTCTCGTCGTCGGTCGGGTTCAGGTTCGTCAATGCCTGCTGAAGGTCGCTCGCCACCACCGGGTCCTCGAGGCCGAACACGTCCCGGGTGACAACGCCGGCTCCGACTGCGCCCACCTCCGTTCCGACCGTGGCGGTGCCGGTTGTCGACAGACCTGACACGCGACCTCGAGACACAACCGGCGGCACCGTCCTCGGCGGCAACACGGACCCCGAGTAGACCGTCAGCTGCGCGGCCGGGAAGGTCGAGAGGAGAAACGGCGCCAAGGCCATCTGATAACTGCCCCGCGGCAGGATCGTGCGAAGCATTGAGGCGAGCGGCACGACGCGCATGACCACGTCGATGCCAGCATCGCTCAGCTCGGCCTGGATGACTGCGGCTGCCCGTTGGACGACGGGGATGCCGGAGGGAACGAGAAACGAGAGGGCCACCGGCTGTCCGGCAGCAGTCTCCAACACGCCGTTGGCGCTTCGTGCGTAGCCGGCGGCTTCGAACGAGGCGAGCGCCGCCGTCAGGTCGTACTCGCCCGTTCCCCCGCCGGTGCCCGCCCCAGAGCTACCCGAGCCGGACGAGGAAGGACCGGATCCGGCCGGAAGCCCGAGGAGGAGGCGACTGTCATAGGGCACGATTGCGGAGTCGTCGAGGCCAACCGAGTCGGCGGCGATCTCGTCGAGGTACAGCGACTGCTCGATCCCGGTGCGGAAGGAGACGGAGCCGACCGTGGCGTCAGTCGTGTTGAAACACAGTTGCCACAGGGTCGGCGTGGCGGCCGTCGTCGCCGTGAGGGCGAGGCGGTCGTGGGCAGCCTCGGCCACCGCCTCCGCGACGGCGGCGCCGGCCGGCGCCTGCGCGATGTCGACGAGCCCTCCCTCGACGTCGCTCAAGGCCCGGTTGTCCGGCTCGACCTGCAACACGATGTGCGCCAAGACGGCTTTCGCGAGCCAGTAATGGGGGTTGCGGGAGAGCACGAGTTGCTGACCCGGCGTGAACGAAGTGATCTCGAACGGCCCCCCGGAGATGACCCGGGATGCGTTGAAGCCCTGGAAGGCCGTCGCCCAGCCGTAGCGCTCCCCGATGTGAGCCGGCACGAGGTCGGCGAACAACGATTCCCACTCGGTGTACGGCTGCGAGAACCGGACGGTGATGGTGGATCCCCCGTTGCTGCCCGTGATGCTCGAGATGGCCTCGTAGCCGGCAGCCAGCCCGGGGAAGGGCAGATGCGGCGCCCACAGCACCTGCTGGTGCCAGTTGTAGATGAAGTCCGCCACGCCGATCGGCGTGCCGTCCGACCAAACCGCCTTCGGGTTGAGCGTGTAGACGACCGTGAAGGGCGAGAGGCTGTCGACCTCGGCGTTCTCAACGAAAGCGGGTTCCGTCGCCGTCGCCATCTGTGAGTCCGTCACGAAGGCCTGAGGCCAGACCTGTTCCATCACCTCGGCCGTGATGGCGTTGGCACCTTGCGGCGAAGACGGGTTGAAGTTCGTCGGAAGGCTCGGCACGGCCACTACGACGGTGCCGCCCCTCTCGGAGCCCGGCTTGCTCGGTTGCGTGGTCGTCGCGCGAGGCACCGACGTTGAGGTCGTGCAGGCCGCTGCGCTCGCCAGGACGGCGAGAGCTACGAGCAGGGCCGGGAGTTGCCTCGGCCTCAACCGCTCCAACGAAGCGACAACGCAACGGTGACGAACGCGAACACGAGCACGAACACGACGGTGATGCGGTCGAGGTTGCGCTCCGCCACGGTGGACCCGGCTGCTGACGAGCCGCTCGAGGCACCGAACATGTCGGACAGCCCACCCCCACGCCCGCTGTGCAGCAAGATCAACACGACGAGGCCGACGGCAACGATCACGTCGATCACCACCAGGACGTCGGTCAACACGGAAAGGTCTCTCCTCGATCGATCACGGGCACGAAGTCGCTCGCGGCAACCGTGCAGGACGCCTCGTCACGCTATCACCGGGTCGCGCCGGCACCATTTCGCCCACGCGCCATGCGGGCGGCCGCTCACGCCCCGGCGTGCAGGATCGCCGAGAAGCCCACCGCATCGAGACTTGCCCCACCGACGAGGAGACCGTCGACGTCGGGGCAGGCCAGCATGGCGCCGGCGTTGTCGGCCGTGACCGAGCCGCCGTACTGCACCCGCACGGCCGCGGCGGCTTCCGATCCGGCGAGACGCTCGACGGCGCCCCGCACGCAGGCCGCCATCTCCTGGGCGTCTCCCGTACTGGCGACCTGCCCCGTGCCGATGGCCCAGATCGGCTCGTAGGCGACCACAAGGCGGCCGACGACGGCGCCGGGACGGCCTCCGAGTGCCGCCTCCAGCTGACCGACGACCTTCGTGGCGGCTCCGTTTCCCTGCCGCTCGCTCAGTGTCTCTCCGACACACAAGATGGGCGTCATCTCATGGCGCAGGACGGCGTCGAGCTTCGCCCGCACGATCTCGTCGGTCTCGCCACAGGCGCGCCGCTCGGAGTGGCCGACGATGACATAGCGCACGCCGAGCTTGGCGAGCATCTCGGCGCTCACCTCCCCCGTGAAGGGACCGCGGTCCTCGCTATGGCAGGTCTGGGCGCCGAGAGCAACCGGCACGGCGTCGGACTCGACGGCCGCCTGCACGGAGCGCAGCGAGGTAAAGGTGGGGTGGAGTGAGGCGACCCGTCCCGCAGGCACGGGGGAAACCCGCAGGATCGCCGCCAGCTTCTGAACGAACTGGATCGACTCGTAATGGTTGTGGTGCATTTTCCAGTTGCCGCTGATGAGCACCTCGCGCGGCAGGGCGCCGCGATCGTCAGCCGGCGTCATAGCCGCCCGATGCCGTCCTCGCCAGCGACTCCCGCAAGGCGCGAAGGCCGGGAAGGTCGCCGTACTCGAGAAGCTCCAGGGAGGCGCCACCGCCCGTCGAGATGTGGCCGATCCGATCCGCCAGGCCGTACCGGTTGATGGCAGCCACGCTGTCACCACCGCCGATCACGGTGCGGCCGGGGCAGTCCGCCACGGCCTCTGCGACGGTTCTCGTGCCGGCCGCGAAGCGTTCGTCCTCGAACACGCCCATCGGGCCGTTCCACAGAACCGTGCCGGCCTCGGCGACGGCTTGGCGGAAGAGCTCGGCCGTCTCAGGCCCGATGTCGTAGCCCGTCCAGCCCTCTGGGATCGAGCGACCGAGCACCTTGATCTCGTCGGATCGTCCCTCGATCGTGGCCGCCTCGCCGGCATCACCGAGACGTTCCTTCCCGCTGTCGATCCGCAGCTCGAGGCCGGGGGCGGCCGCCACGAAGTCGACCGGCAGGACGATGTTGTCCCGCTCCCTCAACAGCGTCCTGCACGCCTCGAGCTTCGACAGGTCGACCAAGGAGGCGCCTGAGCTCTCGCCGAGGGCCCGCGTGAAGGTGAAAGCCATGGCGCCACCGATGAGGAGGCGATCGGCGCGCTCGGCGAGCGTCTCGAGCAGGCCGAGCTTGTCGGCCACCTTGGCACCGCCGATGATCACCACGAAGGGCCTCGCCGGGTTGTCGAGCAAGCTCCCGAGCTGCTCGACCTCTCGCTGCACGAGGCGACCGGCGGCGGACGGCAGCAGCGCCGGCGGGCCCACGACGGAGGCATCGGCCCGGTGGCACACGCCAAAGGCGTCGTTGACGAAGCAGTCCTGGCCTTCCACCAGCTCGGCGACGAAGGCCGGGTCGTTGGCCTTCTCGCCCGGTGAGAAACGGAGGTTCTCAAGCAGCTTCACGCCCGGGATCATGACCGAGAGCAGCTCTCTCACCGGCTCGACGTCGTAACGGGGATCGGGCGCTCCCGCCGGCCGGCCGAGGTGGGTGCAGGCCGTCACGCGGGCGCCCTTGTTGAGGAGCCAGGTGAGCGTCGGGAGTGCGGCCCGGATGCGGAAGTCATCCGTAACGATCCGCTTGCCGGACTCATCCTTGCCGAGGGGGACGTTGAGGTCGAGCCGCACGAGGACCCGCTTGCCACGCAGCTCGCCGAGATCCTCGAGAACGGGGAGACGCTCTGTCATGACCTACCGACCACACGACAGAGGTCGATGAGCCGGTTGGAGTAGCCCCATTCGTTGTCGTACCAGCCGAGCGCCTTGACGAGCGTGGAAGCCTCGTCGAGGGCTATCGCCATCGTGAGGGTGGAGTCGAAGGTGCACGAAGCCGGGCGACCGACGATGTCGCTCGACACGATCTGGTCCTCGCTGTACTCGAGGACTGAGGACAGCGGGCCCTCCGAGGCGGCCGACCGGAACGCCTCGTTGACGTCGCCGGCGGTCACCGCCGCTCCCAAGACGGCCGTGAGATCGGTGATTGAGCCGTCCACGACGGGTACTCGGAGGGACTGCCCGTCGAGGCGACCCTTCATCGCCTCGAGCACGAGGCTCGTCGCCCGCGCCGCCCCCGTCGACGACGGCACGATGTTGACGGCGGCCGCTCTCGCCCGTCGCAGGTTGTCGCGCCCGAGGTCGAGCAGCTCCTGGTCGTTCGTGTAGGCGTGCACGGTCGTCATGAGGCCTTGGCGCAGCCCGAAGGCGTCGTCCAGCACCTTCACCATCGGAACGAGACAGTTCGTCGTGCACGACGCGTTCGAGACGACGACATGGCGAGCGGGGTCGAAGTCGCCGTCGTTCACGCCGACCACGAAGGTGGCGTCGGCGTCCTTCGAGGGGGCCGAGATGATCACCCGGGAGGCGCCCGCCTCGATGTGCCCGAGGGCGGCGGCACGCGTCGTGAAGCGGCCCGTCGACTCGATGACGACGTCGACGCCCAGGTCGCCCCAACCGAGCGCCTTCGGGTCGGCCTCCCGCAGGATGGCCACCTCGCGGCCGGCGATGCGCAGTCCGCTCGCCGTCTCCTCGACGGCGTGGCGCAGGCGACCGTGTGTCGAGTCGTAGGCGATGAGGTAGGTCGAGACCTCCCGGCTCACCATGTCGTTGACGGCGACGAGATCCACGTCGGCACCGGTGCCGTCGGCGTCGAGCTCGAGGAGGGCGCGGAGGAAGTTTCTCCCGATGCGGCCGAAACCGTTGATACCGACCCTCACAGTCACCTCGTCACCCTTTCGTCGCTGTCCGACTGGCTCGTACGGACGCGAACCTACTGCCCGAGGCGCCCGCTCCCGCAGGTCATGCTCGCAGAGGCGACCTCCGGTCGCAAGCGTCCGGCCCGTCACCGCTGCCGACATCGCCGTGCTGGGCGGGCTCGTGACCGGCCCCGCCGTCAGCCGCTCAGGAGCGCCTCCAGCTGGCGGGCGAGCAGCACAGGGTCGTGCGCAAGGAGGCGGTCGCCCGCCACCGGGGCGCGGATCACGCGCGCCACGCCGCACAGCTCGCCGATCGCCATGGCATCGGAGTCGGCCAGCACGACGTCGACGAGGACACCATGGCGGGCGAGGGCGGCGACGTGGGTGGCGACGTCGTAGCCGGCCGTCTCGGGCGCCTGCTCGCGCAGGTTCGCCACGTAGACGCGCTGGGCGCTCGTTGCGGCGATGGCATCACGGAGCGCCGGCACGCAGCAGGCCGCCAGCACGCTCGTGTAGAGCGATCCCGGGCCGATGACGATCTGGTCGGCGCTCTGCAGAGCCCGGACGGCGCCGCTCGCCGGGCGGGGGTCGGGTGGCACGAGCGAGAGGTGGTGCACGCCCCTCGTCGCCATGATCCGCACCTGCCCGTCCACCTCCCCGAAGTCGCCGCTCGCCTTCAGGTCGACCGGCCCGACGGTGGCCGGCAGCACGAGCCCGAGGGCGCCGAGGAGGCGGCCTGCTTCCGCCAGCGCCTCCGCGAAGCCGCCCGTGGCAGCCGACAGGGCGGCGATCAGGAGGTTGCCGAAGGCATGCCCCGCCAGGTCCCCCGCCTCGAAGCGGTGCTCGAGCGTCGCCGCCAGTGGCGAGGGCGGATCCGGCAGCAGCGCGCCCAGGCACTTTCGCAGGTCGCCGGGCGCCGGGATGCCGAGATCGGCCCGCAACCGGCCGCTCGAGCCGCCGTCGTCGGCCACCGAGACGATGGCTGTGATCCGACCGGCATAGCGGCGTGCGGCTCGCAGCGTCTGGGAAAGGCCGTGGCCGCCGCCGATGGCCACGACGGCAGGGCCGCCCTCTCGCAGCACCGTGAGGCCTTCGTGGGCGGCCTCTGGAGCCTCCGCTGCCTCCGCCTTCACCGCCCGAGATCCCGGTGGTGCACGGTCGGGCTGAAGCCGAGCCCCCGGATGATCGTGCCGATCTCCTCGGCGATCACGACGGATCGGTGCTGGCCGCCGGTGCAGCCGACGGCGATCGAGAGGTACGACTTCCCCTCGCGGGTGTAGGCCGGCAGCACCAGCTCGAAGAGGTCGGTCAAACGGGCGAGAAGGGCCTTCGAGTCAGGGTTTGACAAGACGTAGTCGCGGACCGGCTCGTCCAGGCCCGTCAACGAGCGCAGCTCCGGCACCCAGTGCGGGTTGGGGAGGAAACGACAGTCGAAGACGAGGTCGGCGTCCAGCGGGAGCCCGTGTTTGAAGCCGAACGACACGATGCTCGTGTCCATGCCGCCGTCCGAGCCGGCACGGTCGAGCAGGTCGATGAGGCGCTCGCGCAGCTCGTGGACGGTCAGGTCTCCCGTGTCGACGACGACGTCGGCTTCCTCGCGGAGCTCCTTCAGCAGCTCCCGCTCGCGTCGGATGGCTTCGAGGACACCGCCTTCGATCTCGACGGGGTGCCGCCGCCGGCTCCCCTCGTATCGGCGCACGAGGATCTCGTCGGGCGCCTCCAGGAACAGCACCCGCACGCGGGCGCCTGACGACTTCAGCGACTCGATGGCCGGCCGCAGCTCCCCGAGGCCCTCGTAGCCGCCTCGCCCCGCCACCAGGCAGAGGCGCTCGTACTCGCTGCCGGGCTGGTTGGCGAGCTCTCCGACGCGGCCGAGCAGCGCCGGAGGCAGGTTGTCGATGACGAACCAGCCGCGATCGTCAAAGGTCGCCGCCGCGGTGGAGCGCCCGGCCCCGGACATGCCTACGAGGAAGAGGTACTCCGCCATCTCACGCTCATTCTGCCATCGAGGTGGCCACCGCCCGGTGCAGCCGGCGGCTCAGGGGTCGCGCCCGGGGCGGGCAGCTCGCATCAGCGCCGCTCGAAGATCATCACGCACAGGCGCGGCATCGCCCGCTCGAAGTCCATGTCGACGGAGCCGCAGAGGAACTCAAAGGGCGGTTCCGGCTCCTCCAGGCGCACGAGAAAGAGGCCGAGCTCGGCGAGCGGGTTGATGTAGCGCGAGAGCGGGCGGTGGGCGAAGGCGACGTGCACACCGCTGTCGACCTGCTCGAGGTTGCGGGTTTCGGGCAGGTAAGGCCCGATGCGCCAGTACCGCTCGCCGAGGACGGCGTCGTCGACGAGGCCGCTCCCGGGGCCCTGCACGATCGGGTGGTTGATGAGCAGCAGGAACCGCCCGTGCTTCGCCACCACCCTCGCCGCCTCGGCGAGCATGGCGTCGCCGTCGCTGGCGTGCTCGATGACGAGGCAGCACACGACGGCGTCGAAGCAACCGGAAGCGAAGGGGAGCTGCTCGCCGACGGCCTGCACCCAGTGGGGGCCACCGCCTTCGGCGCGGGCGTTGCCGAGCTGGGCAGCCGAGGCGTCGAGCCCGACGACGAGCGCCGGCGGGCCGGGGGCGGCCGCCAGGCGCCGCGCCAGCTGACCCTCGCCCGTGCCGAGGTCGAGGACGCGGCGGCGGCCGGCGAGGTGGGCCACCGCCAGCGGCAGGATCTGGTGCTCGTACTCGAGGTCCGCACCGTGCGTGAAGGTGTCTCTCCACCAGGGGGCGAGCTCGTCCCAGCTGGGGGCGTCCGCCGTCTGCTCCGTCGACTCGCTCATGGGCGCGCCCCTCCGGAGCGCGAGCTGGCGCGAGCGTGCAAGTGGTCGTAGACGGCCTCGGCGACCGACTCCGGCAGCCAACGGATCGCCTTCAGCTCGGCGAGGGTCGCCGCCTGCACGGCCCGTACGCCACCGAGCTCGTCGGCGAGGCGCTTGCGCCGCGTCGGGCCGAGCCCGGCGATGCCGTCGAGGGCGCCCTTTGTCATCCGCCGCTTGCGCAGCTGGCGGTGGAACGAGATGGCGAAGCGGTGCGCCTCGTCGCGCGCCTGCTGCAACAGGTAGATGGCCTCGCTGTCGCGCGGGATCACGACCGGCTCGGAGCGCCCGGGCACGAAGACCTCCTCCAGCTGCTTGGCCAGGGAGGCAACGGCGACCTTGTCCGAGAGCCCCAGCTCCTCCAACACCTTGACGCCCACGCTCAGCTGGCCCTTGCCACCGTCGAGGAGCAGGAGCTGCGGCGGATAGGCAAAACGCGAGACGCGGCGGCGCCTCCCGAGCGCCTCGAGCTCGAGCTCGGAGGCGGGGCCGTCGTTCCCCTCCGCCGGCGCCTCCTCGCCTCCCTCGGGCTCGAGCAGGTAGCGCAAGCGACGCGTGAGGACCTCGTGCATGGCGCCGTAGTCGTCGTTGCCCTGCACGGCGCTCACCTTGAAGCGACGGTAGTCCGTGCGCTTGGGCAGACCGTCCTCGAACACGACCATCGAGCCGACGTAGTCGGTGCCCTGCAGGTGGCTCATGTCGTAGCACTCGATGCGAAGCGGGGCCTGGCCCATGCCGAGGGCCGCCTGCAACTGCTCGATGGCGACGGCGCGGCTCGTGAGGTCGGAGGACCGTCGCAGGCGGTGGCGGTTGAGCTGCTCGGCGGCGTTCTGGCGGGCTGTCTCGAGCAGCTCGCGCTTGCGGCCCCGGATCGGGACGCGCAAGTGCACCTTGGCGCCCCGCAGGCGCCCGAGCCATTCGGCGTAGGTCTCGGCGTCCTCCGGCATCTCGGGCACGAGGAGCTCGCGCGGCACACCGAGCGGCGTGTCGCCGTAGTGCTGCTCGAGGACGCGGCTCAGCAGCTGCGGGGAGCTGAGCGGCTCCACCTTCTCGAGCACGAAACCATGGCGGCCCACGACGCGCCCTCGCCTCACGTGGAAGACCTGCACGGCGGCCACGAGCTCGTCGTCGACGATGGCGATGGCGTCGAGATCCTCGGGCGTGTCCGTCACCATCTGCTGGCGCTCGACGGCGAGGCGCACGGCGGCCAGGCGGTCCCGCAAGCGGGCGGCCCGCTCGAACTCGAGATCGACGGCAGCCTGGCGCATCTCGCTCTCGAGACGGTTCACGATGGGCTTGGTGTCGCCGTCCAAGAAACCCATCAGCTCCCCCACCAACCGCCCGTACTCCTCCTTCGTCACCGAGCCGACGCAGGGCGCCGAGCAACGCTCGATGTGGAACAGCAGGCAGGGCCGCCCGAGCAGCTCGTGACGGTGCATCTTGGCGTCCGAGCAGGTGCGGATCGGGAACGAGCGCAAGAGGAGATCGAGCGTCTCGCGAATGGCATAGGCGTGGGCGTAAGGCCCGAAGTAGCGGGTCTCCTTGCGCCGCGCCCCTCGCATCACGACGGCCTTCGGCCACTCGTCCCCCACCGTCACGGCGAGGTACGGATAGCTCTTGTCGTCCACGAGCCTCACGTTGAAACGCGGCCGGTGCGTCTTGATGAGGTTGTACTCGAGCATGATCGCCTCGACGTCGCTGCTCACGACGATCCATTCCACGGAGGCCGCCGTCGCCACCATCTGCGCGGTGCGCGGGTGCAGGTTGCGCGGGTCCTGGAAGTAGTTCGAGAGCCGGCTGCGCAGCGAGCGCGCCTTGCCGACGTAGATCACGCGTCCGTCGGCATCCTTGAACTGGTAGGAGCCGGGGGCGTCGGGGACGGCGGTGGGACGTTCGAGCACTACCATTGAGGGTACGCCGGCCTGGTACCCCGGCGGACATATCACGTCTCATGGCCGACACACCCGCGGATGGGCGACCAGGCTGTCCCCGCCGGCCGGAACGAGACGTCCAACAGGGGGTCCTGATGATCCGCCTCCAGAGTCCACTTCCTGATGACTACGGCCGCGCCTCGACCGAGGAGCTCTCCGGACGCGTGAGCGCCGCCAAGCGCTCCCTCGGCGAGCGGCTCGTCATCCTCGGGCACCACTACCAGCGAGAAGAGGTCATCCAGTTCGCCGACGCCCGCGGCGACTCCTTCGGCCTCTCGCGTTTTGCCGCCCAGCAGCACCGGGCTGAGTTCGTCGTCTTCTGCGGCGTCCACTTCATGGCCGAGTCGGCCGACGTCCTGACGGCGCCCCACCAGGCGGTCATCCTTCCCGACCTCAACGCCGGCTGCTCGATGGCCGACATGGCCGATCTCGAGGGCGTCGAGCAGATCTGGGACGAGCTGGCGGGCGTGACCGACATCGAGGCCGTCGTACCGGTCACCTACATGAACTCCGCCGCCGCCCTCAAGGCATTCGTCGGGCGCAAGGGCGGTGCCGTCTGCACCTCCTCGAACGCCCGGTCCGTCCTCACCTGGGCACTCGGGCTCGGGCCGTCCTCGGCGGGCGCCCTCGGCGGCGGCGGCGGCGACAAGGTGCTCTTCTTCCCCGACCAGCACCTCGGGCGCAACACCGGCTTCCAGCTCGGCTTCGGCGCCGCCGACATGCAGGTCGTGAACCCCCGGTTCGCCCTCGGCGGCCTCGAGGACCGCGAGGTGAAGGAAGCCACCCTCTTGCTGTGGAAGGGACACTGCTCGGTGCACCAGCGCTTCTCCACCGTGCACGTGGAGGCGTTCCGTGCCGCTCATCCTGACGGCCTCGTGATCGTGCACCCGGAGTGCTCGCACGAGGTCGTGGAGCTCGCCGACGAGGTGGGGTCGACCGACTTCATCATCACGGCCGTGGCGGCGGCACCGCCGGGATCGACCATCGCCGTCGGGACGGAGATCCACCTCGTCGAGCGGCTCGCCCGCCAGCACGCCGCCGATCGCACCATCGTGTCGCTCGACCCGCTCATCTGTCCCTGTTCCACGATGTTTCGCATCGACCTCCCCCACCTCGCCTGGATCCTCGACGGTCTCCTCGAGGGTGAGGTCCGCAACCGCATCACCGTGGACGAGGAGACGGCCGCCGACGCCCGCCGTGCCCTCGAGCGGATGCTGGCGATCGCCTGAGGCCCCGCCTCCGGCGCGGGTGCAGCCGGCTGTCTGCGGCGCGATCCTGTAGCTCACCATGACTGACACCGCACCGCCGGCCCATGCCTCCGGGCCGCCGTCCCCCGCGCTCGACGGCTGCGCCGCGGCGACCGCCCGCCTGCTCGAGCGACTCGACGAGATCGACGACCTCGTGATCCGCCGGCCATGCCGCCTGCCGGGATGGACGGTCGGCCACCTCCTCACGCACCTGGCTCGCAGCGCCGACGGCATGGCGCAGGTGTTGGAGGCGGCCGCCGTCGGCGAGCGCTTGGCCCAGTACCCAGGTGGGCGCCCGCAGCGGGCGGCCGACATCGAGGAAGGGGCCACTCGCAGCGCCGCCGCCTGCCTCAACGACGTCCGCCGCTCTGCCGAGCACCTCGAGACGACGTTCGCCGAGGCATCGGATGCCGTCTGGGAGAGCTCCGGGCTGGGCTGGGAGGGCGAGCCATGGCCGTGCCGCCAGATCCCGTTCCGCCGCTGGCGGGAGGTCGAGTTCCATCACGTCGATCTCGGCTTCGGCTACGAAGCCGAGGACTGGCCGGAAGACTTCGTGTCCCTCGCCCTCGTCGACACCCTGGACGCCCTTCCCGCCCGCATCGGCGAGCTCGGCCAGCGGGCCCGCTTCCTCGCCTGGTTGGCGGGCCGCCGTGACAACCCAGGGGTGATCGACTTCGCCCCCTTCTGAGGGGCGGGCAGACGTCCCCTCGTCTCGCCAAGCTGGGCCATCTGCGCCCCGGGGAGGGTGCCCCGGGGAGGGCGGCTCAGATGTTGAGCATGCGGGCGAGGAACTGCCCCGTGTAGCTCTCCGGGTTCTTGGCCACTTGCTCCGGCGTGCCCTCCGCCACGACGGTGCCGCCGCCCTCGCCGCCCTCCGGGCCGAGGTCGATGACCCAGTCGGCGGACTTGATGACGTCGAGGTTGTGCTCGATGACACAGATCGTGTTGCCGGCGTCGACGAGCCGTTGCAGGACGCCGAGCAGCTTGCGGACGTCTTCGAAGTGCAGCCCGGTCGTGGGCTCGTCGAGGATGTACAACGTCGAGCCGGTGGAGCGCTTCGACAGCTCGGAGGCGAGCTTCACGCGTTGTGCCTCGCCGCCCGACAGTGTCGGGGCGGGCTGGCCGAGCCGCACGTAGGAGAGGCCGACGTCCACGAGCGTCTGCATGTGCCGGGAGATGACGGGCTGGGCGGAGAAGGCGTCGAGCGCCTCCTCGCACGACATGTCGAGGACCTCTGCGATGTTGCGGCCCTTCCAGGTGACCTCGAGGGTGTCGCGGTTGTAACGGGCGCCCTTGCAGACCTCGCACGGCACGTAGACGTCCGGGAGGAAGTGCATCTCGATCTTGATCGTGCCGTCCCCGGCGCAGGCCTCGCAGCGGCCGCCGGACACGTTGAAGGAGAAACGACCCGGCTGATAGCCCCGCAGGCGCGACTCCGACGTCTGGCTGAAGAGCTTGCGGACGTGGTCGAAGACCCCCGTGTAGGTGGCCGGGATCGACCGCGGCGTCCGCCCGATCGGTGACTGGTCGATGTCGATGACCTTGTCGAGAGCCTCGGCGCCTTCGATCGTGCGGTGCCGGCCCGGCACGACGCGGGACTTGTAGATGCGCTGCATGAGGGCCCGGTGCAAGATGTCGTTCACGAGCGTGGACTTGCCGGAGCCGGACACGCCCGTGACCGCCACGAAGCACCCGAGTGGCACCTCGACGTCGATGTTGCGCAGGTTGTGCTCGCGGGCGCCCCGGATCGTGATCCAGTCGCCCCGCGGCTCCCGCCGCATGGCCGGCACGGCGATCTCCCGCCGCCCCGAGAGGTACTGCCCGGTGATCGACTCCTTGCACGTGAGGAGGTCCTGCACGCTGCCGGAGCAGACGACCTCGCCACCGTGCTCGCCGGCGCCCGGCCCGATGTCGACGACGTGGTCGGCCACGCGGATCGTCTCCTCGTCGTGCTCGACGACGAGGACCGTGTTGCCGAGGTCGCGCAGCCGGTTGAGGGTCTCGATGAGCCGGCGGTTGTCTCGCTGGTGCAGCCCGATGGAGGGCTCGTCGAGGACGTAGAGGACGCCGACGAGGCCGCTGCCGATCTGGGACGCCAAGCGGATCCGCTGCGCCTCGCCGCCGGCGAGCGTGGCCGCCGAGCGGTCGAGCGTGAGGTAGTCGAGGCCGACGTCGACGAGGAACTGCAGCCGTGCGCGGATCTCCTTCATGACGCGGGCGGCGATCATCTCGTCCCGCGAGCTCAGCTGCAGGGTGCCGAGCAGGTCGTGGGCGGCGCGGATGGACAGCTTGGAGAGCTGGGCGATGTTGCTGCCCCCGACGGTGACGGCGAGCGAGGCCGGCTTGAGGCGGGCACCACCGCATTCGGGGCAGGCGACCTCCCGCATGTAGCCCTCCACCTGCTCGCGCATCCAGTCGGACTCGGCTTCGGAGTGGCGGCGCTGCAACCACGGCACGACGCCTTCGAAGGCCGTGTCGTAGCTGCGGAGCGTGCCGTAGCGGTTGCGGTACTGCACGTGCACCTTCTTCGTGCCGGCGCCGTAGAGCAGCACCTTGCGCTGCGCCTTGGTCAGCTTCGACCACGGCCGGTCCATCGGGAAGCCGAAGCCGGCCCCGACGGCCTGCAGCACGCGGGAGAAGTACTCGGTGCGGGCGCCCGCCCACGGCCCGATCGCCCCCAGCGCCAAGGACAGGTCTGGGTTCGGCACGATGAGGTCGGGGTCGACCTCGTAGCGGGTGCCGAGGCCGTTGCAGGCCGGGCAGGCCCCGTAGGGCGAGTTGAACGAGAAGCTGCGCGGCTCGAGGTCGTCGAGGGAGATGCCGCAGTAGGTGCAGGCGAGGTGCTGCGAGAACGTCATCTGCTCGTCGCCCTCCGGGCTCGACACGACGATCTCGGCCATGCCCTCGCCGAGGCGCAGCGCCGTCTCGATCGAGTCCGTCAGGCGCCGCTCGATGGCGTCTTTGCGCACGAGGCGGTCGACGACGACCTCGATGGTGTGCTGCTCGTAGCGGGCGAGCTCGAGCTTGGATCGATCCGAGAGGTCGATCAGCTCGCCGTCGACGCGGGCGCGGGCGTAACCCTGCTTCGTGAGGTCGTCGAGCAGCGTGGAGTACTCGCCTTTGCGGCCGCGCACGACGGGAGCGAGGATCTGAAAGCGCGTCCCGAGCGGCAGCTGCATGACGCGGTCGACGATCTGCTGAGGGCTCTGCCGCGTGACGGGTCGCCCGCAGTTGGGGCAGTGCGGCTGGCCGATGCGGGCGAAGAGCAGCCGGAGGTAGTCGTAGATCTCCGTCACGGTCCCCACCGTCGACCGCGGGTTGCGGGAGGCGGACTTCTGGTCGATCGAGATGGCCGGCGAGAGCCCTTCGATGAAGTCGACGTCCGGCTTGTCCATCTGGCCGAGGAACTGGCGGGCATAGGAGGAGAGCGACTCGACGTAGCGACGCTGGCCCTCGGCGTAGATCGTGTCGAAGGCCAGCGACGACTTACCGGAACCCGACAACCCGGTGAAGACGATGAGCTTGTCCCGCGGGATCTCGATCGAGAGGTTCTTCAAGTTGTGCTCGCGGGCCCCCCGCACGACGAGGAGCTCATGGGAGGCCATCAGCCCACCTCGCGGAGCTCGCGGCGCAGGGAGCGGATCTCGTCTCGCAAGCGGGCGGCGTACTCGAAGCGCAGATCGGCGGAGGCCGCCTGCATCTCCGACTCGAGGAGCTCGATGAGGCGCTCCAACTCGTCGGCGGGCAGCACGTCGCCATCGGAGGCGCCGCCGCCGACGGCGCTCCCGCCGTGACCGCCGCCGATGCCGCGGCCCGAGCCGGCCCCGAGCGTGGCGGCGATGCGCTCGCTCGCCCGCCGGCCCGCCCGCCGCGAGCGGTCGGCGTTGGCGCGGTGGCCGGCCGGGAGGGGAGCACCGTCCTCGAGCGTGCCGGCGGCGGAGCGGAACTGCGCCACGAGGTCGGTGACGGCCTTGCGGATCGTCTGCGGGTCGATCCCGTGCTCGGCGTTGTAGGCCTGCTGCACGAGACGGCGGCGGTCCGTCTCGGCAATGGCGCGCCGCATGGAGTCGGTGATCACGTCGGCATACAACACGACGCGGCCGGAAACGTTCCGCGCCGCCCGGCCCATCGTCTGGATGAGCGAGGTGCTCGACCGCAGAAACCCCTCCTTGTCGGCGTCCAGGATCGCCACGAGGCTCACCTCGGGCAGGTCGAGGCCTTCCCGCAGCAAGTTGATGCCGACGAGGACGTCGAACTCGCCCAGGCGCAGGTCGCGCACGATCTCGATGCGCTCGATCGTGTCGACGTTCGAGTGCAGGTAGCGGACGCGAAGGCCTGTCTCGAGGAGGTAGTCGGAGAGATCCTCCGCCATCTTCTTCGTGAGCGTCGTGACGAGCACCCGCTCGCCGCGTTCGATCGTGATGCCGATCTCGGCGATGAGGTCGTCGATCTGGTTCTTCGTCGGCTTCACGACGACCTCGGGGTCGACGAGGCCGGTCGGCCGGACGATCTGCTCGACCACCTGGCTCGAGACGGTCAGCTCGTACTGCGACGGAGTAGCCGACATGAAGATGCACTGGTTGAGGCGTCGCTCCAGCTCGACGAAACGGAGCGGGCGGTTGTCCTTCGCCGAGGGCAAGCGGAAGCCGTGCTCGACGAGCACCTCCTTGCGGGAGCGGTCGCCCTCGAACTGACCGTGCAGCTGCGGCACGCTGACGTGGCTCTCGTCGAGCACGAGGAGCCAGTCGTCGGGGAAGTAGTCGAGCAGCGTGAAGGGAGGCTCACCGGGCCCGCGGCCGTCGAGGTGGCGGCTGTAGTTCTCGATGCCGTTGCACGAGCCCACCTCGGCGAGCATCTCGAGATCGTGCTCGGTGCGCATGCGCAGGCGCTGGGCCTCCAGCAGCTTGCCGGCGCCCTCCAGCTCGCGCAGGCGCTCCCCCAGCTCCTCCTCGATCTGGGCGATCGCCCGCCGAATGCGCTCGTCGCCGGCGACGTAGTGAGTCGCCGGGA
Source organism: Acidimicrobiales bacterium (assembly GCA_052143575.1). Lineage (GTDB taxonomy): Bacteria > Actinomycetota > Acidimicrobiia > Acidimicrobiales > Bog-793 > JAKACA01. The sequence goes on from JBKQSP010000076.1 coordinate 18,892, forward strand.
AGATGGCGATCTCGTCGAGCTCCCCGAGAATCTCCCCCGTGAGCACGTCGAAGCGGGTCAGCCGCTCCACCTCGTCGCCGAGCAGCTCGATGCGCACGGCGTACTCCTCGTAGGCGGCGTGCACCTCGATCGTGTCGCCGCGCACGCGGAACTTGCCCCGCACGAGGTTCTGGTCGTTGCGCTCGTACTGCATCTCGACGAGGCGGGTGAGCACGGTGCGCTGGTCGTGCAACTCTCCCGGGTGCATGACGAGGATGCGGTCCCGGTACTCGTCGGGCGACCCGAGGCCGTAGATGCAGGACACCGACGCCACAACGATGACGTCGCGGCGCGTGAGGAGGCTGGCCGTCGTCGAGTGGCGCAAGCGGTCGATCTCGTCGTTGATCGACGAGTCCTTCTCGATGTAGGTGTCCGAGGCCGGCAGGTAGGCCTCCGGCTGGTAGTAGTCGTAATACGACACGAAGTACTCGACGCGGTTGTCCGGGAAGAAGCCCCGCAGCTCTCCGGCCAGCTGCGCCGCCAGGCTCTTGTTCGGCGCCAGGATCAACGTGGGGCGCTGCACGTTCTCGATCGTCCAGGCGATCGTGGCGCTCTTGCCGCTCCCGGTGATGCCGAGCAAGGTCTGGAACCGGTCGCCGCGTTCGATGCCCGCCGTCAGGGCGGCGATGGCCGCCGGTTGGTCCCCGGCCGGCTGAAAGTCGCTCACGACGCGAAATCTGGGCATCCTGCGAATGGTACAGATGGGGTGCGCGTCGCCCTCCGGCCCAGGTGAGGGCTCCGGAGCGGACTGCGCCCTTTGCTAGGTTGACGACTCAGCCTACGGCAAAGCGGCGGCACGGCCAGCGGTGCCGGAGCGCGGCGGCGGGCGACAGGCTCAGAATCAGTGGGAGGCTCATCCTCTTGTGACCAAGAGACGCTGCGCTGTGATGGCGGGTCACCCCTCGGTGACCGGGGCCGCCCCCTCCCCGGGCCGCCCCGCCGCCGGCGAAGCCGGCGTCGCGAGCGCTCCGGCCGCGCAGGGCGCGACGACGGCCGTGACGGGTCGCCACCTGCCGGCCCTCGACGGCTTGCGGGCGATCGCCGTCGCCGGCGTCATCGCCTACCACCTCGGCTTCGGCTGGGCGCAAGGCGGCTACCTCGGCGTCGACCTCTTCTTCGTGTTGTCGGGTTTCTTGATCACGAGCCTGCTCCTGGAGGAATGGGTCGCCACCGAGCGCATCCGCCTGCGGGCGTTCTGGGGCCGCCGCGTCCGGCGCCTCATGCCAGCCCTCTTCCTGCTGCTGTTGGCGATCGCCCTCTTCGTCATGCTCGATGGCCGCTTCGGCGCCCCCGGCGCCATCGCCCAGATCGATCTCAGCGGCCTGCGCGGCGACGCCCTGGCGACGCTCTTCTACGTCGCCAACTGGCACGCCATCTTCGCCCACCAGTCCTACTTCGCCCAGTTCGCAGCGCCCTCCCCGCTCGAGCACACCTGGTCGCTCGCCATCGAGGAGCAGTTCTACCTCGTGTGGCCACCGTTCCTGCTGCTGCTCTGCTCTCAGGCCGGCCGCCGCTTCCGCCGCGTCGGTCTCACCGTCACACTGCTCGGCGTGGGCGCCTCCGCGCTGGCGATGGCCCTCCTCGACCACGGTGTCTCCGACCCGACGCGGGTGTACTTCGGCACCGACACGCGGGCCTTCGACCTGCTCTGTGGGGCCGCCCTCGCCATGCTGGCGGCGGCTCGACCGCAGCCCGGCGAACGCGCCCGGCGCTGGCTGCACGCCGGCGCCGTGCCGGCGGCCGTCGCCCTCGGGTTCGTGTGGGTGGTGGCCGGCTCGCCGAGCGGGCTGCCACCGCGTTGGATGTTCGAAGGCGGTTTCCTGCTCTGCGCCCTCCTGGCCACCGTCGTCATCGCCGACGTCCGCCAACTTCACCTCGGGCCGCTCGGTCATCTCCTCGCCCTGCGGCCGCTGCAGTGGATCGGGCGGATCTCCTACGGGATCTACCTGTGGCACTGGCCGGTCATCGTCTACCTGACGTCCGGCCGCACCGGTCTGGCGGAGCCCTGGCTCGACGTGGCACGTGTCGTCCTCACCGTCGGCCTGGCGGCAGCCAGCTTCTACCTCGTCGAGATGCCGGTGCGGCGCCGGCGCTTTGCCGGCTGGCGTCGCTGGGCAACGGCCCCGGCGTGCGCCGCCGCTCTCGCCGGCGTCGTCCTCCTGGCGACGACGCCGGCCATCGCGGCGCCCGCCCCGACCGCTCAGACCTCGGCACCGGTGACCATCACGACCATGAAGCAGGCGCACCGGAGTACGGGCAAGAGCACGGGCGCCGGTTTCGCCGTCGACACGGCCGTCCCGGGGGCGGGCGGTTTCACGCTGGAGGCGCCCATCCGACTCGTCAAGGGGACGGTCATCAGCCGCCGGCACCCCTTGAGGGTCATGGTGATCGGGGACTCCATCATGGTCGGTGCCGAGCTCGGTTTCGAGGCGTCGCTCGGCTCCACCCACGAAGTCACCGTGTCGGAGAACGCCATCGACGGCTTCGGCCTCTCGACCGACTGGGGCTGGCGGTCCGGGCTGCCCCGCGTCGTCGCGCAGGCGAGGCCGGCGCTCATCATCGCCGCCTGGAGCTGGGACGAGAGCTGTTCCAGCTATGCCTCGTTCCACAAGGGCCCTTGCGCCTTGCAGGATCCCGTCGGCTATCGGGCCGAGCTGGAACACGCAGTCCGCCTCATGCTGGGTGTGCGCGGCGTGGAGGGCATCATCTTCTTGCAGCTCCCGCCCGGTGCGGCGTCGGTCGCCAACGGCGTGCGAGCCGGCCTGGCGGCTTGGACGGCGATCGAGGCGTCGCTGCCGGCTGCTTTCCCGGGCAAGGTGATGTACCTGCCGGTCGGCGCCTCGCTCCTCTGGCAGGGCCACTTCAGCTCCTGGCTGCCGCCCGCCGGCAAGCCGAACGCCCCCTCGTCTCAATGGGAGCGGGTGCGGATGGTGGACAACGTCCACATGTGCCCCGCCGGCGTCGTGCGCTACTCGGACGCCGTGCTGGCCGACATGACCGCCCTGTTCGGCCTGCCGGCGCCCGCCCCGGACTGGTGGCGGGGAAGCTGGACGCGCAATGAGACGTACAACTCCCCGCCGGGGGCCTGCCCGGCCGATCACCCGCCCTCCTAACGCCTCACTCGGCGCCGGCCGCTCGCAGTCCCTGCATCCAGGCCCAGGCGCGATCCACCATGGCGGCGAGCTCGTCGAGGGTGCCCATGTTGACGATGACGTAGTCGGCGGCGGCGAGCCGCTCGGCTCGCGAGGCTTGCGCCGCCACGCGCCGCTCAACGTCGGCCCGGTCCATGCCACGGCTCGCGACGAGCCGCTCGACGGCGAGGTCGACGGGCGAGTCGATCACGAGCACGCCGGCGACCGGGTAACGATGGCGGTCCCCGCCTTCGACGAGCAGCGGTATGTCGAGCACGACGACGTCGTCGGTGACCTGCAGGGCTGACAAGCGCTCGGCCATGCGGGCACCGACGGCCGGATGGACGATGGCGTTGAGATCCGTGCGGGCCGCGGTGTCGACGAACACGATCGAAGCCAGCCTCCCGCGGTCGAGACGGCCGTCGGGCTGCACGACCTCAGGCCCGAAACGTTCCACGACGCGGGCAAATCCGTCGGTTCCCGGCTCGACGACCTCGCGGGCGAGTTGATCGGCGTCGACGAGCACGGCTCCCCGCTCGACGAGCAGGGCCCCCACCGTGGACTTGCCGGATCCGATCCCGCCGGTGAGTCCGACGGCGATCATCGCCAGGTCACCCGCGTACACTATCCCCGCCGTGCGCCGCCACAACAGGAACCACACGCTGCTTGTCGGGGCCCTCGAGCTCGGTCTCCTCGCAGCCCTCGCCTACATCCCCCTCCTGCTGACCAAGCCCGGCATGGTGGCGGCGGACACCAAGCAGTACCTCTACCTCGATCCGGGCACCCTCATGGCGCATGCCCTCTCGATGTGGGATCCCACGACGGCCGCCGGCACGGTCACCCACCAGCAGATCGGCTACCTGCTACCGCAGGGCCCCTTCTACTGGGTGCTGGCCCGCCTCGGCGTGCCCGTCTGGGTGGCGCAACGACTCTGGATGGGAAGCCTCCTCTTCGTCGCCGGCGCCGGCGTCCGCTACGCCACAAAGACGCTCGGTCTCCTCGCCGCCGGCCCGCTCGTGGCCGGCGTCGTCTACGAGCTGAGCCCGTACTCGATGCAGTACATCGAGCGCATCTCCGCCATCCTCATGCCGTGGGCCGCCCTCGGCTGGATGGTCGGCTTCACGGTGCTCGCCCTCCGCAGAGGTGGCTGGAAGTACCCGGCACTGTTCGCCCTCGCCGTCGCCCTCGCCGGAGGCACGAACGCCACATCGCTCATCTACGTCGCCATCGGCCCCATCCTGTGGGTCCTCTACGCCCTCTTCGCCACGAGGGATTCGTCGGTGCGCAACGTCATCGCCGGCGCGCTCAAGATCGGCCTCCTGTCGCTCGCCGTCTCCCTCTGGTGGATCGCCGGCCTCAGCATCGAGGGCGCCTACGGCATCGACGTGCTGAAATTCACCGAGACGGTTCCCGCCATCGCCGGCCCGGCGACGGCGGCCGAGGTCATGCGCGGCCTCGGCTACTGGTACTTCTACGGCAGCGACCGTCTCGGCCCGTGGCTGTCGTCGAGCGTCGAGTACACCCAGCGCGTCGCCCTTCTCGTGGTCAGCTTCATCCTCCCGCTGCTCGGTTTCGTCGCAGGCGTCGTCACGCGCTGGAAAGCCCGCGCCTACTTCGCCTTCGTCGGCTTGGTCGGCCTCGTGCTGTCCGTGGGCACGCACCCCTACAACGGTCCTTCCTTCCTCGGCGGTGCCCTGAAGGCCTTCATGACGGAGACGACGGCGGGGTTCGCCCTGCGGTCGACGGACCGGGCGACGCCGCTCGTCGTGCTGGCGCTCTCCGCCCTCCTCGGCTCGGGCCTGAGCGCCGGCGCCGCCAGCCTGGCGAGCTGGCGCCCGAGGCTGCGCCACGCCGCCCTCGTTCCTGCCGGGCTCTGCGTCGCCCTCGCCGTCGTGAACGCCGGCCCCCTCATGACCGGCCTCGCCGTCGACGCCCACTTCGAGCGTCCGGAGAAGATCCCCTCCTACTTCGCGGCAGCGGCCAAGTACCTCGACGCCCAAGGCAACTCGACGCGGGTCCTCATCGAGCCCGGCGACGACTTCGCCGACTACAGCTGGGGCAACACGATCGACCCGGTCTGGCCGGGCATCCTCACGCGACCCTCCATCCAGCGCCAGCAGCTGCCGGACGGCTCCGACGACACCGTCGACCTCCTCTCGGCCTTCGACCTCACCCTGCAGCAGGGCACCTACGAGCCGAGCACGCTGGCTCCGATCGCCCGCCTCCTCAGCGCCGGCGACGTCGTGCTCGAGTCGGACTACAAGTTCTGGCACTACAACACGCCACGACCGCGGCCGACGTGGGCGCTCTTCGACCCCCCGCCGGCCGGCATCGGCAAGCCCGTCGCTTTCGGGCCGGAGCTGCCGAACGAGGCGCCGTCGGCATTCTCCTTCCTGGACGAGTCGGCACTCGCCACGCCGGCCACCGCCCCCTGGCCGCCACCGGTGGCCGTGTTTCCCGTGAGCGACGCCAGACCCATCTATCGGGCCGAGCCGGCTTCGGCGCCGCTCGTGCTCGACGGCAGCGGCGCCGGCATCGTGGCCGCCGCGGCGGCGGGACTGCTCGCCAACAACCCGACGATCTTCTACGCCGGCACGCTCGACGGCCACGAGAGGCTGCTGCGCGAAGCCATACCTGCCGGCGCCGAGCTCGTGCTGACGGACACGAACCAAAAGGTCGTCCGTCACTGGTCGAGCGAGAACGACAACATCGGCGAGACGCTGCCGGCCGTGCCCGGCCCCTCCACCCCGGATCCCACGGCGCAGCCGCTCCAGATCTTCGCCACCTCCGACAACGCCAGCGAGACGATCGCCACCTACTCGGAGGCGCACTACGTGTCGGCTTCCTCCTACGGCAACCCCGTCGCCTTCACGCCGGAAGACCGCCCGTACATGGCCTTCGACGGCAACCCGAACACGGCCTGGACGACGGCTGCCTTCTCGCCGGCGGGCGGGCAGTGGATCCAGGTGTCGCTCGACGATCCGGTCACCACGGACGTCCTCGACCTCGTGCAGCCCTATCTGAATCAGCCGAACCGCTGGATCACGAAGGTGACCCTTACCTTCGACGGCCATGACAGCATCACAACGACGCTCGGGGACGCCTCGCGGGGGGCCACTGGGCAGCTCGTGAGGTTTGCGACGCGCAGCTTCTCGACGCTTCGCATCACGGTCGACTCCACGACGTGGGGAGACCGGCCACCGGCTGGCGCCTCCGGCGTGGGTTTCGCCGAGGTGGGCATTCCCGGGCTCAACATCGTCGAGACGATGCAGTTGCCCTCCGACCTCCTCTCCTCCTTGGGCAGCTCCTCGCTCTCCCACCGCCTCTCCATCGTCCTCACCCGCGACCGTGTCTCCCCCATCCCGCCGAGGACGGATCCGGAGCTGGCGATGACGAGAAGCTTCGTGCTCCCGACAGCCCGGACCTTCTCCGTCGGCGGCACGGCCCGCATCTCGGCGCTCATCCCCGACAACGAGATCGATGCCATCCTCGGAGGCCCGAACGTCTTCGGAGGCGCCGTCCTCGGATCGAACGAGCGCCTCCCCGGAGATCTGAACGCTCGCGCCGTCTTCGCCTTCGACAGCAACCCGGCGACGTTCTGGGGCCCGGGCTTCGACGCGCAGGCTCAGGTGGGCGCCTGGATGCAGGCGAACCTCACCCACAGGGTGACCTTCGACCATCTGAACCTGCAGGTGTTCGCCGACCGCGAGCACTCGGTGCCGACGGAGTTGCGCATCACGACGAACGACGGCGGCAACGTCCTCGTCCACCTGCCCGCGGTCAAGGACGTCGACAAGCCGGACGCCGTCGCCGACATGCCCATCTCCTTCAAGACCCTGACGGGCAGCGTCATCCGCTTCACGGTCGAGGCGGTGCGGCAGGAGACGACCATCAACTGGTACTCACAGCAGCCCATCGTGCTGCCGTTTGCCATCGCCTCCATCGGCCTGCCGGGCGTGCACTTCGCGCCCGAGAACCCGGCCGCCCAGATCCCCGATGTCTGCAGGGACACGCTCATGACGATCGACGGCAAGCCCGTATGGCTGCAAGTGACCGGCACGGTGGGTGCCGCCGAGAAGCTGAGCGGTTTGCAGGTATCCGGATGCGGCCCGGATGCCCACGGCATCCACCTCAGCGCCGGCGCGCACACGGTCGTGACGGAATGGGGGAAGCTCACCGGGCTCGATCTCGACCGGCTGACGTTCGACTCCGCCGCAGGGGGCGCCGCCGAACCGCTTCTCGCTGACGGCGACCTACGGCCGGTGCCCGGCACCCTCTCCGGCAGCGGGGTGCCCTCCCTCGCGACGCCGAGCGTCCACGTCCTGTCGTCCTCCTCCACGACCGCCCGTCTCGCTGTCACGGGCGCGTCAGGCCCGTTCTGGCTCGTGCTCGGCGAGAGCGTCAACGCCGGCTGGACCGCTCAGGTCGCCGGCGGGCCCTCGCTCGGAGGCTCCACTCTCGTCGACGGCTTCGCCAACGGCTGGTACGTCGAGCCGCACGCGCAGTCGTTCACGGTCGATCTCAGCTGGACTCCGCAGCGGGAGGTGGACATCGCACTCGTCGTCTCGGCCGTTGCCATCTTCCTCTGCCTACTCTTGGCCTTCGTCCCCTGGCAGCGGGTGGGCGGCCGGCGACGCAGGGGGCGCCATGCCCGGCGCCGGCCGGGCGGAACCGAGGGCGTCGCGGCGGCCGGCAGCGGGGAAGCCGCCGAGGGGGCGGGCGGCGCCGGCCCGGCCGAGGAGGTCGAGGACGCCGCCAGCAGTCCGAACCAGCCGCCCTTTGAGGGCGGCTGGCCGTCCACGCTGCGGCCACCGTGGAGGGGGGACGGAGCGCCCGCCCGGCTTCTCTCGGCGCTCGCCGTCGCCGTCGTCGCCGGCGCTGTTTCGGCGCTCGTGCTGCCACCTGCGTGGGTGCTGCCCTTCGGTGCCGCCCTGACCCTGGCGGCACTGGCTAGCGCTCGCGTGGGCGGTGCTCGCCTCGTGCTCACCGCCGGCGCCGTGGCAGCGGCTGCTTTCGCCGGCGCCGCCACCGTGGCCGGTCAGATGGCTCACCACTACACGCCGGGCGACTACTGGCCGGAGAACTTCTCGGGCACGAACCTGGCAGCCCTCGTCGCCTTCGTGGCCTTGGCCATCGACTCGCTCGTCGAGCTCCTCCGGCAGCGGGCAGGCGAGCACAGCGCACCGTGGCGCCAGGGCGAACCTCCTGGCGGGGACGCCGACGCCACGCTCGCGACGACCAACCTCCCGACGACCAGTCTCCCGACGGCCAGTCTCCCGACTACGAACGAGGCGTCGGGCTGACCCGCAGCGCTGAGCGAGGACGTCGCCTGGACGCCTCGGCGGCCAGCAACTCGAGCGTGCCCAGTGCCGTCGCCTCCCAGGAGAACTGCCGGGCCCGATCGTGCGCTGCCTTCGAGAGCCGTCTACGCAGGGAGCTGTCGGCCAGCATCCGGTCGATTCCCTTGATGAACTGGTCTTCGTTGTCGAAGAGCAGTCCCGTGACACCGTCTTCGACGGCGTCGAGGTGTCCGGCGATTCGCGAGACGACCGCCGGCGTGCCGCAGGCGGCTGCTTCGGTCACCGTCATCCCCCAGCCCTCGCGAGCCGAGGTGGAAGCGAGGACCCAGGCGCGGCGGTAGAGGGCGACGAGCTCGTCGGCTTCGAGGCGCCCGACGAGGCGCACGACGTTTCGCACCCCCGCCTCGTCGATGGCGGCCTCGAGGGCGGCACGCTCGTAACCCTCGCCGACGATGACTACCTCGAGATCCGGGTGCAGCGTCGCCAGGGCGGCGGCGGCGGCGATCAGCCGATCGAACTGCTTGACGGGAACGAGCCGCCCGACGGCGACGACGAGGGGGTGATCCGCCTTGCTGCTCGGCTTCGTGCCGAGGCCGTCACGCCCGAATTGCCGGTCGACGCCGGGCGGCACGACGCTCACGAGATCGGCCCGCATGCCGAGACCCTCGACGATCTCCTGGCGCGACGAATCCGACAACGTGACGATGCGCGTCCCTCGGTAAAAGGGAGGGGCCCAACGCGACTCGAGCGTGTTGCCCATGGCGGCCAAGCGCGGCGGCAGCACCATCTTCCACATCTCCGCATGCACGTGGTGCAGGAACACGAGTCGCGGTCCCCTCCACCAGATGGGGCTCAGAAACGGCATGCCGTTCCAGATCTCGACCAGACCGTCGAGACGCCCGATCGGCCCGAACCGACCGGCCACCATCTCGAGGGGCGCCTGCGCGAAGACGCGATAGCGACCGGCGCTCCGAACGAACTCGTAGCCCTGCCGCCTGCCGGCCCTGGGGGCCCCGTCTACCGCGCTCGTCCGCATCACCACCTCGATGCCAGCGGCCGCCCAGCGGCTGGCGATCTCATGGGCGTGAAGCTCCGAGCCACCCGCCTCCGGGTCGTCGAGATCCCGCCACGCCACCATGCCGACACGTTTCAGGCCCGCTTCGCCGGCACGCGAGGCGATCGACTCCGTCCATTCGGCGGCGGAAGGGGTGGCCGAGGGCTCGCCGCGATGCCGGCCGTTGCTCGCCGACGTCGCCAGCCCATTGGTCGCCAGCCCGTTGGTCGCCAGCCCGTTCGTCGCCAGCCCGCTCGTCGCCAGCCCGCTCGCCGTGACCGAGCTCGTGGCCGTTAGGCCCGCCGTGTGGCCGTTCGCCGTCGGGACGTCCTCGGGGGAGGCAGGCGCCGGTGAGGCGCCGGCCGCTGAGCTGTTCACGGGTGAGCCGCTCATGGGCGAGCCGGCAGCACGGGGGCGGAGCGACCGGAGCCGGAGCTCGGGTGTCGGCTGTCGCCATCGTCGGTCGGAGTCACTTTGCCAACCTGCTCTTCGTGGTACTCGGCCTCCACGTTCACGTTCCACGTGTCGTATGTCTCGCCGAAGAGGTTCTCGACCGCCAGCAAGGCGGTCAGCATGGAGTGGTCCTGGTTGTTGTAGCGGTGCATGCCGTTGCGACCCACAGGGTGGACGTTCCCCACCTCGGCGTCGAGGAACCGGCGGATGACTTCGACCCGTTCGACATAACCGGCGTCGTAGACGGGATAGGCCTTCGGCATCCTCACGACATACCCGCGCTCGACGTCGGCAGGCTCGACGAGGCCGATCGCCGCCAGCTCGCGGGCCCCGAGGGCGATGAGATCGTCGTCTGCCATGTTCCAGAGCTCGTCGCCCTCGAAGACGAAGTACTCGAGCCCGAGGCAGGTGCGGCCGTCCTTCACCATGTCCGGCGACCACGACCCGAAGTTCTGGATGCGGCCGAGCTGCACCTTCTCGTCGTGTACGTAGATCCAGTTGTCAGGAAAGCCGCGCTCGGCGGGCACGACGAGGGCCACGGTGAGGAAATCGCGGTAGTGGAGACCTTTGGCGGCGAGCTGCACCTCCTCCGGTGCCGGCGGGTCGAGCGTCATCACGAGCTCGCTGATGGGCATCGAGGAGATGACGGAATCGACCGGCACTTCCTCCTGAACGAGGCTGCCGTCCGCGCCGGGGGAGGTCACCTCGACGGCGACGGCTCCTGTGCGGTCGCGCCGGATGCGGGTGACCCAGTGGCTGAGCGAGACGGTGGAACCCTGCGCCCTCACCAACTCCGTGGCCCGCTCCCACATCATGCCCGGCCCGAAGCGGGGGTACTCGAACTCTTCGATGAGCGACGTGATGACACTGCGCTTGCGCCGCGGCAGCAGGCCATTGGTCAGTGCCTTCCAGAGCGAGAGCGTCTTGATCCGCTGAGCGGCCCAGTCCGCCTGGATCTCGGTCGCCGGCATGCCCCAGACCTTCTCGGTGTAGGACTTGAAGAACTTGCGGTAGAGGCGCCATCCAAAGCGCGACGCCACCCAGCCCTCGTACGTGTGAGGGTCCTTCGGGCGGCGGACCCGCACCCACACGTAAGAGAATCCGCATCTCATCGACTCGGCGAGCCCGAGACCACGCAGGGCGTTGCCGATCTGGATCGGGTAGTCGAAGAATGTTCCCTCGTAGTAGATGCGGCTCAGCCGCGGCCGAAGGAGGAGATCCTCCGGGCCGAGTATCTCGTGCCAGAACGCCGTGACCTCGGGAACCTTCGTGAAGAAGCGGTGGCCCCCGATGTCGAAGCGCCACCCTTCCCGTTCCACCGTGCGAGCGATCCCGCCGACGACCGAATCCGCCTCGACGACGCGGCACGTGCAACCGCGTTTCCCGAGGGCGTAGGCGGCCGTGAGGCCGGCCGGCCCGGCACCGATCACGAGCACCCGCCCCGGCGTCTCTCGATCGTGCGGTGCCGCCGCATCGGCGGCGGGCACCTCGACGACAGGCTCCCCGGCCGCGGGTACCTCGCCGGCGGTGGCGAGCACCGGCACGGGGGCGCCCCTCTCGCCGGCCGTGGGCACCATGGCCTCATTCTCGCGCAAGCGGAGCCACGCCTCAGGTGGACGCAGGGCCGAGATCACGACGGGCTGAACCGGTCGAGGGTGGAGCCCTCGTAGATCTCGAACGGCGTGTCGGTCTTGAGGGTCTGCAGGACGACCTTGTAATGGTGGCCCGGCCATGCGACGAGGTCGCGCAGGATCGTCTGGCACGAGAGGCCGAAGCCGTTGTAGCCCGGCGCCCACACGTAGAACACCGTCCCGGTCGGGCCGGCGAGCGACTCCACCCGGTGCACGAAGGCCGCCGGCGAGGCAGCGTTGACGACCTGCAGGTAATTGACCCAGTCGACGATCTCGGGCGCCGTCCCCCGCGGGTAGGTGATCTCCTGGTACCGATCGCCGAGGACACGGCTCACGGCCGGCCCGAGCTGGTCGGGGCAGTAGGCAACGACGTCACCGGCACGAGCCTCGGCGGCGATGGCGGCGCCCACGTGCCCGGCGCCGGTGCGAGAGATGTAGGAGTTCGGGACGGCAGCCAGGAAGCCGAGCACGATGGCCACGGCGAGGAAGCCGTGCCTCGTCCAGCGGTCGGGGATCGCCGTCAGCCCGTAGGCCATGATGACGAGGCCAGGGAACAGCACGGCGGACGTGTAACGGTCTGCGAAGGTGGCGCCGTCGATGCGGCCGGCGAGAATCCCGAGCACGATCGTGGCGAGGAAGGCGACCGCGAGGGCCCGCACGCCCGGCCGCGTCCGGATGTCGAGCACGACGAGCCAGCGTCCCATCGGCGTCCCGAAGAGCGCCAGCACGGCGAAGAAGAAGAAGAGCACGGCGAGCCCGCGCCCGAAGTCGGAGTTGCCGCCGGCGAACTGCGTGACAGTGAACACGACGGCCGTGAGCTGAGCGGGCGCCGCCCACGGCGTGCCCGTGTGGTGGGTCTGGAACCACAGCGTGGGGAGCCAGGGAAGAAACGACACCCCGGCTGCGACGAGTGCGGCGAAGGCGTACCGGCCCGCCTGCCGGAACGGTCCCTTCCAGGCGCACCAAGCCGCCCCGGCGGCGATGACCGCCGTCGAGTAGAGCGACCAGTAGTGGCTGTAGAGCAGCGCCGAGGTGACAACTCCCAAGGCGACGGCGTTCCACAAGCTGGGGCGCCGCAGCAGGCTCATGAGCGACAGCACGGTGAGGGTCCCGAGGAGGATGGCGAGGGCGTACATACGCGCCTCGGTGTCGTAATAGACGGCAAACGGCGACATCGCCATGAGCAGGGTGACGGCCCAGGCCGTCGTGCGGCCGCGCTCGCGGCGAACCGCCTGCTCGGCGGGGGAGGCGCTCTCGAGGGTCCACCAGTGCGAGCCCACCCGGTAGCCCGTGAGCCAGGCGATCGGGAGGTTGATGACGCCGACGACACCCGACATGGAGCGCACCGAGAGGTTGCTCTCGCCGAACAGCTTCATCCAGAAATGCAGCAGGTAGTAGTAGAGGGGCGGGGCGCCGTCGTCGCGAAGCAGGGCCGGTATCTGATGCAGGGGGGCGCGGGCGATGTTGACGGTGAGCGCCTCGTCGAGCCAGAGCGCCGACGGTGTCCAGAACCGCAGCCAGATCGCCACCGCCAGTGTCAGGACGACGGCAGCCTTGACCCCGAAGTCCCGTCGAAAGCCGCCGCCGGGGCGCACGGCGTCACCGGGCGCGTCAAGCTCTGACTGGCTCGGCGCGTCAGCGTGGGCGGAGACCTCGGAGGTCCGCACCAGCGGGTCTTCGAGGTGCATCGAGGCCATGTTAGTGCCCAGACCCCAAGTTCCTCGGGCGCTGCGAATTCCCGCCGCCATACCCACGCCGGGGCCGAAAGCGTGCGTAATATGACCGACACGTACGAGCCAGGGGGATCAACGTGCCCGACAATTTCGATCGTCGTGAGTTTCTCGCCAAGGCGGCCAAGGGTGGCGCCGCCTTCACCTTGCTCGGTGCCGGCGGGACGCTCCTGGACGCCTGCGGCGGCAACGGCACCAAGTCGGGCAGCTCGACCACGACGACCGTGGCGAAGGCAAAAGCGGTCACGATCGGCGTCAACCCGCCGCCGAAGGGGGCGACCCTCGGCGGCACCATCACGATGGGCACCGAGGCGGAGGAAGCCGGCATGGATCCCACCGTCGCCCACTTCGACTCGACGGGCGTCTGCTATGCCCGCACGGTCTACGACCCGCTGGCGATGGTGACCTTCCAGGGCGACGTCGTGCCCTACCTGGCCGAGTCGATCGTCCCGAACACGACGTTCACGGAGTGGACCATCACGCTGCGCCCGAACGTCACCTTCCACGACGGCACGCCCTGTGACGGCCAGGCGCTGACGTTCTGCATGCAGCACTTCCAGGCATCGGAACTCGTGAACTTCGCGCTCACGTACTGGAAGAAGAACGGCGTCAAGCAAAGCGGCCCGCTCTCGTGCACCATCCAGATGTCCGACCCGTGGGTGGCCTTCCCGGCCTGGCTCGCCGGCTACATCGGCGGCCAGGTCGCCTACCTCTTCTCCCCGACGGCCTACAACAAGAAGCCGGTCGAGTCGTGGCTCAACACCCATCCCGTCGGGACGGGGCCCTTCATGCTCCAGCAGTGGGAGGTCAACGACCACTTCACGGTCGTGAAGAACCCGCACTACTGGCGCAAGGACGCCCTCGGGCGGCAGCTGCCCTACCTCGATTCTTTCACCTTCAAGCCCTTGCCGGACGTGACGTCACGTTACGACGCCCTCGAGGCCGGCACCCTCCAGATCATGCACACCGACGACGACCCGACGATCATCTCGATGGAGGGCAACAAGAACGTCGACGTCCTTCTCGACAGCGAGATCCGGCTCGGGGAGCCGGACTGCAACTTCGGGATGATCAACGTCGCCGACGCCACGCTGAAGGACATCCGCCTCCGGCAGGCTCTCGCCTACTGCTTCAACCAGGAGGCCTTCTGCGCCGACATCGGAAGCGGGCTCCTCGTCCCGACGCAAGGCCCCTTCCCGTCGCCGAGCCCCTACTACGGTCCCACCGGCTACCCGGCCTACAACCTCACGAAGGCGCAGGGGCTCGTGAAGTCCTGGATGGCTGACAACGGCGGCAAGAAGCCCAGCATCAAGTACACGACGACGCCGACGCCGGAGTCGCTGAAGTCGGCCGCCTTCGTGCAGGCGCAGTACCAGGCGGCAGGCTTCGACGTCACCGTCGGCACCGTGCAACAGGCAGCCCTTATCAACGACGCCCTCGCCGGCGGCTTCCAGGTCTTCGCTTGGCGGCAGTTCGCCAACATCGACCCTGACCTCAACTACGTCTTCTGGTCGTCGACGGGGGGCGTCATCGACTTCTCCCGCAACGACGACCCCAAGATCGACGCCGCCCTCGACCGCGCCCGCCAGGCGACTGACGAGGCGACCCGCGTGAGCGCCTACCAGGAGGTCGCCAGCCGCTTCGCCGTCGACCTGCCCTACATCTGGGCCTCCCGTGACGTCTGGAGCGTCGGTGCCCTCAAGTCCGTGCAGAACTGGAACAACTCGACGACGGTGGCGGGCGCCCGCGGATGCCCCATGATGTCGGGCATCATCTGGCCGACCGAGATGTGGCTGGACAGCAGCGCCTAAATCGCCCTTCACGAGACATCGGTGCGCTCAAGGTCGGCGTTCAACCGGCCGAAGGGGAATGAGCCTGGGCGGCGCCGGGGTCGAGAACTACCATTCGAAGACGGGGTGAGAGGGGTCTGATGCGGCTGTTTCTGGGACGGGTGCGAGGGGCGGTGGAGGTGATCGTGACGCTGTTCCTCGTCACGATCGTCACCTTCTACCTCACCTCGAAGCTCCCCGGGAACGAAGGCGCCGTCATCTGCGGTTCGGCGCCGCTGTCATGCGTGCGGCACGAGGACGCCATCCTCTACCTCAATCATCCGTTCTTCGCCCGCTACTTCCACTGGCTCGGCAACTTGTTGAGCGGCAACCTCGGCAACACGCTCACACCGCCGGTTCCCATCACGACGCTCCTCAAGCAGGACTACCCGGTGACGCTCGAGCTCGTGATCTTCAGTCAGGTCATGGCCGTCATCGTGGCCATCCCGATGGCGATGTGGGGAGCGCTGCGCGCCGACGGCATCTTCGACAAGGTCACGACGAGCCTCAGCTTTGCGACGTTGTCGCTGCCGACGTTCATCGTCGGCCCGCTCCTCGTGCTGATCTTCACCCTCTCCAAGCCGTTCAACTGGTTCCCGGGGGTGGCCTCCACCGTGCCCTCGTTCGGGAGCAGCCCGCTCACGAACCTCGACGTCATGTTCCTGCCCTCGCTGGCGCTCGCCATCGGCTCACTCGCCGTCTACCAACGGCTGCTGCGCGCCGACATGATCGCCACCTTGGAGGAGGACTTCATCGTGATGGCCCGCGCCAAGGGCCTCTCGACGTGGCGAATCCTCTTCCGTCACGCCTTCCGGCCGTCGACCTTCACCGTCATGACCGTCGGAGGCGTCCAGGTGGCCACCCTCATCACCGGTGCCGTGATCGTGGAGTACGTCTTCGGCCTGCAAGGCCTCGGGTCGGCGCTCATCGCCGCCGTCAGCGAGAAGGACCTTCCCACCGTCCAGGTCATCACGATCATCGTCGCCGTCGCCTTCATCGTCATCAACTTCACCATCGACCAGCTCTACACCGTCATCGATCCGAGGGTTCGCCGTGCCCGAGCAGTTTGACGTCGGTGTCGTCGGCCTGGCCCACGGGCTCGGCGGCCCCCACCCCCACCCCGAGGATCCCTTCCTCAAGGCCGAGGACGTGCAATCGACGTCCTCGGGAGGCGGGCCCCTGGCGCCGGCACGGGGACGCTCGATGTGGAGGCAGCTCGGGTGGGGCTTCTGGGTTGCCGTGGCGATCTGCGCTGCCTGGATCCTGGCGGCCATCTTCGCCAGCGTCCTCCCCCTCCCCGACCCGAACTTCGCCCAGTTCAACCCGTCCGCGCCCGACTACTGCTTCCAGAGCCTCGGGCACTCCTACTCGGCCCACTGGCTCGGCTGCGACACCAACGGCCGCGACATCCTCTCGCGCATCGTCTTCGGCTCGAGGGTGTCGCTCGAGGTCGGCTTCGCCTCCATCGCCATCGGCCTCGTCATCGGCGGCGTCCTCGGTGTCATCTCGGGGTATTTCCGCGGGTGGATCGACGAGGCCCTCACGGTCGTCTCGAACGTCTTCCTCTCGTTCCCCTACCTCGTGCTCGCCCTCGTCATCGTGACCTTCCTCGGCAACAGCCTCACCGACATCATCGTCATCATCGCCATCCTCGCCTGGCCGCTCCTCTTCCGGGTCGTGCGGGCGGCCACCATCGAGTACTCCCAGCGGGAGTACGTCCTTGCCGCCCAGGCGCTCGGTTCCAAGCCGAGCCGCATCCTGCGCACCCTCCTGTTGCCCGACATCATCCCTTCCGCCATCACCTATGCCCTCCTCGGGGTGCCCCTCGCCATCGTGGCCGAAGGCGCCCTCTCCTACCTCGGCCAGTCGGTGCCGTTGCCGACGGCGACGTGGGGCAACATGATCGCGGCGGGCTCCGGCGCCATCTCGCAGGACCCGATGCTGCTCATCGCTCCGGCCGTCGCCATGTTCTCGTTCATCCTCCCCGTCAACTTCATCGGGGACCGCTTGCGATCTGTCCTCGACAGCCGTCAGGGAGTCATATGAGCCCGAAACGCCACGTCCGCGAGATGGACGACCTCGACGATCGTCCCCTCCTGCAGGTCGAAGGCGTCAAGACGTACTTCCAGACGGCACACGGCCTCGTCAAGTCCGTCGACGGCGTCAGCTTCAACCTCGAGCGCGGGCGCACCCTCGCCATCGTCGGCGAGTCCGGATCGGGCAAGAGCGTCCTCTCGCAGTCGATCATGGGCCTGCTCCCGATGCACGGAGTCGTTCGGGAGGGTCGTGTCCGCTTCGGCGACGTCGAGCTCACGAAGGCGTCCGTCAACGAGCTGCGCGAGCTCTGGGGCGCCCAGATCTCGATGATCTTCCAAGACCCGGCGACCGCCCTCAACCCCGTCGTACGGGTCGGGCGTCAGGTCACCGAGTCGCTCCGCTACCACCTCGCCATGTCGCGCAGCGACGCCCAGGAGACAGCCATCGCCCTGCTGCGCTCCGTCGGCCTGCCCGAGCCCGAGGTGCGCTTGCGCTGGTACCCGCACCAGTTCTCCGGAGGCATGCAGCAGCGGATCGTCATCGCCGTCGCCATCGCCTGCGGCCCGAAGCTCCTCCTCGCCGACGAACCGACGACAGGCCTCGACGTGACCGTCTCGGCTCAGATCCTCGACCTCATCAACCGGCTCCAACAAGAGCGCTACATGTCGGTCATCCTCGTCACCCACGACCTCGGCGTCGTGACGGGGCGGGCCGACGACGTCCTTGTCATGTACGCCGGCAAGATCGTCGAGCGGGCTCCCACGGCCGTCCTCTTCCGTGACATGCGGATGCCCTACACCGAGGCACTCCTGCGGTCCGCCCCGCGGCTGTCCAATCCCGCCCACACGCGCCTACACGCAATTTCGGGCAGCCCGCCGAACCCGGCCGCCTTGCCCCCGGGTTGCCGTTTCGCCGCCCGCTGCCCCTACGTGCAGCCGAAGTGCATCGCCGAGGAGCCGACATTGCGCGACGCCGACTCGCCCAATCACCAGTACGCCTGCTGGTACCCGGTGGGTACGCCAGAAGGCCGCCAAGCCCTCGAGGACAACCTTGCAAAGGGCGTCCCTGCCGCCACAGGAGTGATCTGAGATGGCCGGAAGCGGCACCGCCCAGATGAGGGACGCCTCCGAGGCGATCGTCCGGGTGGAGAACCTCGTCGTGGAGTTCCCCGCCCCCGGCGGCAAGAAGGTGCACGCCGTCTCGGACGTGAGCTTCGACGTCTATCCGGGCGAGACGCTCGGCATCGTCGGTGAGTCAGGCTGCGGCAAGTCCACGACCGGGCGCGCCATCCTGGCCCTGCCGAAGCCGACGAGCGGCAAGGTCTTCTTCGAGGGCACCGATCTCACGACGATCTCCGGCGAGGAGCTGCGCTCGGTCCGCACGAAGCTGCAGGTCATCTTCCAGGACCCCATCTCCTCGCTCTACCCGCGGCGGACGATCACCGACCTCGTGACGGAGCCGCTCGCCATCTGGGGTGTCGGCAGCGAGGCCGACCGGGTCGAGCGGGCGCGCCTCATGCTCGGCGAGGTCAACATGGACTACGACACGGTGAGCTGGCGCCGGCCCTACGAGTTCTCCATCGGGCAGTGCCAGCGCATCTCGATCGCCCGGGCGCTCATGCTCAACCCGAAGGTCATCGTCTGCGACGAGCCCGTCTCGGCCCTCGACGTCTCCGTGCAAGCACAGATCCTGAACCTGCTCGAGGACATGAAGCTGCGTTACGGCCTCACGCTGCTGTTCATCTCGCACGACCTCGCCGTCGTGAAGAACGTGAGCGACCGTGTCGTCGTCATGTTCCTCGGCAAGCTCTGCGAGGTGGCCGACAGCGAGACGCTCTACTCGCGGCCGTCCCACCCCTACACGCGTGCCCTCCTCATGGCGAGCGTGATCTCCTCCCGCGCCATGTCCCGGGCTGCCGGCCCCGCCCCCATCCTCGACGGCGAGGAGGAGCACAGCACGGAGATGCCCTCCTCGATCAGCCCGCCGAGCGGTTGCCGCTATCGCACCCGCTGCCCGCGCGCCCAGTCGATCTGCGCCGTGCAGGAGCCGGTGATGCGCGAGATCGACCGCGGTCACTTCGTGGCCTGCCACTTCCCGCTCGGCGCCGACTCGACGGTGCCGAACTACTCCGCCAACTGAGCGACGGCCTCGCCTGTCAGGCGACCGCCAGAATCCTTCGCCACCGCCCTGAGCCCTGCTGAGCGCCGCCCTCCGGCGGCGCTGCGGGGCCTATTCGGTCGTGTCGGAGGCGGGCTCGGCGACCTGCTCGGCGACGATCGGCTCCGGCTCGGCGACCTGCGCTGCGACGATCGGCTCCGGCTCGGCGACGATCGGCTCCGGCTCGGCCACCGCACCGATGCCGTCACTGTCGGCGATGGCTTCTGCCGGCGCCTCGTATGAGTCCGTCTCCGGCTCCGCGGCCGCCTCGCCGGCGGTGGCCGCCTCGCCAGCGGCGGTGGCCTCGGCCTGCGCCGCCGCTGCCGCCGTGAATTCCGCCCAGGCGGCCTGGCTCTCGCTCTCCGGCGTGAACTCGGTCGTGTAGTCGTAGGTGCCGATGTAGTTGCCCTGCTCGTCGTAGGCGTGCTCCCCGAAGGCCTCCTGGTACTCCTCGGCCACGATGCCGCCTTCGGCCGCCTGCTTGATCGACAGGCTGATGCGGCGGCGCTGCAGGTCGATGTCGATGATCTTCACCCAGAGCTCCTCGCCGGGGGTGACGACCTGCTCGGGCAGGTCGACGTGGTGAGCAGCCATCTCCGAGATGTGCACGAGGCCCTCGATGCCGTCGCCGACCTGCACGAAGGCCCCGAAGGGAACGAGCTTGGTGATGCGCCCGTAGACGAGCTCGCCGACACGGTGGTTCGTGGCGAACTCCTGCCAGGGGTCCACCTGGGTGGCCTTCAGCGAGAGGCTGATGCGCTCCTTGTCGAGGTCGACGTCGAGCACCTGAACGGTGACCTCGTCACCCACCTGCACGACGGACGACGGATGGTCGACATGCTTCCAGGACAGCTCGGAGACGTGCACGAGCCCGTCCATGCCGCCGAGGTCCACGAAGGCGCCGAAGTTCACGACGGAGGACACGACGCCCTTGCGGACTTCGCCCGGCTTCAAGTTGACGAGGAACTCGCCGCGCTGCTCGCGCTGGGTCTCCTCCAGCCATGCCCGCCGTGACAGCACGACGTTGTTGCGGTTCTTGTCGAGCTCGATGATCTTGGCCTCGAGGACGCGGCCGATGTAGGGCTGCAGGTCGCGGACGCGGCGCAGCTCCACGAGCGACGCCGGCAGGAAGCCGCGCAGGCCGATGTCGAGGATGAGGCCACCCTTCACGACTTCGATGACCGGTCCCTTCACGACACCGCTCGACTCCTTGATGCGCTCGATGTCGCCCCAGGCGCGCTCGTACTGTGCACGCTTCTTCGAGAGGATGAGGCGGCCTTCCTTGTCCTCTTTCTGGAGGACGAGTGCCTCGATCTGCTCACCGACCGTCACGATCTCGTGCGGGTCGAGGTCGTGGCGGATCGACAGCTCACGCGCCGGGATGACGCCCTCAGACTTGAAGCCGATGTCCAGCAGCACCTCGTCACGGTCCACCTTCACGACCGTGCCCTTCACGATGTCGCCATCGTCGAACTCGACGATGGTCCCGTCGATGGCCTCCTCGAACGACATCCCGCCGAGATCGTCCTCGGTGATCTGGGCGGGGATGTAAGTCCCCATGGCATCGAAGGTCCCGAAACGTGGCGACTCGTCGGGGCTCTCGCTGGGTGCTGTGGTCGTAACGGACATCAGGTGTGATCGCTCTCTTCGGACTGAAACGTCGGGCTGGACGACAGACTGCGACGCGCCGCCAGCGGTTCGGATGGTTGTGGGACTCCGTCGGTCATGCCTTCGCGAGCACGCTCACGCAGGCCGACAAGACGGCGACACTTGATCGTATACCAGCCCGACTCGCAGCCGTTCCTGCTGGCCCTCAGGGCTCGAGGGCGAGCTCGAAGTCGAGCGGCTCGACATCGTCGTCCACTTCACGCGGGCCGGTACCGCCACTCTCCTTTGCCTCCGCCCAGCTGGCGCCGCGGGCGACGTGCACGGCGAGTGGGACGGCGAGCTCGCAGGCGGACCGCATGACCGAGACCGTGATCTCGCTCACCTCGTCCGCCTCCTCGAGCAGGCTCTCGACGAGGATTTCGTCGTGCACCTGCAGCACGACACGGCTCTTCAGGCCGCGCCCGGCCAGCTCGGCGTCGAGGCGCACGAGCGCCACCTTGAAGATGTCGGCGGCGAGTCCCTGGATGCCGGCGTTCATGGCCTGCCGCTCGGCTGCCTGCCGCACCCGGTAGTTCGACGAGTCCAGCTCCGGAAGGTAGCGACGCCGCCCGAACAGCGTCTCGGTGTAGCCACGCAGCCGCGCCTCGCCGACGGTGCGCGACATGTACTCCTTCACGTTCGGGAAGGCGGCGAAGTACTGGGCGAGGATGGCGGCAGCTTCCTCCACCGGGACGGCGAGACGTTGTGAGAGCCCGTAGGCCTCCATCCCGTAGGCAAGGCCGTAGGAGATCATCTTGGCTTTGGAGCGCTGCGCCGTCGAGACCTCCGAGGGCTCCACGGAGAACACGCGCGCCGCCGTGGCGGCGTGGATGTCGAGGCCGGCCCGGAACGCCTCGATCAAACCGGGATCCTGTGCGAGGTGGGCGATGACTCGCAGCTCGATCTGGTCGTAGTCGGCTACGAGCAGCTCGGCGCCCCGGGCCGGGACGAAGGCCTGCCGGAAGCGGCGGCCGAGGGCGCTGCGCACGGGGATGTTGTGCAGGTTCGGCTGATCGGACGAGAGGCGGCCCGTGCGGGCCACCGTCTGGTTGAAGCTGGCATGGATGCGGCCGTCCGGGGCGACCTCCGAGAGGAGGCCCGTCCCGTACGTGGAGCGGAGCTTCTCCACCTCGCGGTAGGCGAGCAGGGTGTCGACGATCTCGTGGCGACCGCGCAGCCGCTCGAGGCTCTGGGCATCCGTCGAGTAGCCGGTCTTCGTGCGCTTCTGCGTCGCCAGGCCGAGCTTGTCGAACAGGATGTGACGGAGCTGCTGCGTCGAGTTCACGTTGAACTCCTCGCCGGCGAGGCGCTGCACCTCTGCCTCGAGCGTGGCGACCTGCTCGGTCATCTCGCGGCTGATCGCCTCCAACTGCTCGACGTCGACGGCGATCCCGGCCAGCTCCATCTTGGCGAGCACGCGGACGAGCGGCTGCTCGACCTCGAGATAGAGCTGCTCGGCCCCGGCGTCGGCGAGGGCACGGCGCAGCGAGGCGTGCAGGCTGGCGATGAGGACGACTCGGCGGGCCGCCGACTCGGCGAGCGGGCTCGGCTCGCCCTCGTTGCCCGCCAGATCGAAACCCAACTGCTCCGAGCGCCCTTTGCCACCGCGGGCGCCTCCGCTTGGGGCACTCGCCGAGAAGCGGTCGGCTTCGCCTCTCACGAGGCCGGAAGCGGCCTCGGCGAGGCGCTCGAGCGTCGCCTGCCCGATCCGCGGGTCGGCGAGGTAGCCGGCGACGGCCGTGTCGAGCGCCAGCCCGCTGAATTCGATCCCTATCGGCTCGAGGGCGCGCATCAGCTCCTTGGCACGATGGGCGACGACGCGCCCCCCCGTCCCGCCCTGCCCGAGCAGCCCGCCGAGGGGGGCCGCCAGAGCCGGCTCGGCGAGCAGCTCGCCCAAGAGCCAGCCGACCTCGATGGCAGCAGGCTGCTGCGCCGCCGCATCGGCGGCAGCGGTGCCACCGGCGGCAGCCGTGGCGTCGGTCGCAGCAGTTGCAGGCTCCGGTGGCACGCGGCACCAGGCCAGCCCGACGATGGCCGAGCGCCCCGGCGTGCCCGCCCACTCCGGCTCGACGGCGACGAGGCCGCCCGTGGCGGAGAGCCCCTCGAGCCAGGGCGCCGCCGTCGCCACGTCCTCGAGCTGGACGATCTCGATGGGCACAGCCGCCGTCTCGGCGTCCTCGCTGCCGTCGGCGCCCTCAGCAGAGCCGCCCTCCAGGCGGTCGAGCGCCTTCAGGATGCGGTCACGCGGGCCCTTGATCTCGAGGAGCGTGAAGAGGCTCTCGAGGGCAGGACGATCGGAGCCACCGAATCGCAGACGCTCCAAGGGCAGCTCCACCGGCACGTCCCGCACGAGCGGGGTGAGAGCGAAGTTCTGCCGCACGCGTGCCTCACAGGCCTCCAGCGAGGCTCGCAGCTTCGGCGTCTGCTCATCGAGGTGGCTGAAGAGGTTGTCGAGGTTCCCGTAGGTGTTGACGAGCTTGGCGGCCGTCTTCTCGCCCACGCCCGGCACGCCGGGGAGGTTGTCGGACGGATCGCCCCGCAACGACGCCAGCACCGGGTAGAGGGCGGGGGGAACGCCGGTCCGCTCCTCGATGCCGGCCTCGTCGTACAGGACGTAGTCGGTCACACCGCGGCGGTTGTAGAGCACCTTGATGTGGGGGTCGCGCACGAGCTGGTAGGCGTCGCGGTCGCCCGTGACGATGATGACGTCGTCGCCCGCCCGCTCCAGCGAGGTGGCCAAGGTGGCGATGATGTCGTCAGCCTCGTAGCCGGCCAGCTCCACGACGGGTAGCCCCATCGTCTCGACGAGTCGCCGGATGAGGTCGATCTGCTCGCGCAGCGGCTCCGGCGTCGGGGGCCGGCCGGCCTTGTAGTCCGCCGCGATGGCGTCACGAAACGTCGCCTCCGGCCGGTCGAAGGCAACGGCCATGCCGGTGGGCGAGTGGTCCTCGAGCAGCCGCCCAAGCATGCCGGCAAATCCGTAGACGG
Organism: Acidimicrobiales bacterium; assembly: GCA_052143575.1. GTDB lineage: Bacteria > Actinomycetota > Acidimicrobiia > Acidimicrobiales > Bog-793 > JAKACA01. Next base: position 42,888 of record JBKQSP010000076.1, read on the forward strand.
CCGCCGTCTTCTGGCCCGACGCCGTCGTCAGATCCGCCTCCTGCAGGGCGAACCAGGCCCGGAACGCCAGGGAGTGCCCGTCGAGCAGGAGGTAGGTGGCCATCGCTGCCATGCTAAAGCCACGGCGCGGGCTTCGGCCCTGGCGTCGGTCTCGGCCGGGCCACTTCGGCCGCAGGCGCCCGGTACGCTCGGCGGCAGTGCCCGACGGCTTCCACCCTCCTCTCGAGGAGTACCTCGAGACCATCCACGCCCTCGAGGAAGAGGGCGTCGTGGTGATACAGGCGCGGCTCGTGGACCGTCTCGGCCACAGCGCCCAGTCCGTCTCCGAGATGGTGCACCGCCTAGAGGCCGAGGGCTACCTCGAGCGCCGCGGGCGGGGCGTCGCCCTCAGCGTGGAAGGTCGGCGACGGGCCGAGAGCGTCGTGCGCAAGCACCGCCTCGCCGAGCGGTTCCTCGTCGAGATCGTCGGCCTGCCCTGGCACCGCGCCCATGTCGAGGCGGGGCGATGGGAGCACGTCATCTCGGACGAGGTGGAGTCGCGTTTCGTGGAGATCCTCGGCAACCCCTCGACGTGCCCGCACGGCAACCCCATCCCGGGCGCCCCGCAGACGGCGGGCGACCAGCACGCCCTCTCCGAGTCCGAGCCGGGCGAGCATGTCCGGCTCGCCCGCATTACCGAGCAGGTGGAGATCGACCTGGAGGCGCTCGAGTTCCTGAGCGAGCACGGCTTCGTTCCCGGTGTCGGCGCCGAGGTGCGGGCGAAGGCGCCGGACGGCACGCTCACCCTCGAGCTCGACGGCTCCTCGGTGTCACTCGGCCCGGCGATGTGCCGTCAGCTCTACGTCGTGGCCACCTAGCGCTGCTGCCGCCCGAGCCTCACCCGAGGAACTGCTCGACGGTCTGTGCGATCCCGCCGGCGATGACTTCCTGCCCCACTGCGCTGTCGGCGATCGAGGCTTCGAAGGGATCGGTTGCGAACAACGGCTCGATGACGGCTCCCGGCATCTCGCTCGGAGTCTCGAAGAAACCCGCTTTTGCCGGACCGAGGAGCATGAGGTGGTCGTAGTTGGCGGCGGCGGTCGTGAGAGCCGGGCCGCCTTCGTAGACGTCGGAGTTGACGCCCCCGTTCGGGATGCCCCATCCCCTCCCGTTCATGGCACTCAACACATCGTGCTGCAGCAGCTTGGCCAAGCGGAGGTTGGCGGCGGCGAACGGCCGGCTCGTGTCGTAGGAGGTGATGCTGCCGGCGTCGAGCGGTGACCCGCCGGCGTCGAAGTAGATGCCGATGAGCACGTTCGCCTTGGCGAGGTTGGCGCACACGTCGCGGGCGGCCACCTCGTCGTGGGCTCCCGCCGTCGTGTAGATCCCGCCCGAGATGGCGCCTGCCGACGGGATGGCGACGGGCCCGCCGTTGGTCCGCGACACGACGACGCGGTAGCCGTCGGCGCGCAGGATGGCGGCTGCGTCCATCTCCACGGGCAAGGTCAGGTTCTTCTCGTAGATCGTGGCGCCCGACTTCGTCCTGCCGACCGCACCCGGGTCGACGCCGCCGTGCCCGGCGTCGAGCAACACGGTCTTGCGGCGATCCCCGCGGGTCGGGGAGAACGCCACGCACGATCCGCTCGAGAACAAGGAGGCATCGACGGGCGTTCCCCCGATGCGGCTAGCGATCCCGCTCAGCGCCTTCGTCGAGGGGTGGTGGCTGGCCGCCCTCGTGCCCGTCGAGGACGTCAGGATCTGAACCACGGCGACGACGCCGACGATGGCGATCACGACCACGAGCACGAGCGGCAGCTTGCCCTGCAGAGCTTGCGAGGCGGGAGGTGCGCCGCCCGGCGGCGCTTCCTCGCTCGTCAGTGTCCGCTTCACTGCCACGAACATTAAGTGATGGGCGGCTTTCGTTGGCGGCACCCGGCTTCCGCCAGAGCCAGTCGCATCACGGGCTCAGGGCCCTACGGTGCCCTCCACGATCGCCTTGGCGACCTCGCGCATCGTGGTCCGTCGGTTCATGGCCGTCTGCTGGATGAACGAGAACGCCTCCGACTCCGACATGGCCCGATCGTCCATCAGCTTGCCCTTCGCCCGGTCGACCCAGCGTCGCGTCTCGAGCTGCTCCTCCAGGCTGCGCTTGTCGTCGGCGAGAGCGGCGTTCTCGGCCTCGAGCGCCTGCATCTCGGCGAAGCGCCCGAGCGCCACCTCGATGGCCGGCAACAGCTCCTCCTGTTGGAACGGCTTCACGAGGTAGGCGAGCGCACCGGCATCGCGTGCCTCCTCGATGAGGTTTCGCTGTGAGAACGCCGTCAGGATGAGGACGGCCGACTTCCGGTCGGCGTTGATGTCGCGGGCGGCCGAGAGGCCGTCGAGCCCCGGCATCTTGATGTCGAGGATGACGAGGTCCGGGTGGTGCTCCTTGGCGAGGGCGACGGCCTCGTCACCACGGCCCGTCTCCCCTACCACGTCAAAACCCTGCTCCTCCAAGATCTCCCGCAAATCGAGGCGCACGATCGCTTCATCTTCGGCGATGACCACGGTCCTGCCCAAGGTGCTGCTCCTTCTGCTCAGCGAGGGCGCGATGGTTTCGGCCCCCGATAGGTGCTGCGCCGGTGGCTACCCGGCGGCGATCAGACTACGAGCTTCGCGAGCAACTCGTCCTGTGCACGCTCCAGCTCGGCCACCTGGGCGAGGGCCAGGTCGCGCCCCCGCCGGTAGGCGTCGGCGTGCCGCCGGGCCTCGTTCCAATCGTGATTGGCGAGGGGCGTCTCCGAGACGAGCGAGCGGATGCGGGCATCGTCGGCCGTGTCATCGAAGACGGCCAGCTGTTCCTCGGCGATGGCAAGCTCTTGGCGCGCCCGCACGAGCCGCTCGTGTACTTCCGTCAGGCGCCGCTGCACCGCTTGCTGCTCCACGCCCGAAGTGTAGGCCGAGCAGCTCGGGGCGCCGGTCCGCATCGTTGCGCCGGCAGGGCGGCGGCACGGCGGGCCTCAGGAGCGCAGCAACGCCATGGCCGTCATGCCGGCGAGGGTGAGGACGACGAGGACGCCGTCGCGCAGGGCGAAGGGGTGTGTCTCGGGGGCGATGGTGGGAACCCCGCCGCGGGCCTCGATCGCCTCGGCGATCTCACGCGCCCGCCGCAGGGCGTTGGAGAGCGCCACCCAGATGAGATCCTCCAGGCTCTGGGCCATGTCCTTGGCGGAGGTCTTGGCAGAGGTGCGGCGTGCCCGCCGGGCGGCCGAGAGCACCCGGCCCTCCTCGAGCAGGAGCGGCAAGCAGCGGATGGAGAGGGCGATGGCACCGACGACCTCGTCCACCGGAAGGCGGAGCTTGCGCAGCGGCCAGCCGAGCCGCCCGAGTGCGGGCGCCAGGTCCGCCAGCGGGGTCGTCCAGCTCACGAGCAGCGCCAGGGCGAGCACCTCGATCGTGATGAACCAGAAGAGGGCGACCTTGTCCAGCCCGCCGAAACCCACTCGCACGTGGCCGAGGTGCACGAAGGGGGCACCACCGGCCGCCATGGCGATTGCGAGCTCGATGAGCAGGAACAGCCAGATCCAACGTGGCAGTCGCGGTGCCACCCCGCGCGGCAACCTCGCCACGAGAAACCCCCCGAGCACCATGACGCCGCCCACCCCGACGGCCTTCCAGGTCGGCCAGAGCAAGAGCCCGATGGAGACGAGGGCAAACCAGAGCAGCTTCGTGCCCGCCCACATGCGGTGCACCGCCGTCGCTCCCGGGACGTAGCGAAGGACGTGGAAGTCGCTCATGGCGCGAAGCGAGGAACGGCGGCCGCCGCCGGGCCGACCCGAGGCGGCCGGGCGCTCGGAGGCGCCGTCCCCGGCGACGAAGGGGCGGATCGGGCTCACGGCCCTCCCAGCAGCGACTCTTCGCCGGTGATGTGGCCACCGTCGAGATGGATGAGGCGCTCCCCGAGCACTTCGGCGTCGTCGAGATCGTGCGTGACGACGACGACGGTCACCCCCGAGAGGCGGCGGAGCTGCTCGAGGGTGCGCCCGAGGGCGGTGCGAGCCTCGTCGTCGAGGCCGGCATAGGGCTCGTCGAGCACGATGAGGTCGGGTTTGCGGACGAGCATGCCGGCGAGGGCCACGCGGCGCTGCTCGCCTCCCGAGAGGTTGTCGACGCGCCGCGGTCCCATGGCGTCCGGGTCGAGCCCGACCGTCTGCAGCGCCCGCCGCGCCCGGTCCTCGTCGGCACCGAGGCGGACGTCGGCCATCACGGTGGGGCGGAGCAGCTGGAGTCGGGCGTGCTGAAAGGAGATGCCGACCCGGCCGGGCTGGGTGGCGACGGGCTCGCCGTCGAGGAGGACGGCTCCCTCCGTAGGCTCGGTCAAGCCGGCGAGGAGCCAGGCGAGGGTCGACTTGCCCGACCCGTTCGGCCCCGTCAGCACGACACCCTCACCCCGCCAGAGCTCGAGCTGGATGCCTTCGAGCGCCCGGTGCGCCCAGGGCGACGCCTGTGCGTAGACGTAGCCGACGTCCTCGAGGGTGACGAGCGGCTCACCACGCCGGCGGGCCGTACCCGGCTGCGGGCTGGCGGCAACGGCTGCGGGGCGCTGATCGACGCTCGGCCGTGGCTTGGAGGGCGCAGCGTGGGAGCCGGAGGCGGACCTGGGGCGGAAGCGCAGGGTGGGTTTCGGCGAGAGGGCGAGCCCGAAGAGGTCGGCTGCCCGGGACGCCGGCGCCGCTGCCTTGGCCGGCTCCCCCGCCGCCGTCATGTCGAGCACCTCGTCGGCGAAGGCGGCCTCCTCGACACGGTGCGTGACGTGCACGACGGCGATGCCGCTCGAAGCGAGCGACCGCAACAGGGTGACGACCTCCTCCCGGCCCGGGCGATCGATCATGGCCGTCGCCTCGTCGGACACGAGCAGGCGGGGTGACCGTGCCAGCGCCGAGGCGATGGCGAGACGTTGCAGCTCGCCACCGGACATCGTCGAGGTCTCCCGCTCTTCGAAGCCGTCGAGCCCGACGCGTTGCAGGAGGCCGGCGACATCGGGGTGGGCGGAGGGCGGGAGGCCCCAGACGATGTCGTCGCGCACGCGGACCCCGAGCACCTGGCTCTCCGGCCGCTGGAAGACGATGGCCGTGCCGCCCATGTGGCCGAGGCCGGCCGGGCCGGATCGTTCCACGACGCCCGATCGCGGTTCCAGCCGGCCGGCGAGGAGGCGCACGAGCGTGGACTTCCCGCAGCCGTTCGGACCGACGACGGCGAGAAACCGCCCGGGTTGCAGCGTGAGGCTGACGTCGCTGAGAGCGTCCGCCTCGGAGCCGGCGTAGCGGTAGGAGACGTGCTCGAGGCGCACCGGCACGGGCTGCGGGGCACCGCCGGCTTCGAGGGCGCCCGCCGGGGTTCGGTGGCGCCGGCGTTCGACGGCTTCGTCGGCCACCGCCATGGGGACGTGGCGGCGCACCTCGACGAGGAAGAGCCGCAGCCGGACGCAGCCGAGGGCGATGAGGGCGATGACGGCGATCTCGGCGATCGGCAGCGAGATCCACCAGTGGACGATGGCCCAGTTGAGGAGGTCGTCGCCGTGCTTTCCGACCGAGTCGAGCCCGACGGCGCGAAGGACGTCTGCCACGACCTTCCAGACGATCTTGATCTGGGCGAACGACAGCTTGCGATAGCCGGCGGAGGCGGCGTCGAGACCGTCGGTCAGCGCCGCCAGGGGGAGGCCGACGGCGACGGTCGTGAACGCCACCCCGGCGAGCACCGACCAGCGCCGGCGGAAGGCGATGCCGACCGAGATGCCGAGTCCGCTCGCGATGGCGACCGGCACCATGATCCCGATGCCCCCCACGAGCGAGGCGACGGCGGATGCCGCCACGGCCGAGACGAGGGCGGCCCGCAGGCGGTGACGCGCCCCCAGTACGGCGAAGGGGATGACGGCGAGTGCCTGGAAGATGCCGGCGATGCCGACGGGGGAGAACCAGCCGATGACCTCCATGACGAGGGCGAGGTCACCGAGCACGGCCGCCTCCGCCAATTCGCTCGGTCGAAGCGGTCCGTGCCGGACCGGTGCCCGCCGCTCGGCGGCTTGGGGAGCCGTCACGGCCTCGCTGTCCACCCTCTCAGGCTTGCAGATCGGCCGGGCCGATCGTGGACAGGCCGGCCAGAGCCGTGCCGGCAGCTGCCGCCCGCTGCCCGCTCGGCTGCATCGGCGGGTGGAGGCCCGCTCCGCGCTGGGCGGGCCCGGATGGCGGAATGGTAGACGCGGCGGCCTCAAAAGCCGCTGTCCGAGAGGGCGTGCGGGTTCGACTCCCGCTCCGGGCACCGGCCGAGCACCGCCGTAGGGCAAGCGCTCGACGCGCCTACTCGCCTCGGAAGTCGTCGGCGATCGGCGCCAGGACGTGGTGGAGATGAGCGATCTCGTTCGCCCTGATGGCCGGGTCCTCGCCGGCTGGCGGAGGAACGAGGGTGATATCGACGAGATGCACGAGCGCCTCCTCGAGGACCTTGACGCGGGCGCCAAGCTCGTCGATGCGGTCTTCAAGCGTCGCCATGAAATTCCCTTCGCTCAACGGCTCATGCCGCTCCTGATAAGCCCACGCTACGCCCCGGCCAGCCGTAGCGCCCTCTCGACAAGGAGGTCAACGGGCGGCGCCCGCCGGGGCCGGCACGGCGAGCGCCTCCGCCACTCGGCGGCGCCCGATCGCGACGGTGCCGGTAGGGCTGCCTCGACTACCCTGCGGCGTCGTGCCCGAGCTGAGTGTGGCGAGCTTCAACACCCACGCCGGCATGGACGGCTGGGGCCGCCCCTATGACCTCTCGGGCGCCTGCCGCCAGCTCGACAGCGACGTCATCGTCCTGCAGGAGACGTTCGCCCCCCTCAAGGGGACGAGCCAGGCCGAGGCGGTGGCGAGCGAGCTCGGCTACACACCCGTCGAGTTGCCGCTGGCTCGCGCCTGGCGGCGCGCGGAGGGGATCGCCGAAGGCAAGGGCTGGGAGCCTCGCAAGGTTCTCCCGACGACGCTGCGGGCGCTGCGGGTGGGCGGGCACGTCGACTACCGGAGGCACGCCGACTTCGCCGGCTACGAAGAAGGCACCTGGGGTCTCGCCGTCCTCTGCAAGCCGACGATCGTGACGACGGAGGCCCTCCAGCTCGGCCGCCTCAAGCGGGACTACACCCAGCGGGGCGCCCTCGTCGTCGAGCTCGACGTCCGGCAGGAGGCCGCAGCCACCGGAGAGGACGACGTGTCCGGCCAGCCGGCGGCCCCGTCGGGCGAGCGGTTCACGGTCGTCGGCACGCACGCCGCTCATCTCACCGTCGGCTCCCCCTTCCAGATCCGGCGTCTCCACCGCCACCTGCCGGCCGGCGACTCGCCGGCTGCCCTCGCCGGCGACATGAACCTCTGGGGCCCGCCGGTGAGCCTGTTGCTCCCCGGCTGGAAGCGAGCGGTGCGCGGCCGCACCTGGCCGGCGTGGCGCCCGCACAGCCAGCCGGACCACATCCTCGTCAACCGGGCCGTCACCGTGCTCGACAGCGAGGTCGTGCACGCCGGCAACTCCGACCATCGGGCCGTGCGGGCGCGCCTGCGCTGGTGAGTCCTGACAGCAGGCCGCCGACCCGCCTCCACCACCCCAAGAAACCCCAGCCCCAGCCCATGACGCCGTCAGTAACCATTCCGGCCCGTCTACGGTCAAAGGAAGGGGAGCAACTCCGGCGCGCCCCTCGCGCCCGGTGAAGTCCTCGGGGAGGTGCTGTGCTCGCGTTCACGTTTCCTGGCCAGGGATCACAACGTCCGGGGATGGGCACACCTTGGAAGGATCACCCGTCCTTCGAGCTTGCCGAGCAGGCCTCTGACGTCACGGGCCGTGACGTCGCCGCCCTGCTGTGCGACGCCGACCACGAAACGCTCAAGCAGACCGACAACGCCCAACTGGCGACCTTCGTCCTCAGCCTCATCGTCCTCGACGGAGCGGAGCGGGTCGGCCTCGAGCCGGGGCTCTGCGCCGGCCACAGCCTCGGCGAGTACACGGCGCTCGTGGCGGCCGGGGCGCTCGACTACGAGGACGCCCTCCGGCTCGTCTCCGAACGAGGCGCTGCCATGCAACACGCCGCCGAGGTCAACCCCGGCACGATGGCGGCTGTCCTCGGGATGGAGGACGACGCCGTCGAGTCGGCCTGCACCCTCGCCGAGGGGGACGTCTGGGTCGCCAACTACAACGCTCCCGGCCAGGTCGTGATCGCCGGCACAGTGGAGGCGGTCGCCGAGGCAGGTCGTGTCGCAAAGGAGATGGGCGGCAAAAAGGTCCTGCCGATACCGGTCGGGGGTGCCTTCCACACGCCCTTGATGAACCCCGCCCGCGACCGCCTGCGCAAGGCCCTCGCCTCTGCGACGTTCCACGGACCCGAACCGGCCGTCGTCGCCAACGTCGATGCCCGCTCCCACCTCGACGCCGCCGACTGGCAACGGCTCCTCTCGGCCCAGTTGTGCAGCCCGGTCCGCTGGCGCCAGACCCTCGACGCCTTGGCGGCGGCCGGCACGCAGACCTTCCTCGAGCTCGGGCCGGGCGGTGTGCTCACGGGGCTCGCCCGCCGCGTGCTGCCGACGCTGGAGACGATCGCCGTCTCGGTCTCCACGCCGGACGAACTCGATCGCCTGCTGGAATCCCTCGCAGGGCGCAGCGCCGCCCAGCAAGAGGCGATCGACGACCGCGTGGGCGAGCGCTTCCACATGTCCGAGCGTCTCGTCGTCTCCCCCGCCGGCGGCCTCTTCGAGCCGGACGCCACCGTCGCCGGCCTCATTCCCGGCCCCGGCGACGGCAGGCGTGCCGCCGTGGAGATCGCCGTCGGCGGTCTCATCGGGCTCGTGGGCGGTACCGAGATCCGTTCCGCCTTTGCCGGTTCGCTCGAAGGCGTGCTCGTGCTCCCGGGTGAGCGAGTGACGACGGGGCAGCCGGTTGCCTGGCTGCGGGCCTCGACCAAGGAGGAGGCATGACCATCTCCTACCCAGGGGCGGCCATCACCGGCTGGGGCATCGCCCTGCCGGACAAGATCGTGACGAACGCCGATTTCGAGGCGCGACTCGACACCTCGGACGCCTGGATCACCGAGCGCACCGGCATCCGCGAGCGCCGGCACGGCGGTTCCACGAGCGGCCTCGCCGTGGAAGCCGCCCAGGCGGCTCTCGACACCGCCGGCATCGAAGGCTGGGAGATCGACCTCCTCATCCTCTCGACGACGACGCCGGACCAGGCCGTGCCGGCGACGTCGTCCACCGTGCACCACCAGCTGGGTTGCTCCGGGGCGGCCTTCGACGTGAACGCCGCCTGCGCCGGCTTCGTCTACTCGCTCGTCACGGCCGTGTCGATGCTCGGCGCGGGCTACAAGCGGGCCCTCGTCATCGGTGCCGACACCCTCTCGCGCATCACCGACCAGGAGGACCGCGGCACCGCGGTGCTCTTCGCCGACGGCGCCGGCGCCGTCGTCATCGAGGCGCGGTCGGACCGCGAGCTGCTGCTCTCCCACGACCTCGGCCTCGACGGCTCGCTCACCTCCATCCTCAGCTGCGACCACGGCGGCTACATCGTCATGGAGGGCCGCGACGTCTTCCGGCGGGCGGTGCGCGCCTCGGTCGATTCGGCCGCCAAGGTGCTCGAAGCGGCCGAGGTCACCGTCGACGACATCACCCTGTTCGTCCCCCACCAGGCGAACCAGCGCATCATCGACGCCGCCGTGCAACGCCTCGGCCTCGATCCGAAGAAGTCGGCCATCGTGCTCGACCGCACCGGCAACACCTCGAGCGGCTCCATGGCGATCGCCCTGGCGGAAGCCGCCGACGAGGGCAGGTTGGGAGACGGCGACCTCGTGCTGCTGTCGGGCTTCGGGGCGGGTATGACCTGGGCGAGCGCCGTGCTGCGCTGGGGATCGTGAGCAGCACCGAGAGCAGTACGAAGAGCCAACCCGAAGCGTCCCGCAGCGAGCGGGTGGCGCTCGTGACGGGCGGATCGCGCGGGATCGGCCTCGCTTGCGCCCGTCGCCTCCAGCGGGACGGCTACCGAGTGGCGGTGACATGGCGGACGGAGCGACCGAGCCCGCTCGAGGGACCGGACGGCACGACCCCGCTGCTCGCCGTCAACTGCGACGTCACGGACCCCGCCGACCTCGGCCGCGCCTTCGACGAGATCGAAGCCGCCCTCGGCCCCGTCGAGGTGCTCGTCTGCTCGGCCGGCATCACCGACGACACGCTGCTGCTGCGCATGAGCGACGAGCGATGGAGCCGGGTCATCGACACGAACCTGACGGCCGTCTTCCGTGCCTGCAAGCGGGCGAGCGCCAAGATGGTGCGGGGACGCTTCGGCCGCATCGTGCTCGTGTCCTCCGTGACCGCCATGCTCGGCTCTGCCGGCCAGACGAACTACGCCGCCTCGAAGGCCGGCCTGATCGGGTTCGCCCGCTCCCTCGCCCGTGAGCTGGCCGGGCGCAACATCACCTGCAACGTCGTAGCTCCCGGTCTGGTGACCACCGATATGATCGCTGCACTCAGCCCAGAACGTTTGGGAACGCTGACCGCGGCCATCCCACTCGGTCGTGCGGCGGCGCCGGAGGAGGTCGCGGCGGCGGTGGCGTTTCTCGCCTCCGACGAAGCGGCCTACGTGACGGGCGCCGTGCTCCCGGTGGACGGCGGCCTCGGCATGGGCCACTGATCCGAAGCACAGACAACACGACCACCCTGACATTCGACCCGACAGCGGCCCCCGACAATCGTGGCCACCGACAACAAGGAGAAACCTGACGTGGACAACGAAGCAGCCTTCGACAAGTTCCAGTCCTGCGCCGGCGAGGTCCTGCAGGTGCCGGCAGAGAAGATCACCCTCGAGGCGAAGTTCTCCGACGACCTCGAGGCGGACAGCCTCGAGGTGGTCGAGCTCGTGATGGCCCTCGAGGAGGCGTTCGACATCACGGTCGAGGAGAGCGAGCTCGACGGCGTGCTCACCATCGGCCAGGCGTTCGATCTCGTGACCTCGAAGCTGTAATGGCCGTTCCCGGGCGCCGGCGCGTGGCGATCACCGGTGTCGGTGTCGTGTCGTGCTGCGGCATCGGCAGCGACGCCTTCTTCGCCGGCCTCTGCGCCCCGGCCCCCGAGGGCGAGCACCGTGTGCACGACTTCGACCCGAGCTCCTGGTTCGATGTCAAGCAGGCGCGACGGGCCGACCGCTTCCAGCAGTTCTCCGTGGCGAGCGCCCAGATGGCCCTCGACGACGCCGGCGAGCTGGGCGTCGACCCGGCACGCGCCGGAGTCATCTTCGGCACGGGCGTCGGCGGCCTCGAGACCTTGCAGCAGCAGATCACCGTCCTCGTCGAGAAAGGCCCGCGGCGGGTGTCGCCCTTCCTCGTTCCCATGATCATGGGCAACGCCGGCGCCGCTGCCATCTCGATGCGTTTCGGCTGGCGGGGGCCCTGCGAGACGGTCGTGACGGCCTGCGCCGCCGGCACGCAGGCGATCGGCAACGCCGCCCGCCTGATCCAGACCGGGCGCTGCGACGCCGTCATGACGGGCGGGGCAGAGGCGGCCATGGCCGAGATCGGCATCGCCGCCTTCACGAACATGACGGCGCTGTCGAGCTCCGGCGTCTCCCGCCCCTTCGACCGCCGCCGCGACGGCTTCGTGATCTCCGAGGGCGGAGCCGCCCTCGTGCTCGAGGAGCTCGACCGCGCACTCGAGCGGGGCGCCCACATCTACGGCGAGGTGCTCGGGAGCGCCTCGACGGCCGACGCCCACCACATCACTGCGCCGGCCCCGGGAGGGGCCGGGGCGCTCGCCTGCATGGAGCTCGCCCTCGAGGATGCCGGCGTTCGCACGAGCGACGTCGCCCACGTGAACGCCCACGGCACCTCGACACCCTTGAACGACCTCGCCGAGGCGGAGGCGCTCGCCAAACTCTTCGGGGCGCCCGGTCCCGTCGTCACCTCCATCAAGGGAATCACCGGCCACTCGCTCGGGGCCGCCGGCGCCATCGAAGCCGTCTGCTGCGCCCTCACGATCGAGCGGGGCATCATCCCGCCGACCGTCGGTCTCGAGGAGCTCGACCCCGAGATGCACCTCGACGTCGTCACGGGCTCGCCGAGGCAGTTGCCCGACGGCGTCCTGCTCTCCAACAGCTTCGGGTTCGGCGGGCACAACGGCTGCCTCGTCGTCGCGCCGATCGGCTTCACCGCGCCCGACGCCCAAGCCTGAGCCCTGATGCCGTCCGCTGGCTCCGGAACGCCGAGCGACCTCGCGCTCTATTCGTTCTCGGAGGACGGCCCGTGGATCGTCGACCCGAACGACCTGCCCTGGCGCCGCGATGTCGACGCCATCCGGGCACACACCCGGGCCGACGTGCCCCGCCTCGTCCGCCGGCGCTACCTGCCGCCCTCGCGGCGCATCGCGCGCGTCGTCAGCACGCTCGGAGCCGCCATCGGGCTCTGGTACCTGCGAGAACGAGGTCCGGACAAGTCGATCTCGCGGAGCGGGCTCTCCCGGCGCCTCCGCATCGGCTTCGGAAAGCTCGGCCCCACCTACATCAAGCTCGGCCAGATCCTCTCCTCCGGAGAGGGCATCTTCCCCGAGGAGGTGGTGGCGCAGTTCAAGCTGCTACGCGACCGCGTGCCGGCGGAGTCGTTCGAGACCGTGAAGGCGACGCTCGAGTCGGAGCTGGCCGGACGGCTCTCGGACACCTTTGCCCAGTTCGAGCCGACGCCGATCGCCGCCGCCTCCATCGCCCAGGTCCACCGCGCCGTGCTCCACTCCGGCGAGCATGTCGTCGTCAAGGTGCAGCGGCCCCGCGTGTCCGAGCTCGTGCATCACGACCTCGCCGTCATGAGCTTCGTCGCCCCTTTCCTCGTCGGGCGCATCCCGGTCTCCGCCCTCGCCAACCCGCCGGCCCTGATCGAGCTGTTCGCAGAGACGATCGTCGAGGAGCTGGACTTCCGCCTCGAAGCAGCCAACATGCTCGACACCGGCCGCGTGCTGGCAATCACGAACCAGCGGTCGATCATCGTCCCGCGACCCCATCCGCGCCTCGTCACGCGGCGGATGCTCGTGATGGAGGAGCTCTCCGGCTTCGCCTGGGACGACGTCGCCGGCATGCGAAACGCCGGCATCGACACGCCGGCGGTGCTCCGCAGCGAGGTCATCAGCTTCCTCGAGGGTGCCTTGCTGTACGGCGTCTTCCACGGGGATCTGCACGGGGGCAACCTCTTCGTGCAACCGACCGGGCGTGTCGCCCTCCTCGACCACGGGATCACGGGACGGCTGGACGAGCCGCAGCGGCTCGGCTTTCTGCGGCTGCTCGTCGGCGGGACCACGAACGACGTCGTCGGCCAGATCGAAGCCCTCCGCACGCTCGGAGCCCTCCCCGTCGGCGCCCGCACGGAGGATGTCATCCGCGACCTCGGGCTCGACAAGCCCGCCCAGGACATCGTGACGCTCTCGGCCGACGAGCTGACGGCGCAGATCCGCGACCTCACGAAACAGCTCCTCTCCTACGGCGTCCGCATGCCGAAAGAGCTCATGCTCTTCGTGAAGGACATGCTCTTTCTCGACGGCGCCGTCGCCACGATGGCACCCGAGATCGACCTCCTCGGCGAGATCGCCGTCATCGCCGCCTATTTCGCACAGCACCACGGCGAGCGCATCGCCGCCGACGTCGGCGTCGACGTGCGGACGACACCGGTCGACCTCGACGGCCTGCGCGCATCGATGGGCCTTTCGACCGACACTCGCCAGATCACCTACCGGGAGATCCAGGAGCGCCGCGAGGTCCTGCGCCAGAAGTTCGACTCACCGAAGTCAGGCTGAACCGCTCGCACACCGCCCTCAGAGCCAGCGCGCCTCGGTGACCGTCCCGCCCGTGATCTCGACCTCCTGAGCACTCTCTCCGCTCGGCGAGCAGATGCCGTAGCGGCCTTCGGGCAGCGACGGGAAGACGGCGGCGTAGACGGAGCCGGAGCTGACGAGACGCTCCAGGACCCAGACGTGTTGGCGCTCGCCGGCGTGCCCGACCGGGTGAATCTCCGGCTCCATCCACTCACGCTCGGCGTCCGCATACAGCACGAGAGCGCCGATTCCCTCGCCGACGTCGATGGCGACGCCGCGACTCGGCTGGCTCGGGCGCTCCTCGGCAGGGGCGGCAGGGCCGGCGTGGGCCTCGCCGGCGTCATGGGCGTGGCCGTGGCCGGCGTCATGGGCGTGGCCGTGGCCGTGGGGCGGACCGACGAGCGGCCGCCCCACGGTGAGGCTCACGGGGTCTTCGGCGGCGTCTGGAAGCCGCCGTGCGGGTCCGACAGGTACGGGAAGCGCGACTGGTAGCTCTCGCCGATCTGGCTGAGCTGAGCCGGCGTGAAGGTCGCCGGGTTCTCGATGTCGTAGATCTCGCCGGCGGCGGCGTCCGGGCTGTACTTCGAGTCCACGAGCGCATAGGTCAGCCCGGCGACGGCGCGCAGCTCGATCGACACGACGTCGTCGAAGACGCGGCGGCCGTTCGGGAACCCCGCCGGGTCGCCCCCGAGGAGGCCGAGCAGGCTCGGCTTCTTCGTGGGCGGGATGCCGACGTTGAGGCGGAGCATGTCGGCCTGCACCGCTCCCGTGTAGTTCTGGAATCCCGGGACGATGCCGCTCGGGATGCCGGTCAAAAGGATGGCCTCGAGGTCGGCGCGGGCCGTCTTGGCGGCGTCGAGCGCGGCAAGATTCGGGAAGACCTTCGGGTAGAGGACCGGAAGGAGGCCGGCGAGCTCAGGGTTGGCGTAGTGGCTGGCGAACTGCTTGTCGTCCGCCGGCGACTGCGTGTTCCAATAGTCCTTCCGGCTCATCGGGATGATGACCTCGTTGATGAGCGGGTTGCCGAGCCGGGACACCTGTGTCCACGGGCCGGCGCTCGTCTTGGCCTCAGAGTCCAACACCGTGGCCTTCTGGCGACTGGCGGTCGTCCAGACTCCGATGGTGGCATCAGCGGCGCTTGCCGCCGGCTTTGCACCGGAAGCCGTCAGGCTGTCGATGGGGACCTGGATGGCGATGCTGTGCACGTTCAAGATGGCGGGAGCGTTGACGCCCGGCGCCGCCGGCAGCGGGATGAGGTGCAGCTCCTGGAACGGGCGCAGCGCCCCGAGGTCGAAGATCGACCCGAGGTCCACATAGAAACCCTCCGCCCGCTGCCCGGCGAACACCCTCACCCTGCCGGCGAGGTTGTGCGTGGCCTCCACCGTGAGGGGGGCGTAGTTCGGGATGGAGCGGATGCCGACGTTGCACGGCGGGCAGGCAAGGTCCTTGCCGAGCACGTGGCTGCCCTTGGAGTCGATGCGCGTCACCGAGTAGGACTGGCGCCGATTCCAGGCTTTCGACGTGATCGAGGTGATCTGCCCGGTGTTGTAGAGGAACGTGCTGTCGTCATTCATGGTCGTGTGGAACTCGAACTGGAACGTGACGTCGGCTTTGCCGTCGCCGTCGTTGTCGACGTGGATCTCGTAGAGCACGTCGTCGCCGAACTCGTAGAAGTTCGGGCCAGCCGGCGGCAGCTGCAGCGGCACGTAGTTGGCGATCATCGTCACCGTCGAGGCGTCATCTGGGCTGACGAAAGCGTAGAGGTCGGCGCTGTCGGCGACGGGGTCGAGGGCGATGCCGGGGGCTTCGCGGTGTGAGGACATCGTGGTTTGCTCGTTTCTCTCGGAGGATCGAGGTCAGTCGGCAGCCCGCGAAAGGCGGGATACCAGGTCGCGGTCGTGAAGAACGACTTCGCGGTCGCCGACGAGCAACCGCACTTCGTCCGTGCGCGTGTCGGGGACGTGGACGACGAGGTTGTGCGCCGCCGTCGCCTTGCGTGCCGCCGCCGTCGTGGTGCGGGCCGCTCCGGCCTTGTGGGCGCTCTTCGAAGCCGGGCTCCGCAGGACCTTCGGAGTTGCGACCAGCGCTCCGGCGGCAGCAGCGGTGGCGCCGCCCTGCTTCAGAAACGACCGCCGCGTGATTTCGGGCATCTCATCCTCCTGTGTTGGCGAATGCGTGGGGTGCGTCGCGGTTGGGACCCGCTCGGTGGGAGTACGGGACCGTGGGAGGAAGTGGATGAGAGGTTTCTTGCAGGCCCCATCGTTGGGGCGCGCAAGGCGCTACTGCTGTTGCGAGGCCTTGGGTGGCCGGCGCCTGCCAGCAGGCGGCGAACCCGGCGCAGCGGGGCGTTGCCGCCTCGCCGGACGGCCGGCGGCGGAGCCAGCCACCTCCTTGCCTTTGCGGGCGGGCCGGGCGGGATCGCCCACGCCCAAGAGGTCGCGTATCGCCTCGCTCAGGAGCTCGTGCATGGTCTCCTGCGGCACGCCGCCCAGGAGATCACCGGAGAGCGCCAGCCCCCCGACGAGGGCACCGACCGCGCACCCGACGCGGACCCGTGTGCGCAGCGGGATGGTGCCATCGCTCACGAGGCGGCGGTAGAGGGCTTCGAGATCGGCGTGCTCTTCCTTGTGGTGCTCGTGGTGTAGCTGCTCGAAGGCCGAACGGTTGCGCACGTGGAGGAGGAAGATCTTCTGGTTGGCGAGGATCTCGCCGATCATCTCGTCGAGCAGGTCCGCCCATGAGCTCACGTCGGATCCGACCGCCTCGACGAGGCGCTCCAGCGGGAGGTAGATGTCGTGCAGGCGGAGGTGGAGCGCCATCAGGATCTCGTCCTTGCTGGCGAAGTGGTAGTAGATGGCGGCTTTCGAGAAGCCGAGCTGCTCGGCGATCTCGCGCAGCGACGTCTTGTCGAAACCCTGCTCGACGAACAGCTCGAGGGCGATGTCGAGGATGCGGTCGCGGGTGCTGGGCTCGACTGCCTCGTCGCCCCGGTGCGAACTCTGTGCCACCGTTCAATCTTACTTGACGACCGGTAAGAGTTATACTTACTATACGGCCAGTAAGTAACGCGAAGAGAGGTGCGACGTGACCGACACCGCCATGATCGAGGCAAGCGGCCTCAAGAAACGCTACGGCTCGACGGTGGCGCTCGACGGCATCGACCTCGAGGTTCCGGCCGGGTCCATCCTCGGGGTGCTCGGCCCGAACGGGGCCGGAAAGACGACCGCCGTGCGGATCCTCACTACCCTCGCACTCCCCGATGGCGGGTCGGCTCGAGTCGCCGGCCACGACGTCGTCACCGAGGCCGCCGCCGTGCGGCGCCAGATCGGCGTCACGGCGCAGGACGCCACGCTCGACGACGCCCTCACCGGTCGCCAGAACCTCGTGATGGTCGGCGAGCTGAGCGGCCTGCGACGGGCGCATGCTCGATTCCGTGCCGTGGAGCTGCTGGACCGCTTCGAGCTGACAGAGGCGGCCGACCGCGTGCTGAAGGGGTACTCGGGTGGCATGCGGCGCCGGCTCGACCTCGCCGCCGGTCTCGTGACTCGCCCTCCCGTGCTCTTCCTCGACGAACCGACGACAGGCCTCGACCCGAACAGCCGGTCTCGGATGTGGTCCGTGATCCGCGAGCTCGTCGCCGACGGTGTCACCTTGCTCCTCACGACGCAGTATCTCGACGAGGCGGACGAGTTGGCCGACCGCATCGTCGTCATCGACCACGGCCTTGTCATCGCCGCCGGCACGCCGCCCGAGCTGAAGGCGGCCATCGGTGGTGCCCGATTGGAGGTGACGCTCACGAGCGCTCACCTCGCCGCCGTCCCTGCCCTGCAGGCACTCGTCGACGGCCCGATCCAGCTGAGCCACGACGGGCGCCGCCTGCGAGCGGCGGTCAGCAGCGGCGCCGGGCTCGCCACGACGGTCATCCGTGCCCTCGACGGCGCCGGTGTGCTCGTCGACGACGTAGAGGTGCGCCAGCCCTCCCTCGACGACGTCTTCTTCGCCCTCACCGGCCATGAGCCGGCACCGGCGGAACCTCTTGTCGAGGAGCTGTCGGCATGACCGTCCCTGCACGCCTCACCGCCCCCTTCACCACGAGCTCGGAGCGAACCTGGCTCGGTGCCAAGTGGAACGACGTCGTCGTCCTCACCCGCCGGAACCTCGTGCACATCCTCCGCGAGCCCTTGCAGCTCTCCGACGTCACGGTGCAGCCGGTGCTGTTCACGCTGCTGTTCATCTACGTCTTCGGTTCCGGCGTCCCGATCGCCGGCGGCTACAAGGAGTTCGCCGTCGCCGGCCTCATGATGTTGAACCTGACGACCTCGGCCATGGGCACAGCCGTCGGCCTCACGAGCGACCTCACGACGGGCGCCATCGACCGCTTCCGAAGCCTGCCGATGTGGCGCTCGGCCGTCCTCGTCGGCCGGTCCGTCGCCGACCTCCTCACGGCCGTCATCTGCGTCGGCGTCGTGGCCGCGACGGGCCTCGCCATCGGTTGGCGTCCGGACGCCAGCGCCGCTTCCGTCCTCGGAGGTTTCGGCATTGCCGTCCTCTTCAGCTACGCCCTCTCATGGGGCTGCGCCTGTCTCGGCATCGTCTCGAAAGGGCCCGAGTCGGCCCAAGGCGTCGGGCTCATCGTCTTGTTCCCGCTGGCGATCGTCTCGAACGCCATGGTGCCGACCCAAGGCATGCCGGGCTGGATGCAGGTGATCGCCGACTGGAACCCGGTGAGTGCCGTGGCGGCGGCGGTGCGCAACCTCTTCGGCAACCCCAACCCCTCGAGCACGGTGCACGCTTGGCCGATGCAGCATCCCGAGGTGGCCGCCCTGGCGTGGTCACTCGGCTTGCTCCTCATCTTCGCCCCGCTCGCCGCCCATCTCTTCCGGCGCCGCACGACCGGCTGAGATCGCCCTGCCGCCCGCCTGGCGGACGGTCCGGCGGGGCGGCCGCCGGCACGCGTGCCGGCAGACGGCGCTGGTGCTGGTGACCGAGATGCTGTATCTTATAGTATTTCGTTGCTTCTCGGTAACTTCGGTGTTGCCCGGTGAACCCTCCAACTGCGGGCGGCGAGGAACCGTACGCATCAGCGAAGGAAGCGCCATGCGCCCACCGATCGACGACTCCGTCATCGCCATCATCTGCGCCGAGATCCCGGAGTTCAATGACTACTACCTCGATCTCCTCGACATCTACGACGAGGACCTCACTCCTGAGATCGTGCTCATGGAGCTGGCGGACTTCGTCGCCAACCTCGTCGTGAGCGGAGGCCGCGAGGAGACACTCGAGCGGTGCTGCGCGGCCGTGGAGCATCTCGCCGCCGGCACAGCGAGAGGCCCCGAACTCGTCGCCGCTTGCTTCCTCAACGAGCTGCCGCACGGCTCCCGCGCCGCCATCCAGCCGTATCTCGGCCGCCTCACGGATCGTCTCGCCGAGAGCGTCTACGGGGGCGACGGCTTGCCGGATCTCGAAGGGCCAGCGAGAGGGAGGCCACGTGGCGGCACGTCAGACCACGGGACGAGCTGAGGCGCTTCAGCTCCTGAGCACAGCCGGCAGCGACGACTCGACGGCGCCGATGCACCGCTGCCGCAGCTCGGCCACCTCGGCATCCTTGAGCGTGCGGTCGAGCGCACAGAAGCGCAGGCGGAAGGCGAGGGAGCGTTTCCCGTCCTGCACGCCGGCGCCTCGGTAGACGTCGAACAGCTCGACGGACTCGCAGAGCTCCGTGCCGGCGGCCCGCAGGACGCGCTGCACTCGCGCCGCCGGCACGTCGTCGTCGACGATGAAGGCGAGATCGACGTCGCTCGAGGGGTAGCGGCTCACCGGCAGGGCCTGACCGGAACGGCGGGGAGCAAGCGCCAGGAACCCGAGGTCGAGGTCGAGCCAGCCGATCCGCTCGTGCGGGAGGCCGAAGGCTACGAGCACGTCCGGGTCGACCTCGCCCACGCAACCGAGCACGAGCTGCTCGCCGGCGACGTCGGCGACGAGCCGACCCGATCGGGCGCCGTGCAGCCCGGCGAGCTCATGGTCGGCCTCGGGCCCGGCGGGGTCCTGACGGAGATCGACACCGTCGAGCCGGAGGGCGTCCTCGATCACCCGCCAGGCCCGCACGGCCGAGACGGCCCCGTCGCCTTCGTTTGCGAGGATGAGCGCCAGGCGCTCCCGCTCGCGCGGCAACACCGCGCCATCGCCGGCCTCGGCGAAGACGTCGCCGATCTCGAAGAGCCGGATGAAGGCGTGGCGGTGGCCCGAGTTGTGGCGGACGGCAGCGAGCAGGCCGGCGAGCAGTCCGGGACGCAGCACGGACTCCTCGGCCACCATCGGGTTCGTGAGGGCGACGACTCCAGCGGTCCAGCCCGCCCGCGCCTGCTGCACGGGATCGACGATCGAGCTCGTCCACGCCTCGTGAGCGCCCAGGCCACACAGCAGGCGGCGGAGTCGCCGGCGCAGCTGCTGGACGTCGTCGAGGCGACCGACGTAGGGGGAGCGGCGATCCGTGCGGGCGATGTTCCGGTACCCGAAGGTGCGGGCGACATCCTCGGCGACATCGACCTCCTGGCGGACATCGGGCCGGAACGAGGGGGCCACGACGTCGAGCAGGCCGGCGGTGCCGCCGGCGCCGATCGCAACGCCGTCGGGGGAAGGAGCCGCCACCGAGTAGCCGATGGGCTCGAGCAGATCGCCCATTTCGCCCGCCGTCAGCTGCGTGCCCAGCAAAGCATTCAGGCGAGCCGGCCGCACGCCGACGTGCACCGCCGCGTACGGGACGGGGTTGTCGTCGAGCAGACCGCCCGCAACGACAGGCGGAACGACGCCGGCCGCCTCGGCTGCCTGCACGATGAGCTCGCACACGCGCCTGGAGGCGCGGTCGACACCTTCGGGGTCGACGCCGCGTTCGAAACGAATCGAGGCCTCCGTCCGCAGCCCCACGAAACGGGCCGTGCGCCCGACCGGTAGGCCGGGGAACATGGCGGCCTCGAGCAGGACCCGCGAGGTCGTCTCGTCGACCTCGCTCGATCGCCCACCCATGACGCCACCGATGCCGACCGGCTCGTCGTCGACGTTGCAGATGAGGCAGTCGAGGCCGCTCAGGGGTTCACCAGGCCGGGGCGGCCGCGTGCCGAGCGTTCGGGTCTCGCCGTCGAGGGTCACGATCGTCTCGCCCGGGTGGGCGGCGCGAGCCAGCAGGCCGTGACCGCCGAGACGGTCGAGGTCGTAGGGGTGGGTCGGCTGCCCGAGCTCGAGCATGACGTAGTTGGAAGCGTCCACGACGGCGTTGATGGGGCGCATGCCGGCGAGGGTGAGTCGCCGCTGCACGAGGAGCGGTGACGGCACGGTGACGAGGTTCGTGAGCACCCGGCCCGTGAAGCGGGAACAGAGATCGGGCGCCTGCACGGAGACTGAGGCAAGGGAGGCGGCGGGGGTTTCGGATTCGTCGAGCTGGGGCTCGGGTGTGTAGAGGGGCAGCTTGAGGCGGGCGGACAGGTCGCGGGCGACACCGAGCATGCACAGGCAGTCCGGCCGGTTCGGCTCGACCGCCAGATCGAAGACGACGTCGGCGCCGATGCCGAGGTGCTCGGCAAGGGTGCTGCCGAGCACGATGCCTGCCGGGAGGGCGCCGTCCGGGGCGGCTGAGCCGAGGACGAGGATGCCTTCGTGGTCGTCGCCGAGGCGGAGCTCGCGGGCCGAGCAGATCATGCCGTTCGAGACGACGCCTTTCATCTTGCGGCGCTCCATGCGAAACCCGCCCGGCAGCACGGCACCGACGGGCGCCAACGGCACGACGTCGCCGACCTGGAAATTCCAGGCCCCGCACACGACCTCGACCGGCTCGCCGGAGCCGGCGTCGACGAGCACGCGGCGGATGCGGTCGGCGCCGGCGATGGCCCCGATCTCGAGGACGCGGGCCACGATGACCTCGCCCAAGCCCTCCCCCACCTTCTCGACGCCTTCGACGACGAGCCCGAGGGCGTCGAGCTCGGAGGCCAGCTCGGCGACCGCCGGCGAGTCGGACGGCTCGACGGCGAGCGGCGTGAGCGACTGCAGCCATGAGAGGGGGGCTCGCATCAGGAGGGACCTTTCAACACGGGTGAATCAGGCGGATCAGAACTGTTGCAGGAAGCGAACGTCGTTCTCGATGAACGAACGCAGGTCGGCGATGCCGTGGCGCATGATGGCGAGCCGGTCGATGCCGAAGCCGAAGGCAAAGCCCGTCCACTCCTCGGCGTCCACTCCCGTCGCCTCGAAGACTGCCGGGTTCACCATGCCGCAACCGCCGAGCTCGATCCAGCCCGTCTGTGCGCAGGTCCGGCAGCCGATGCCGCCGCAGATCGTGCAGGAGATCTCGAACTCCGCAGACGGCTCGGTGAAGGGGAAGTACGCCGGACGCAGGCGGGTGCGGACCTCGGCGCCGAAGATGGCGTGCACGAAGGTGTCGATCGTGCCGGCGAGGTCACCGAAGCTGACGTCGTGGTCGACCACGAGCCCCTCGATCTGGTGGAAGACGGGCAGGTGGGTGGCGTCCGGCGTGTCGCGCCGGTAGACGCGGCCCGGTACGACGGCGTAGATGGGGAGGCGCCCCCGCTCGAGGAGATGGATCTGGACCGGCGAGGTGTGGGTGCGGAGCAGGATCGTCTCGGGCTCGCCCGCCTCCACGAAGAACGTGTCCACCGAGCTGCGGGCGGGGTGGTCGAGCGGGATGTTGAGCGCCTGAAAGTTGTACCAGTCGCTCTCGACCTCGGGGCCTTCGGCGATCTCGTAGCCCATGCCGACGAAGACGTCCTCCAGCTCCTCACGCACCTGGGTGACGAGGTGGAGGTGGCCGGCGAGCTCGCCCTGCGGCGCCTCCGTGAGGTCCATGCGGTCGGCCGCCAGGCGCTCAGCACGGGCGGCCACTGCAAGGGAGTCGCGGCGCCCTTCGGCCGCTTCCTCGATGCGGCCCCGCAGCTCGTTCAGGCGCCGGCCCGCCTCCTTGCGCTCTGAGGGGTCGAGGCGGCCGAGTCGCTGGTAGGCGGCGGCGAATCTCGACCGCTTCCCGATCGCCTCCCGTTCGGCCTCGTCGAGCTCGGACAGCGACGTGGCCGCCTCGAGGCAAGCGAGCGCCTCGGTCTCGATCTCACCGAGCTCAGCGGCCTCGTCGGGGCGCGTGGCGCTCTCGGTCAGCTCGATGTCGGGCATCTCCTCATGCTAGGCGCCGCCCCCAGAGGGAGCGATTTCGCCGGCCCGGCGCCGGCGGGCGGCTTCGAAGCAGAGCACGGCCGCCGTCATGGCGACGTTGAGCGACTCGGTGCCCGCAGCCATCGGGATGGTGACGGCGCCATCGAGTGAAGCCTCCAGCTCCGCCGGCAGGCCGGCGGCCTCGTTGCCGAGCACGAGGGCGACGTCGCCGTCGAAGGCGACCTCGAGATAGTCGGTTCCCCCGCTCGCCGTCGTCCCGAGGAGGCGAACGCCGCACTCACGCAGGAACGCCAGCGTCGTGGCAGCGTCGGGCGCCTTCACGAGGGGCACGTGGAAGACGGCGCCGGCGCTTGCACGCACCGTCTTGGCGTTGTACGGGTCGACCGAGCCGGCGCAGACGACGACGCCGGCGACGCCGGAGGCGGCGCCGATGCGCAGCACGGAGCCGAGATTGCCGGGGTCGCGCACGTCCACGCAGAGCAGGAAGAGGCGGTCGCCCCCCGCTGCGGCCGGCTGCTCGAACAGCGTCGCCAACGGAATGTCGACGGCGGCCACGATCGCACAGATCGGCTGCGGTGTGACGGTGTCCGCCACCCGCTCCATGACGCCGGGAGCGAGATCGAACGTGCGGGCGCCGGCAGCCTCGAGCTCGGTGAGCAGCTCAGCGACGGCGCTGTGGT
Source organism: Acidimicrobiales bacterium (assembly GCA_052143575.1). GTDB lineage: Bacteria > Actinomycetota > Acidimicrobiia > Acidimicrobiales > Bog-793 > JAKACA01. The sequence continues at coordinate 66,550 of JBKQSP010000076.1, forward strand.
CCCGGCCGCCGGCGGCGACGAAGACGCTCTCGACGACCCGCCCGCAGCGCAGCGCCACCTCGATCAACTTGGCGCCCTCGGCGACGAACACGCCGTCGCCTTGACGGGCGCTCGCCCTTCCGAGGAGCCGGCGCAGGCGCTGGACGCGCTGGTGCCGGATGCCGAGGCCGCCCTCGGGGCTCAGGAAGCAGCCTCTTCGGCGACGCCCACCTCGTCGGAAGCCTCTGCGGCGCCTGAGTCGCTGTCGGAGTCGTCAGCCGCTGCGTCGGTGGCGGCAGCAACGACGGCGGCGGCCTCACCCGGAGTCGTCGTGGGAGAGCCGTCGCTCACGAGGCGCACGAGGGTGGCGAAGGCCCCCGGGTCGCGAACGGCCAGGTCGGCCAAGATGCGCCGGTCGACCTCGATGCCTTCGCGGTGCAGGCCGGCGATGAACTTGCTGTAGGTCGTGCCGTTCAGCCGAGCGGCGGCGTTGATCCGCTGGATCCAGAGCTTGCGGAAGTCACCCTTCCGGGCGCGCCGGTCGCGGTAGGCGTACTGCAGCGAGTGCATGACCTGCTCGTTGGCGGACCGGTAGGAGCGGGACTTGTTCCCGTAGAACCCCTGGGCGCGCTCGAGGACGGTCCGGCGGTGCTTCTTGCCGTGGACAGCGCGCTTTACCCTGGCCATCTGGGGCTCCTTTCATCAGCTTTCATCAGCGATTGTTTCGAATGTCACATCGGGTTTGGATCAGACCGACCCGATGTCCCTGCGAAGTGAATTACGGCGCCGGTCGTCCGGCGCCGCCCACGGGCCCTAGAGCCCGAGCAGCCGGCGCACGTTCTTGGCGTCGGCTTTCGATACGTCGACCTCTGCCGCCAGGCGCCGCGTCCGCACCGAGTTCTTGTGCTCGAGCAGGTGCTTGCGGTTCTGCTGCCGCCGACGAAGGCGTCCAGTGCCGGTGACTTTGAACCGGGCGGCGGCTCCCCGGTCTGTCTTCCTCTTTGGCATGGTGTCTTACTCCTTCGTCTCTGTCGTCTCGCTCGCCGCCTCCGGCCCGCTGTCCGGCTCCTCGGCGACTGCACCCGCTTCCACCTCGGCGGTCACGGTGCTCTCCGTACTCGTCTCCACTGGGCCGTCCACCTCTGTCGCTCCGGGTGCGCCATCGCTTCCACTTTCGCTCGGGCCGGCGGGGGCGGGGGCGCCCTGTGCGGCTCGCTCCTGCTTGCCTTCGTTCTGCGCTCGGGCGGCATCCGCCTGGCGGGCCCGCTTGTCCGGTGCCAGCACCATCACCATGTTCTTCCCGTCGAGGCGAGCCTCCGACTCGATGCGAGCCGTGCCGTCCACCTGCTCGGCGATCCGGTCGAGGATCTTCTTGCCGAGCTCGGAGTGGAACACCTCTCGGCCACGAAACATGACCGTGATCTTGACCTTGTGCCCTTCATGGAGGAACTTCACAACTTGTCGGGTCTTGGTGTCGAAGTCACCGTTGCCGATCTTCGGCCGGTACTTCATCTCCTTGATCCCGATGTTGCTCGACTTGCGACGGGACTCCTTCGCCCGCTGGGCTTCGTCGAACTTGAACTTCCCGTAGTCCATGATGCGACAGACAGGCGGGTTCGCGAGCGGAGCTACCTCCACGAGGTCGAGATCCTGGCGTTGCGCGATCTGCAGTGCCTCAGGGAGTGGCTTGATCCCGAGCTGGTGGCCTTCTGAGTCGACCAGTCGGACCTCGCGAGCTCGGATACGGTCGTTGATCCGGGGCTCGTTGGAGCTTGGTACGTTGGTGATCGGCGGTCGGTCCTCTCTCGTTCTCACCGCACTCTCGGTACGGCACGGTGAACGGGGAGGCGAGGCGAACCGATCGCCAGCCCTGCACTACTGGACCCGGCGCACTCGCTGGACTCGTTCAGCTTCGCAGCTGGGTCCCTGTGGCCGGGTGGGAGAGCGCTCGGAGCGCAACCCCGCTTCCCCATGGATTGTCGTCTCCTACGCTAGCAGCCGTGAGCAGCCTCTGGACACCCGACGGTGAGCACAAGGTCCCCCGCCCGGAAGACTCCGGCACCTCTCGCAGCGGTCCCTCCGCTGGGAGCGGCGGTTCCCCACCCCCGGCGCCGCCCTCTCGGGGACCGGCGCCCGAGCGTGCTGGCGAGGCCGGCGCCGACCAACCGAGCGAGGAGGAGCTGCGTCAGCTCGCCCGCGAGCTCTCGGAGACGCCGGTGGAGGACATCATCGCCAACCACTGCTACGGGCTCTTCGAGCTGGCTGCCCTGCACCTCTCCCAGCAGCCCGTCAACCTCGTCGCTGCCCGCCTCGCCATCGACGCCATGGGCCAGCTCGTCGACGGTCTCGGTGAGCGGCTCGGCCCGCACGCCGGCACCCTCGCCGACGGTCTCACCCAGCTCAGACTCGCCTTCGTTCGCATCGCGGAGGCAGCTGCGACCGCCGCCCCCTCCCCCGCCGCCTCCCCCGACGCCGGCGCAGCAAGAGCCACCCCAGCCGACGCCGCGAGCGGAGAGGAGGAGACCGAGGGCGCGAGCACGGTGGCGGCGGCCGGCTCCAGCCACCGTGCGGCGGAGGAGCCCGAGGCTGACTGATGGCGGCTGGCTCAGAGCGCCCTCCGGCACGACCGGGTCCGACCTGCCCGCCCAGGGTGCGCGGCCCTCGTGCTGAGCGCCGGGTGAGCTCCTAAGGCAAGGCCGGGAGCGTCGTCACCGAGCGCGCCTCGAGCACCCCGCCCAGGGCGGGGGCGAGCACGAAGCCCACCGCCGTGCCGGCCTCGATGGTCCGCGAGCCGTCGGCGATGGCGGTGCAGTGGAATCGGTAGCGCCCCATCTCGGCACGACTCACCGGGAGCTCCTCGAGCATGCCGAGCCCCCGATCGAAGTCATAGGCGACGACACGACCGAATCGGGGCGCACCGAAGCCGCCGCCCGCAGCGGAGCTGAGCCCGCCCGGGGAGCTCGCCGGCGTCAGATCACTCGAGGCGCTCAATGGACGATCTTCGACAGCGCCAGCTCGATGATGTCGGTCGCCCCGCGCTCTTTCAACGCCGGGATGAGGACGTTGATGTCCGCCTTCGGCACGACCGTCTCGACGGCGTAGGCGTCGTCGCCGAAGAGCTTGGAGACCGTCGGCGACTTCATCGCCGGCAGCAGGCTGATGACGGCGTCGAGATCGGTAGCCGAGACGTTCAGTTTGACGAGCACCTTGCCGCGAGCCTCCAGGGTGCCTTCGAGCAGGACGAGCAGCTGTCCCATCGCCCGCGCCTTGGCGGAGTCGGCAAAGGAGGCCCGGTTGGCGATGAGCTCGGTGTGAGACACCATCAAGGTGTCGATGATCCGTAGGCCGGCTGCCCGGATGGCGCGCCCCGTCTCGGTGATCTCGACGACGGCATCGGCGATGTCGGGCACCTTCGCCTCCGTCGCCCCATAGGAGAAGCGCACCTCGGCATCGACGCCCCGCCCGAGGAGAAAACGTTCCGTGAGGCGCGGGTACTCGGTCGCCACCCGGCAACCGGCGGGCAGCTCGGCCACCGAGGCGACGGGCGAGTCCGCCGCCACGGCGAGCACGACCCGGATGGGCGACGACGTCGCCTTCGAGTACTGCAGCTCGCCGAGCGACACGACGTCGGCGGCCGTCTCCTCCACCCAGTCGCGGCCCGTGATGCCGACGTCGAAGAGGCCTTCGGCCACATAGGAGGGGATCTCCTGCGGGCGCAGGATGCGCACCTCGCTGATGCGGGGGTCGTCGATCGTGGCGGAGTAGTCGACGTCCGAGGAGCGCAGCACGGTCAAGTCGGCTTCAGCGAACAACTTGAAGGTCGCCTGCTCGAGGGACCCCTTCGGGAGGACGAGGCGAAGCATCAGACGGCTGCAGGCGCCATCAGTACGAGAGGGGCGTGCGGGCGTGCGAGCGCAGGGCGGCTCCCCGCTCGGTGACGGCCTTCAGGAGGTTCACCATCTCGATGACGGTCTCGACGGCCTCCTCCCCCTTGTTGCCGACCGTCCCGCCGGAACGCTCCAGGGCCTGGAAGAGGTTCTCCGTCGTGAGCACGCCGAAGGCGATGGGCAGCCCGGTGTCGAGCTGGACCCGTTGCAGCCCGGCGGCGCACTCGCCGGCGACGAAGTCGAAATGGGCCGTGTCGCCGCGGATGACGGCGCCCAGGCAGACGACGGCGTCGAAACTCCCCGACTTCGTCACCGCCTGCGCCGCCAGGGGCAGCTCGAAGCTGCCAGGCACCCAGACGACGACGCGGTTGGCCTCCGTCACCCCGCACTCCTCGAGCTTGCGGAGCGCCCCCTCGAGCAGTCTCGTGGACACCTCGCCGTTGAAGCGGGCGCAGATGACGGCGACGCGCACGTGGCTGCCCTCGTGCGAGCCGACGAGGGCGTCGCCGGCGGCGTCGGCGGGCAGGGACGCCGGCCGGTGCGGCATCTCAGGCCACCTCAGACATCCGCTCCGGCGGCGTCGGCCTCCGGCTCCGAGGATGCTGCCGCATCGCCGAGGCCACCGAGGTAGTGCCCGAGGCGTTCCCGCTTCGTCTGCAGGTAGCGGAGGTTCTCCGGGTTGGGAGCCGGTTCGATGGAGACCCGCTCGACGATGTCGAGCCCGAAGCCCTCCAGACCCCCGTACTTCGCAGGGTTGTTCGTCATGAGGCGCATCGTCGTGATGCCGAGGTCGACGAGGATCTGGGCGCCGATGCCGTACTCGCGGTTGTCGACGGGCAGGCCGAGGTCGAGGTTGGCATCGACGGTGTCACGCCCCTGCTCCTGCAAGGTGTAGGCCCGCAGCTTGTGGGCGAGCCCGATGCCGCGGCCCTCGTGTCCCCGCAGGTAGACGACGACGCCGAAGCCTTCGGCCGCGATCCGCTCGAGGGCGAAGTCGAGCTGGGGGCCGCAGTCGCACCGCTGCGAACCGAAGACGTCGCCCGTCAGGCACTCGCTGTGCACACGGACGAGGACGTCCTGTCGCCCGGCGACCTCGCCGGCGACGAGGGCGAAGTGGTGCTCGCCGTCAACCGTCGACAGGTAGGCATGGCCGGTGAACTCCCCGTGCGCCGTCGGGATGCGGGCCGAGGCGATGCGCTCGACGAGCTTCTCCCGATGGCGCCGGTAGCGGACGAGGTCGGCGATGGTGATCATGGCGAGACCGTGCGCCTCGGCGAAGGCCACCAGCTCGGGCCGCCGCGCCATCGACTGCTTGTCGGCCGTCACGATCTCGCAGAGGACACCCGCCGGGTAGCAACCCGCCATGCGGGCGAGGTCGATCGTCGCCTCCGTGTGACCGGCGCGCTTGAGGACCCCGCCGGTGCGGTAGCGGAGCGGGAACATGTGACCGGGGCGGGCGAAGTCGTTCGGCCGCGTGTGCGGGTCGATGAGGGCGCGGATCGTGGCGGCACGGTCGCCGGCCGAGATGCCCGTCGTCGTCGCCGGCTTGTAGTCGACCGCAACCGTGAAAGCCGTCCGCTGTGACTCGGTGTTCTGCGGCACCATGAGCGGGAGCTCGAGCTCGTCGAGCCGCTCGGGCATGAGCGGCACGCAGATCAGCCCGGAGGTGTGGGCGAGGAAGAAGGCGATGTTCTCCGGGGTGGCGAACTCGGCCGCCATGACGAGGTCGCCTTCGTTCTCGCGGTCCTCGTCATCGACCACGACGACCATCTCGCCGCGCCCGATAGCTGCGATGGCGTCTTCGACGTTGGCATCTTCGACGTTGGACAGGGACACGATCAGGCTCCTCGCGAGTTCGGGAACCCAGCCTACTGGCCGGTAACCGCATCGACGTCGAGACGGACGTCGTTGCCGAAACGCTCGACCGAGACGAGGCGCCCGCGCCAGAGCTCGGCCATCGTGGGGGCGCCGGCGCCGGCGAACATCGCCAAGCCGTCGTCTCCCCCGAGAAACCCCCCCGTCAGGTACACGACGTATCGGTCCACGGCGCCGAGGCGATGGAATTGGGCGGCGACGGCGGCGCCCCCCTCGACGAGGAGCTGCAGGACGCCCTGGCGCCCGAGCTCGTCGAGCACCCCGCGGATGTCGCCGCTCATCTCGAGGGCCGGCTGCAGGCGGGCGCCCTCGGGAGCGCGTCCGAGCACGACGCGCCGCGGCTGGCGGGGAGTCGGCGGCTCCGTGCGCGCCGTCAGCTCCGGGTCGTCGGCCCGCACGGTCCCCGCCCCGACGAGGACGGCGTCACTGTCGGCCCGCAGCTGCTGCACGTCGGCGCGGGCTTCGGCCCCCGTGATCCATTTGCTCGTCCCGTCCGGAGCAGCGATGCGCCCGTCGAGGGTGGCCGCCAGCTTCAACACGACGTAGGGACGCAGCGTGCGGCGGTGCACGAGGTACGGCCGCAACGACGCCTCGGCCGCCTCGGCGTGGACCCCCGTGACGACCTCGACGCCGCCCGCCCGCAGGATGGCGATGCCGGCGCCGTTCGCGTGGTCGTCGGGATCGACGAGGGCGAGAACGACCCGCCGGATGCCGGCGGCGACGAGGGCGTGGGCGCATGCTGGGGTCCGTCCCTGTGTGGCGCACGGCTCCAGGGTCGTGTAGCAGGTGCCCCCGCGGGCGCCTTCGCCCGCAGATGCCAGAGCGGCCGCCTCGGCGTGGGCGCCGCCCGGGGGCGAGGTCGCCCCCTCGCCGGCGAGGGAGCCGTCCGCCGAGAGCACGACGGCGCCGACCCACGGGTTCGGCGACGTCTGGCGGCGCACGCTCGCCCCGAGCTCGACGGCACGACTCATCCAGTGCTCGTCGGCGAGGTTCAGTGCGGCCTCCCGCCACCGAGCAGCTCGAGGGCGTGCGGGATGACGTCGAGGATGGCCTCCAGGCACTCGACGGCCCCCTTCGGCGAGCCCGGCAGGTTGCAGATGAGACAGCGCTGCTTCGTGCCGGCGACACCCCTCGAGAGGCGGCCGAGCGGGCTCACGAGGCGCATCGCTTCCGCCAGGCCGGGGGCGTCGCGCTCCAGCACGGACTTCGTGCCCTCCGGCGTCTGGTCCCTCGGGCCGAAGCCCGTGCCGCCGGTCGTCACGATCAAGCCGGCGAAGCCGGACGCCATGACTTCGAGGGCGGCAGCCACTTCGCGATCGCCGTCCGGGATCGTGCGTCGCGCCACGACGTGGAAGCCGTGCGCTTCCAAGAGGTCGGCGACGGCCTTGCCGCCACCGTCCTCGCGGACGCCGGCCGCCACCCCGTCGGAGACCGTGAGCACCTTGGCGCGCAGACCCGGCGGTGCCAGATCCTGTGCCGCCGCCCCGCTCACCGGGCGCTCCCGGCGGCGAAGGCGCCGGCGGCGGCGTCGTGGATGGCGCGGACGGCCGCCACGTGGTCGCTCTGGCCGAAGACGGCGGATCCGGCCACAAAGCAGCGGGCACCCGCCGCAGCCATCACGGGTGCCGTGGCGGCGTCGATGCCCCCGTCCACCTGCACGGTCACCTGCAGCCGGCGGCGGTCGATCTCCTGGCGCGCCTGCGCCACCTTGGGCACGACCTCGGACATGAACGACTGACCGCCGAAGCCCGGGTGCACCGACATGACGAGCAAGAGGTCGATCAGCTCGAGGAAGGGCCAGGCGGAGTCGATGGGCGTCTCCGGGTTGACGACGAGGCCGACGCCGACGCCGAGCCGCCGCAGCTCGGCGCACAGCTGCTCGGTCTCGCCGACTTCGACGTGGACCGAGACGCTGTTGGCGCCGCTGCGGGCGAATGCCTCGATGAGCTCGCCCGGGTTCGTGATCATGAGATGGCAGTCGAGGAAGAGCTCGGTGTGCCGGCGGATGGAGGCCACGACCGGCGGGCCGATCGTCAGGTTGGGGACGAAGTGCCCGTCCATGACGTCCACGTGCAGCCAGTCCGTCGCCGCCGTCACGCTGGCGATCTCGTCGGCGAGGTTTCCGAAGTCGGCCGCCAGGATGGAGGGCGCCACGCGCACTTCACCGTCTCGCAGATGCGGCAGGTTGGAGTGCTCGCCGGCGGGCATCACACCAACCGTATCGCCCCAAAAGGGGTGCGGCCGAGGCCGTCGGCCGGCCGGCGTCACGCCAAGGCCTCGCCAGGCGCCAGGCGGGCGCCTCGCAACCAGTCGCTCGCCGGCTGCCGTTGCCGGCCCTCGCCTTGCACGACGGAGAGCTCCATCCAACCGTCGCCGGTCGCCACGCGGGCGCCGACGATCGTCCCCGGCGGCGTCTCGTCTTGCCCTGAGTCGCCCGCCGGCTGAGGCGTGGCCGCCCAGACGATGAGGCGGCCGTGGCGGAACGTCGTCCAGGCCCTGCCGACGCGCACCTGCCGATCGATCACCCTGGCAGGACGGGACCAGTCGATGTGCAGCTCCTCAGGGGTGATCTTGCCGGCATAGCTGGGCTCACCCACCTGCGGGAGCGGGGTCCCGAGACCGGCAAGGCCGCCTTCGAGCCGGGCAACGAGCAGCTCGGCACCCATCGAGGACAACCTGGCCAGCAACGACGCGGCCGTCGTGTCGCTGAGGATTGGGGTTTCCTCGCAGGCGTACACGGGCCCGGTGTCCAAGCACTCCTCCAGCTTCATGAGGCACACGCCCGTTCGCTCGTCGCCGGCGAGGATGGCGCGTTGCACCGGGGCGGCACCCCGCCAGCGCGGCAGCAACGAGAAGTGGACGTTGACCATGGGGAGGCGATCGAGCACGGCCGGCTTGATGAGGCGGCCGAAGGCGACGACGATGCCGAGCTCGGCGCCGGAGCCGAGCACGTCGGACACCTCGTCGCTGACGGCGATGCCGAGCTGCACTGCGAGGCGCTTCACCGGCGTCGGAGACGTCGCCGAGCCGCGCCCACGGCGCTTGTCCGGCTCCGTCACGACGAGGGCGACGTCGTGTCCGGCCTCCACGAGGGCGCGCAGGCAGTGGGCCGCCGGCTCGGGCGAGCCGAGGAAGGCCACGCGGGCCATCTCAGCGGCCGGCTACAGCGACGGTTGCCGCGTAGCGGTACGCGAGGGCGAGGAGGCGCCACGCCCCGGCGCCGGCGCCTCCTCCGGCACGGGCCCCACCTCGCCGAGGACACGCGAGCGCAGGATCCGCATCGCCGCCTTGCGCTCGTCCGGTTGCAGCCGCTCGAGCAGGAGGACGCCGTCGAGATGGTCCATCTCGTGCTGGAAGACGCGGGCGAGGTACTCGTCGGCCTCGATCGAGATCTCGTTGCCGTCGAGGTCGTAACCGGAGAGGTGGACCTCCTTCGGCCGCACGATGTTCCAGTGCAGACCCGGCACCGAGAGGCAGCCCTCCTCGAATTCCCACTCCCCGCTCGACTCGCCGATCGTCGGGTTCACGACCGTCTGTGGCCCGTCGCCGACGTCGTAGACGAAGAGGCGCCGCTCGACGCCCACCTGGGTGGCGGCGAGGCCGACACCGGGAGCGGCGTACATCGTCTCGATCATGTCCTCGGCGAGACGGACGAGGCGACCGTCGACGTTCTCGATCTCGCGAGCGCGCTGCCGCAGCACAGGGTCGCCGAACACCCGGATGTTGTAAGTGGGCACGCCGGCGATTTTACGGGACGGCGGCGAGCCCCGGTACCGGGCACCCGTCGGCACGGCGGCCGGCGGGCCGGCGGCCATGCCGACGGCATGACGTCGGCCCGCCACAGCCGCCGCGGCGGCCTTCAGCCCCCGTCGCGGGCGACGGGGAGGAGGGCGTTGGCCCGCACGACGTCCCGATACCACGAGAAGCTCAACTTCGGGATGCGGATGCCGCTCGGGAAGTCGACCCAGGCGAGGCCGAAGCGCCTCGAGAAACCGTGCGACCACTCGAAGTTGTCGAGGAGGCTCCACACGAAGTAGCCGCGCACGTCGACCCCGGCATCGAGCGTCTCGAGGACCGCCTGCAGGTGCCCCCGCAGGTACGTGATCCGCTCGGCGTCGTGCACGTGGCCGTCTGGGCCGACGTAGTCGTTGCAGGCGGCACCGTTCTCGGTGATGTAGATGGGAAAGCGGCCGTATTCGTCTCGCACGCGCACGAGCAGCTCCCGGAGGGCGCCGGGTTCGATCTCCCAGCCCATCTCGGTCGTGGAGGTGTCCGGTAGGCGCACCGAGACGGCTCTCAGGTCGGCGCCCACGGCGTCAGGCGCTGCCGGGGCCACGCAGTAGCCGGCGGCGTTCGCCTCCGCCAGGCGCGAGACGCAGGCGACGGTGCGCGGCGAGTAGAAGTTGACGCCGAGGAAGTCGACCGGTGCCCCGATCACCTCGAGGTCGCCGTCGAGCACGACGGAGAAGCCAGGCCGCTGCTCTTCGTAGTGCTGGAGCATGTCGTCCGGGTATCCGCGACCCGCCAGCGGCTCGAGGAAGAGGCGGTTCATGTTCCCGTCCATGCGACGAGCCGCCGCCCGGTCCAGTTCGTGCTCGCTGGCCGATCGGATGGGCGTGAGGTTGAGGGTGATGCCGGCTTGGGCCCCGGGCACCTCGGCGCGAAGGACGCTGAGGGCGACGCCGTGCGCCAGCAGGAGGTGGTGGGTGGCTGCAGCCGCACGACCGATGTCTCGGCCACCTGGGGCATGCTGACCGGAACCGTAGCCGGACCATGCCGAGCACCAGGGCTCGTTGAGCGTGATCCACATGCCGACGTCGCGGCCGAGGGTTTCGGCCACGATGGCGGCGTAATCGGCGAAGTAATTGACGGTGTCGCGCTCCACCCAGCCGCCGGCGTCCTCGAGCGGTTGCGGCAGGTCCCAGTGGTAGAGCGTCAGGACCGGGATGATGCCCCGCTCGCAGAGCCCGCCGACGAGGCGTCGGTAGAAGTCGAGGCCCTCCGGGCTCGGTGGCCCCTTGCCCGTCGGCTGCACGCGTGGCCAGGCGACGGAGAAGCGGTAGGCGGGAGCGCCGAGGTCGGCGAGGAGGTCGAGGTCATCGTCGAGGCGTCGGTAGTGATCGCACGTGACGTCCCCGGTGTCACCGTTGTGGGTCGTGCCGGGGATGTGACTGAAGGTGTCCCAGATGGAGACACCGCGGCCGTCCGCCTCGACCGAGCCCTCGATCTGGTAGGCGGCCGTGGCTGTTCCCCAGAGGAAGCCCTCGGGGAAGGCGGTCGATGTGTTGTGGAAGTCTGGCAAGGCGAAACCATCTCCTTCGTAGTGGCCGGCGCCGACGCCGGGACTTGGCTCGGTCCCGATGTGGGCGCCGGACGAGTGGGTCGTGTCCGCAGCCGTGGGGCCCGTGCGGCGCCGTAGAGGGGGCGCCGGCGCCGCACGGGAGGACGGCGGCGACTACGAGGTCGAGGTCGCCTGCAGATGCATCAGGATGTAGGGGAGCTCCGGGTCGTTCGGCGACGGGTCCATGTACGGGTTGGAGGCCGTCGGCCAGCCCGTGAAGTGGGCCGTGCTGTACTCGTTCCAGTCCGCCCCGTACAACAGCGGTGCAACCGGCACCTCGGTGGACATGAGCGAGGCGAGCGTCGAGACGGCCGATGACACGGCAGCCTGGTCGCTCGGATCGGTTGTCTCCAAGGTGTGGAGGGCGGCGGCCGCCTGCGGGTTGTCGTAGCGGCCGAAGTCAGCCGACGCCGTCTTGCCGATGGGAGCCGACAAGGTGTAGTCGAGCCAGTTCTGGAACTGCACGAACGGGGTGGCTCCGCCGGACCCCCAGTGGATCGCCGTCTGGAAGTTGCCGTTGCCGAGGTCGGTGTACCACGTCGTGGCAGCCACGCCGTCGACACTTGCCTTGATGCCCTCGGCGTTGAGCTGGTTCGAGATGAGCTGAGCGTCGGCGTAGTAGTCGGAGTAGGCCGTCGGGTCCTCGATGGAGAACGAGATCGTCTGCCCGTTCTTCTCCCAGTACCCGTTCACCTTCGTGTAGCCGTCGCTCGTCAGGATAGAGGCCACCTTGGCCGGGTCGCCCGCCGTCGGCAGGTTGTTCGTGTCGGAGGCCGACAGGTACTGCGACTGGTTAGGCAGGATGAGGCCGCTCGACGACGTAGCGGGAAGCTCGTATCCGCTTTCACCTTCCGTCCCGAGCTGGGCGCGGTCGATGCCGTAGCTGATCGCCTGGCGAACCTTCGGATCGGCCAACGGGCCGCCGCGAGCGACGTTGAAGATCAACGACACCGTGTTGCCCGGAGCAAAGAAGTAGAAGTTGTGAGTCGGATCCTTCGCCACGAACACCTTCTGGACATTGGCGATGTCGTTGCCGGCCCAGTCGAGCTGCCCGTCGGCCAGAGCAGTCGCCGCCGAGCTGTTACTGCTGTAGGACGGGATGTCGACCTGCCCGACCGGTGGCGTGCCACCCCAGTAGTGCGGGTTCGCCTTGAACGTCACCAGAGTGGTCGAGAAGCTCTTCAAGGTGTACGGGCCTGTGCCGATCGGAGTGGCCACCGTTGCCGTCGCAGGGCTGCTGATCGACGCCCAGATGTGCTGGGGCACGATGTAGGTGGAGCCACCGATGGCCGCAAGATCGGCATAGGCGGACGTCTTGAAGTTCATCACGACGCTGTAGGCGCCCGAGGTGGTGACAGCGCTCGCAAGTGGCGGGATGCCGCTGTAGTTGGCTGCGGCGTTCTGGCTCATCAAGTTGAACGTGAAGGCGACGTCCGCGCTCGTGAACGGCTTGCCGTCACTCCAGGTGACGCCATGTCGCAAGCTGAAGGTGAGCGTCGTGCCGCCGTTCGACCAGCTGTAACCCGTCGCCAGCCAATCGTGGATCGTCGTCGGCTGCAAGAAGTCGAACTCGAGCAGCGGCTCGTAGGTCAGCGTCCGCATGTTCAGCTCCGTTGAGAGCGAGCTCGAGTCGAACGGGTTGAAGTTCTGCGTGAATGTGACGCCCGTGTTCGCCTCTTCGGTGAGCACGGCCGTCTTGGCGGTGCCGCCGGCTTTGGTCGTCGCTGTGCTCGTGCCGGACGATCCGCAAGCGGAAACCCCGAGGGCGAGCGCCGACGCCAGCGCCAGGCTGATGAATGTCCTTCGATACATCTGTAACCTCCGTGTCTGTCCGGCCGGCTTCGCCGGCCTTGAATTCCCCGTGTCCTGGGTTTGCGAGTGCTGCGATGCGAGGCCGGCCGGGCCCTCGCGACTTCGAGTCCTCAGTCGGGCGCCCGCCGGTGAACCGCGCGGCGTGTCGCCCAGATGCTCATGGTGGTTTCGCCTCCTTCACCCCCTTGTCTCGAATGGGTTCGAGCCGTCTGAGAGCGGCGTGTTGGCTCTTCGTCGTCAGCAGGCCGCGCCGCTCGGAGGCGGGCGCCTGCAGCCAGCACGCCACCTGATGTCCTTCGGCCACGTCGAAGACGGGTGGCGACTCCCGCCGGCAGATCTCCATGGCATGCGGGCAGCGCGGCTGGAATCGGCAGCCCGGTCCCGGGTCGATGAGCCGAGGGGGCGCCCCGCGGTCGGCCGGCGTCGTCGACACCCGTCGACCCGGGTCGGGCGCAGCCGACAGCAGCAGCTGGGTGTAGGGATGCGCAGGCGAGTCCGTCAGCGAGATGCTCGGGGCGCGCTCGACGACCTCTCCCGCGTACATGACGAGGATGTCGTCGGCGAGGTAGCGAGCAGAGGCGATGTCGTGGGTGATGTACAAGATGGCAAGGCGCTCCTGCTCACGCAGCTCGGCGAGGAGATTGAGGACGCCGAGACGGATGGAGACGTCGAGCATCGACACGGGCTCGTCCGCCAGCAGCACGCCCGGCCGCACGGCGAGCGCCCGGGCGATCGAGACGCGCTGTAGCTGGCCGCCGGAGAGCTCGTGCGGGAACTTGTCCATGAACTGCTCAGGCGGGTCGAGGGCGACGCGGCGCAGGAGCGCCTTCATGGCGGAGTCGAGATCGGAGCGGGGGGTCCCGTGGATGAGCAAGGGGCGGGCGAGGTGGTGGCTCACGCGGTGAACCGGGTTCATGGAGGCGAAGGGGTCCTGCAGCACGAGCTGCACGGCGGCGGCGTACTCGTGCCGGCGCCGCTGACCGAGGGCGAGGGGCTCACCGTCGAGTAGGAGCTCTCCGGCGCTCGGGGCGATGATGCGCGCCAGCATGCGAGCAAGCACCGACTTGCCCGACCCGCTCTCGCCGACGACCGACGTGACGGCGCCGCGGGCGAGCCCGAGGGAGACGTCGTCGACGGCGTGCAGATGGCGGCGGCGGCGCAGGGCGCCGCCGGCCGATCGCACGGCGAAGTGCTTGGTGAGGTGGCGGGCCTCGAGGGCGAGGACGCCTGACGGCGCCGGCACGCGGGCGGTGGCCGCCTGAGCCGTTTCGGGCTGTGTGCTCATCACAGGGTTGTCTTCGTCGGATCTGTCACAAGGGCTGTTCATTCGCCTGACCCCCAGCCCGGGGTGACCGGGAGGCGCCGCACGGCCGCCGCCGTGGGCAGGGCCGCCTCGCCAGAGGCGACCGTGGCGTCGGTGCGGGCGAGCTCGCCCGGGACCGGCTCGCCCCCCGTGTGCAGCCAGCACGCCACCTGCCGGCTCGAGCCCGGGAGGGCCACGAGCGGCGGTTCCTCCGTGGCGCAGCGTTCGATGGCATACGGGCAGCGAGGGTGGAAGGGGCAGCCGCCCGGCACGGCGCGAAGGTCCGGCGGTGAGCCCGCGATGCCCGTCATGGCACGCCGCTCGCCGTGCATCGGTGGGAAGGAGTTCAGCAACCCGTAGGTGTAGGGGTGCCGGGGGGCGGCGAACAACGAGTCAGCCCTCGCCCGCTCCACCATGCGGCCCGCGTACATGACGGCGATCTCGTCAGCGAGCTCGATCAGCAGCGAGAGATCGTGGGTGATGAAGAGCATGGCGAAGCCGAGGCGATCCCGAAGGCTGATGACTTCCTCGAGGATCTCGCGTTGGGTGACGACGTCGAGTGCCGTCGTCGGCTCGTCCATGATCACGACCTGGGGCTCGAGGGCGAGGGCGAGGGCGATCATGACGCGCTGCCGCTGGCCTCCTGAGAGCTCGTGGGCATGGTTGCGGAGACGGTCGCTGCTGAGACCCACCATCTCCAGCAGCTCGACGGCACGAGCCAGGCGCTCGGCACGCGACATCTCCGGCCGGTGCGCCTTCATGACATCGTCGAACTCGGCCCGCACGGTGATCACGGGGTTGAGGGCGTTGAGGGCGCTCTGCAGGACGACGGAGATCTGCGACCAGCGCACACCTTTCAGCTCGCGCTCGCCGGCGGCCAGCAAGTCGATGACCTCGATCGGTCCGTCAGGGCCGGCAGGCCGGGAGTGCAGTCGCACCTCCCCCGCCGTCACGACGCCGGGCTGGCGTAAGAGGCGTGTGGCGGCGTACACGAGGGTCGACTTGCCGCTCCCGCTCTCGCCTGCCAGGCCGAGCACCTCACCGCGATGCAGGACGAGGTCGGCGTTGCTGACGGCGTGCAGCCCCGATCCGAGGCCGTAGTCGACGCAGAGGCCCCGGATCTCGAGGACGGTGTCTGCTTCGGTCCTTCTCGCCCACGGCGCCACCCTCGTCACCCGCGAGCCGAGGGCACTCATTCGACGACGTCCCTTCGATGAGCTGGCAAGCGAGCCGCCCCCCTCAGGCGAAGCCCGTCAGTTCGAGCGCCGGCGCCACCGGCAGCGGCACGCACGACGGGCGTGAGACCGAGCCTCGGCAGGCCGGGCAGGCCGGCACGGCGCGCCGCCCGCCCCGTCAGCCCCCCAGATCGCAGGCGGGGGTTGATGAACTCGTCGATCCCGAAGTTGAGGAGCGCCAAACCGGTGCCGACGAGGGCGATGCAGATGCCCGGAGGAACGAACCACCACCACTCGTTGATGAGAGGGGCGTTGTTGGCCTGTGCCCAGTAGAGCATGGTGCCCCAGTTCCAGACGGCCGTGCTCGTGAGCCCGATGTAGGCGAGAGCGACGTAGGCGCCGATGGCATACAGCACGGTGAACAGGAACGAGGACGCCAGGACGGGGAGGAGGTTCGGCACGACCTCGACGAGCATGATGCGGTGCCGAGACTCGCCGACGATGCGGGAGGCCTCGACGAAGTCGCGGTTGCGCAGCGACATCGTGAGCGCCCGCAGCACCCGCGCTCCCCACGCCCAGCCCGTCAGGCTGATGATGGCACCGATGAGCACGGAATTGGAGCGGTCGGCGGAGGGCAGGTAGCTGTCGATCACGATCAGCAGGGGCAGCCCCGGGATCGCCAGGAAGACGTTGGAGACGAGCGACAAGCCGTCGTCGGTGGCGCCACCCACGTAGCCAGCCGTGACACCGATGAGGACCGAGAGCACGGTGGCAATGAGCCCGGCGGCGAAGCCGACGACCATCGTGGCGCGGGTGCCGGCGAGCAGCTGCGAGAGGATGTCCTGGCCGAGGCTCGTCGTGCCGAGCCAATGAGCGCCCGAGGGCGACAGGTTCGGGGCAAAGACCGTGGCGCTCGGGTTGTAGGGCGCGATCCACGGTCCGATCACGGTCAGCACGACGAATACGACCACGATGACGAGCCCGACGATCACCTTCGGAGAGCGCGGCATGCGGAGCGCTCGCCTGCCGAGGACAGGCGCCGGCTCCCCGCCGGCGAGCGGGATGGCGAGGCGAGGGTCGGCCAGGGTGGCGGTCGGGACGGACATGTCCTTCATGCCTCCCGGCGCGTGCGCGGGTCGAGCCCGAGGTAGACGACGTCGGCCAGCAGGTTGGCCGCCAGCACCGTAAAGGTGATGACGAGGAATATCCCCTGCAACAGGGGATAGTCCTGGTTCAGGACTGCCTGCAGCAACAGGTCACCGACGCCCGGGTAGTTGAAGACGAGCTCCACGAGCAGAGCGCCGGACACGACGAGGCTGATGGCGAGGGAGAAATTGGCGATGCTCGGCAGGACGGCGTTCCGGGCGGCATACGAGATGACCTTGCGAGTGGGAAGCCCCTTGGCCACCGCCACGAGTACGAAGTCCTCGCCGATGGTCGTCACCATCATGTTGCGCATGCCGACGATCCAACCGGCGATGGAGCTGAGCACGACCGTGATGGCAGGCAGTTCGGCGTGACGGACGACGTTGAACACGAACGTCCACGTCCATCCGGGCGTGACGCCTTGGTCATAGGCGCCCAGCACCGGGAACCAGTGCAGGTCGCTGCCGAACAACAGCAGCACGACGGTGCCGAGGAAGAAGTACGGCACGGCTTGGAAAAACGTCGCCACGGGCAGGACGGCATCGAAGCGAGAGCCCCGGCGCCACCCGAGAATCGTTCCGACGAAGGTGCCGACGATGAAGCTGACGATCGTCGAGACCCCGATGAGCCCGACCGTCCAGGGAACCGTGTTGCGCAGCACGGTGCTGACGGGCGCCGACAAGGTGATCGAGGTGCCGAGATTCCCGTGGAAGAGCGCGTCCCAGTAGTGGATGTACTGCGTCCAGAGGCTTTGTCGCAGTCCCACGCCGAACTGCAGCTCGAGCGCCCGGACGACCTGTGGCGTCACCCGGCCCGTCAGTTTCCCGATCATCGTCTGCACCGGGTTGCCCGGCATCAACCTCGGCAGCAGGAAATTCACGGTGACGGCCACCCAGGCCGTCAACAGGTAGACGCCGAGCCGGCGAAGGACCGCCCGCACGCCTAGCGACTCCCGACCACGGCGGCGGCTGCAGAGCCGGCGCTACCCCTGGCGTCTCCATCAGCGACGCAGCCGCAGCTGCCACGCACGATCAGCTCCGTCGGCAGCACGATGTCGCGTCGGGTCGGGGCGATGCCCTCGAGGAGGGCCACGAGTGACTCGACGGCGACGACACCGAGCTGGCGCGTGGGCTGCCTCACCGTCGTGAGCGGCGGAGAGAGGTGGCGGGCGAGCGGCACGTCGTCGAAGCCGACGACGGCGACGTCGTCCGGCACGTGCAACCCGTTGGCGGCAAGGACGTGGATGACGCCGACGGCCATCTGGTCGTTGGCACACACGATCGCCTCTGGAACCTCGCCGCCCGACGCCAGCCGTTGCTGCACGACACGGGCGGCGCCCGACGACGTCCAATCGGCCGTGAGATGGTCTGCCGGCCGCAGCTCGCCACCGAGCTCGGTCACGGCCAGACAGAGCGCGGCGCCGCGGGAGGCGCTGTCGGGGCTGTCGGCAAACCCCGAAACGAAAGCCATCCGCCGCAAGGCGTGCACGGCGACGAGATGCTCGGCGACGGCGCGCATGCCGCCCTCGTTGTCGACTCGCACGGTGACGGCCGAGCGGCACCGCCCGCTGCCGGCGAGCAGCACGATCGGGAAACGCTTGCCGATGGCCGAGAGGCGGCGCTCAGGCAGCACCCGGTCGAGGAGGATGAGCCCGTCGGTCTTGCCCGTGAGAGCGTTCACGGAGGCGGCGTGGTCACCATGCTCCCCGCCGGCGCCGCTCAACAGGAGCGAGTACCCGTGGCGCTCGGCGCTCTCCTCGGCGCCCCGGACGATGGAGTCGGTGAAGAGCAGGCTGCCCTCCTCTTCCGCCAGCAGGTCGTCGTCGGCGGGCGTGTGGGCGAAGACAAGGCCGAGGATCCGCTTGGAGCCTCGCGAGAGCCCGCGGGCGGCGCCGTTTGGCACGAAGCCCAGCTCCCTCACCGCCGCCAGCACCCGATCCCGCGTGGCGGCCCGCGTCTGGCTGTAGCCGTTCAGCACGCGGCTCACCGTGGCGATCGAGACGCCGGCCTCGCTTGCGACGTCGTAGATGGTGGGGGGCGATTCAGCCACGCGAGTCTCTTCACCTCTCCCTGGTCACGATGAGGGATCTCAGAGCCCGGCCTCAACCGGTCACTCAGTGTAAGCGCTTTCCTGTAAGCGCTTACAGTCACTGTACGCACGGGCACCCCGGTCGTCAAGGAGTCATTTCGGCCCGGTGAACCTCGCCCGCCCTGCGGCGCTTCACCGAAATCCTGCGGCTTTCGACCGCTCATGCCAGAATGTCGCCGACCCGGCGCATGGCGCCGCCAATTCCGCCCGGATCCGAACGAGGAGTGACGTCATGCCTGACCTCGAGGTCGCCACCGCAGAGGCGACCCTCATCTTCTCGACAAGCGATGTCGTCACCATCGGCCGCCGCGACGACAACCGGGTGATCGTGGCGGATCCGACGGTTTCCCGCCAGCACGCCGTCCTCCGCTTCGACTCCGGCGACTGGGTGCTGGAGGATCTGACGGGAGGGCGGACCTTCCTCGCCGGCCAGCCCGTGGCGCGTCTCACCATCGGCGGGGCCGCCCGGACCTTCAACCTCGGCTCGCCGAGCGGTCCCTGGATCACCGTTGCAGCCGGGGCGCTCGCCCAGACCGCCGGCGCCCCTCCCCGAGAGGCGACCTCCGGCGAGGACACTGCCGGTGTCCCGGTCGTGACGGCCGCTGGGTCATCGGCTCAGTGGGCGGCGACGGCCCCGCCGCAGTGGGAACCCATGCGCCCCGGCGTCGCCCCCGCTCAGCCCGGTCCCTTTGCACCGCCCGCCGGCGGCCTCGGGGCGCGAGCCGGCACGCCGGCGCGAGGCTCCCTGAACGCCGAGCAGCTGAAGCGGGCGCTCCACATCCTCATCCCCTACCGGAGCTGGATCGAGAACGCCGGCTGGCGCTCGCGCGTCCGCCTCCTCTTCCTCGTCTATGCCATGTTGCCGGTGCTGTTCCTCGTGCTGTTCCTCAACACCACGAACTTCCAGACGCTCGGCTGGGTGTATGCCATCTACACGGCGCCCATCTGGTTGCTGGCGTTCTGGTTCCTCATCAAACCGGAGGACACGCCACGCACGCTCGCCATCACCGGCGCGGCCGTGACGGTCATCGTCCTGCTCATCATGGCGGGGCCCCTGCAGTGGTACTACAAGGCCATCCCGGACCCCCAGCTGCACCCGGGCAACTGGTTCGGATGGCTCATCGCCCCCGGCGTCGCCGAGGAGGCCACGAAAGACGGCGCCGTCCTCATCACGCTGCTCGTGGCGGGCTCGTTCTTCAAGCAGCAGTTGGGCCAGCGCCTCGGCGTCAGGAGCTGCATGTTCCTCGGCACGATCGCCGGCCTCGCCTTCGGAGCCCGCGAGGCAGCCCTCTACCAGGACAAGGACCTCACCGCCTTCGGCCTCACGACCGGCCCGCACGCCCTCGTGCAGTACGTCCTCGAGTTCAGCCTGCGCATCTTCACCGACGGGCTGCAGCACGCCGAGTGGGCCGGCATCGCCTGCTTCTTCATCGGGCTCGGGCTGAACTACACGAGGCGGCGCGTGCCGCTCATCCTCTTCGGATACGGCTTCGGTGCCATCATCCACGCCACGAACGACTGGTCGACGGGCGAGTCCTCCTGGCTGTGGGTCGCCCTCCAGGTCCTCTGGGCCGTCCTCTTCCTCGGCTACACGCTCTTTGCCCCGAGCATCGAGGCACAGGTGCGGGAGACCTCGTTGTTCCGTGGCGACTCGATCCTCGCCGAACAGTTCGGCGGCGATGGCGGCGGGGAGCCGCTCGCCCCCGGCCCCTCCGGCTACCCGGGCTAGGCGACGCCGTTGCACACGCCTCCCCGCCTCGCTCTGGCCGGCGGCCCCTCCGGCCCCGGCCCGGACGACACCGGTAGGCTCCCGGCGTGCAGCAGGTCAACGTGACGGACAACCTCGACCTCACCCGGCCAGGGGGCGTCGTCTCGGCCAGGCCGCTGTACTTCTTCTGGCTGGCGGATTGCTCCGGCTCGATGCTGCGGGACGGCCGCATCCAGGCGCTCAACAACGCCGCCGCCGAAGCCCTCCCCCACATGCGGCGCGTCGCCAAGGACAACCCCAACGTCGAGGTGATCGTGCGCGTCTTGCGTTTCTCGACGGGCGCCGCCTGGGTGGGCGAGGGGGCGACGCCGCTCGCCCGCTTCGTGTGGCCGGCGCTGCAGGCCGGCGGCGTGACCGATCTCGGATCGGCCATCCGCCTCCTCTCGGAGGACCTGCAGAGCCCGCCGATGCCGAAACGTGCCCTCTCCCCCGTCGTCGTGCTGCTCTCCGACGGGCGCCCCACCGACGACTACGACACCGCCCTGCACGACCTCCTCCAGCTGCCCTGGGGCCAGCACGCCGTTCGCCTCGCCGTCGCGATCGGTCGCGACGCCGATCGCGACGTCCTTCGCCAGTTCATCTCCGACCCGAATGTGGCACCCCTGGAGGCGAATTCCCCGGAGGCACTCGCCCGCCAGATGCGCTGGGTGTCGACCGTCGCCCTCGACGCCGCATCGTCGCCCCGCGTCGGCATGGTCACAGAGAGCGAGCACGTTCGCAGCATCCCGGGGAGGATGCTGTCGGAGTCCTACCCGAGTGACGGCCCGGAGATTTGGTTTGACGACGAGCCCGCCACCTGACGACGCTCACCGTTGGGCGGCCTTCGGGGCGAGCGTGCGCGGCGCCGCCCATGTGCGGGAGGACCTGCCGAACCAGGACGCTGAGGCGTGCCGGGGGGACGACTCGGGGCGCTGGGCGGCGGTGGCGGTGGCCGACGGGCACGGCCATTCCCTCGCCGTGCGAGCCGACCGTGGTGCCGCGCTTGCCGTCGACGTCGCCCTTGCGGCGGCGCAGTCCTGCTGGGACGTCCTCGGAGGTCGCCCCGACCGCTTCGTCGCCGCCACCGTCTCCCAGCAGCTGCCAGACGTCATGGCCGACAACTGGATGGCCTCGGTCGAGCACGATCTGCGCGAGCGGCCGTTCTCACGAGCCGAGCTGGAACGCTCCGGCAACGCCGAAGCGCTCACGGCCCAGCCGGAGGCGGCCTACGGGACGACGCTCCTTGTCGCCTTGGCCGTCGGCGGGTCGATCGTGGCCTGCCAGGTCGGCGACGGTGACCTCGTGGCCGTGACGGCCGACGGGGGCGTCGTGCGGCCCCTCCCGCCCGACAACCGCCTTGTCGGCACGAAGACGACCTCGCTCGCCTCCCGCACGGCGCACGCCGACTTCCGCAGCAGCCACCTCGAGGTCGGGCACGAGCGCATCGAAGTCATCGTGCTGGCGACTGACGGCTACGTGAACTCCTTCAGCGCCGAGGACGGCTTCGCCGCCGCCGGGCGCGATCTCTGGAAGCTGATCCGCCAGGTCGGGCCGAGCCAGGTCGAGGGCGCCCTCGCCAACTGGCTCGAGACCACGAGCTCGGACGGCACCGGCGACGACGCCACGCTGGCGATCCTGTTCGACGAGGCGGGTTTCGCGAGCGACAACCGGGCGGCGGCGGTCACGATGACCGTCTCGGACGCCACCGTCAGCGACGGCGAGGAAGCGGGCTCGTGAGCGGCGAGTTGCTGCAGCCCGGTGACGAGGTCACGACCCTGCGCACGCGACAGGCCTGCCGGATCATCGACTTCAAGGGCGGTGGCGGTCAGGGCGAGGTGTTCGGCGCAGAGCTCGGCGGCGACCCGATCGCCGTCAAGTGGTACTTCCCGAACTCGCTGTCGGACTGGCAGCGTCGCTCCCTCGAGAAGCTCTGCAACCGGCCGGCACCGAGCCGCGCCTTCCTCTGGCCGCTCGACCTGGCCGAGTCGAAGCAGTACCCGGGTTTCGGGTACGTCATGGCGCTGCGGCCGAAGGAGTACCGCGACCTGAACGCCATCTTGCGGCGTGAGGTGGAGCTACCCCTCCCCGTGCTCGCCGTCCTCGGCCTCAACCTGGCGGATGCCTTCCTGCGCCTGCACACCGAGGGGCTCTGCTACCGCGACATCTCGCCCCGCAACGTCTTTTTCAACCCGGCGGACGGCGACATCCTCATCTGCGACAACGACAACGTCGCCATCGACGGCACCGTCGGCGGTGGCGTTCTCGGAACCCCCCGCTACATGGCTCCCGAGATCGTCCGCCAGGAGGCGCTCCCGAGCTCGCGCACGGATCTCTGGTCGCTCTCGGTTCTCCTGTTCTGCCTCCTCATCCTCCACCACCCGCTCGAAGGCGCCAAGGAGCTCGAGGTCACCTCGCTGAGCGACCTTGCGGCTGCTCGCAAGCTCTATGGCGAGGAGCCGGTGTTCATCTTCGACCCCGACGACGAGAGCAACCGGCCCGACCCCGTCGCCCATGCGAACGCCGTCCTGCTCTGGCCGTTCTACCCGGCCTTCATCCACGAGCTCTTCACGAGAGCCTTCACCGAAGGCCTGCGCGACCCGATGCACGGGCGCGTCGGCGAGAGCGAGTGGAGGGCGGCCATGGCGAGGCTGCTCGACGGCGTCACGAGCTGCGAGAGCTGCGCGGCATCGAGCTACGTGGACCCCTTCAGCTCCGACGAGGCCACCTGCTGGCGCTGCAGCACGCGGCTGCAGCCGTCCTATCTCGAGTTCTCGAGCCACGACGGCGTGGTCATGCGCGACGGCGCCCACCTCTTCCGCCATCACGTCGAGCTGAGCGCTCCCTACAACTTCCGACAGCCCTTCGGGACCTTCCGCAAGCACCCCTCCCATCCCGGGCTGCTCGGGCTCTCCAACCGCTCGTCACGTCCCTGGCGCTCGGCCCGACTGGGGCGCGACGCCGTCGACGTGCCCCCGGGCGCCACGGTCGGCTTGGCGGCGGGAACCGTCATCGACTTCGGCACGGCGAAAGCCACCGTGCGGGTGCCACAAGGCGGCTGAAGCCGAGCCGCCCGGCTCACGGCCCTGCGGCGAGGTCCGACACGTGCACGGCCCCGCGACCGAGCGCCTCGTTGGCGAGCTGCACGCGCCGCCGCTCGCTCGTGCCGTAGATGGCGAACTTGTCGTAGAGATGCAGCAGGTGCTGTTTCACGGCTCCTTCGGAGACCACGAGGCTGCGGGCGATCTCCTTCGTCTCGGCCGGCTCACGGAACAAGCCGCCCTCGAGAAGCGGCCGGCAGAGCGCCACGAGGACATCGCGTTCCCGCCGGGTGAGCTGCGGGGGCGCCAGGCCGACGCGGGTGGCGGACTGGCTCGTGCGGTCGTCGTCTCGAAACACCAGCCGCGTCCGCCCGAGCCGGATCTCGTCGCCGTCGTGAAGCGCTTGTTGGCCGGCGACGGGCCGGCCGTTCACGAGCGTCCCGTTCTTGCTCCCGAGGTCGCGCACGCACCACACGGGCCCGAGGCGCTCGAAGACGGCGTGGGCGCGGGACAGGGACGGATCGGAGGCGATCTGCAGCGTGGAGCGGTCGCTCTTGCCCACGAGGACAGCGGCATCGCGCAGCGGAACGAGACGCGTCCCGGAGTCCTCCCAGACCTCGAGGTAGCCGAGGCTCTCGGTCATCGTGCCGGCGCGGTCGCCCGGCGTCGTGCCCGGCTCGCTTCGCGCACGCCTGCCACGGGCGAAATCATGCCATGGGCAGCGCGTCGGCGGCGGCACTAACATGCCCCGGCATGCCAGGCCAGCAGCCAGGGATGCCGGCGGTGCTGGTCGGTGGGCGCCGTTTCGAATGGGCGGGGGGTGCCAAGGTCTCCATCGGCCGCGACCCGGCCGGCGACGTCGTCGTCGACGGGCCGCGTGTCTCGCGCCTGCACGTCCTCGTCGAGGCCGTCGACGGCGGCTGGGTGGTCCGTGACGCCGGCAGCCGCAACGGGACGTTCCACGCTGGCGCCCCCGTGAGCGAGATCAAGCTGGACGGCCCCCTCGAGCTCAGCCTCGGCTCCGCCACGGACGGCTCACGCCTGCAGCTCGCCCTCGAGGCCGCTCCCGCCGAGGAGCCGACACGCCGGCCACCAGACGATCCCGTGGCGACGGTGCATCCGGACGGCGGCACCCGGCCCGGTACGGCGGCGCGGGTGGAGGAGCCGAAGTCGGAGCTCGGCCGCTTCCAGGTCGCCCATCGTCCCTCTGCCGCCCGCTTCCGCATCGGTCGTGCGCCCGACAACGACCTCGCCCTCGAGAACGACCCTCGCGCCTCCCGCTACCACGCCGAGCTCCGCCGCCTCGACGGCGGCGGCGTCGAGCTCGTCGACCTCAACAGCCACAACGGCACGTTCGTCAACGGCCATCGCATCGCGCACGCCCCCATGAACGAGGGCGACACCGTCGCCATCGGCAACCACGTCTTCCGGTTCCTCCGCGGCGCCCTCGAGGAGTTCGCCCAGGCGGACGGGGCGAATCTCGACGTCGCCGCCGTCAGCGTCGTCATCGACGGAGCCACCCTGCTCGACTCCGTCTCGTTCTCCGTCGAGTCGAGGAGCATGCTGGCCGTCGTCGGTCCGTCCGGTGCCGGGAAGACGACGCTGTTGCGCGCCTTGACGGGCTTCGCCCGACCGACGCACGGCGCCGTTCGCTTCGGCGGCCGCGACCTTTACACCGACTACGACGAACTGCGAGCACGCCTCGGCTACGTGCCCCAGGAGGACCTGGTCCACGAACAGCTCACCGTGCGCCAGGAGTTGGAGTTCGCCGGCGCCCTCCGGCTGCCGCCCGACCTCGGCCACGCCGGCTTCGCGAAGCGTGCCGACGAGGTCATGGCCGAGCTCGGGCTCACCGCCCGCGCCGAGCTGCCGATCGAGAAGCTCTCCGGCGGCCAGCGCAAACGAGTCTCCGTCGGCGTCGAGCTGCTGACGCAGCCGGCGCTGCTCTACCTCGACGAGCCCACGTCCGGTCTCGACCCGGGAAACGAGCGCCAGGTCATGCAGGTGCTGCGCGTGCTGGCCGACGGCGGCCGCATCGTGGTCGTCGTGACGCACTCGACGCAGAGCATCGACGTCGCCGACCGTGTCCTCTTCCTCGCCACGGGCGGTCACATGGCCTACTACGGCCCGCCCCGGGAGGCGCTCAAGTACTTCGAGCGCCAGGGAGTCGCCGGAGGCTGGCCGGCGGTCTTCCAGGCGCTCGAAGGTGCCGGCGGCGCTGCCTGGGGCGAGCGCTTTCGCCGCGACGCCGACTTCGGGCGCTACGTGGGCGCTCTCGGCGACGCCGCCTCCGTCCCTCGCCCGGTCCCACCACCGGTGCAGAGCCGCACGAAGCTGGCAGGACCGGTCGACCCGCGGCGCCAGACGGTCATCTTGTGCCGGCGACAGCTTCGCCTCATCGCCGGCGACCGGAAGAGCGTCATCCTGCTGGCTGCGCAGGCGCCGGTCTTCGGGCTCATCCTCACTCTGCTCTTCCCGGCGCACACCATCGCCACGAACCGGGGACCGTTCGCCGCCATGCTCTTGTGGCTCCTCATCGTCTCGGCCACCTGGCTCGGGGCGTCGAACACGGTCCGAGAGATCGTGAAGGAACAGTCGATCTACCGGCGCGAGCGCGCCGCCGGCCTCTCCATGCTGTCCTATACGAGCTCCAAGGTGATCGTCTTCGGCGTCATCACCATGGTGCAGTCGCTCGTCGTCCTCATCATCGTCCTCATCGCCCAGCCCCTGCCGCCGGGCGATCCCCTCAAAGTCGTGCCCATCCTCGGGCAGAACGGGATACTGAACGGGCTGCGGCCCTTCGCCGTCGGCTCCGTCATCTCCTCGCAGGTCGTGGAGGTGTTCATCGCCATGGCGCTCGCCGGCTTGGCGGGCATGGCGATCGGGCTCCTCGTCTCGAGCGCCGTTCGCAAGTCTGACCAGGCCGTGTTCATGTTGCCCGTCATCCTCATCGTCGAGATGGCGCTCTCCCAGCCGATCCTGCAGCTGTCGAACCCGAGCCCGGTGCTGAAGTTCCTCGGCGACCTGACGAGCGCCAACTGGGGCGTCAACGCCGTCGCCTCCACGACGAGCCTCAACCAGCTGATGACGAGCTACTCGGTGGCTCTCAGCGGGGGCACGGACCAGCTCAAGTACGAGCTGGCCGGCATCGGCACGCCACCGGCCCTTCTCAACTCGCAAAAGCGCGCCGCCCTCTTCGGCGATCCCGCCTGGGCGCACAAGTCCGGCACGTGGATCCTCGCCATCGTCATCCTCATCCTCATGGTCGCCTTCTTCCTCGTCTGCGTGCTCCTCCTCATGCGCCGCCTCGACACGGGCAACCGCCATTCGCTGCTGGAGGATGTGCAGGGCTTCGTTGGCTCCTCGGCTCGCCAGCGGCCCGCCCGCCTGCCCGCCGGCCGGCCGGGGCCACCGCCCGGTGCCGGTTGGGGGCCAGGTGGACCTGCACCCGGTCCCTACGGCCAGGGGTCTCCGGTGGCACCCGGTTACCAACCTCGCCCGCCCGGTCCACCGCGTCCTCCGGGCGCTCCACCCGTCTCACCCGCCCCACCCGTGCGGCAGCCCTACCCGCCGGCCCCTCCCCCACAACGAGGACCGGTCGGCCGACCGGGTCAGCCGCCGGCCCGCTAAGCGCCGGCGCACCTGCTGCATGCTTCTCCGTCGGAGGCGCGCGCGCTTTGTGCCGCAGGGGTTAGGAAACCGCACGCACCTGCCGGCGCCGATCCCGCCAACCGCCTCATCCTCCGGAGGCGCCCGCGCTTTTGTACCGCAGGGGTAGGAAACCGCACGCACGTGCCGGCGCCGATCTCGCTACCCGCCCACCTGCGGTGCCGAGGCGACATCTGCCGGAGCGCGCCAAAGAGGGGGGCGTCGTGGACGCCCCCCTCAGGCTTGGCTGCGATGTGGCATCGCCGGCTACGGAACCGGGCAAGCCGTCACATTGAAGGTCGGGAAGTAGCAGGTGTTGAACTCGTCGACCTGGCCAACCGGGGCGGAGGGCACCGACGCCTCGCCGTGCGGGTCAGCAAGGACGATCTGGTTGGTGGGCGTGAGGCTCGGGATCGTGCCGTTGACGGACGCACCGAGGAAGTGGGCGATGCCGTAGTTGGGAAGGGGCTCGATACCCGAGGATGCCGTTGGCGCCTCGGTGATCCACTCCACCGAGCTGAGCGAGGACTGGTACTGCAGGGTCTTGCTCCAGGTCTGGACGGCGCCGTTGGGGGCCGTGACCGTGAAGCTGAACTGCCATTCCTGCGCCGCAGAAGGTGCCGGCGAGCTGAAGAGCGAGCGCAGCTCGGATTCGACCTTCGGGAACCACGGCTCGCTCGCCAGGTGAGCTTCGCCCTCCGCCAACAGCTGGCGGAGCCGCTCGATGACGTTCTTCGAGCCGAAGTTCGGGTCGAAGCGCTGGATCGCCCGCATGACGGCGGCGTAGTTGGCCGTCTCGGACTGCGTGCTGGCGTTCGTCCCGCCGCTGACCAGCTGAAGCGTGGCGAGCACGCGGTCTCCGGGCTGGATGTTCAGGGTGGGGATCTCGACGCCGGACGCCGGCAGGATCTCGTACCAGGCGAAGTAGCCGGTCTGGGAGGCGTTCGAGCAGCTGTCAGTTCCGAGCTGGATGAGGTCCTTGCTCGTGGCGCCACCGATGCCGTCCCACAGAGCGGAGCAACCAACCGTGTTCGTCGATTTCATCGTGGCGACTGACGGCACGACCCACTCCGCCACGACCTTCGTGAACTTCTGCCCGGTCTGCGCCGTTGTCTCGGCATAGCCCGACCAGTTGTTCGAGGTCGAGTTCCAAGCCGTCGTCTGTGACACCGACTTCGGGTCGACCGAGCCGTGGTGCCGGAGCACGAAGAAGCCGGCCACCAAGGCGACGACGACGACAAGTCCCGTGACCTTGATCATGGTGCTCGTCCCGCGGCGGGCGGACTGCTGGGCGGATTGGGGGGAAACAGGTGATGCTCCAAACGGATTGGGGGCCTGGGTGCTCATGTTGGTGATCTCCTCTCGGACTCGAACCCTGCGTTCGATCTCTGAGACGAGTGTGAGCCGCAGGGGGCGCCGGCGGGATGACCACGACGACCCCAACGGACTGCGGACCGGGTAAGGCAAACCTGACCTCTGAGACAGGCGGCGAGCGAGCCGACGGCGGCTCGGCCTGCACTTCGTGCATGAGGGGTGACACTTCGTTACGATCCCCGGCATGGCCGGTCGAACAGGGGTGAGCGCTGGGCTCAAAGAGATCGTCACGGACTACCAGGGCCGCGGCGTCGACCTCTCGGCCGATCCGCGACTGGCCGAGGCCATCCTCCTCGATTCGTTCCCGGAGTCGCCCGCAGAGATCCATGCGCTCGTGGAAGCCATCCGTTCGGGCGCCATCCAGTCCATGAGGGACCGGGCTGGCCAGGGGACCGAGTTCTCGATCCACGGCTCGGCCGCACAGCTCACCGAGAGCGCCGGCCTGCGCGAGGACCTCGCCCGCTGGGCCGTCGAAAGCTGGTGGAACGCCCTCTCCCTCGGCGCCCCGATCGACATGGAGCCAAAGACCCCTGGCTCCGCCGCCGTCATCGCCCCCGTCGCCTCCCCGCCGCCGCCACCACCGCCGCCACCACCGCCGCCGACTCCCGGGCCGCCGGCCGCCATGCCCATCGCCCAGCCGCTGAGCGGGTCGACCGACATGACCCAGACGGCTGGCGAGGCCGCTCCGGCCGGCTCCTACGCGGCCGGGCCGCCCGCAGGCTCCACGACTCCGCCGCCGCCCTCCGGCCCGGGCCCACTGCCGTATGCGCCGGGAGCACCCATCCCGGCCCCTCCGGGCTCCGCCGCCGGCGCCCCCGCCTACACACCCCCTCCGCCCAGCCACGCAGCAGGGCCGCAATCATTCGCCCAAGCGGGCGGCTATCCGCCCGGCGGGCAGTATCCGCCCGGGCCGCCCGGAGGGCCGACTCCTCCGACGGCGACGCCGGCGCAATCCAATCGAGGCAAGCTCCTCGTCGTGGGCATCATCGTCGTCGTCGTGCTCGCCTACGTGGGCATCGCCGCCGCCGCCAAGCTCCCGCCCTTCAAGAAGGCCGCTGCGGCGACAACGACGACGACGCTGCCGGCCACGACGACGACGTTCCCTCACACAACCACGACGACGAGCTCGACCACGACGACGCTGCCGACCACGACGACGGTTTCCGGTGCGGCCGCGACCCTCTTGGCCGCCATCCCGGACACCACCAAGAACAAGTGCACGCCCCTCACGGCCAGCCAGGTCAACACCCGTGCGCAGGGCGCCTCGGCCGCCGTCGACTGCACCCCCGAGGCCGGGCTCGACGTCCTCTACGCACTCTGGCCGAGCAAGGCGGTCGCCCAGAGCGTCTACGACACCACCATCAAGGACGCCATCCCGAAGGGCTTGCCGAGCGGGGCGTGTGAGTCCACCAACGACGTCGAGGGCACCTATACGGTCAACAAGGTGTCGGCGGGCGACCTCGCCTGTTTCTCGACGAAGTCGTTCGGGCAATCTTTCTTCTGGTGGCACATGAGTGACAACATCGACACCTTGGCCACGAGCCAGACCCTGAGCCGTGCCGCCATGTACAACGCCTGGGTGAGTCTCGGGCCGAGCTGACAAGGGGCTCGCACCGGCGCGGCGAGTTCTCGCCGTCCGTGCTGGCGCCGGCAGCTCGGCCGGCGGCTTCTGCCGGTCGATCCCTCAGGCGGGACGGTCGAAGACGAGGCGAACCGTGTCGCCGTCGGCTCTCGGCATGCTCTCGCCTGTGACGGTCACGACGGCGGCTCGGGCCGTGGCGGGGTCCTCCTCGAGATGCGCCTCGCAGGAATGCCACTCCTCCCGGTGCTGCAGGCTCGCCACCCGGGCCGCATAGCGACCGGAGGGAGGCAGCAAGATGTCGGACGGCACTTCGACGGCGCGCCGGCCCCGACCGCCGTCAGCGCTGAGCACACCCCGCACCTCGTGTGGGCGCCGGAGCAGGCGCTCGGCCCCTGCGAGGTCCCCGGCGGCGATGAGCCGGCGAATGCGCGTCGAGGAGATCACCTCCGCCGGCGTGCCGGCGCCGGCCGTCTCGTCCATGACGAGATCGAAAGGGACGACCTCGTAGCCGAACTCGGTCCCCATCTCCTCGAGGAGGGCCACGTTGCCGCTCCGTGCCTTGCCGAAGTGGAAGTTGCGCCCGACCACGACGACGCTGACGGCGAGCTGGGAGACGAGCACGCTGGCGATGAAGTCCTCAGCCGTCTCGGTGGCGCGCTCCTCGTCGAAGTGGATGAGCTCGATCTCGTCGATGCCGGTCGAGGCGAGCAGCTCGAGCTTCTGTGTGAGGTCGGTCAGCAGCTGAGGGGCCGAGTCCGGCCGCACGACGGAGGCCGGGTGGCGGTCGAAGGTGACGACCACGCTGCGGAGATCCCCGGCAGAGGCGAGCGCCCGCACGCGCTCGATGACGAGACGGTGCCCGATGTGCACCCCGTCGTAGGCGCCGATCGTCACGACGCTGCGGCCGCCGCTGTCCACCGCTCGACGCTACCCGGCGGGCGCCAGCACGACGGCCGGCCGCACCTTGTCGGATCCCCGCGGCTCGCCCACCGCCACGAGCTCGCGGTCCGGCCCGACGAGCGCCCAAGGGCCATCTCCCGCGAGGCGGAGGACGGCCCGCTCGACGGATCGGCCGTGCCGCACGGCGGTGAGCTCGTCGCCGCTGATCTCGGCAGAGGGCATGTCACGGACGAGCTCGAGGCACGGGAGCACGCTGGCCGGCGAGATGGCATCGAGGGCGAGCGCCTCGGCGTCGCGGAAGGAGCCCACCGCCACGCGCCGCAGCGTGCGCAGGTGGGCGACGCCACCGAGGCGCTCGCCGAGATCGGCCGCCAGCACCCGGACGTAGGTGCCCGACGAGCACTCGACGAGGATCTGGTAGACGTGCGGCACACCGGTGTCGAAGACGTCGAACCGGAACACCTCGACCGGCCTCGCCGGACGCTCCACCTCAACGCCCTCACGGGCGAGCTCGTGCAGCCGGCGCCCGCCGATCTTGACGGCCGACACCATGGGCGGCACCTGCTCGAGGCGTCCGGTGAGCGAGAGGGCCGCCATGCGGACGTCGTCGACGCTGACATGGTCCATGTCGGCGCGGGCCGTCACCTCTCCGGAGGCATCAAGGGTGTTTGTCGCAACGCCGAGTACGACCTCGCCGACGTAGGTCTTGTGCAGCATGGTGGCGAATCGGAGGAGCCGCGTGGCGCGGCCGACCCCGATGATGAGAACGCCGGTGGCGTCCGGGTCGAGGGTGCCTGCGTGACCCACGCGTTTCGTGCCGAGGAGACGACGGATGCGGGCCACGACGTCATGCGACGTCCAGCCCGCCGGCTTGTCCACCACGAGGCATCCGTCGAGGGAGCCCCCCGCCGCGCGCTCGCCCGGGGAGCCCGCGCCGGGCATCGGGTCACCGGTCACCGCGCTCGATCCGCCGCAGGACCTGCTCGACACGTTCGCCGGCCGCAATGCCCGGATCCGATTGGAACCGCAGCAACGGCGTCCGCTTCATCCGGACCGAGCGGCCGATCGCCCGCTGTAGTGCCAGACGGTACTCGGCGAGGGCCTCGGCGGCCTCGGGACGGAGCGAGGAGAAGAACACGACGGCGTGCTGCAGATCGGGGTCGATACGCACCCCGGTCACCGTGAGGAGGCCGAGTCGCTCGTCCGCGTCGATGAGCGGCTCCAGCGCCTCGGCCAGCACCTCCACGAGCAGGGCGTTCAGTCTCGCCACCCGCGGGTACGGTGCTTGCCGGCGACCATCGCCGCCGCCGCGCCGCCGGTCCGTCGAGCCGGCCATCAGGTCCTCGGGATCTCGCGCTCCTCGTAGGTCTCGATGACGTCGTGCTCCTTGAGGTCCTGGAAGTCGGTGAGCCCGATACCGCACTCGAAGCCGGACTGCACCTCACGGGCGTCGTCCTTGAAGCGCTTGAGCGACGAGATGGCTCCCTTCCAGATGATGACGCCATCGCGGAGGAAACGGACCTTCGACCCACGAGTGATGACGCCGCTGAGCACGTAGCACCCGGCGATGGCGCCCACGCGGGGGACACGGAAGACCGTGCGCACCTCGGCCTCGCCGGTGACGACCTCTTCGAACTCCGGGGCGAGCATGCCGAGGATGGCGGCCTGGATGTCCTCGATCAGCTTGTAGATGATCTCGTAGGTGCGGATCTCCACCTTGCGGGCATCGGCGAGCTCGCGGCCGCGGCGGTCGGGCCGCACGTTGAAGCCGATGATCGTGGCGCCGGAGGCAGCCGCAAGATCGACGTCGCTCTCGGTGATGCCACCGACGGCGCGGTGCACGAAGGCGATCTTCACTTCCTCGCGCTCGAGCTTGCGCAGACTCTCGGTGACCGCCTCCAGCGAGCCCTGCACGTCCGCTTTCAGTACGAGGTTGAGCGTCGCCGTCTCGCCGCGGCTGATCTGCTCGAAGATGTCCTCGAGCTTGGCACCCGGGCCGGCCGTCGCCGCGGCCGACGAATGAGCGAAGGTGCCGAGGCGGATGCGCTGCTCGCGGGCCTCGCCCACCGTGCGGGCGACGGAGGTGTCATCGGTGACTCGCAGCTCGTCGCCGGCGATCGGGGGCTCGGACAGCCCGAGCACCTGCACCGGCGTGGAGGGCGGGGCCTCCTTGATGTGGTCGCCGTGGTCGTTGATGAGCGCCTTCACCCGGCCCCAGGCTGGGCCGGCGACGATCGGATCGCTCACGCGCAGGGTGCCTCGCAATACGACGACGGTGGCGACCGGGCCCCGGCCGGTGTCGAGGTTGGCCTCGAGCACGACGCCGCGGCCGTCCGTCTCCGGGTTCGCCTTCAACTCGAGCACCTCGGAGAGCACGACGAGCTGGTCGAGGAGATCGTCGACACCGATGTTCTGCAGGGCCGACATCTCGACGGTGATGGTGTCGCCGCCCCAGGCCTCCGGTACGAGCCCGTACTCCGAGAGCTGTTGCATGACCCGGTTGGGGTCGGCGTCCTCCCGGTCGATCTTGTTGATGGCCACCACAATCGGCACCTCGGCCGCCTTGGCGTGGTTGATGGCCTCGATGGTCTGCGGCATGACGCCGTCGTCAGCAGCCACGACGAGCACGACGATGTCGGTGACGCTGGCCCCGCGGGCGCGCATGGCGGTGAAGGCCTCGTGGCCGGGCGTGTCGATGAAGGTGATGAGGTGGCCGTTGTAGTCGACCTGGTAAGCACCGATGTGCTGGGTGATGCCGCCGGCCTCGCCGGCGACGACGTTGGTCGTGCGGATGCGGTCGAGCAGCAGCGTCTTGCCGTGGTCGACGTGACCCATGACCGTCACGATGGGTGGACGCGGGCGCAGGTCGCTGTCGGCTTCCTCCTCCTCGTCCCCCTCACCGAAGAAGCGTGCCCGCAGGGCCGCCTCTTGCTCCTCACCGGGGTCGACCATGCGAACGCGGGCACCGATCTCGGCTGCGAAGAGCTCGATCATGTCGTCGCTGAGGGCCTGCGTCGCCGTCACCATCTCGCCTTGCAGCAACAGGAAGCGCACGACGTCACCGGCCGAGCGGTTCAGCTTCGGACCGAGCTGCTGAGGCGTCGACCCACGCTCGACGATGATCTCGCCCTCGGGCACGGGCGCGCTCGACGGCATGTAGGCGGTGATCTGGATGGGCTCCAGCTCTTCGATGATGCGACGCCGGCGACGCTTGGGGCGCTGCGGCCCGCGGCCACGCCCGCCGATGCCACCGCCGCCGCGGGCTCCCGGAGGACCGCCGGCGCCGGGCGCCATGCCGCCGCGAGCACCACCGGGCGAGCCGCCGCGGCTCGGGAAACCTCCGCCGCCGGCTCCGCCCCCCGTCGACGAGCCGGGACCGCTCCGACCAGGGAACGGACCGCCTGGGCGAGCGCCGGGAGAGGGTCGGCCGGAACCGAAGCCCGTGCGCGGCCCGGCCGGGCCTGCCGGCCTCGCGCCCGGCCCGGTACGGCCTGGTGCAGGTGGCCCGCCGGTGGCAGCGCGGCGAACGCCCGGAGGCGGTGGGATCGGTCGTCCCGTCATCGAGCGGGGCGGGCCACCGGGAGGCGGTATCGGCTTGCCGGTGGCTGAGACTGGACGAGGGGCGCCCGTGGCGGCCGGGGCCCCTGCGGGTGCCCCGCTCGCCGGGGGCCGCGGCGTCTGGCCGGCCGGGCCGGCTGGCGCCGCCGGGCGCGCAGCAGCTGGAGCCGCTTGTCCCGTGCCGGCAGGGACAGCGGTTCGAGGCGCCTCGTTTGGCCGCGGGGGCGCCGGCGGGGGGCCGACTCGGGGCGGCGGAGCAACATTCGGCCGTGCAGCAGCAGGCGGCGAGCTCGGGCCCGGACCGCTCGGGGCGGTGCCCGGCCGTGCCGGCGGCCGCGCCTGCTCGCCGAGCTCGCTGGCAGGTCGGCTCACGACGAGGCGATGACCCGGTTGGGCTTCGTGGGTACCCGGCGCAGGCGCTGGGCGGCTGTCGGCACCGAGGTCGGCCACCGGAGCGCCCAGGCTCGGGGCGCTCGCCGCCACCGGTTCGACGGAGGGCTGAACCGCCGGCGCCGTCGCGCTGGGCGCCGGGACGGCCGCCGGGGCAGCGGCGGGAGGTGGTGTCGCCGTGCCCGGCCCGGTCGTCAGATCGGTGCCGGTCGAGGAGGTGGCCAGGTCCGCCGGCGGAGCGGCCGCCGTCTCCTCGGCACGACCTGGCGCAGTGCGGCCACGACCGCTTGCGGGGCGGCTGGCGGCGGGCGGCGGCTCTTCGGGCTGAACCGGCCGGCGCAGGCCGTCACGGTCGGCCTTCCTACGGACGCGGTCTGCTTGGGCGTCCTCGATGGAGGACGAGTGGCTCTTCACACCAATCCCGAGCTCGATGCACAGGTCGAGCGCTTCTTTATTCGTGAGCCCGAGCTCTCTGCCGAGCTCGTAGACGCGGATCTTCTTCGGCAACTGGCCCTTCGGTCCTCTCTACAGGGACGCGCGCGGCGATGTGACTGGCCACCGGCGCGGTTTCCTATCCTCGCACACCGGCGTCGGTACCGTGAACCGGGGCGCGAGATCCGTACTCAGGTTGTACCGGCTACGGAGCCCTGACCGGGTCGGTCGCCCCCCTGCGAGGGCGCCGCGGGGGCCGCTGCCTCCAGCTGTGACGCCAGGGCGCCGGCGAGGGCCGGAGCAACGGGAAGCCGCAGCGCCCTCGCGAAGGCGTTCCGCCCCACGGCGAGCTCGAAACACCCTGGTGAGGATCGGCACAGCCAGGCGCCCCGGCCGGGTGTCGTCCGGCTCACGACGAGCTCACCGTCACGATGGGCGATGCGGACGAGATGGCTCTGGCCCGCCCGTTGCCGGCACCCGACGCAGGTGCGGACCGGCTCGGGAGAGGACGCCGTCGTGCCTAGCCCTCCGTTGCGGGCGGGTCGGCGCTTTCCTCGACCACGTCCGGGTAGTCCGTCTCGTCCTCGGCGGAGAGCTCGAGCTCCTCGGCTACCTCTTCGAGCGCCTCGTCCTCGTCAGCCATCTCGAGGACGGCCTCCGCCTCGGCGAGGGGTGCGGGCGGCACGTCCTCCTCGGGATCGGCCTCGCCGAGGGGGACACCCGCGGCCTCGTCCTCCCCGGGGACGGCCTCCGCCGCGCCGGCAGCGGCCTCGGACTCAGCGCCGCCGGCCGCCCACTGCTCGGCCGAGACGGACTCGCCTCCTTCGGCCGGCCGCCACACCATCTCGCCCGTTTCGTCCTCCACCCACTCGCCCTCGGCCCAGTCGGCCTGCTCGTAGGCGGCCTCCTCGGCGGCGAGCTCGGACTCGCTGCGGATGTCGATGTGCCAACCGGTGAGACGGGCGGCGAGACGGGCGTTCTGGCCCTCCTTGCCGATGGCGAGGGAGAGCTGGTAGTCGTGCACGACGACCGTTGCCCGGCCGCGCTCCTCGTCGAGGAGCACCTCTTTCACCTTGGCAGGCTGCAGGGCGCGGGCGACGAACTCGGCGGGATCGTCCGAGAAGGGGACGATGTCCACCTTCTCGCCCCGCAGCTCGGTCGTCACCATGCGGACGCGGGCACCGCGGGCGCCCACACAGGCACCCACCGGGTCGACGTTGGCGTCGTTCGACCAGACGGCGATCTTCGTCCGATGCCCGGGCTCGCGGGCGCACGCCTTGATCTCGACGATCCCGTTCGAGATCTCCGGCACCTCGAGCTCGAAGAGCCGCTTGATGAGGCCGGGGTGGCTGCGGGAGACGACGATCTGGGGACCCTTCGTGGTCTTGCGAACCTCCACGATGTAGGCCTTGAGGCGGGCTCCGTGGTCGTATCGCTCGTAGGGCACCTGCTCGGCCTGCGGCAGGAGCGCCTCCACCTTGCCGAGGTCGAGCAAAGTGAAGCGGCTGTCGGTCTGCTGGATGATGCCGGTGACGATGTCGCCCTCCCGCCCGGCGTACTCCTCGTACTTCTTGTCGCGCTCGGCCTCCCGCACGCGCTGCATGAGCACCTGCTTGGCCGCTTGGGCGGCGATGCGGCCGAAGTCAGCGGGGGTGTCATCCCACTCCCGGATGACGTTGCCCTCCTCGTCCAGCTCCTGGCCGTAGACCCGGATCTCGCCGACGTCGGGGTCGATCGTGACGACGGCTTCCTCGGCCGCGCTGGGCAACCGCTTGTATGCCGCCACCAGGGCGTTCGCGAGGGCGTCGAAGAGCGTCTCGACCGTGATCCCCTTGTCCCTCGCCATCTGCTGCAGGGCCTCGAGAAGATCGAAATTCGTCGCACTCATGGGGTCTCCGTCACGTGTCGGTCGTCGTCAGTCGTCTGCAGTTGGCGTTGGGCTCGGTTGGCGGTGGCGTTGCTCGGCCGGCGGGCCGGCTGCCCGGCGGCGCCCGTCGCCGGTGCGGCGGCAACCGAGGCAGCCCGGCGCGCCTCGGCGGCGGCCCGGCTTCTCTCAGCTGCAGAGGGGCGCGCCTCCCGGCGGTTGGGGCGCTCCGGCGACGGGGCGCTCGCCAGGGCGGCGCGCCAGTCGAACACGGTGTGAGCACGCTCGAGGTCGCTGTAGCGGAGCCGCCGCTCCCCGCCCGTGGCGGCGAGAGCCAGGACGATTCCCTTCTCGTCGGCGGCCGCCAGCTGGCCCTCGAAACGGCGCTCGCCGTCGTCGGCGACGCCCGGGCGGAGGCGCACGGCGATCTCGCTGCCCACGAACTTCGCGAAGTGCTCGGGCCGGCGCAGGCGGCGCTCGACGCCCGGGCTCGTGACCTCGAGCTCGTAGCGACCACCGGGGACGGCATCGGCCTCGTCGAGAGCGTGCGAGACGGCCGCCGTCGCCCGGCTGATGGCGGCGAGGTCGAGGCCCGCCTCGCGGTCGATGGTGACCTTGAGGTGACCGGGGTGCGACTCCACGTCCACGAGCTCGATCCCGAGGTCCGAGAGCACGGGCGCGACAACACGCTCGACGGTCTCTGTCGTGTTCATCTGCCCTGCTCCTTTCTCCTGCTCGTGTCCGACCGACACCCGACAAAACAAAAACGTGGGCAACCGCCCACGTCCCTCCACTGCAAATCCCACCAGAACGGCTCGGGAAAGCATAGTCCCGGCGGGCGCGTTCGCGTACTCCCCAGCGGGCTAGCGGGTGCCTCGAACCTCAGAGTTGAGAGTCGCCGAGCTGGGCTCTCAGCGAGGCGCGGGCGAGCTCGAGCTGCTTGCGCACCGTCCCTTCGGCGATGCCGAGAGAGTGGGCGGCCTCCTTCGTGCTGAGGCCGCTCATCAGGCACATCACGGCGCAGGCTCGCCTCCGCGGCGGCATGGCGGCGATCGCCGCCACGACGGCCGTCCGCGTGACGACCCCACCGGCGAGGTCGTCTGCGCTCTCGGGCTCGTAGTCGAGGGGGCCCTCGCGACGAAAGGTACGCCTGGCGAGCCGAAAAGCGACCCGGTAGACGTAGCCGGCCGGGTTTGTCCCGAGCCGCACGCGCCGCCAGTGCCCAAGCGTGCGGGCAAAGGCCTCCTGCGCGACGTCCTCGGCGCCGGCGCGGTCGAGGCCGCCGATCTCGAGAGCGCGCACCAAACGTCCGTAATGCGCCTCGTAGACGGTGACGAAGTCGGGTGCCGCCCCGGGAACGGGATCTGTGGATATCTCGACAGTCTGGCTCAGGGCGCTGCCGATCCCGGCGTCAACGAGCTGTGGAGGGCTCGACAGGGCTTCAGGGCGCCGTGGAGGCGGCCGGCGGGGCGACCACCATCGTCGTCGAGGCGGATCCGGAGCCCGCTGCCGAGCCGGCTGCGCCCCCGGTCGTGCCGGCCTGCACCGTCGCCGGCGGCGATGTCACCGTGGTCGGCGGAGGCGTTGCCGTGCCGACCGAGTTCACCGGCTGCACGAGGTAACGGCACACCGGCGCCACCGGCGCCGTTGCGAGCGATCCGGCAGCGGGAAGGTGAGCGGTCTCGAGCGTGCGGCCGGAGTACGACGTCGCCGTCAGCGTGAGAGCGCCCGCACGGGCGAGATCCGTCGAGGCCGGAACGACCTCGGCGAGCACGGCCCATCCGCCCTTCGGCGCCATGGCGTCCGACGTGCCGGAGGCGAAGTGGGCCGACACCGACGACACCGAGGAGCTCGTGCGGGCGA
This sequence comes from Acidimicrobiales bacterium, assembly GCA_052143575.1. Taxonomy (GTDB): domain Bacteria; phylum Actinomycetota; class Acidimicrobiia; order Acidimicrobiales; family Bog-793; genus JAKACA01. The sequence continues at coordinate 105,552 of JBKQSP010000076.1, forward strand.
CGGCGAGGACGACCGACTCGCCGCTCGAGAAGCGGGCTGCAGCGGAGGCCACGACGGAGAACGCCTGGCTGCTCGAGCCCCCTGCAGGCACGAAGAGGGTCTCGGTGACGCCCTTGACCTCGACGCTCACTTGCAGCTCGCTCGAGGTCGGGCAGAGACCGACGAAGGGCAGCGCCTTGGCGACCTTGACCGTGCCGGACCCGCTGCTGCCAGACGACGCCGTCGGTGCTCCGCCGGAAGTGCCGCCCTTCGACGCAGGTGACAACGGTGTCGTGGGGTGAATCACCACCGGGTAGCGGAAGCTCACGAGCGAGGCCGTCAGGCTGAGCCCGTCCACCTGCCGGGTGAAGAGCAGCCGGCTGGCGCCGACGCTGTACACGGGCTCACACAGCCCCGGACAATCCTTGGTCCCCCTGCCGAAGCCGCCGCCGGCGTTCGTGCTGGAGGCGACGGGCAGAGCGGCGGGCCGGAAGGTGCCCGTCGCCTGCAACGCCGGCGAGGCGGCGACGAAGCCGAACTCACCCGGCGCCGCCGCCGCTGGGCTCGCCGAGGCGCCTTCGACGGTCGGGTTGTTGGCGGCCGGCTGGGCGCCCAAGGCGACACCGGAGGCGACATCCCAGCTCAGCCCGGGCGGTGCCTTCGCTCCGATCGACGTGATCGGGTGTGTCCCGGCGGCGCTCTTCGTTCCGCCGTTCTGGGCGAGCCGCAGGCCGGCGCCGGCGCCGGCGAGGGCAACGACGATGGTCGTCGTCGCCACGATGTGGAACTGGCGAGCCCGGCGGCGCCGGTGTCGGGCCACCACCTGCCGCAGCACGTCGTGGCTCGCCGCAGGTCCGGTGCCGTCGTCGAGCACGTTGGCGAGATCGAAGTCGTCATTCATCTCTTGTTCAAAGCCTCCAGCTCCGGCAATCGCGTACGGGTCGGCGAGATCAGCCCTGCAGGGCGTACACGACGCTCACCTGCACGCTGATGGGCTGGCTACCGGCCTGCAGCGGCACGGCAGCGGCGCTGGCGGCCTGCGCCAAGTCGCCACCGTAGTAGTAGGTCGGCTGGGCGTTCTCCTCGTCGGTCACCTTCACGATGGCGCCGAGGGTGAGGCCGGCCCCCGTCGCCAGCTGGCTGGCCTCGGTACGGGCGTTCAGCATCGCCTCGCCGCGGGCCGTCGCCAGCAGACCTGACGTGTTCGAGATCGAGAACGAGATGCCGTAGAGGGTGACGCCGTTGCCGACGGCGCCGGCGGCGGCGTCGAGGGCCGAACCGGCCTCATCGACGGCATGCATCGTGACGTCGAGGTCGTCGTCGACCGAGAAGCCCGTGACATTTCCGTACTTGTTCGTGTTGGCGTAGATGTCGAGCTGTGACGTCTGCATCTCAGAGGCCGTGACACCGCGCGCCTCGAGCGCAGCCTCCAGCCTTGCCACCTGGGAGTTGTTGTGAGCGAGAGCGCCTGTGGCCGTCGCCGCCGTGGAGTGCACGCCGATCTGGAAGCTGACGGTGTCCGGCGTGCCCTCCACGGTGGCGGCGCCGGTGACGGTGATCTCGGCACCGGGTTCCGCCGCCGCCGAGCTCTTGGAGGCCAGCACCGCCGTGCGGCTGGCGGGCCGGCTCGAGTGCGGAAGGGCGAAACCGGCAGTACCGGCGGCCACGACGAGGGCGACACCTCCTGCGATCAGGGTGTGGCGTCTCGTGGCGCCCCGGTGGCGCCGGAGCGGCGGCGCCGCCGGCGCCCCGTCGGCGTTGTCCTCGGGCGTGGGTGCGGTTGCAACGTCGTCCATCTCTGTCTCCTCCGTAGCTGCGATGTGGTCGAGGGCGAACCCTCTCGCAACTACAAAGAACGGCAGGGGCGCGATCGCGTACCTGTGGTTGTGAACACCGGGGTGGATAACTCGGACGCTCGGCGGTAGGTCGAGCGGTAGGCGGGCTGCACAAGATGACGCCATGCCGCTTGCGTCCCTCCGCTCCGCACGTCCCTACGAGCCTGCTGAGGACGACGTCGCCTTCGGCGGCCAGCTGCGCAGGCGTCGTCCGCACCGCCGGCGGGCCAGCCCGGAGGCACGCCGTCCCATGCTCGTGGCAGTCGGCGCCTTCGTCGTCATCGCTTGCGCTCTCGCCGGCGCCGAGGTGGCAGCACGCGTCGATCATCGATCAGGCTTCCTCGCCGTCGACACTTACGTTCCGCAGGGCGGCACGGTGACGGCGGCGGACCTCACAGTGGTGAGCCTGTCGGCCGGCGGCGGCCTCGCCGCCGTCCCTGCCGGCGACGCGGGCGCCGTCGTCGGGCGCCGAGCGAGCGAGCCGCTCGAGCCGGGAAGCCTGCTCACGCCCGCTGACGTCACGGTGGCGGCTCCCTTGCCTCCGGGCGACGCGCTCGTGGGCAGCAGCCTGTCGACGGCACAAGCCCCCGGCGGGCTTGCCGCCGGCACACCGGTGATCGTCGTGCTCGGCGGGCAGGGAGCTGCCGTCTCCGCGGGCGGCGGCACCGGCGCGGCGGCAGCGGCGGCGGCAACCGGGACGCCTTCTCGTTCCACCACATCCCCGGCGCCCGGATCGTTCGGGTCGAACGTCCTGGCGGTGGGTACGGTCTATGCGGTCGCGGCACCGCCGGAGAGCGATGCCACCTCGGGCGACGAGATCGTCACGCTGGAAGTGCCGAAGTCAGAGGCCGCAGCCGTCACGGCCGCCAGTGCGATCGGCGACGTCAGCCTCGCCGAGATCGGAGAGCCGGCGTCGTGACCCTCGTCACCGTGTCCACCGTTAAAGGTGCGCCGGGCGGCACGACGGTGGCCCTGCTCTTGGCCCGTCGCTTCGCCGAGAGCAGGCGCCGCCAAGGCGGGACGCCCGTACTGGCCGAGTGCGACCTTTCCGGCGGCGACTTGGCGCCGGCACTTGGTCTTCTCGGGGTTCCCGGAATGGCTTCCCTTGCCGTGGCCGCCCGCCACGGCCTCACCGAGGAGCTTCTGACGGGACACGCTCAGGTCAGCTCCTCGCTGCCCGACCTGCGCCTCCTTCTCGGTATCGCCGGGCCGGAACAGGGCGCCGCCCTCAGCTGGATGTGGCGCGATCTCGCCCGCCTGCTGTCCTCCCCCTCGCTCGTGGCGGTCGCCGACCTCGGGCGCTGCGGCATCGACGATCGCCAGGGCGAACTGTGCCGAGCGGCAGGAGCGAACCTGCTCGTCACGACCGACGGAGTCGCCGCCCTCCTGCATGCAAGAGCAGCCGTCGAGTCCGCTGAACGGGACGGATGCCCTCTCGCCCTCGTCGTCACCGGGGTGCGCAGGAGGCGGCTCTCCCAGATCGCCGAGGCGACCGGGGCCGAGGTGCTCGGCGCCATCCGATACGACCCGCGGGCTGTCTCCGGCGTGCTGCAGCTGGGCGGGTCCCCGCGCCGCGCCGGGATGTCACGAGGGCCGCAGTCGAGCGAAGGGGCTCTCGGCGACGTAGCCGCCATCGCGTCGAGGTTGGCCGGCCGCCTGCCAGACCTCGGAGCAGCGATGACCCTCGATCCGAGGGCAGAACGGGTTTCGTCCTCGCTTGCCTCCACCAGGCTCGCCGTCACGAACGGGGCCGTCGGCCGGCTCCGGCGGCGCCTGCCCCTCCTCGGATGACCTCCCTCACGACACGAGCAGGCGACTCCTTCGACCCGAGCGTCTCCCGGCTTGCCCGCGAGATCCGGTCAGAGGTTGCCGAATCCCTCGCGACGAGAGGATCCGGGAACCGCCGCCTCGACCTCGCCAGGGAGGCAAGCGTGCTGGAGGCGGCGCGAGAGCTCGTCGGCCGGGCACTCGAACAACGCATCGCCAGCACGATGGCGGGCGGCGGGAACCCACCGGACCCCGGTTACGAGCGGGCCGTTGCCGACCTCGTGATCGCCATGCTGTTCGGCCTCGGGCTCCTGCAACGGTTCGTGGACGACCCGTCGGTGGAGAACATCGACGTCAACGGGGCCGCCCGCGCCTGGGTGACGTACGCCGACGGCCGCAAGCAGGAGGTCGGCCCCATCGCCGAGAGCGACGACGAGTTGATCGCCACGATCCGAGCCGCCGGGGCGCGGTTCGGTCTGGCGGAGCGGCGCTTCGACAGCGCACAGCCCGAGCTCGACCTGCGCCTTCCTGACGGCAGCCGGCTTTCCGCCGTCATGAGTGTGACCGAGCATCCCGTCATCGACATTCGCCGGCACCGCCTGAGCGATCACACCCTCGGGGACCTCGTCGCCCTCGGAATGCTCGACGAGGAGCTTGCCGGGTTCCTTGCCGCTGCCGTCCGTTGCAAGCGCAGTCTGCTCGTCTCAGGGGCGATGAACGCCGGCAAGACGACCCTGCTGCGAGCCCTGGCGGCGGAGATCCCGCCCATCGAGCGCATCGTCACGATCGAGCAAGCGCTCGAGCTGGGCCTCGATCGCCAAACCGACCGCCACCCGGACTGCGTCGCCATGGAGGCACGCCTCCCGAACACCGAAGGCGTCGGCGGCATCTCGATGGCTCAGCTCGTCCGCCGGTCGCTGCGCATGAACGCCTCGCGCGTCATCGTCGGCGAGGTCCTCGGTGACGAGGTCATCCCGATGCTCAACGCCATGAGTCAGGGCCGCTCGGGCTCGATGGCCACCATCCACGCCGATTCGTCGCTCGGCGTCTTCCGCCGGATCGCCGCCTATGCCGTGCAGGCACCGGAGCGCCTTCCCCTCGAGGCCACCAACCTCCTCCTCGCCGGTTCGGTCCATTTCGTCATCCACGTTGACGTCGGCGACGATCCCGCTGCCGGGGCCACATCCCGGGCGGGGCCCCGCCGCCGCCAGATTGCCTCGGTTCGGGAGGTCGTCGACGCCGAGGGCTCGATGATCGTCTCGAACGAGGTGTGGCGGCCCGGCCCCGACGGACGTGCCCGGCCAGCCGCCCCACTGCGGGACGCCACAGCGACGGCGCTGGCCACGGCCGGTTACGACAGCCGCCGTTCTGCTCTCGCGAGGCCGTGGTGATCGCCCTCTACGGATGTGTCGGAACCCTTCTCGGCGGCGGCCTCGTGCTCATCGCCGGCGGACTGGGCCTCGTGCCGCTTTCGCCGTGGCGCCGCTCATCGGGACTCGGCGCTTCGGGGCGCCGGAGCCCCTCCGCACGACGCCCTCACGTACCCGTCGGCGACGCCGTCCTCGCCGCTGCTTGCAGCCTCGTCGCCCTCGTGATCACTCGTTGGCCGATGGCGGTTCCCCTCGCTGCGCTCGCCGTCCTGGGCGGCCGCGGCTTGGCGGGAGGCCCCGCCCGCACGACAATCGAGCGTCTCGAGGCCATTGCCGCTTGGACCGAGATGCTGCGGGACACCCTGGCAGGCGCCGCCGGGCTGACTCAGGCCCTTGTCGCCACCGCAGCCATCGCTCCGGAGCCCGTGCGCCCGCACGTCTCCGCGCTGGCGGCTCGCCTCAACGCCGGCGTCCCCGTCGTTCCGGCGCTGGTCCAGCTCGGCGAGGACATCGCCGATCCGGCCGCGGACACGATCGTCGCCTGTCTTGTCATGGCCGCGTCGGAGCGGGCGCAACGCCTCGGGGACCTACTCGGCGCACTGGCGGAGTCGACGCGGGACGAAGTGTCCATGCGCCTCGGCGTCGAGGCAGCCCGCGCTTCTGCCCGGACGGCCGTGAGGATGATCACGGGCTTCTCGTTCGGCCTGCTCGGCCTCATGGCTGTGTTTGCCCGCTCGTACCTGGCGCCGTACCGCACCGCCGAGGGGCAGCTGGTCCTCGCCGCCGTCGGTTGCATCTACGGCTTCGGACTCTGGCTGATGGCGCTCATGGTGCGCCCGAAGCCCTTCCCGCGCCTCGCCGTGCAGCGAGTCGAGATGTCGTGACCACCGCCCTCGTGCTCCTCGGGCTGTGCGCCGGTTTCGGACTCGTGCTGGCGGCAGCGGGCTTGGCCGTGCGGCAACCGAGCCTCGCCGAAGAGATGGCTCGCTTCGACCGCCCCGCCCTGGAGACCACCTCCCGACGACCTCTCGCCGGGAGGGGCCCGATGCGGACCTTCACGAGGGTGGAGCGCTCGGTGGAACAGCGGCTTGTACCGCCCGAGAAACGTTCGGAGCGCGCTCGCGACCTTGCGGTCACCGATCGCACCCTGGAGCGACATCTCGTCGTGATGGCCGTCACGACGCTGCTCGGCACGTTGGCGCCTCTCGTGGTGGCCGGCGTGCTGGCGGCAGCGGGCTGGCGTCTTCCGCTTGCCGTTGTGCCCGTCGCCGCAGCTCTTGGCGCTGTTGCGGGGGTCGTGGCGACCGCCGTCGAGCTGCGACGCTCGGCAGCTCGTGCCCGTCACCGCTTTCTCGGCGGGCTCAGCTGCTGGCTGGAGCTCGTGGCGCTCGGGCAAGCCGGCGGCATGGGCGTGGAGAGCGCCCTCGACGCCGCAACCCGCATCTCACCGGACCCGACCTTCTCCCGCATCGGCCAGGCGCTGCAGCGATCTCGCCACGCCGGGCTGACGCCGTGGGACGAGTTGGGTCGGCTTGGCACCGAGCTCGGCATCCAGCCCCTCGATGAGCTGGCGGCGAGCCTGGGCCTGGCTGGAGCGGAGGGTGCTCGCATCCGGGCAAGCCTGCAGGCGAAGTCGGCATCGCTCCGGCGACGCCAGATGTCGCAGGCTCAGTCGCAGGCGAACTCCGTCACCGAACGGCTCTTTCTCCCTTCGATCGTCCTGATGCTCGGATTCCTCGTCTTCGTCATGTTTCCCGCAGGCGTCAGCCTCGCTCACGTCCTGTGACCACCACCTCTCGCGGGACTCGCCCGCCCGCACGCCAATACGCCCGCCGGGCGCTCAACCGAAGGGACTCCAAATGCTCGATGCTCAACTGATCCGTTACCTGCGCCGTTTCGTCATCGCTCGTATCGCGGCCAGCCGACTCGGCGGCGACCGTGGTGACGTCGCTGAGAAGATCGTCATCGTCGGGGTGTTCGTCGCCCTCGCCATCGTCGTCGGGGCGCTCATCACGCACGCCGTCACCGGTGACGCCAACAACATCGCCAAGCAGATCGCCGGAGCGCCATGATCGCTCGACTCGCCCGGGCGATGCCCCCTCCCGCCGTGCCCAGCCGCATTTCGGCTCTGCTGCGGCGACGGCGAACGCTCGACGACCGAGGATCCGAGACGGCCGAGATCGTCCTCGTCATGCCGGTCCTCATGGCCCTCCTCCTTCTCGGCGTTCAGCTCGCCCTCTGGGGCCTTGCAGCTCACGCCGTTAGCCTCGGTGTCGCCGAGGGCGGCGCCGCCGCGCGGGCGAGCAACGGTCCCCGAGACGCCGCAGCCGTCGTCGTGACCGACGTGCACGCCATCGCCGGCTCGCTCGTCGCATCCCTCACGGTCGGTGTGCAGCCGTTGCCGGACGATTTCGTGGCCGTCTCGGCCTCCGCGTTGGTGCCAACGATCTTCCCGGGTCTGCACCTTCACGTCAGCGCCGTCAGCACCGGCCCAGTGGAGGGATTCCGTGCGACGGGATGAGCGGGCACGACGCACGGCAACTCCATGAGGAAGGGCAGAGAGAGATGCACGAGAAAAGACCCTTGACGGCACGCCGCCGTAAGCGGCGGCACAGCCGTCCGATCGGGAGCGACGCAGGTTCGGCGAGCGCCGAGCTCGTCCTCGTCACGCCCCTTCTCCTCGCCGTGCTCGGCGCTGCCTTCTTCGCCGGACGGCTCGTTCTCGCCCGCCAAGCCGTCGATGACGCCGCCCGCACCGCCCTGCAAGCGGCCGTCACCATGCCGGACGGCCGGGCCGCCAGCGCTGTGGCAGCACTCACGGCGCTCGACGAGATCGGCCACGATGGCGGGCTCTGCGCTCGCCTCTCGACGGTGACCGATACCTCCCAGTTCGTGGCGGGCGGGCGCCTCTACGTGAGGGTGAGCTGCGTGGTGCCCTTCTCCAACCTGGCCTTTGCGGGAGTGCCCGGCTCGGTCACGCTGGCGGCCGTGCGGGGCGGCGACATCGAGCCCTACCGCGAGGTTGGGCCATGACGGCACCGGCTCGACGCCACCCCCCTCGGCCCGAGACCGGATCGGTGACCGTGTTCGTGCTGCTGGTGTGCCTGTGTCTCGCTGCGCTGCTCGGACTCGTCAGCGAAGGAGGACTCGTGCTGAGCAGCCGCGAGACGGCCGTCGCCGAAGCCGAGCAGGCGGCGCGGGCCGGCGCGGCGGCGCTCAGCCCGGCTGCGGTGCGCGCCGGCAGCATCTCGAGCAGCCCACCGGAAGCCGTCGAGGCAGCAGAGAACGTCATGGCCCTCAACGGGCACGCCGGCACCGCCACCGCAGTTCGTGGCGTCGTCACGGCCACGGTCACCCCCTTCCGAGTCAGCACGCCTCTCTTGGCGCTCGTCGGGGTGCCCTCCATCTCTGTCACGGCATCGGCGAGCGCCTCGGCGGTCGCCGGCTGAGATGCGACGCCTATCGGCACCGTCCCGCCCCACTGCCGCGAACTGGCAGGCGGGCTTGCGGACCTGCTGGGCCGCCGCAAGCGCACTGGCGGCCATGACGCTGCTCACGGCCCTCGTCGCCTCTCCCGTGCACGGTCTGAGAGCCCTCCTCGACCTCGCCGAGTCCCCGGCTCGACGCCTCGGCGACGGCGCCCTCACGGACGTGCTGGCGGGCGCGTGCTGGCTCGCCGTGCTCGCCGTGCTGGCGACGTCGACAGCCGCCGTTGCGAGAACGACGCGCCCGCAGACGCGGCTTGTGCCAACCGGCCTCTCGTCTGCCACACTGTCGGCCATCCCGGCCACCGTGGCCGGGGAGCCGGCACCCGGGCGCCAGCGTCGGACGGGTGACGGTGGAACCGACACGCCACATCCGCCACAAAGACCTGAGATGCCCGTACGTCGACCCGGACCGAGCAAGGAGAGCCCGAGGCCGCTACCCGGCCGGCACGCGCCGATGCCCGCGGTCGTTGCGAGCTCCACGGTCGCCCCCTTCGCTGCAGCGGCGCCAGAGCACGACTCCACGCCGGCAGCGTCCACGCCGGCCGCGCTGCCCCTTGCCACCCACCCCTCGCCGGCGCCGGCTCCGGCACCGCCTCCTCAGCCTCCGTCACCGGTGGCCGGGCACCTGGAGGACCGAGAGTGGACTCGAGCGCTCCTCGGCGCCGCCGCTGCCGCCCCCGGCGCGGAGATGCCGCTTGCCTGGCTCCTCGGGCAGAGGGGGACGGCGGCCTTCCTTGAAGCCGGCGGCGACCCATCCCTCCCCTTTAAGCCGCACCCGTCGGGCGTCGGGTGGTGGATGGAGCGGGATCCCCGACTCGTCGCCTCCCTCCCGCCCAGCGGCGTCGTGCGTGCCAGCCGGCGAGCCGGTTTGGTCTCGCTCTGGAATCAAGAAGGATCCCGCGGCCTGCTCGACCTCGTCGTCGCCCGCAGCGTGGCACTGGACGGCCCCCCGGTCGCTGTCGGCTACACGGTGGCGGACATCGTCGTCGAGCTGGCCGCCCGGCGTTGGTCCGATCTGGACGAGGTGCTGCTCGTCGGCTTCGGCGGTGAGATGCACGGGCTCGAGAACGTGCGGTATCTCCCGACGCTGGAGGAGGCCACCGCTCTGTTGAGCGGTACGGGACATGCCGGCGAACGGGGCGCTCGATGCTTCGTGATCGCTCCGATGCCGATCGACGAAAGCCGTCGCGCAGCGCTGCGACGGTTGCTGCGACTCGTCGAACAGACGCCGTGCACCGGGGCGGTCTGTTGCGACACGGCCGTCGGCGCCCGCGCCACCTGGCACCTGGCTGCCCACGGGCAGACGCTTCGTCTCGAGGTGAGCGGGCGGACGGGCCTCTCCGCCGTCGTCTCGCCGTACCGCTGGGCCGAGCGCACGGGGACAAGTCTCCGTGTTGCCTACCGGCCCATGCCGTCGCCGACACCGACGCCGGTGTCGGCTCCTCCCCCGGCCGAAGGTGGGGCGCCCGCCTCGACGGCGCCCGATCGCGCGGAGGACGTCGGCGTCTTTGTCCTCGGGCGGGTGCAGGTCGCCGGTTCCGCCGAGAGCTTCGAGGGACGCCCGCTCCTCCAGGAGTTGGTGACCTACTTGGCCTTTCACCCGGAAGGCGCCACGGGAGAAGCCTGCGCGACAGCGCTCTGGCCGGAGCGGCGTGTCCCTCCACAGACACTGTCGAACCGCCTCCACGAGGCTCGGCGGGCGCTCGGCCCGACGCCGGAGGGCCGCCCCCGCCTCCTTCGATCCGGCGGCCGCCACGTGCTGGCGCCTGACGTGACGACGGACTGGTCCCGCTTCGTCGCGCTCACCGGGCGGGGCACCGGGCCGGCCAGCTGGCGTCAAGCGCTCATGCTCGTGCGGGGACGCCCCTTCGGGGGACTGGCAAAGGGTGACTGGACGGTCCTGGAGGGTTTCTCGGCCGCCATCGAAGGCGGCATCGTCGAGGTCGCCAGCCGCCTGGCCGAGCACCTCCTCGACGCCGGCGACCTGCTCGGCGCCGAGTGGTCCGTGCGCCGCGGGCTCATGGTCGCACCCTGGGACGAGCGGCTCTACCGCCTCCTCATGCTCGCAGCCGACGCCGCCGGCAACCGCGGCGGGGTCGAGTCTGCGCTCCGGTCGCTTGCTCAGGTGCTCGACTGCTCGGGCGATCCCATCGAGTGCGTTCACCCCGAGACGGCGGCCCTCTACCGCAAGCTGACCGAGAGCCCGCCCACCTGAGAAACCCCCGCCGCCTCTCCCCGGGCGCATTAGCCTGCGACCTGGACCGGGATGGGACCGGGTTCGGGAGGCCTCATGGGGATACTCGACAACAAGCGCATCGTCGTCACCGGTGTGCTCACCGACGACTCGCTGGCGTTCTCCGTCGCCCGCCTGGCGATCGAGGAGGGGGCCGAGATCGTCCTCACGGGTGCGGGCCGCGGCATGTCGCTCACGAGGCGGACGGCGCGGCGCCTCCCCGTCGTGCCGGACGTCTTCGAGCTCGACGTCACCGTGCCCGAGCACGCCGAGGAGCTCGCCAGCGAGCTGACGACGCGCTGGGGATCGATCGACGGCGTCGTGCACGCCATCGGCAACGCGCCGGAGGCCTGCCTGGGGGGCGACATCCTGCGTGCCGACTGGCCGGACGTCTCGCTCGCCTTGCAGATCTCGACCTACTCGCTGAAGGTGCTGGCGGCGGCGTTCGCCCCGCTCCTCGAGAAGGCCCCGGGCGGAGCCTCCATCGTCGGCCTCACCTTCGACGGCACCGTTGCCTGGCCCGCCTATGACTGGATGGGCGTGGCCAAGGCGGGGCTCGAGTCCCTCACCCGCTACCTCGCCCGTGACCTCGGCCCCCGCAACATCCGCGTCAACCTCGTGGCGGCCGGACCGGTGAGAACGCTGGCGGCGAAGTCGATCCCCGGTTTCGCCAAGTTCGAGGAGGTCTGGGACGGGCGGGCACCTCTCGGCTGGGACGTGCACGACGCCGAGCCCGTCGCCAAGGCCACGGTCGCCCTCTTGTCCGGGTACTTCCCGAAGACGACGGGCGAGATGATCCACGTCGATGGTGGCTTCCACGCCACCGGAGCTTGAGAGGACAACGATGCCGACAGCCACGCAGGTCCACGATGCCGTCGCCGCCTATGCCGCCGCCGTGTCGTCGGCCGACAAGGACGCCATCATGGCGTGCTACAACGCCAACCCGACCGTGACCGACCCCTACCCGCAACCGAGCCACGTCGGGCGCGAGGGCGCCTCGAGCTTCTGGGACGGGGTCCTCGCCCTCGGCCGCCCCGTCTCGTTCGCGCCCGACCGCGTCGTCGTGGCGGGCGACCGTGGCGTCTTCTCCTTCGCCATCCAGGTCGAGATGGGCGAGGGCGAAGGGAAGATCCGCATGCAGGTCAGCGGTTACGACATCCTCACGATCGACGATGACGGCCTCATCGCCGATCAGATGGCGTACTGGGATCCGGCTTCGATGCACCCGGTCAGGGCCTGAGCCTGCCCGGAGCCGTCCGCTGACGACAGGCCGGCGCCGGGCGGCCGCACGCCGGGGGCGACGTCCTGCGCCGTCAGGTCCGCCGCGGCGCGCAGCCGCCCTCCTCACCCTCGTCGCCGCCGTGGCGATACTTGTCTGGATGGTGCTGCCGTCGGCGGCGCCGCCGGGGACCCGCCTGACGGCGGGCGGGGCGTACTGGGGAGTCGACTCGGTGGCCACGCTCGGCTCGAGGATGCCCTCGGTGCAGCGTGCCTACGACACCACGCCGGCCTTCTGGGGCCGCTACGTGAGCGACTGCTCAGGGCACTGCGGCCACGACCTCAGCCGGGGCGAGGCGCGGGCGGATCTCGCCGGTGGCGTCCGCCTCCTCCTCGTGGTGGCCGACCGTGGCGGCCGCCACGACGAAGGCGGCCGAAACGGCGCCGACGACGGGCGCCAGGCCGTTGCGGCCGCCCGCGCCCTCGGCGTCCCGGCAGGCGTCGCCATCTTCAAGGATCTCGAGGAGGACAGCCCGGTGAACGGCGCCTTCATCGTCGCCTTCTACGGCGCCGTGGCGGCTGCCGGCTACGCCCCCGGCTTCTACCTGAACGCCGAGCCGGGCTCGCAGGGCGGCTCCGCCTACTGCCGGGCGGTGTCGCTCGACCCGGCCGTCGCCTCCGCCTACCTGTGGGCAAGCGAGGCGGAACCGGCCACCTCGGCTTCGACACCGCCGCAACGCGCCCCGGCCTACTCGAGCGGCCCCTCCCCCGCCATCTTCCCCGCCTGCGCCGGGCGCAAGGACGTCTGGCAGTACAGCGAGGCCGACGCCGCCGGGGTCGACGAGGACGAGGCCGTCACGCTGGCGCCGTTCTGGGGCGCTAGTGTCCCGAGTCACCGATTCGCTAGAAATATTGGCTGATCGGGAATTTCGGGGTTGGACGGCGCGTTCTCGTATGTGACCATGGAGGTGCACATGCAAACACGCGGCCGTCCGATGAAGCCTCTCGTCCTTTCCGAGGACGAACGGGCGACCCTCGAACGGTGGGCCCGCCGGCCGAAGAGCGCACAGTCGCTGGCATTGCGGTCGAAGATCGTCTTGGGGTGTGCCGAGGCCGGGATTACGAACCAGGCGGTGGCCGCTCGGCTTGGGGTGAATCCGGTGACCGTCGGCAAGTGGCGGGGCAGGTTCATCGCCAAACGCCTCGACGGGCTCGTCGACGAGCCCCGACCGGGTGCGCCGCGCACGGTCACCGACGACAAAGTCGAAGCCGTCATCGTGAAGACCCTGCAGCAGACCCCAACGAACGCCACCCACTGGTCGACCCGATCGATGGCGGCCACGACCGGGATGTCCCAATCCGCTATCAGTCGCATCTGGCGGGCGTTCGGGCTGAAACCCCACCTGATCGACACCTTCAAGCTCTCGACCGATCCGCTCTTCACCGACAAGGTGAGAGATGTCATCGGCCTCTACATGGCTCCTCCGGACCACGCCGTGGTCCTCTGTCTGGACGAGAAGACCCAGGTGCAGGCGCTCGATCGCACCCAGCCGATCTTCCCGATGCTGCCTGGGGTGCCTCAGCGCCAGAGCCACGACTACAAACGCAACGGCACGATCGACCTCTACGCCGCCCTCAACCTCGCCACCGGCGAGGTCACCCACCAGCTGACCCCTCGGCACCGGGCGGTCGAGTTCAAGAAGTTCCTGAGCCTCATCGACCAGTCGGTGCCGGCAGGTCTCGAGGTCCATGTCGTGATCGACAACGCATCGACGCACAAGACCCCGGCGATCAAGAAGTGGTTCCTCGCTCATCCGCGCTTCCACGTGCACTTCACGCCGACGAGCTCTTCGTGGATGAACCTCGTGGAACGGTGGTTCTCCGAGATCACCGAGAAGTGGATCCGTCGCGGCACCCACCGCAGCGTCAAAGAGCTTGCACAGTCGATCACCGACTGGATCGACAGCTGGAACGAGAACCCCCGTCCCTACGTCTGGCACAAGACCGCCGATGAGATTCTCGACTCCCTCGCTGGCTATCTTCAGCGAATCGGTGACTCGGGACACTAGGGGGCCGTCGTGGTCTCCCCGAGGGGGAAGGCGATGTCCCAGATCGGCTCGTCGTCCCCGACGGCGTCCGGTTCGGCGAGATAGACCTCGCGGCATGACAGCCGGCTTCCCGGGCGGGCGATGACCTCGGGCGAGCAGGCAACGGCGTCATAGGCGGCGAGGATCGCAGGGTAGTCCCACTGCCCTTTCGTGATCGTCGTGAAGGCCTCGTCGTGGGCAGCTTCGGTACGGATCCCGATGAGCTCGCTCGGCTGCACGTCGTGCGAGCAGGCGAGCGTCGCCTCCAGCGGCCCGTCGCTCTCGTCGTCGACGACGCCGTGAAAGATCAGGCTGAACGCTTCGATCGGCAGGGCTCCGCCCAGGTGCTCGGCGAAGGCTTTCTTGGCCTCGCGGACGAAGGCGTCGGTCTCGGAGGCCCGCAGACGGCGCTGCATCGTCATGAGGCGCCGTGAGGGCACGTGGCGGGTCCGAATCGTGAACATCGGGCGGTCTTCCTCTCTCAAAATGGCCTGGATGTGACGGACGAGGGAGCGGCGGCTCGTGTGCCGAGCCTCCAACTCGAGCAAGTGCCGGTTGAGCCGCTCGAGGGGGAGCTCGGCGTGCTCGCCGAGCTCGGCCAGCAGCGATGCGATCTCGGCCAAGCTCATGTCGACGCCGCGCAGCATGGCGATGAGTCGGGCAGTGCGAAGCTGATCGACTCGGTAGCGGCGGTAACCGTTGGACACCTCCACCTCGGCCGGTCGCAAGAGGCCCATCTCGGCGTAGATGCGGAGGGCCTTCGCGCTCAGGCGTGAACGTCGAGCGAACTCTCCGCTCCCGAGCAGTTCTGGGCTCCCGAGCAGTTCTGGGATCGGCTCCGCCGGCATCTGCCGATCTTCCTCCCTGCCCCAGGGGCACGGTCAAGGGCGAGTCGTCCCGGCGGCAGTGGCTGTCGCCGTAGAGCTGGCACGTTCGATGGAACCGATTCGGGGCCGGCGACGTCAGAACAACCATGAGAAGCCTGCTCGTCCTCACTGCCAGCGTGCTCGGTCTCATCGGGATCGGGATCGGAGCGATGAGCGCGGCCGGCCAGGGCGCCCTCGCCGATCCGGGCCAGTCCCACGCTCTGAGGACGTCGGCGCAGCCGCCAGGCTCTGCCGCCTCCGGGTTGTGCGGATCCGTGTCGTCGATCACCGGGGCTGTCGTGCACCGCGTCGTCGCCCTGCCGCAGAACCACCCGAAGTTCAGCTTCCCCGCCGTCGTGCGCATCCGCAGCACGGGGGCCGCCAAGCGGGTGGCTCGGACCCTGTGTGCGTTGCCGCGCTTCCCGGAGGGCGTCTACAGCTGCCCGGTTGACCTCGGCATCTCCTACAACATCGAGTTCTCACTGGCGGGAGCGACGAAGACGGTCTCGGTCAACCCGTGGGGTTGCGAGACCGTCGGCGGCGCCATCTCGCCTCGGCGCGCCACGTCTGGCATGTGGCCCGTCCTCGGCTCGGCCATGGGCCTGCGGCACGCCACGCGGTCGACGTTTGCGGGCACGATCCCGGGGTCCTGATCTCCGCGGTCGGCCACGCCGCCCCATCGGTCAGCCGCGCTGGATGGTGAGCGTCTGCGGGAGCGGCGTCTCGAGGAGGGCGTCCGCCCGCCCGCAGTTGACCGAGAGGGCGAGGCACCCGTCGCTGTCGATGAGCACGGCGATGCCGCCGCGGGGGACCTCGGCGAAGGTCTCGGCGTAGAGCGCCCGCACGACCGTCCCGCCGGTTCGCACGGTGACGGTGTCGCCGATCTGCAGGCCGAGGGTAGAGACGGTCGTAGCGTCGCCACTCAACTGCACGTTCCCGAAGCCGTCCACCTGCAGCACCTCGAGCTCACCGAGGCCGCCGGCATCCACTCGGGCGCCCGGTCGGGCGAGGCGCACGAGGCTGGACGGGTCGACCTCGCTGCCGGCGTCTCCCAGCTCGACTCCCGCAGCGAGGTGAGCGGCGACGGGGACGAAGACGTCGCGTCCGTCGAAGGTTCGCGACCGCGGCTCGAGCCAGAGCTCCGGGCGGTCGAGTACCACGGCGCGCAGCTCCGGCGATGCCTGCTCGGCCGCCCACAGCAGCAGCCCGTTGTCCGGGCCGACGAAGGCGTGCCGCCCGGCCGTGATGGCCACGGCGCGCCGAGTGCTGCCGACTCCCGGATCGACGACGCCGACATGGACACCGTTCGGCACGAACGACATGAACCGTTGCAGCCGGAGGGCGCCGAGGCGGACGTCCTGTGGCGGGACGCTGTGGTCGAGATCGATCACGGCCACGTCGGGAGCGATGCGGAAGGCGACGGCATGCAACGCACCGACGAAACCCGCCCCGTGCCCGTAGTCCGTCGTCAAGGTGATGCAGCCGTAGCGCGGCAGGCCGCCGTCGGCTGCCCGGATGGCGCGGCGGGTCACGTGGCGGCGTGCGCCTGCAGATCCGCCAGGAGAACCCACTCGAGGGTCGTCCGGTGGGTGGCGGCGAGGACCACCTTCGGGGCCGCTCCGGCTTCGAAGGCCTCCTGCCAGCGAGCGGCGCAGAGGCACCACTGGTCGCCCGGCTGCAGCCCGGCGAAGCCGTACTCCGGCTTCGGCGTGCTCAAGTCGTTGCCGACCGCCTTCGAGAAGGCGAGGAAGTCCGCCGTGAGCTGGACGCACACCGTGTGCACACCGAGATCCTCGCCGCCGGTATTGCAGCAGCCGTCGCGGTAGAAGCCGGTGAGCGGATCGAAGCTGCACGGTTGCAGATCGGTGCCGAGGACGTTGAGCGCCATGGCCTAGTTCACCAGCTCGCGGTGCAGGCCGAGGTCGGCGAAGTTCGGCAGGGTGGCATCCTTCTCCGAGATGAGGGCGCGGTTGCCTCTGTCGATGGCGAGCGGCCACGGGATGGAGAGATCCGGGTCGAGCGGGCTCACGGCGACGCCCGCCATGGTTGGGGCCCATTCGGCGTCGAAGCAGTAGAGGTAGAGGCATCCTTCGCTCACGGCTTGGAACCCGTTGCAGACACCGCTCGGCACGAGCACCTGCATGCCAGGCTCGAGCTCGAGGGTGAGCAGCGTGCCGAAGGACCCAGAGCCGGGACGGGCGTCGAGGTAGGCACCGAAGGCCCGCCCGGCGGCGACGCCGACGAGCTTGGTCATGTCCTCCCCGTGGAGGCCACGGATGGCACCGAGGCCCGAGCTCGTGAGGTTGACCTGGCGGGGCACCGAGAGCGAGCCGTCGCCGAGGGACTGAAACACACTCTTGCGGTAGAGCTCCCGGACGGTGCCTCGCTCGTCGGTCACCTGCTTGCTGCGGAGGAGGAGGAGGCCGTCGATGGACGTGGCCTCCTGCTCGAAGTCGCTGACGTTGGGCGGCATGGCGCGATCATGCTCCCCGGCCGGATCCGCTGTCGAGATCGAGGGGCATCCATCCCGTGACGAAATCTGGCCCGCCGGCTCCCGCCGATGCGCGAGCGCTCGCGGCCTGCTCGAAACGTACGACGTCACCCGGGCAGAGCTGCCCGCAGGCAGGCAGGCTGGCGCCGATCACGACGGCGACGACCGGGTAGCCGCCGACCGTGCCGCGGTCGGGCCCGAGCACGATGGGGCATCCGTCCGGGGGGAGCTGAACGGCCCCGGTGACGGTAGCGCGGGAGGCCGTGGCAGGCAGAGCGATCGATGGCTCGGTGTCGGGAGCGCCCTCCGCCTCGAGCGGGACGAGCCGCGTCCCCACGCGGTCGCTTTCCCGGGCGACGGCAAAGGGCATCGAGAGCAACCGCGCCAAGGCGGCGGCCGCCGCCGGGCTGCCGGTACCGTCCGGCCCGACGACGACCTGCAGGACCCCGTCGAAGGCGGGCGGTTCGAACCAGCGCCCACGCGCCCGACCGCTCCGGCCGAGATCGAGCTCGTCGCCCGCCCGGAGGGGACCGGGCCACAGCCCGGAGGTGGCGTCGGTGGCGCGGCTTCCGAGGACCGGCGTGATCTCGATCCCGCCGCTGATCCCGAGATAGGCGTGCAGGGAGCGCTCGACGGCCCCGATCGAGACGATCTGGCCCTGCTCGACGAACTGCACGCTCGATGGCGGCATCGCCCGCCCGTCGATACGGAGCGGGCAGTCCCCGACGAGGGCGACAAAGGCGTCGCAGCGGAACTGCAGGCTGGGGCCCGCAAGGGTGATCTCGAGGACGCCGCTCGTTCCGGGGTTCCCGACGGCGCTGTTGGCGATGCGGTGGCGCAGCGCATCGGCGGGGCCGGCCGGGGGGACGCCGAGATGGGCGACACCGAGCCGGCCTCGATCCTGCACGAGGGCTCGCGCGCCGGCCTCGATGACGCGGACGCGTCGGGGGCCGCCGGCAGTGATGGGCAGGCGAGCCGGCGGCCGCTCCGGGGCGAGCGAGTCGACGGGGCGGATGCGCACGAGGTCGGAGGGCGCCAGTGTCGCCGGGTCGGCTTTGGTGGCGTCGAAGAGCTGGATCGCCGCGCGTCCAAGGACGTTCCAACCCCCCGGGGTCGCCGACGGGTAGATGCCGGCGTAACCGCCGGCGAGGGCGAACGAGCCGGCAGCCAGCCGCGGCCTCGGTCGCGCCAAGCGGGGAACCGAGGCCAGTGGCTCGCCCAGGCCGACGAGGTACGGGAAGCCCGGCATGAAGCCGAGCCAGCCGACGCTGAGGGGTGTATCCGCCAGCTGCGAGACGACCTCGCTCACGGAGAGCCCGGCGTGCTCGGCAACGCCGTCGAGGTCGCTGCCGTCGAAGCACACCTCCACCTCGACGTGTCTCCCGGTCGCCGGGCTGGCGTTGCCGGCCAACCCGGCGGCGAGCTCAAGCGCCTCGCCCACCGACGTGACGCCGTCGTCCACGAGCACGCCGACGCTGTCGGCGGCCGGAACGACCTCCACGACACCGGGCGGTTGTTCAGCCCGCAGAGCCCGGGCAAGGGCTTGTGCCTCCTGCCAACCGCCCGTGAAGACGAGACCGGCGCCGCCGCCCATCGCCGTCGTGCGGCGCAGCGACAAGGGCGAGGACGTCACGATCGCACGAACGGCGTGATGACCGCACCGGCGCCCTGCAGGGACCGGCGGACGGCTCCGGCGAGATCGAGGGCGGCCGGCGTGTCCCCGTGGATGCAGAGCGATGCGGGCCGCAGTGACAGCCAGGTGCCGTCCTCGGCTCGCACGCCCCCCCTGATGGCGAGACCGACCGCCTGGCGCTGCGCCTCGGCCGGAGCGAGCACGGCTCCCGCTACGGAGCGATCGACGAGGGAGCCGTCCGCCCGGTAGGCGCGGTCGCAGAAGCCCTCCTCGACCCCCATCCACCCCCGTTCCCGCGCCAAACCCAGCAGGACGCCACCGGGCTGGGCGAGCAGGGGCAGTGGTGCGAGCCCGGCGCCCTCGATCCCTTGCAGGACCGCTTCGGCGCAGGCGGCGTCACGTCCTGCCCGGTGGTAGAGGGCTCCGTGCAACTTCACGTAGGCGACGGCGGCGCCGCTTGCCGAGGCGATCTCGTTCAGTTGGGCGAGCTGATCGGCCACCTCCTCGGCGATCTCCCGGGGCGGTGTCGAAAGCTCCCGGCGGCCGAAACTCGGGCGGTCGCGGTACGAGGGGTGAGCCCCGATCGTGACACCGTGGGCGAGGGCGGCCTGCACGGCGGCCGTCATGGAGCGGGCGTCCCCGGCGTGCCCGCCGCAAGCGATGTTGGCGCTCGTGACGACGCTGATGAGGGCGAGGTCGCCGTCGGTCTCCCCGAGGTCGGCGTTGAGGTCGATCTCCCTCTCTGTCACCATGTCATCCTGCCTCGCCGGCAGCGGCGCCTGCCCGGCAGTCGAAGCCCGCCTTCAGCGGGTGCACAGCGACCTCACAGTCTTGTACGGCACACTGTTGTTGCCGGGATCGGCAGAAGGGAGTAGCTGGACGAGATGAGAGGTGCCGTCAAGATCGGTCGCATCGCCGGTGTGCCGATAAAGGTTCACTGGACTTTCTCGTTCCTCGTCCTGCTGCTCATCCTCGACAACACTCACCCCACGTGGTCGACGGCCTGGCCGATGGTCATCTGGGTCGTGGCGCTCTTCATGTCCGTGACGCTCCACGAGCTGGCTCACTGCGCCGTCGCCCGCCGCCGCGGCCTCACCGTGCGTGACATCGTGCTGCTCCCCATCGGCGGTGTGTCGGAGATCACGGGCTTCCCGGCTGCACCGAAGGTGGAGCGCGACGTCGCCATCGCCGGCCCTGCGGCCAGCTTCGCCTTGGCCATCCTGCTCGGCCTTGCCGCCTTCCTCTCCGGCGGGAAGCTCTGGCCGCCGGCGCTGTGGGCGGGCTCCCTTGTGACGGACCTCGCCTGGATGAACCTCGTGCTCTGCGGCTTCAACCTCCTGCCGGCGCTCCCGATGGACGGCGGCCGCGTGTTGCGGGCGGTTCTCGCCGGCCGCGGCGACCCCTTGAAGGCCACCCGCATCGCCTCCAGCGTCGCCGTCGTGCTCGGTGCCGCCATGGTCGTCGTGGGCCTCCGCTACGACTTCCTGCTCGTGTTCATCGGGATCTTCGTGACGTTCGGGGCCTATGCGGAGCGCCGGGCGGCCACGGTACAGGCGTCGTTCAGCGGCCTTCGTGTCGGTGACGTCATGGCTCATGACCCGACGACCGTGCTCGGCGAGGTGACCGTGCAGCAGTTGGTGCCCTGGCTGCAGGCCTACCCGGGGCGTGCCGTGCCGATCGTCGAGAACGACCGTTACCTCGGCATCGCCGCCGTGGAGGATCTCATCGTGCAGCCGTGGGCGACGGTCCGAGACGCCTGCGACAAGGCCGCCCCCGTCCTCGACGCCTCCCAGCCGCTCTTCCCGGCCGCCCTGGAAGCCTTCTCGCGCTTCCGCCGCAACCAGCTCGCCGTTATGAGCGACGGCCACGTCGTCGGGGTCCTCTACCGCTGGACCCTGCAAGCCGTCGTCAACCAGAACGCACCGGCCGTCTCCGTGCGGGGCGGCGGTTCCAGAGCCGCCTGAGGCGGCTACGAGGCCGAACGAGCGGCCCCAACTGGGCGCCGACGGGCGCCCCTTGTGTACGGACTCGACCTTCGTGTAGGCTGACCTGCATAAATCGTTGGCCCCCTGGCGGGCGCCGGCCGATGAACCACTCGCTGAGCCGCAGCTGGAAGTGAGCTCGTGATGAAACGAAAACTGACAGTGGCTCTTGTGGCGGTTCTCATCGCCACTCTCAGTGGTCAATTAACCGCTCTCGGAGCACAGGGATCCCATCACAAGACCCACCACCCGTCGAAGACGCCGAGCACGATCCCGACGGCGGCGGCGCCCCTGCTACAGCGCCTGTTGGTGACGGCGGGCGAGATCCGGGCAGAGGACGCCAAGGCCGCCGCCCTCTCGGAGACCTACGACCAGGCGACGATGCGGCTGAAGCTTGCGCAGAAGCGCGTCGCCGCCTGCAATGCCAGCGTGGCGCTGGCACAGAGCCAGGTGGCGGCAGCCACGCTCAAGCTCCGCAAGGCCGCCATCCTCGCCTATGTGACCGGCCAGCTGGAGAACATCAACTCCCCGCTGCTCACGAACAATGCGAGCGACGGTGAGATGGTGGCCGTCTACGCCGGTTTCGCCGAGGGCAACCTGCAGGCGTCGCTGAACCGATACGTCTCGCTCCAGAACTCGATCTCGAACGGCCGCGAGGAAGCCGTCGCCACCGAGCTCGGCGTGCAGCTGCAAGTCGCCGAGATCGGCGCCCTGCGAGCGGAGGCGCAGCACCTCGTCAAGAAGGCGTCGCGCCAGTACGTATCCATCTCCGCCAAGCTGCTGAAGCTCGTCGGCGAGAAGGAGTTCAAGCGGCTGTTCTCGGGTTGGCCGGCCGGGGCGCCCTACAAGGGCAGAAACCTCGCCGGTCTCGATGCCCCCAAGGCGGCGGCGCCTCTCCAAGCGCTGGCGGCGGCGGCCGCTGCCCGCAAGTACCTGGGCGTCCCCTACGTCTGGGGAGGAGCCAGCAAGTCGGGCGTCGACTGCTCTGGGCTGACGATGCTCGCCTGGGCGGCGGCCGGCGTGCAGCTCGAGCATTCGGCCACCGTGCAGTGGGAGGAATCCGTCCCGGTCCCGCTGAGGGATCTCCGTCCCGGCGACCTGCTCTTCTACCATTTCGCCAACGACGGCAACACGCCGATCACTCACGTCGTCATGTACCTCGGGAGCGGTCCCTACGGCCTCGCCACGGCGATCCAGGCTGCCCAACCCGGCACCGATGTCGCCTACACACCGGTCTATTTCACGGGGCTGGTGAGCGCCGGCGAGCCGTGAGCCTTCCTCCCGCCAGCGGGGTCACGCAGCCCCATTAGGTTGGCGACGCCGGCGGAGTCGACGAGGAGGTCCAGCACATGCCACCGGATGCCCGGCGAATCACCGCCCGAGCCGCTCGCCTCGTCACCCATGGCGAGCCGCTCACGATCGACGAGGTGGAGCTGCCCGAGCCGTCACCCGGTGAGCTCATCGTCGACATGGCCTTCGGCGGGGTCAACCCCGTCGACCGCTATGGCGCCCTCGGACGCGTGGCCGTCGACGGCCCCCTCCCGCGCACGCTCGGTTCGGAGGGCTCCGGCTTCGTGGACGGCGACCGACACGTCATCGTCCGGGGGCACGGCCTTGGCTCGATGCGCGACGGCCTCTGGGCGACGCACGCCGTCGTCCCTGCGGACGCCCTCATCGACATACCCACGGGCGTGCGACTCGAGGCCGCCGCCGCTCTTGGCATCGCCGGCGTGACGGCTTGGCGGACGGTCACCGAGCTCGCTCGCGTGACGACCGACGACCGCGTGCTCGTGCTTGGTGCGAGCGGGGGCGTGGGATCGATGATCGTCTCGATCGTGCATCGCATTGGTGCCACCGTGTGGGGCCAGACGGGCGACGCCGCCAAGGTGCCGTTCGTGGCTGCGCGGGGGGCTGAGCACGTTGCCGTCACGAGCGGGCAGGACGGCGAGATGGCGTCGTTCGTCGCCGAGTTGGCGGAGCTGCGACCGACGGTCGTCTTCGACCCGCTCGGCGGCCCGTTCTTCGGCGCCGCCGTCGAAGCCATGGCACCTCGAGGCCGCCTCGTCGCCTTCGGCACCTCTGCCGACAGCAGCGGGCTCGTCCCCCTCCAGGCGCTCTACCGCAAGTCGCTGCGGGTCATCGGCTACGGCGGTCTCATGGAGAGCGACGCCGCCATCGCCGCCGGCATCGAGGACGCCCTGCGGGCCCTCGGGGACGAGCGGCTCGAGGTCTGCGTCGACTCGCTCGTCCCGCTCGCCGACGTCAACGACGCCTTTGCCCGCCTCGTCGACCGATCCGTTCGCGGAAAGCTCGTTCTCGACCTGCGGGGCTGAGCATCGCCGGCACGGGTGAACCTCCGGTGAACGGCAGGTAGACGGGCCTGGGCGGCCGAAACGCCCACTTCGTCGTCCACAGTCTCGGGACGACGGAGCCGCTACGATCGCCGACGCGAAGCACGGGGGCGGCAACCCCAGCCCACGCGAGCGCCGGGTGTGGATGGGGCGTCGAGGTTTTCAACAGGCAGTGAGAGCGGTCGGCCGCTGGGTGGCGCCTGCGCCCCGGCGGCAGTGGCCGCCACCTGAACAGCACGTGAACACCCGGCCCCTTCCTCGGGGCTGGCGCGCGAGGTGCTGCACGGGCGAGCATTGCCCGGATGGATGACCTTCCTGAGACGGATCTGCTCTACCTGCGCGATGCCTACCTGGTGGAATTCGACAGCACCGTGGTCGGGATCGACGGCGACCGGGTGGCGCTCGACGCGACGGGTTTCTATGTGACCGGAGGCGGGCAGCCGCACGACACCGGTACCCTCGGCGGCGCTCGTGTCGTCGAGGTGACAAAGGACGGCGGTGTGGCGTGGCATCGGCTCGAGGGGCCGGTGCCGGCGGCGGGGGAGCAGGCGCACGGCGCCATCGACTGGGAGCGCCGTCACGCGCTCATGCGGACGCACACGGCGTTGCACATCCTCTGCGGGGTGATCTGGAACGAGTACGGGCGAGCCGTCACCGGGGGGAACATGGAGCCGCTGGCCGCCCGCATGGATTTCGAGTTCGACCCGCTACCGGAGGGTTTTGGGGCACGTATCGAAGAACGCGTGAACGAGGAGATCGCCCGCGACCGCCCCATCGTGGTGACGTTCCTGCCGCCGGCGGCGGTGCTCGCCGACGAGGACCTGATCCGGACGAAGACGAACCTCGTGCCCGAGCACGTCCGCGAGGTGCGCGTCGTCGACATCGTCGGTCTCGACAAGCAGGCCGACGGTGGCACCCATGTCCGCTCCACGGCCGAAGTTGGACACGTGCGGGTCGTCAAGACGGAGTCGAAGGGGAGGGGCAACAAGCGCGTGCGGATCGTCGTCGAGTGAGGCGCTTCAACAGCTTCGACGGCGTCGAGATCGCCTATGACGTGCTCGGAGACGGTGAGGCCGTCCTCATGCACCATGGCTTCGCCTCGGAGTCGGGGACGAATTTCGTGCGCCCCGGCGTCGCCCAGGCCGTCCTCGACTCCGGTCGTCGGGTCGTGCTCATCGACGCCCGCGGTCATGGCGAGTCGGAGAAACCGCACGATCCGGCTGCCTACGCCAACCGGGCCATGGTGCGCGACGTGAGCGCTCTCCTCGACGTCCTCGCGCTGGAGCGGGTGCACTTCGTGGGCTACTCGATGGGCTCGTTCGTGGCGATGCGGCTGGCCCCCGTCGAGGCCCGTCTTGTCTCCTTGGTGCTCGGTGGCGCCGGGCTCGCTCAGATGCGGAGCCGGCGAGGCGAGGAGGCCGGGCTGATCGCCGAAGCGCTCGAAGCGGCCGACCCCTCCCAGATTGCGGACGCCACGGCGCGGGCGTTCCGGAATTTCGCCGACGCCACGAGGGCCGACCGCCTCGCCCTCGCCGCCGTGCAGCGATCGGGGAGCCCCTTCCCCAGCCTGGACGAGCTCGGGCGGATCGCCGTACCGACCCTTGTCGTGAACGGCGTCAACGACACCCTGACCGGTGGGCCGGAGGCGCTCGCTGCCGCCATCCCGGGCGCCAGCTTCCTGTCGGTGCCCGGCGACCATCTCTCCGCCGTCGTGCAGCCCGAGTTTCGTCAGGCGGTCGTCAATTTCCTCGATCGCCTCTGATCACCGGCGCCGGGCGGTCTCAGGGTTGGAAGAACGGGTTCCATGGTGACAGTCCTGCTGCCACCGCCTCACTCACCGATGGGCGGCCCTCGCGGCCGTTGCGGAGCGCTTGCAGGGTCGCCTCGGTGTTGTTGGCGAACACGGCCTCGGTGTCGAGGGCTGCGGGATTGACCCAGACGGCGGCGATGAGGACGAGGTGCCCGGCCGCAGCGGCGTCGATGATCCCCTCACCGACCGCAAGGGCGACGCCCTTGGCGACGCCAGCTTGTGCCGCCCCCCACGTCATGTGCCCATGCTCGGGCCCTTCGATGGCTGCCTTGTTGACGAGGAGCGTGGCAGGCACGGCGGCCACACCGGGTTGGCCGACGACGACGAAGGCGGCGTGCCCGGCGCTCGGTGCCGCGAGCGCTCCCGCCCAGGCGGCACCGACGGGTCCCGCCCGATCACCGAGCACGGTGTTCACGTGGGCGGCCTCGGCGCCATCGCCGACGAAGCCCTCCCCAATCTGCATCGAGGTCTCCATCCCACCATCATCGACGTTCCAGTGGCGAACGTGTCGCCCGCCTCAGGTGACGGCGGTCCAGCCGCCCTCGGCGGCGGAGCGCTCCATGGCGGCACAGACACGGTGCACGGCGAGCCCGACGTCGAGCCCGGGCACCCAGGGGCCGTCCGGCCACGCCGAGAGAAGGTCCCCGATGAGGTTCACGAAGCTTGCTCCGTAGCCGACACCCTGGCCGATCGCCCACCAGTTGCGTGCGTAGGGGTGATCGGGGTGCTCCGCCCGGATGGTGCGCATGCCGTAGAGGTGGGCGTCATCGGCAGTTCGACCGAAGCGGAGCTCGTTCAGATGTGAGTAGTCGAACACGAGCGTGCCCCTGCTGCCGTTGACCTCGACCGTGAAGTCGCAGGGTCGCCGGGCGCAGGTACGCCCCACCTCGAAGACGCCGGCGGCCCCGCCGGCGAAGCGGAGGAGGGCACTCGATGCGTCGTCGACGGTGACCGGGACCATGCCGCCGCCCGCCGCGTCCACTCGCTCCGAGGTGAAGGTGGAGGACTGGGCGCAGACCTGGGCGATGGGCCCGACCATCCACTGCGCCAGGTCGATGAGGTGGCTGCCGAGATCGGCGATCGTCGAGCCGCCCATGTGCCGGTCGAAACGCCAGTCGAAGGGGATGAGCGGGTCCAGGAATTCGTCCGAGAGCCAGCTCCCGCGCCACAGGAGCACGTCGCCGATCTCCCCGGCGCCGATGAGCTGGCGCATGAGGGCAACGGCGGGCAGGTAGCGGTAGTTGAAGCAGATGGCGTTCAGCACCCCGCTTGCCTTCACGGCGTGTTGGGCGCTTTCGGCCTCCGCCAGGGAGACGGCCAGCGGCTTCTCGCACAGGATCGCCTTACCGTGGGAAGCGGCCGCCGCCGCGATCTCGGCGTGGCTACCCGGCGGCGAGCAGATGTCGACGATGTCGATGTCGGGACGCTCGACGACCTCCCGCCAGTCGGTCGTCCACGCCTCGAAGCCGAGGGCGGCAGAGGCGGCCGCCACGGCCTCGCCGTGACGCCCGGACACGAGAGCGAGCTGGGGGGCGTGCCGGAGCGATCGGATGACCCTCACGGCGCTGTAGGCGTAGGCGTGCGCCTTGCCCATGGCGCCGTAGCCGACCATCCCGATGCGAGCGCCACCTTCGATGCCTCGTCCGCCCTGCGTCATGGCGCGCTCGTGGCTCCAGCGGCGGCGGCGGCGGGATCCGTCGGGCGCGAGACGGCCGAGCCGGAGCGGGCGCTCGCCACGATCGCCTCGCACAGTGCGACGTCCCGGAAGCCGTCGAGGGCCGAGGTGAGCGGCTCCGACTCACCAGTGGCGGCGCCGTGGAACTCGATGAGCTCGAGCTTGAATTCCTCCTCGTAGGAGACGGTCTGGCGGGAGCGAACCGAGAGCGCCCCGCCGGTCCCGCCGGCTGTCTCCTCGAGGAGGGCGGGCACGTTCTTCAGGTAGGGCGAGGGGAAGCTCAGGCGGATGCGGGCGTTCGGGTCGTAGAAGCACGCTTCCATCTCGTAGTCAGCAAGGCCGGGCAGGTCGAGCCAGGCGATGACGCACTCGATCCCGTCGAAGTCGAGGACGATCGTGACGGTGCTGCGGCGGAGACTGGCGAAGCGCACCTGCGTCGGCTCTCCGAGGATGCCGCGCACGAGATTGAGCTCGTGCACGAGCGTGTCGATGAGGACGGACTGGAAGGCGTCGCGTGCCTCGTCTCGCAGCGGCCCGATGGCGGCGTCGATGCGGCGATCACCCTCGGCGCGCCAGCGCGCCTGCAGCTCGGCCGGGACATCGTTGGCGCGCACGATCTCGTGATGGGCGACGTACGGCTCGAAGGGCGACTCGAGCGTCGTCACGCGGACGAACCTCAGATCGTCGAGGTGCCCGACCGCCTCCCGGGCTCGCCGATAGGCCGGGTTGTACCGCTTCGGGTAACCCACCATGAGGGCGACGTCCGACCTGGCGGCGGCTTCGATCATGTCGGCGCCCTCGGTGACCGAGAAGCACATGGGTTTCTCGACAAAGACGTGCAGTCCGGCGGTGGCCGCCGCGATGGCAGGAGGAGCATGGCTCCCCGAGGTGAGCACGAGGACGGCGTCGAGCTCTTCGGAGATGAGCTCGTCCCATTCGCCGAAGAGCCGCTCGACGCCGAAACGCCGGCCGCAGTGCTCGAGGACCTGGGGCGAGCTGTCGCACAGGGCGCGGATCTCGAACAGCTCCTGCAGCTCGGCAAGATACGGCAGGTGCATGATCTGGGAGATCATCCCGGTCCCGATGACACCGACACGCAGCCGGCGCCTCGCCCCCGCCCGCGACGGGCTCACCAGTACCGTCGTTGCCGCAGCTTCGCCTCGTCATAGACGAGGCGGGCCGCCGCCGTCGGGGCCAGCCCGGAAACCTCGGCGACCGGCACGTCCCACCAGGAATCGCTGCTCGGAGCGGGGATGAGGGGATCGGTTTCGATGTGGATGAGGACCGGAGCGGTCTGCGACCTGGCGGCGCCGAGCGCCTCCACGAGCTCGGTGACGCTCGTCACCCGCACGGCCGCCACCCCGAGGCTGGCGGCATTGGCGGCGAGGTCGACGGGCACGATGTCGCCGTCCAGGCGACCGGTCGCCGGATTGCGGAAGCGCAGCGAGGTGCCGAAGCGCTCCGAGCCCACCGTCTCCGAGAGCGCCCCGATGGAGGCAAAGCCGTGGTTCTCGACGAGCACGACGATCAGCTTGATGCCCTCCTGCAGCGCCGTGACGAGCTCCTGGGCCATCATCAAGTAGGAGCCGTCGCCGACGAGGACGTAGACGTCCCGGTCGGGGGCGGCCATCTTCACGCCGAGGCCGCCGGCGATCTCGTAGCCCATGCACGAGTAGCCGTATTCGACGTGATAGCCCTTCGCATCGCGCGTCCGCCACAGCTTGTGGAGGTCACCGGGCATGGAGCCGGCGGCGCACACGACGACGTCGCGCGGCCCGCTCGCACGGTTCACGGCGCCGATCACCTCGGCCTGCGACGGCAAGGGCTGGCAGCCGGCGTCGTAGGCGGCCTCCACGACGTCGTCCCATTGCCGTGCGCGCGCCGTGGCCTCGGCTCGGTAGGAAGGTGTCACGGACCATCCCGCCAGCGCCCCCTCGAGCGCCTCGATGCCGGCACGGGCGTCTCCGACGACCGAGACGCCACCGTGCTTGGAGGCGTCAAAGGCGGCGATGTTGCAGTTGACGAACCTCACGCCGTCGGCCGCGAAAGCCGTCCTCGATGCGGTCGTGAAGTCCGACCAACGCGTCCCGATGCCGATCACGACGTCGGCAGCACGAGCGAGCTCATTGGCGGCGACGGTGCCGGTGACGCCGATGGCGCCCACGGACTGCGCGTGGTCGTAGGCGAGCGAGCCCTTCCCCGCCTGCGTCTCGGCGACGGGGATGCCGCTCGATTCGGCGAAGCGCCGCAAGGCCTCGGTCGCCTCTGCGTAGATGACGCCGCCACCGGCGACGATGAGGGGCCGCAGGGCGCCTCGCACGACGTCGGCGGCACGGGCGACCGCCGCCGGGTCCGGTACCGGCCTCAGGACGTGCCAAAGACGAGTCTCGAAGAGATCGGTCGGCCAGTCGAAGGCCTCCGTCTGCACGTCCTCGGGCAGGCAGACCGTGACCGCCCCCGTCTCAGCCGGATCGGCGAGCGCCCGCATCGCACCGAGGAGAGCGTCCGGCAGCTGATCCGGCCGCTGCACGCGGTCGAACCACCGAGAGACGGGCCGGAAGGCGTCGTTCACCGAGACATCACGGGCGCCGAAGTGCTCGAGCTGCTGCAGGACCGGATCCGAGACGCGGCTAGCGAAGATGTCCGAGGGGAGCAAGAGCACCGGGATGCGGTTCACGGTGGCAAGTGCCGCCCCCGTCACCATGTTCGTGGCGCCCGGTCCGACCGACGACGTGCAGGCGAGGGTCGAGAGCCGGTTTCGCATCCGGGCGAAGCCACAAGCCGCGTGCACCATCGCCTGCTCGTTGCGGGCCCAGTGGAACCGGAATTCGCCCCGCCCCGACAGCTCGGACTCGAGGAGGGCCTCGCCGAGGCCTGCGAGGTTGCCGTGCCCGAAGATCCCGAAACATCCCTCCACGAGGCGGTGTCGCTGCCCGTCGCGCTCGCTGTACTGGGCGCTCAGGAACCTGACGATTGCCTGCCCGACGCTGAGCCGGATCGTTGGCGTGGTCATGGCGTGCCGCCGGCGTCGCTGCCGTAGAAGGGGAGACGAGCGTCGACCACCTGGGCGTCCCAGGTCGCCCGCACCCAGGCGTGGGCGGGGTCGTTGCAGATGAGCCAGGCCCGCTCGCCGGGGCCGGCCATGACGTTCAAGTAGTAGAGGTCGTATCCGGGCACCGCCATGGAGGGGCCGTGCCATCCGTGGGGAACGAGGACGACGTCGCCGGAGCGCACCTCGGCGAGCAGGTCGATGGGTCGCTCCGCCGTGCCGTAGACACGCTGATAGGCGATGCCGCCGCCTGCCGGCCCGTCGGCGACCTCGTAGTAGTAGATCTCCTCCAATTCGGATTCGCCCGGGCGGCACTCGTCGTGCTTATGCGGAGGATAGGACGACCAGTTTCCGGCCGGTGTCAACACCTCGCAGACCATGAGACGGTCGGCCTCGAAGAGGCCCGGGAGGCAGATGTTGTTGACCTGGCGTGAGCACGACCCGGCTCCCCGCAATTCGACGGCGACATCGCTCCCACGTCCGTAGCGGCACGGGAGGTCGCGCCCGGCGCGGGCGCCCGGGAGGGCGACGCGACCACCGGTCGGGCTCGAGAGCGTGAGCTGCGTCCGACGTCCGACGTAGGCGAAGTCCGTCACGCCGCTGAACACGTCGCGCCGCCCGGCGAGCTCAAGGCGCTGGTCGCCGCAGGAGACGACGAAGGACCCCTCGAGGGGCAGGATCAGCAGCTCGTCCTCGCCGCTCTCGACGGCGGTCGAGCTGGTGCTGTCGAGGGCGAGCACCCGCAACGAGGTCCACGACCAGCCGGCCCGCTCCGGCGTCAGCTCCAACCGCCAGTCGTCGGTCTCGAGCGATCCGCGTGGCCGATGGAGCCGGTTGGGCATGCCGAGGGTCACCATCCGCGCTCGCGCAGGAAGGCACGGTTCTCCACTTGGTCGCTTCGCGCCCGTGCGTAGGCCTCTCGGCCGCGTGGCAAGACGTCCTGCTCGACGACGATCCACCCCTCGTAGCCGCCGCTGCGAAGCGAGGAGAGGACCTCGTCCACGCGGCCGTCGCCGGCGCCCAGGCGGCAGAAGGCGTCGCCCTCCCACAGAGCCATGGCCTCTGTGTAGGGCTGACCGGGAGCCGGCGAGCGGGCGTCCTTCAGGTGCACGTGGCTCACGCGTTCCCGCCACGACGTCAGGATCTCGACCGGATCGCCCGATGCAGCCACGAGGTGGCCGGTGTCCAGGCAGAGGGCAACGGGCGTCGTCTCCAAGGCCCAGACGATGCTTTCTTGCGTTGCCATGACGGTGCCCACCTCGTTGTGCAGGCAGGCCTCGTAGCCGCGGCGGGCGCACTGGTCGACGAATTCGCCGATGATGCGCTCGAGGCGACCGAGGCGGCTGTCCTCCGGCTCGGCCTCGAAGGCCGCCGTCGAGCCCGGCGCGATGAGCGCCACCGTGGGGCGAGGGAGGAGAACGGTCTCGACCCCTTCGCTGACGGCGTCGAACTGGTCGCACACCTCGCTCAGCTCGCCGAGGCCGCGGCGAGCGGCCTCGTCGCTCGTGACGTCGATCTCGACGTACCCGCCGGTGAGCAGCAGACCTCGCTGGCGGAGTGCCCCGTCGAGGGCGTCGCCGAGACCGAGGTAGCCGAGGGGCCCGAGGTCGATCCCCTCGTAGCCGGCCGCCTGCACGGCGTCGAGCACCGAGACGGCATCGGGCACGTCGTCGTCGTGCCCGACCGTGACCTCGAAGGCGCCGTAGCTGACAGGTGCGTTGCCGATGGCAGTCATCGTGCTCCCAGGGATTCAGACGGAGCCGCCGTTACCGGGCCTCCGTCGACGAGTGTTCTGTCCTTGCGTTCGGGCGAGCGGCGCCCGTGTGATGCGTGCGCCCTCATGCCGGCAGCTCCGCCGAAACGGACTCGGCGGCCCGCGTCGCCACCCGGAGCGCCTCGAGGGCATCGAGCACGCTTGCCCCCGTGCCCTCTCCGGTGGAGACCGATCGGACGAAGTCCTCCGCCTGCAGCCGCAAGGCGTGCCGGAAGACGGCGTCGCCCGCCCCCGGCCGCAGGAACCAGGCGACCTCGGTCCCTTGCGTGCCGAAGACTTCCACCTTGCAGGTGTCGCCTGCCGGGTGCCAGCGGCCGAGGCTGACTGCGGCCGTGGCGCCCCCGTCGAGCTCGGCGACGATCTGGCCGCAGTCAGGATCGCCCGTGGCCGTCGTGAGCCGCGAGGCGGCCACCTTGACCGTCTCGAACTCCTGCCCTGTCAGCCAGCGCACCTGGTCGAACTCGTGCACACCCATGTCGACGAAGATGCCACCGCTGCGGTCGCGAAACTCCTCCGGCGGCGGGGCGGCGTCCCACTGATGGCAGTTGACGGCCAGTATCTGACCGAGATCGCCGGCCAGGATGCGATCGCGGAGCTGTTGCAGCTCCGGCACGAACCGGCGCCAGTAGGCAACCTGCAAGAGACAGTCGGCTTCCTCCGCGGCGCGGGCGCACTCCTTGGTCTCTTCGACCGTCAGGCCGCAGGGCTTCTCGCACAGCACGGGCACGCCTTGGCTCATGAGGTGACGGACGATCTCGAGATGGCGGTCGGTGGGCGCCGCCACGAGGACGCCGTCGAGCTCGCACTCGGCGAGCAGCTCGTCGAGGCCGGCGAAGGTGCGGATGGCTGCGGGAATCGAGGCGCGAGCATCCTCGCCAGGTTCGACGACACCGGCGATGGCGATCGCCGGTGAGGTGCCGAGCGCTTCGAGGTGGGTTCGCCCCATGCGCCCGGCTCCTACGAGCCCGAGCTGGAAGCGCCCGTCTCTCGACGCCGACGTCCCGGGGCCGGCTGTGTCCATGGCTCTTCCTCTCACGCGAAAGTCCGTGTGGTGGCATTGTCGTTCATGGCCGTTGCCGCCGGCCTGCCGGCGTCATCAGCGCTCGCCGGCACGGAGCGCTCCTTCGTCCATCCTCCCGGAGGCCGTCCAGATCTCCTCGAGGGCAGCCATGAGGGTTTCGAGCGTCTTCGCATGCCGCTGTACCCACCCAAGGCGTACGGGGATGACTCGTTGTGCCAGCTCGCCTTCTGAGGCGTGTTGATCGACGAGCGCCCCACCCTGCTCGTCCGGGAAGGCCATGGCGTCCAGCACGCGGATGATCCGCCGCCTCAGGTACTCCTCGGTGGAGAGCACGCGCACGGTCTGGCTGCCGAAGTAGTCCTTGCCCTCGCTGTCGCGCGCCGTGGCCGTGACGGTGAGCCAGTCCTGGCCGTCGGGAGAGCGGGTCACGATGGCGGTGCCCTCGTCGCCGGCGTGATCCTCGCCCTGCACGCTCCACCGCAGGCCTGTCAAGCCGGCCCGGGCGGCCTGGTCGCCGTCGACATACCAACGCACCTCCGTCTCGGCTCCCACGGCGGCGCCCTCGCCGACATATTCACCTTCCGGGCATATCGGGCCGTGAATGCGAAGGGGTCGTGCGCAGAGCCGCCGCACCACGTTGTCGGTGATGCGACTGATCCGGTCGTCGGTGAGGGCAAGTGGCCAGTCCGTCGTCCCGGTGGAGAAGACCATGGCACCGGAGGCGGCCGTGCGGATCATGATGGCGGCGTTGGCTTCCTCCCGGCCGGCCACCCAGCCCGCCGACAACCTGCCGAGGGCCAGCAGGACGCGCCCACCCCCGCCCCCCTTGCGCTGCTCGCTCAACCGGGGAGGGTCAGAGGCGCGCTCGAGCGGAACGCCGTCTGTCTCGTAGCCGATGACCGGCGTGGCGGAGCCGCCGGTGAGCCCCTCGGGCGGGAATTCGACGCCCTCGAAGGCCCAGTGCGACGCCACCACCGCGTGGTAGCCGTCGAGAGCTCGCACCCCGTCCCACCAGCCGCCGCCGTAGGCGCCGCTCGACAGCGTGAGCCAATCCTCCGGGTCGTCGGCGTGCCAGAGGGCGCCGATCTGTCGCGTGGGTCCCCCGGGCGAGCCACCCTCCATCTTCCGGCAGAAGAGACGATCTCCACGTGGGGAGATCTCGACGACGAAGCAGGCGACGTCGCCAGCGAAGAAGCAGACGTTGCCGCCTCGGTCGACGAACTCGAGGACGCGGCGCCGCATCTCCGTACTCCAGTACTCGTCGTGCCCAGCGCTCAGCAGCAGCGTCACGCCGTCGAGGAGGCTCGGGTCGCCGTGCAGGTCGAAGTCGGTGCAGTAGGCGGCCCGGTAGCCGTGCTCCTCCAGCCAGGCGACGAACGGGGCGTCCCAGTGGGCGAAGGTCTGGCGGCGTGATCCTCGGTGGTAGGCGTCGGGCGCATCTCCCTCCATCACCCGCCCTCCGATGCCGCCGTTGCCGGGGCGCTGGAGACTGCCCACGTACCCTTGGCCCCACCAGTCCCGTGTCCAGTGCACGCCGGCGTACAGGCTGGCGCCCCCCAGCTGGTTGTAGGCCGTGTAGGTGGCCGTCGGCAGTTTGAACAGCACCGTCGGGCGATCATCGCCTGCGGCCCGCCGCAGGACGAACAGGCAGGCGTCCGTGCGCGTGAGGATGTCGGTGCCGGGCTCGATCGGATCGACTGCGCCGTTGCGCTCGGGCAGCGGCACGGCGACGTAGACGCCGTCGCGCAGGGCGGGGGAGAGCTGCACTGTCACCGGCGGCCAACCCCAGGCTTCATCGGGCCGGCCGAGCGGCATCAAATGGCCGGCGTGCAGCGAGGGCTCGCTCTCGACCTCTTCGACCGTCGCGCCGCAGCGAAAGAGGCGCACGCCGAAGCGTGCGTGCTCGGTCGACACGTGGAGCTGCAACTCCGTACCGGAGGTGACTGTCAACGGCCAGGCGTAGCAACGCGTCATTCCGCTTCCTCTCGTTTGCTTCCCGCGTGCTCGAAGGCGGGCTCTGCCTCGCTCCACGGTCCGTTCTCTGGGTAGTGACAGGCAACGCGGTGCCCGCTCTCGACGAACCGGAGAGGCGGCGCCTCGTCTGCGCAGCGGGCGTCGGCCTTCCAACAGCGCGTGCGGAACCGGCAACCCGACGGCGGGTTGACAGGACTCGGCACCTCGCCGCTCAGGAGAATGCGCTTCCTGCCGCGCTCGCGCGCCGGGTTCGGGATCGGGACGGCGGAGAGCAGGGCGGTGGCGTAGGGGTGGGCCGGTCGTCGGTAGATGAGGTCGGCTGGCCCCTGCTCGACGATCATGCCGAGGTACATGACGGCGACCTCGTGGGCGATCTGGCGCACGACGGCGAGGTCGTGAGCGATGAGCAGGTAGGACATGTTGTGCTGCTGCTGCAAGTCGCGCAGCAGATTGAGGATGCTCGCCTGGATGCTCACGTCGAGCGCCGAGACGGGCTCGTCGAGGATGATCGTCGACGGCTCGAGGGCAAGGGCACGGGCGATCCCGATCCGCTGCCGCTGGCCGCCGGAGAATTCTCCCGGGAAACGGACAGCCGCCGCCGGGTCGAGGCCGACGCTCGTGAGGAGCGCTCGCACTCGGCTGTCGCGGTTGGGGACGTTGTGGACGATGAGCGGCTCGGCGACGATCTCGCCGACGGACAGGCGCGGGTTGAGCGAGGAGTACGGGTCCTGAAAGACCATCTGGACCTGGCGGCGGTGACTCCGCATCGCCTTGTCGTCGAGGCCCGTGATGTCGAGACCGTTCAAGGTGATCGTGCCTGCCGTCGGGGTCTCGAGACGCAGCAGGAGCCGGGCGAGGGTGGACTTCCCGCAACCCGATTCGCCTACGACGGCCAGGCACCGGCCGGCCCGCAGCTCGATGTCGACACCGTTGACGGCCTCGAGCGTCACGACGGAGCGGAACTTCTCGCCGCGGATGCGGAAGTGCTTCTTCAGGTTCGTGACCGTGATGACGACCTCGTGCGACTGAGCGTCGCCTTCGGCGGGCTGGGCGGCCTCCGGTTGCGCCCCGCCGCTTTCATCCCAGCTGAGGGCCGTGGTGCTCTGCGGCGCTCCCACGGCGGAGGACATCGGTCCGGCGGCGAACACGCAGGCCGCCATGTGGCCGGGACCCACCTCGACAAGAGCAGGCTCCTTGGCGCACTCGCGTGCCGCGATCGGGCAGCGGGGGGCAAAGGCGCATCCCTCGCCATAGCCGAAGCCGGAGGGCGGCGTCCCCGGGATGGACGCCAGACGTCCTCGGCGCTCGTCGATCGTGGGCAACGAAGCCAGGAGGCCGATGGTGTAGGGCATGCGGGGCGCCCGGAACAGCTCGTCGACCTGTGCGACCTCGACGGCTTTGCCGGCGTACATCACAAGGACGCGGTCGGCGACACCGGCGACGACACCGAGGTCGTGGCTGATCAGGATCATGGCCGAACCCGTCTCGGTGCGGATCGAGCGCAGCGTGTCCAGGATCTGGGCCTGCACCGTGACGTCGAGTGCCGTCGTCGGCTCGTCTGCGATCAACAGGTCGGGCCGGTTGGCGATGGCGATGGCGATCACGACGCGCTGCCTCATGCCGCCGGATAGCTCGTGTGGGTAGCGGCGGGCAAGCTGTGCCGGCTGGGGGAGGCCGACGAGGTCGAGCAATTCGACAGCACGTTTGTGGGCGCCCGCCCGATCGATGCCGGAGTGGAGTCTCACGCACTCGGCGACCTGCCAGCCGACGCTGAACATGGGGTTGAGGGCTGTCATCGGATCCTGGAACACCATGGCGGCGCGGGCGCCCCGCACTCGGTTCCATTGCTTCGGTGTCGCTGTCAGCAGTTCCTCGCCGTCGAGCCGCACCGACCCGGTCACGCGAGCGACCGACGGCAGCAACCCGAGTATGGCGAGGGACAGCATGGTCTTGCCCGAACCCGACTCGCCGACGACGCCGAGTGTCTCACCGGCGCCAAGCGACAGGGTGATGCCCCGGACCGCTTGGATCACGCCGGCCTCGGTCGAGAGGGAGACCTCGAGATCGGTGACCTCGAGGAGCGGATGGGTCGCCGCCGCCGAGTGCCGCTCGTCGATGTCGGGTGTCGCCGATGAGCGGCGTTCCTCAGCAGGAGCGCCGCCGTCAGAACGCGTAACGCCGCGTTCAGGGCTGACTCTGCTGGGGAACGCCGTCATCGGGGTGTGAGCTTCAGCTCTTGGTGCTCGAGCTTCAGCTCTTGATGTACAACGTGTTGTAGTTGATGGCGTCCATCGCCTCCGAGTACACGTAGCCGCCCAACCGCGCCGACACGAAGTCGTACCAGCGTGGGTTGAACAGCGGAGCGTACACAGCCTCCTGGGACATGAGGTCGTAGTCGAGCTTCTGGTAGTCGGCGACGCGGGCGGCCCCGAGTGCAGCCGCCGCCTGGTTGAACGGCGCGATGAACGAGGCGACTCCGAAGTGGGAGAAGTTCCCAGCGAAGTTCGGGGTGCCGGGGTACATACCCGTGTTGATGATGGCATCGGCATCGGGGAAGTCAGACGACCACGGCTCGATCCCCATCGGCGTGTGGCTCTTGGGGTTGGAGATGTACGAGCTGTTCACGCTGTTCGGGGTGCCCTCGATCGTCAGGTTGATGCCGATCGCCTTCAGGTTGCTCTGGATGACGGCGGCCATGTTCATAAAGCCGGGAGCGTCGTTCTGAGTCCTGATCGCCAAGTTGATCGGCGTCTTCACGCCGGACTCCGTCATGAGCTTCCTCGCCTCGGTCAGGTTGGGCGTGTTCGGGTAGATGGTGTACTTCTTGTAGTCGACGAGCGCCGGCGGGACGATCTGGTCCGTCGGCGTCCCGGCAAGCGGGCCACCCCACTGCTGCTCGATCTCGGTCCGGTTGATGGCGAAGTTGATCGCCTTACGGACGTCGAGGTTGTTGAGCGGTGGTACCTCGAAGTTGAGGAACAGGTAGGTGATGTCCGGCCGAGCCGACGTGTACACCTGGCTGGCGAGAGCCGGGTCATGCGAGATCTGGAGAATGTCCGCCGTCGCCAGGTTCGACGTGTTGAAGTCGAGCTGACCGGCCTTGATCTCCAGCGTCGCCTGGGTTGACTGCACCCCGATCGTGAAGACGATCTTGGCAACGTGCCCACGAACGCCGAGCGCCTGGTTGTAATTCTTGTTGAACGCCAGCACGAGCTGCCGACCCGGAGAGTACGAGGCCAGCTTGAACGGTCCGCTGGCGTAGGTCTCCTCGATCGTCCCGTTGTCCTCCGGCTTCATCGACGTGCCGACCGGAACGGGGCAGGTCGTCGGCAGCGCCGTCTTGTACAGGAAGGCTCCGTCAGGCGCTGAGAGGTGGAACGTGATCGAGTTCGCCGTCGTGGTGATACCGGCCACCGTCTTTGAGGTGCCCGCCAGGTAGGCGGGCGCACCGATCACGTTCGTGAAGTAGTAGCCGGTGCCCGATTCGATGGCCGGATTCATGAGCCGCAGCCACGTGTACTTGATGTCCGCGGGCGTGATGGGCTGCCCGTTGGCGAAACGCACGCCGGGGCGGAGCGTGTAGGTGTACTCGAGCCCGTTTGAGCTGATGACCGGCAGGTTCGCCGTGCCTGGCACGAGCTTGGTGCCCGCCGTCCCGGACACGTCCGCGTACCGGATCAACGTCGTGCACAAGGCGTTGGCGAGACCCCAGGTGACGGCGAAGTACCACCGGTTCGGGTCGAGCGTGTCGATGGCGCCGGAGGCCATGGCTCCTGTGAGCGTGCCGCTCACCGCCCCCGGCGCCGGAGCCGTCGTCGTCGTGGCGTTGCCCCCGCTGCTCGTGCTCGAGGAGCAGGCCGTCAAGGCCAACGCGAATCCAAGGCCGATGACGGTGTTCCGTCTCCATCGCTGGCCGGGCAGTTTCCTCATGACTTGCTCCTTTCGTTTTGCCTCAATGTGTTCACAGCGGGTCACCCTTTCCTGGTCGATAGATGTTCGATAGATGTCTTGAACTGCCTTGCATGCCGAGCGTCATCGGGCGGCCAACCTCCGGAGCCGCGGATCGAGGACGCCGTGGAGGAGGTCGACGATCGTGTTGGCGAGTACGGCGATGACGGCGCACACGATCACGACACCGGTGATGACCGGATAGTCGAGGTTCTCGATGGCGTAGACACCCGTCCAGCCGAGACCGGGGATGTTGAACACCGTCTCGACGAAGAAGACCCCGCTCAGCGCCGTGGCGATGTCCGCCCCGAGCAGGACTGTCATCGTCGGTGCCACGTTGCGCCCCACATGGCGAACGAGGATGCGGCTGGTCGAGGCGCCTTTGGCCTTGGCGGTGCGCGTGTAGTCCTCCCCGAGCTGCTCGGCGGTCAGCGTCCTGATGTAACGGATGTAGACGGCGGCAAAGCCGACAGCGAGCGTGATCCAGGGAAGTATGAGGTGATACGCCCACTCGATCGGGCTGGTGCCGAGATCGACATAGCCGGTGATCGGGAAGAGTGTCGTGCCGGTCGGCAGAATCGACAGGCCGAGGATCCTGCCTTGCGTCGGCTCGAAGGCGAAGAAGTACGCCATCATCGGAGCGAGCCAGAACACCGGGATGGACATGCCGACGATCGCAAGGCCCCGCCCTACGACGTCGCCGATGGACCGCTGGCGGAGCCCGCCGTAGGCGCCGATCGGGGCGGCCACGGAGAGCCAGATCAACGCAGCCCCGAACACGAGCGACGCTGTCGCCCGTGTCGCCGGCCACAGGATGGAGGAAACGGGGCGGTCCTGGAAGTAGGAGTAGCCGAAGTTCCCGTGGATGAGGTGTCCGAGGAAGATCAGGTACTGCTGCCAGTAGGGCTTGTCCAGGCCGAGCAGCTTCGCCACGAGGGCGACCTGAGCGGCGCTTGCCGTCTTGCCGGCGATGCGCTGTGCCGGTGATGCGCCCGTGAAGCGCGCGATGACGTAGAAGAGCAACCAGGCGGCGATCGTCACAAAGAACAGCTGGATGACAGCGCCGAGGAGCCGCCGGGCGACCATCCTTCTCATCGGCGCGCTCCCTTCGGATCGAGGGCGTCACGCAGACCGTCACCGAGCAGGTTGAAGGAGAGCATGGTGATGAGAAGGGCGAGCCCCGGAATGAGGGCGAGCGGCAAGTCGACGGTGTACATCGACGACGTCACGGCGTCGGAGAGCATCGATCCCCAGCTGGCGGTCGGCGCTGGGACGCCCACGCCGAGGTACGACAGGCCGGCCTCGAAGAGGATGTTGTTGGCGATGATCGAGGTGGCGTACACAAGTAGCGGTCCCCACACCTGGGGGAGCAGGTGCACGAGCAGGATGCGGCGTGGGCGGGCCCCCATCGTGCGGGCTGCTGCCACGAACGTCATCTGTTTCGTGGACGCCGTGGCGCTGCGCACGATCCGGCACGGGTAGTACCAGGTGAACAAGGCGATGATGATGACGACATTGAGGATGCCGGGTCCGATCACCACGGCGATGCCCACGGCGAGCAGGAGGTTCGGGAACGCCATGGCCGTCTCGGTCATGCGGTTCACGAGACCGTCGACCCACCCGCCGAGATAGCCGGCGAGGAGACCGAGTGAGATGCCGATGATAAGGGCGAGGGCCGTCGCGCCGCCCGCCACCAGCAGCGAGATGCGGGCGCCGTAGAGGACACGTACGAGGAGGTCCCGCCCGAGTGAGTCGGCCCCGAGGATGAAGAGGCTGCCATGAGGGTTGTGAGTGATTCCGTTGGCCTCATAGACGCGCTGCATCACTCCGATCGGCTGCGAGTCCGACGCCAAGGCGTTGGCGAACTGTGCGTTCGGGGGGTGCCCGGTGAGATGTGCCGCCAGCGGCCCACCGAAGATGGCAGCCAGCACGAGGAACACGAGGACGGAGAAGGCGAACATCGACACCGGATCGCGACGGAGGCGGCGGAAGACCTGTGTGCGGAGCCGGACGGGGCGTCCCATCTCCTGCTCGAGATCCTGCTCGAGCACGGGCATCTCGATGGTCATCGCAGGCGGCCCGCTTGGCCGTTCCTCTCGGGGCGTGCTGCTGCGGTGCGGAGGGGCCGCCGGTCGGCCCGTCCCTCCACGACATGCCCGTTCCGGGCCTGCCCGTTGCGGACGGTGGATGCCTGGGCGGTCGAGTCCCGCACGACCAAGCTGCCATCGAGCATTCGCGTGCGCTTCGCCACCGCCGAGGGGTTCAAGAGGGCGTCGACGGCGAGAGCTCCGAGCTCCTGCTTCGGCTGGGCCACCGAGGTGAGTCCCGGGTTCGTGTAGGCGGCGAACTGGATGTCGTCGATCCCGACGACGGAGAGATCCTCCGGAACTCGCCAGCCGGCGTAATGGGCGGCCCGCAGCGTCGCCACGGCGGCGACGTCGTCGTAGGCCACGATGCCGAGTGGTGGCCGCTGGTCACCGAGGTAGGCGGCGATTGCCTGTTCCCGGTGCTCGAGCGCCGGGGTGTCGGCCGCGAGCACCGCTTGCGGCCAGAGGTCGGCGGCTTCGAGGGCGCGCCGAAACCCGAGCAGCCGGAGCAGGCTGGACCTCACGTTCGGGCCGCGCAGGTGGGCGAGCTTGCGGTGCCCGAGCTCGAGGAGGTGATTCGTCGCCAGCATGCCGGCACCGAGGTCGTCGAAGGTGATGTGGCAGATCGACTTCTCGATGCTGTTGGCGCCGAAGCGGGGCACGCTCATGGCCGAGCCGAGGGCGAGGTCCTCGAAGAGCGGTGCAGGCACCGTCAGGTCCCAGTTGATGACGCTGACGCGAAGGCCGTTGTCGACGGCCTGCCGGAGGAGGTGCGGGCGTCCGGTCGGCGACACGGAGATGAGCTCCCGGACCTGCTCGGAGAGGAAGACCTCGAGCGCCTCCGCCTCGAGACTGGCGCGGCCCTCCGACACGAAGAACAACGGCTGGAAGCCGAGGTCCCGAGCCCGGTTCTGGATGCCGAGAACGACCTCGCCGACGTAGCCGTCACCGACGCTCTGCACGACGACGCCGAGCAGCGAGCTCGACTTGGTGCGCAGTCGCCGCGCGGCGGCGGAGGGCCGGTATTGCAGTCGCCGGGCAGTGCTCAGCACGGCGGCTCTCGTGCCCGAGCTGATCGCCGAGTCGCCCGTGAGCACCCGGCTCACCGTTGCGGTCGACACGCCTGCGGCGGCGGCTACGTCCTTGATCGTCACCGGCCTCGTCACGGCGCAGGCGGCTTCGGTTCGGGACGCCACGCGTCCCCGTATGCGTCTTCGAGCACTGCGCTGTCCCCCTCTCGAGCGCGCGAACATCCCAAAATCGGCCATGACAGCCGAAGCCCGCTCTTCAGTTCCCCCTTGTAAAACCTCAAGTTAAACGATTACATGAAGTTCCGGTAACGATTACACGAATCGTCAAGACCTGTCAAGGGTCCGTCTCTGCCACCGCTGGAACGTCGTCCGGCGGCGCTCGGCGCCCCCGGGAGGCGGACGAACGGGCAGCCGGGTGGTTCCTGGGGCTATACCGGTCTCGTGAGCGATCGGCCGTGTGTCGTCGTGGTCGGGGCGGGCTTCGGAGGCTTTGCCGTCTGTGAGTCCTTGGCTGCCGCAGACGTCGACATCGTGCTCGTCGACCGCCACAACTACAACACGTTCCAGCCGCTGCTCTACCAGGTGGCCACCGCGGGCTTGAACCCGGGCGACATCGCCTATCCCGTGCGGGCCTACGCGCGCTCGCACCCCAGCCTCCGCTTCCGTCAGGACACCGTCACGGGCGTCGACTTCGCCGCCCGCTCGGTGTCGTTCGAAGAAGGGCCGCAGCTGGACTACGACTTCCTCGTGCTGGCAGCCGGCGCCGGTACGACCTACTTCGGTGTCCCTGGTGCCGAACAGCACAGCAGGGCCATCTACACGATGGAGGACGCAGTATCGGTTCGCGACACGGTGTCGTCCGGCGTCGAGCGCGCTGCCGCCCACGGGGCGGGGCCGGGCGACCTCACGGTCGTGATCGTCGGCGGCGGTCCCACGGGCGTCGAGATGGCGGGGGCGCTGGCGGAACTCCGCCAGATGGAGTTCTCGACGCACTATGCCGAGCTCGACCCGTCCTTCTCTCGCATCGTCCTCGTCGAGATGCAGGACCGTCTCCTGGGAGCCTTTCACCCGAAGCTCAGCTCCTATGCGCTCGCCATGCTGCGGCGCCGCGGCGTCGAGGTCCGCTGTGGGGAGAGCGTCAAAGCCGTGGAGGCGGACCGGGCGGTGCTCGGCTCGGGTGAGGTCATCGGGTGCGGCCTCGTGATCTGGGCAGCCGGTGTCGGTTCCTGCCCGCTCACGGACGCTCTCGAGCTGCCGAAGGTCCGCGGACGCATCTCGGTCGACTCCGACCTGCGCGTCAGCGGCTTCGACGAGGTGTTCGCCGTCGGCGACATGGCGGCGGTCGCTACGGGCGAGGGTGGGGCGGTGCTCCCACAGCTCGCTCAGCCGGCCATACAAGCGGGCCGCCACGCCGGGCAGCAGATCCTGCGTGTCCTCGCCGGCGAGCAGACGAGGCCCTTTCGGTACCACGACAAGGGCACGATGGCGACGATCGGGCGTCGAGCGGCTGTGGCGCAGCTCCCTCTCGGGATCCGCTTGCGGGGAACGCCGGCGTGGCTCGTCTGGCTGGGGTTGCACATCGTGTTTCTCGTCGGCGTGCGCAATCGCTTCTCCGTGCTCATCAACTGGGCGTGGCGGTACGTGTCGTGGGGCCGCGGCCCGCGGGTGATCGCCGGCGGATGACGTCGTCGCGGTCGGCGTTGCCGGCGCCGATCAACGTCGTGTCTTCACCAAGGCAGTCGTGAGCGTGACCTCCGTCACCGGCCGATTGGAGTGTTGCCGCCTTGGCTGCGCCAGAGCGCCGGCCCTCCTTCCAAGACGGTCGCTCCTTCAAGGCGCCCCTGCGGCCTGCAGCAGCACGACGGTCTCGCCGAAGCCGGCGCTCGCGGCGATTGCGAGCGGCGAACAGGGTCGGCTGTTGCCGATGTGACCCCGGCCCAGACGCGCCCGAAGCCTGCTTTCTCGAGGGATCTCCAGGACCGTCGGTAGCCGTCCTCGACGGAGGCGACGACGGCGACGGCTTCGGGATACCGGTCCCAGATCGACGCAACGAATGTGGTGATCATCTGGCCACCCAGTCCACGGGCGACGTGGGATTCGGTGCCGATGAGGTAGTCCAGGCCGATCGACGGGCGGGGCACGGCGCCGGCTTCGACGGCGCGCTTCCACTCCGGGTTGCGTTCCCACTCAGGAAAGTCCGCCAATCGGTAGCGCTGGATCAAGCCGATCGCGACGTCGTTCTCCTCGACGACGACTACCTCGACGGGCTCGATTCCCGCCACTCGGCGCTCGTACTTGTCTCGGACCGCGGCGGGATCGGGTGAGGCTCGCCACAAGGTGGAGACGTGCGGCGCCGCCAACCCGTCCGAGACGAGGGCGAAGTCACGTCGTTCGAGCGGCCGGAGGCGAAGCGACACACGGAGAGAATGCCTGAATCCGGGCCGTCCCAGCGGCCACACCAACTCAGCCACGAAATGACGCGGCGACTCAGGCAACCGCGGCGGCTGCGCGAGCAAAGCGTGTGCGACCGACCCTCGAGGAGGCCGGTGAGGGCGCTCGGTTCCTCGGAGGCTGTAAGCCGACCACTTGCCGGCAGAGCGCGGCCGCCTCCCCACGACCGGCGCGAAAGAGGGTGCCCATTCACGGGCACCCTCTTTCTCCCCCTCATCCCTGAGAACCGAAGGGCAGAACCGGCGGGCCAAGCCGCCGGGTCGAGCCGTCGAGGAATGGTAACCGGCATCACGAGGGCGTGCGAATGGGCTGCCCTCAGACCGCCGCGGACACGCAGCGGCAGGACGACAGGCGGGCGGGGAGCCGCCTCGGGCAGGCGGATCGCGTCCCCCCGGTCAGCAGCCGCAGACAGCAGGCGGGTTCGCCGAAACGGGTACCGCCGGCCGAGCGCGACGCCACGCCTACGACACGTTGAAGGCCGTTGTGTCGATGCAGAAGTCCGTCGTGCCGCCTCCGGTGTCT
The DNA here is from genome assembly GCA_052143575.1 of Acidimicrobiales bacterium. Lineage (GTDB taxonomy): Bacteria > Actinomycetota > Acidimicrobiia > Acidimicrobiales > Bog-793 > JAKACA01. The sequence goes on from JBKQSP010000076.1 coordinate 150,194, forward strand.
GTTTCCACGCCGGTCCACTTCAGCGTGACCGTCCTGCCGGCATAGGCCGACATGTTGAGCGTGAGCAGGCGGTAGCCGGAGTTGGCGTTGAGGTTCGAGTAGGTCGACAGCGACGAGAGCACGCCGCCCGAACTGTTGAGTACCTGCAGCTTCAGGGTGTCAATGGCCTTCGAGGACACCTCGCTCGTGTCGATGTGCTGGTGGTACGAGAGCGTGTAGGTCGAGCAGCCAGCCGGCACGGCGATCCTCTGCGAGACGGTGTCGGTGTGCGGAACGCCGTAGCCGTCGAGCCAGGCGAAGTACTGGCCGGCCTCGGCGACTTCAGCCCCGCCCGTCTCCGAGTTGCTGAGGATCACATCGGGTGTGGCCGACCACGTCTTGTTGCCGCTTTCGAACCCGGGATTGCCCAGGAGCTGTGTGACTGTACAGGAGCTCTTCGCCTTCACCGCCCAGGAGAACGACGCCGAGCCACTCGCCTCGGTCGAGTCCTTCGCCGTCACCGTCACCGACGACGACGCAACCGTCGTGGGCGTTCCGGTGATGAGGCCGCTCGAGTTGATCGACAATCCGGCGGGCAGCCCCGTGGCCGAATACGTGAGGCTCAAGGCGCCGGAATCGCTGCCGGAGATCTGCAGCGACACGGGCGAGCCCACCGTGGTCGCCTGCGCCCCCGGGCTCACGACCGTGACGGTGTTGCCCGTCGAGCCGCCGCCGCAGAGGGTGGCGGGCAGGCCGGCGCCGTTCGGTGTGCCCAGCCCGGAGGCCATGTCGTAATCGGCACCAGCGGGAAACAGCCCGTTGTTCGTGCCCGTGTAGTCGTTGTTGCCGGACGTGATGTCGTTGAAGTCTGTCGAGTAGGCGGCGGCCGCTGCACTGTACAAGGCGGGGTTGGCAAACCCGATGGCCTTGCCGGCGCACTTCGAGGACGCGTCGGTGAGCGCCATGAAAGCCGCCCAGAGCGGCGCCGCCGCACTCGTGCCGCCGATGCCAGTCCAGGAGCCGTTGTAGTAGACGACGTAACCCGAATACGGGTCGGCGTCGGCGGAGACATCTGGGACCTCCCGGCAGTACGAGCCGGTGGCGGCACCACACGGCGATCCCGAGGAGTTGGAATTGACGACGTGCAGTGACGACGGTGCGCCGCTTTGGTAGGCCGGCATGGCGTGCGATGACGACACGCCGCCACCGCCGGCACCACCGCCGACGGCGCTCTCGTTCCAGACGTTCTGTGTCGGCGGCGGCCCGAGCGCCGTGATCTCGGTCCCGCCTACGCCCGTCACGTACGGCTGGCTCGCCGGGTCGTCGACACCGAGGGAGGTGGACCCGCAGTCCTCCGAGCCCGAGTCGCCGGCGGCCGCCAGGATGCCCTGTCCCTGCGTGGTGGCCGTCTGGAACAGGGTGTTCTCGGCGTCGATGGAGGACGACCCGGCGTCCGACTCGCACAGGCCCCACGACGTCGAGATGACCTTGGCCGTGTCCTTGGAGATGATCGTGTTGTAGGTGTCGTAGGGACCCGTCCCGCCGTTTGGCCCCTGGTAGACGTCGATGGTGGCCTTCGGGGCGAGCCCTATGACGTCTTCGATGTCGAGGGCCGCCTCGCCTTCGCCTGCACCGGTGCCGGCGCCACCGTCGACTTCGATGTAGTTGACGGAGGCGCTCGTGCCGTAGCACGCCTGGTAGGAGGAGATGTCGGACGTGAGGTTCGGCTCGAGCTCGAAGATGGCGACCGTCACGCCGGCGCCCTCGTCGCCGGCGCCGTACAAGGAGGAGAAACGGTACGCCGAGGCCAGCTGATCTGCCGTGTAGGCGTCATTGTCGGGGCCGGCCGAGACGGCTGCCGCGCACGGCTGCGGTCCGCCGGTTACCACATGCGGCGACGCCGCCGCCGTGCCATGCGGTGACGCCGCCGTGGCGTGCGCTGCCGTGGCGTGCGCGGACGCCGGCCGCAAGTCGAGGCGCTGCTGCAGGTACAAAGAGTCCAACCCGATGACGGCCTGCACGTAGCGGGCCGCGCTGCCTGGGAACAGGGGTGCCTTCGTGTTGGCGAAGGCGATCCGACCCGACGGCAAGCGGTAACGCTCGAAGCCGATCGAGAACGCCTTGGAGAACGACGAAGCCGTGCCGGACACCGGGATGCTGAGATGGTCGCTCGGCAGTCGCCCGACGAGCAGGCCCTTCGAGCGCAAGGAGGCCGAGACGGCTGCTATGGCGGCAGGCGTCGGTCCGAACCGCCCGGCGAACTGGCCGCGGCGGAGATAGTGGCGGTAGAGGGGATCACCCGGCGTCGAGACGGCGGTCGCATAGCTCGAGAGCGCCGCCGGACTGCGGGGCAGGAGGAGGACGTCGGCGTGCATCGCCGTGGCGGCAGCGAGGGGTCCGACCGCTACGGCGTCGAGGCGGACGAGGGGTGCCTGTCCGATCCGCTCCGGCGGCAACTGGGCGGCGCCGGCGGGGGACGACGAGACGGCGACGAGGACGGCTCCAAGTGGCGAGACGGCAACGGTGAGGGCAGCGGCGGCTGACACCGATGCCCGCATTCCCCACCTCTTGCGGTGGCACCCTCGACTTTGTTTCGCAGGCATTGTCTTCCAATCTGACGGACGACGACGGTGCCCGACGAAGTCGTCGACCGCGCAACATCGGTACGAATAATGCCCGCGTCCGCCAGCACCGCGCGCCACCGCCGCCCAAATGTTGGTCGCCGCAGACCCACATGTCAAGGGTCTGTACGGGAGGCTGAGATCGTAGGTAATACGGCTGACAACGGTGCGGCCTCCATGCCGTTTAGGTGCAATGACGGTGCGGCTGTCTCGAGGCATGCACGAGGAAAGCGACCCGGCCTAACCTGGAGGCTCAGATGCCGATTCGAAGGGAGCCATGTTGACGCGGCTTGCGAACCTCGCCGGGCGTGCCGTCCTCCTCACCGCCGAAGGGGGTATCGATGTCGAGCGCCGGTCGGAGGGGCGATTCGCCGCCGACCCGCAAGCGCTCTACGAGCGCTGGGACGAGTTCCTCCACTGGGCGGAGCATGTCGCCGTGAACGAAGGCGACCTCGATTACCGAGAGCTGCCGGAGGGTGACCTGCTCTCGCCGGCGCCCCGCCCCCGCCAGGTCTTCGGCATCGGTCTCAACTACCGCGGTCACGCCGCCGAGACGGGCATGGCGTTGCCAAGCCGCGTGGCGACGTTCACGAAGTTCCCGACGTGCATCGTGGGCGGCTTCCATGCGGTCGAGCTGCCCGAGGGTACGGTCGACTACGAGGTCGAGCTCGTCGTCGTCATGGCCAAGAGTGCCTACGGGGTGGCGGACTGGGAAGCCTGGAGCTACGTCGCCGGCGTCACCGTCGGCCAGGATCTCTCCGAGCGGATCCTGCAGCGTGAAGCGGGGAACCAGTTCTGCCTGGGCAAGTCGTTTCCGGGCTTCGGGCCGATGGGGCCCTGGCTCGTCACGCCCGACGAGCTGACCGAGCCGGACGACATGGCGCTTCGTTGCACCCTCAACGGCGAGCTCATGCAGGACGGCCGCACGTCGGACATGGTCTTCAGCGTCTCCCGCCTCATCGAGGAGCTCTCCGCCGTCGTCACGTTGCTACCCGGCGACGTCATCTTCACGGGCACACCGGCCGGCGTCGGTTGGGTGCGCCAGCCCCCACGGTTCCTCCAGAGCGGAGACGTCCTCGAGAGCACGATCGAGGGGATCGGGACGATCCGCAACCTCATGCTCTGAGCGTCGAGCTTTCTCCGTCGGCCGACGGGTCGACTGCCACGACGTAGAGCTGCGTGCACAGCCGCGCCCCGAGTGCCAGGTTGCCGCTGTCGAGGGACACGACGAGCGTCCCGTCGGGCCCGCGTTCGAGCACGGCGGCTGCCACGCCCGGCCGGAAGCCGCCATCCTCCAAGTACCCCAACGATGCCGTGTCCGCTTCGATCTCCTGGGCCACCCGGACGAGCCGGACGACCTGGCCGGCGGCGACGTCGGCGAGCGGCATCTGCGTGCCGGCGTCGCCTGTCACGGTGGCGCTGCCCGGGATGGGGTTGCCGTGCGGGCACGTCGCAGGGTCGCCGAGCAACGCGACGAGCCGCTGCTCCAGCTCGTCGGAGAACGCCCGGGCGAAGCGCCCGGCCTCGAGGTGCACGTCCCGCCATGGCAGGCCGATCACGTCGACGAGCAGGCGCTCAGCCAAGCGGTGCCGGCGTATGACGCCGAGGGCTCGCCGCTGCCCTTCCTCGGTGAGGAGGATGTGGCGACCTGCCCGTTCCACGTAGCCGCCCGCCACGAGGCGCTCCAGCATCTCCGAAACGGACGGCTTCGCTTTCCCCAACCGGGCGGCGAGACGGGCCGAGATGACGGGACCGCCCTCTTCGGCCAGCCAGCCGATCGTCTCGAGGTATTCGTCCGCCGCCGGATGGAACTCGTCTCGCATGCTTGGCCCCCTGCCTGCGCGGCGATCTTACGCAGGTCGGAGCACCTTCAGGACGCCTTGATCTCGATGGTAAGGTTCACCTGATATTGGGTATAGACGCGAAGTGAGCACGGGTGCGCCCCAGGCTGGAAACGGTGCGGCAACGTCGAGGCGGACCGTGACGTCGACGCGCCGCCGCCGGTGCCCCGGAGGCCGCTGGCGACTCGGGCAGCTCTGGCGTGCCCGCCGGCTCTGGCTGGCGGCGGCCCTGCTCGGCGGTCTCTTGACTGCCTGCGGGACGGCCGGTGGCGGGTCCGACACCATCACGATCTACAACGGGCAGCATCCGCAGACGACCGACGCCCTCGTCGCCGCCTTCGAGAGGGCGACCGGCATCCACGTCCTTGTGCACAACGGCGAGGACGACTACTCGCTCGCCGACTCCGTCATCCTCGAGGGCTCCCATTCACCGGCCGACGTGATCTTCACGGAGAACTCACCCCCCCTCGAGTACCTGCAGGAAAAGGGGCTGCTCGCCCACGTCGACCCCGCCACGCTCGCCAACACGCCGGCCCGGTTCGACTCGCCCATCGGCGACTGGGTGGGCGTCTCGGCCCGTGTGAGCGTCCTCATCTACAACCCAAGCCTCATCTCGAAGAGTCAGCTGCCCACGAGCGTCCTCCAGCTCGCCGAGCCGCAGTACCGGGGCAAGCTCGCCTTTGCTCCGGGCGAGACCGACTTCCAGCCGATCGTGACGTCGGTGGAGCACACCGATGGCGAAGCCGCCACCCTCAACTGGCTGAACGGCATCAAGGCGAACTCAGCCGGCCACCGCTACGCCGACAACGAAGGGATCTCGTCGGCTGTCAACTCGGGCGCCGTCGCCTTCGGAGTCGTCAACCAGTACTACTGGTACCGGCTGCGCGCCGAGATCGGCGCCGGCAGCATGCACTCGGAGATCAGCTACTTCGCCGCCGGCGATCCCGGCTATGTCATCGACGTGTCCGGCGCCGCCGTCCTCCGCTCCAGCCGCCACCCGGCGGCGGCGCAGCGGTTCCTGGCTTTCATCACCTCGTCGGCCGGGCAGGAGATCATCGCCCACTCGACGAGCTTCGAGTACCCGATCGCCTCGGGCGTCACGACCGTGCAGAGCGAAGCCCCCTTCAACGAGCTGCATCCGAATGGCATCACGATCGAGCAGCTCGGCGACGGCCTGGAGGCACAGGACCTGCTGCAGCGCGTGGAGCTGCTGTGAGGGCGGCCGCTGGAAGCCGGCGCTGGGGGCGCCGGGCGTGAGCACCATCACGGTCAGTCCCGGCAGCGGAGGCGACGAGATGTCGAGGGTGCCGGGCGCCGCGCTCGTGACGGGGCGCTTCCACCGCCGTTCCCGCCCGCGGGTGCTGCTCGCCACGAGCTGTCTCGTGGCGGCCGCCCTGCTGACGCCGCTCGCCTTCCTCCTCATCGAGGCTCACGGTGCCGGCACGGGAGCCGTCGTGCGGCTCATCTTCCGCTCGCTCACGGCCAGCCTGCTCTGGAACACCGTGCGCCTCACGATCGTGGTGACGGCGCTCTGCGCCGTCATCGGCACGCTGGCGGCCTGGTGCGTCGAATGCACGGACCTGCCGCTGCGCCGCATGTGGGCCGTGCTCGTGGTCGTGCCCTTCGCCATCCCGGACTTCGTCGTCAGCTTCGGTTGGGCGTCGTTGACCACCTGGATCCAGGGCTTCCGGGGCGCCGTCGTCGTCATGACGCTCGCCGTCTACCCCCTCGTGTACCTGCCGGTGGCGGCGAGCCTGCGATCGGCCGACCCAGGTCAGGAGGAGGTCGCCCGCAGCCTCGGCGCCGGCCGGTTGAAGACGTTCTTCCGCGTGACGATCGGTCAGGCGCGCGGTGCCATCCTCGGCGGATGCCTCCTCGTGTCGCTCGTGATCCTGGCCGAGTACGGCGCCTTCGAGATCGTCGGCTACCAGACCTTCACGACCGAGATCTTCACCGAGTTCGACTCGTTCAACGTGCAGGCGGCCGCCGCCTTGTCGCTCGTGCTCGTCGTCCTCGGCGTGATCGTGCTCGTCGGTGACGGCTGGGCCCGTGGCAACACGAGGGTGGCTCGCTCCGGCGCCCTTGCCCAGCGGGCCAGGAAGATCCATCGGCTCGGGAGAGCGAAGGCGGGCGTGCTGCTCGGGTTTCTCCTGCTCGTAGGGCTGGCGCTCGGCGTCCCGGTCGGCTCCAGCATCTACTGGATGCTCGAGGGCGGCGCACATGCCTTCGCCGGCGTCTCGCTCCTCGATGCCGCCGGCGACACGGCCGCCTACAGCGCCTCGGCGGCGGCCGTCGCCACGCTGATGGCGCTGCCGGTGTCCCTGCTCGTCACGCGCCACCCCACGCGTTTCGGGCGCCTGCTCGAACGCAGCACGTTCCTCGTGCTCGCCATGCCGGGCATCGTCATCGCTTTCGCCTTGAGCTACTTCTCGTTGCGCTACGGCGGCGGGTCCTTCTACCAGACCGCCCCGTTGCTCATCGCCGCCTACGCCATCATGTTCTTCCCGCTCGCCCTCGTCGGAGTGCGGGCCTCCGTGGCCTATGCGCCCGTCGCCCTGGAGGAGGCGGGCCGCTCCCTCGGGCAGCGCCGGCTCGCCGTGCTGCGGCGCGTGACACTCCCGCTCGTGGGGCCGGGGTTGATGGCGGCCTTCTGCCTCGTCTTCCTCGCGACCGCAACGGAGCTCACGGCGACCCTCATCCTCATCCCCGACAACGTCCAGACGCTCGCCACGCAGTTCTGGGCGTACCAGACGGCGTTGTCCTACGGCCAGGCGGCACCCTTCGCCCTCGTCATGATCGGGATAGCCGCTGTTCCGAGCTACGTGCTCGGGCGTTTCTTCGACCGAAGGCCCTCGCAGCGGGCGGTGGCCCGGTGACGAGCGGCATGCGGGTGTGCGGGCTGCACAAGAGCTTCGGGCCGCAGGCGGTGCTCATGGGAGTGGACCTCGAGATCCCCTCCGGCTCCTTCACGGCCATCCTCGGACCGTCCGGCAGCGGCAAGACCACGCTGCTGCGCGTGCTGGCCGGTCTGGAGCGAGCCGACCGCGGGACGGTCGCCATCGGCAGCACCGTCGTCGACGACGACCGCGAGCACGTGCCAGCCGAGCGCCGCCGCCTCGGTTACGTCTCCCAGGAGGGGAGCCTCTTCCCGCACCTGACGGTGGAGGCGAACGTCGGCTTCGGGCTGCCGCGAGGGGAGCGGCGGGGCGGGCGGGTTGGCGAGCTCCTCGAAACGGTCGGCCTCAGCGGGCTGGCCCGTCGCTATCCGCACGAGCTGTCCGGTGGTCAGCAGCAGCGCGTCGCCGTCGCCCGCGCCCTCGCCGTGCGCCCGCAGGCGGTCCTGCTCGACGAGCCGTTCGCCTCCCTCGACGCCCAGCTGCGTGCAAGTGTGCGCTCTGACGTGCGCGACATCCTGCTGGCGGCGGGAACGACGGCTGTCCTCGTCACCCACGATCAGGACGAGGCGCTCTCGATCGCCGACTTCGTGGCCGTCATCCGCAACGGCCGCATCGCTCAGTTCGCCGAGCCGGCCGAGCTGTACGCCCGACCGGTCGACGCCGACCTGGCACGCTTCGTCGGGGCGGCCAACCTGCTGGAGGGCCGGCAGGAGGGCGGCGTTGTCGAGACGCCGCTCGGCCCGGCCGCCGCCGGCGGCGCCTCGGGTCCCGTCACGGTCCTCGTGCGGCCCGAGCAGCTCGAGATCGCTCGCCTCGATCCTGCCGGCTCCGACGCCGGGCGCGTGGCCGGCCGCGTGGTGAGCACGAGCTATCACGGCCATGACTGCCTCGTGTACGTGCGGCCGGAAGGGGCCGCCGGCGATCTCACCGGCGCCGTCGTCGCCCGCACGCTCGGCGACCCGCACCTCGCAGAGGGCTCGGCCGTCACGCTGCGAATCAACGGCCCGGTCCTCACCTGGGCTCCGGCTTCAGGGCCGGCGCCGGCGCCAGCGGCCGAGGCGGCCGAGGAGCCGGCATGACGCATTCAGCCGGCGCCCGGTTGTTAGTCTCCCGCCGATGACCGGTCCTCTCGACGCCACGGGTGGCTCGGGCCCCGAGGTGCCCGCCGGCGAGACGGCGGCAGTGACCCGCTGGGTCGAGCGGTGCCGTGCCCTCGCCGGCAGCACGCTCGACAGTGTCGAGACGCCGGCCGACGAGCTCGTGGAGCTGGCGGCGGGCGACCGCCAGCTCATGGAGGGGGCTCGCAAGGTGATCCTCGCCGCCCTCGAGGAGACGCCGGGCGATCCGACCTGGTCCCAGATGCTGGCCTTCTGGCGGCGCGCCTTCGAGAAGGGCAGCTGGTCCTGGGAGCCCAACCCCTGGGATGCCAGCCCGCTGCTGGCGGGGTAGCCCTACCTCACCAACCGTCGCGCGTCCTCGGCATCCCGCTCTCGCCCCCGGTGCCGGGCACGACAGCGAGCACCTGATGGATCGAGAGGCCGCCGTCGTCGAAGCCGTTCGCCGACGCCGTCATGTACAACCACCAGACACGCGCCCGTGCCGTGCCGACGAGCGAGGCGGCCTCCTCCCAGTGGTCCTCGAGGTTCTTCACCCAGGCGTGCAACGTCCTCGAGTAGTGCTCGCGGAGCGACTCCACGTCGCGCACCTCGAAACCCGCCCGCTCCATCGCCCGCACGACGTCAGCCACGTCGATCAGCTCGCCGTCGGGGAAGACGTAGCGTCCCACGAAGGAGCGGCGGCTGATCTTGGAGCCGCCGACGCTCGAGATCGCATGGTTCAGCAGCCGGCCACCGGGCCGGAGGAGGCGGACGACGGTGTCGAAGTAGGCGGACATGCGACGTGCGCCGACGTGCTCGAACATGCCGATGGAGGAGATGGCGTCGAACGTCTCGCCTGCGAGGTCCCGGTAGTCCTGGACGCGGATCTCGACGGCACCGTCCAGCCCGGCCTCTCCGACGCGCCGGCGGGCCAGCTCTGCCTGTGCGGAGCTGAGCGTGATGCCGACGACTTGAGCGCCGTGCAGGGCGGCCGCATGGATCGCCATCGAGCCCCAGCCGCAGCCGATGTCGAGGAGGCGTGCCGGCGCTCGGTTGCCTGCGGCCGTCCCGGCGAACCCGGCGTCCCGGGCTGTTAGCGCCAACTCGGGCAGCCCGAGCTTGCGGCTGACGAGCTCGTGCTTGGCGGTCTGCGCCTCCTCGAGGGTCATCGTCTCGTCGCTGAAGCGGGCGCACGAGTAGGTCATCGTGGGGCCGAGCACGAGCCGGTAGAAGTCGTTACCGACGTCGTAGTGGTGGGTGACCGCTTGCCGGTCCCTGCGCTTCGAGTGGCGCCGGCCACGGACTCGGCTTTCAACCGCAGGCGGTGCCGGCGGCCCGCCGAGCACGCCGAGGCGACTCGCCGTGCGCACAACCTGCCCGACGAGGCTGTAGCCGCTCCCCAGCTCGCGGTTGAGGTGCGCGTGGAGGACGCGCAGGATCTCGAAGGCATCGCCGTCGGCGTCGAGGTCACCTGACACGAAGGCGCGGGCGACGCCCAGCTCGCCCGGAGCCCACAGCAGGCGGCTTACCGCCCGCGGCGAGTGGAGGGTCACGCGTCCGGGACCGGATTCGGGCCCGACGGAGCTGCCATCCCAGAAGACGAAACGGACGGGCAGACCGCGGGGGAAGAGCTTCGCAAAGAGCGGCTTGACGACGGCGGCGGCAAGCTGAGGCGCCCCTTCGGGCCGGGCTGCCCGCTCGGCGGCCCCCGCGGGACTCTGCTCGCCGGCGCCGGGGAGGGCCGTCTCGCCGGCGCCCTGAACGCCCCTGCCGTCGGCGTCGGGCTGGTCCACCCCGTCGCCACGGGCCGCCCTGTCCGTCTCGATGCCGATGCCGTCGCCCGGGCCACCCGGCGGGCTCTCCAGGCCGCCGTCCTTCGTCGGGTTCTTCGTGATGCTCATCGGATCGTCCCTCCCGCTCCGTCGCTTGTCGCTTCGTCTACTGGATGTCTTCACCGGCGGCCGGGGTCGGTTGGCGCCCTCCCGGCCCGGAACAACTGAAGTCTTGTCATCTCGGCGGCCCCGTGCCAAGCGCGGTCAACCGGAAGCCGACGCCCTCCGATGCCGCTGCTCAGAGCGCCAGGCCGGCGGCGAGGCCGGCGGCAGCGCCCGCGAGGCCGGCGGCGAGGCTCATGGCGATGTTCATGAGCACCTCCAGCCATTGCCCCGACTCGGCTAATCGCACCGTTTCGTACGTGAATGTCGAGAACGTCGTGTAGGCACCGCAGAAGCCGGTACCCAGCAGGTCGACGCCGACGGCCGCCAGGTGACGGTGCATGGCAAGCCCGGTGAGGACGCCGAAGAGGAAGGCCCCGGAGACGTTCACGGCGAACGTGCCCCAGGGCAGCTCGGAGTCGAAGCGGGCACTCACAACCCGATCGAGCACGTACCGGGCGGGCGCCCCGACGCCGCCGCCGACGGCCACGGCGAGAGCGCCGCCCAAGGTCATCGACATGGAGCTGTCGGTGGCCGATCAGATCCGGACGACGTCCACGTCGTCGAGGACGACGAGCACGTGCTCGAGGAGCTCGGCGACGTCGCCCAAGAACTGCTCGATCCGCTCCCGGCGGTCGATGATGACGACGGAGACGGGGGCGTCGTCGGAGAGCGTGTGAGTGCGGTGCACCCGGCCGGACTCTCCGAAGCCCTCCCGCCCCTCGAACACCGTCGCCCCGGCGAGGTGCGCCCGGTGGGCCCGCAGCACCAGCTCCACGACGAGCGAATGACGCCGCGCTCGGTCCTGCATGGACACGAGGATCGTGGCACGTACGGCCGCCTCGGACACAAACGGCTGCCCCGGCTCGCCGGCCTCGCTCACCGGCGTCACGAGCGCGCCTCGATGATCCGGCGCTCGGCAGTGAGGACGAGAGCGGCCGTCGCGATCCCGAGGGCGATGGCGAGCAGACCGGCGATCACGCTGGCCAACACGTAGGCGACCGCAACGGCCGTGTGACCGTCCTTGGCCAGCAGAGCCGTCTCGACGGCGAGGGTCGAGAACGTCGTGTAGGCCCCGAGCAACCCCGTGCACAGCACGGGCCGGGCGAAGCGCTGCCTCGGCAGCCGCTCGCCGATGTACCGGAGCAGGAAGCCCAGGCAGGCGCTGCCGGAGACGTTGACGACGAGGGTGACCCACGGGAAGCTGCCCGCCGTCACCGGCCAGGCCGCCATGAGGGCGTAGCGGGCGACGGCGCCGAGCATGCCGCCGCCGGCGATCGCTGCCGCGATGGCGAGCCGTCGTCGTCCCGCTCTGTTCATCGACTCCTCCGATTGTCGCCGTCGCAGCTACGCGGCGCGTCCGAATCCGGTAGGAGCCATCAGCCTTCCGGCACGTACGGCGAGCTCCATCGCCGGTCACGAGATTAGCCAGGAAAGCGGTGGCGGCCCACCGTGGGACCCTCCCACAGCCGGTAGCGTGGGGCTGGAGGTTCGAGTCATGGAGACCGACACGAACGGGACGAGGCTCACGGTCTTCCTCACTGAGGACGATCGTGTCGCCCACCACCCCGTCTATGAGCTGCTCGTGCGCCGGGCGCGCGAACAGCACATGGCAGGGGCGACCGTGTGGCGAGGGATCGAGGGCTTCGGTCGCTCGGGACAGATCCGCACGCTGCGCTTCCCCGACGCCGTCGCCGGCCTCCCCGTGGCCGTCGAGCTGATCGACGAGCCCGCCCGCATCGATGCCTTCCTTGGCGTCGTGGGCGAGCTGGCGCCGGGGGCCTTCGTGATCCGAGAACCGGTTCGCATGGCAAGAAGCGGCGCCGCGGTGGCGCTGTGACCGTGAGCGGCGTCGATCCGTCGAGCGTGCCCGAGCCGCCTGCCCCGCCCGAGCCGCCCACCTCGCTTGCCCCATCCGAGCAGCCGCCGGGCTACCCGCCCGAGCTCGAGTGCGACGTGCTGCTCGCCGACGGCCGTCCGGCGACCGTGCGCCCTATCGTCCCGGCCGACAGCGAGCGCATCCGCACCCTGCACGGCAGCCTCTCGGACGAGACGATCTACTTCCGGTTCTTCACGTTCCACCGCACGTTGTCCGAGAAAGAGCTTCAGCATTTTGCCGGCGTCGACTACCTCGATCGCCTCGCCCTCGTCTCCTTCGTGGACGGCGAGCTCGTCGGGGTCGCCCGCTACGACCGACCGCCAGGGCGGGACGAGGCGGAGGTGGCCTTCACGATCCGCGACGACCAGCAGGGGCGGGGCCTCGGCACCCTGCTGCTCGAGCACCTCGCCTCGGCCGCCCGGGCGAGGGGGATCCGGCGCTTCATCGCCGACACGTTGTCCGACAACTCGAAGATGCTCGGCGTGTTCCGGGGGGCGGGCTTCGTCGAGCGGGCCACCTTCGAGGCCGGCGTCGTGCGGGTGACGATGGAGCTCGATCCCGTCCCTGCCTACCTCGCCAAGGTGGAGGAGCGCGACCGCCGGGCGGCCGTCCGCTCGATCGAGCGCCTGATGCGTCCCAGGTCCATCGCCGTCATCGGAGCGAGCCGCCGCCCGAAGACGATCGGCCACGAGCTGCTCGCCAACCTCGTACGAGGTGGCTACACGGGCACCGTCTATCCGGTCAACCCTGCCGGCGGCGAGATCGCCGGCTTGCAGGCCTACCCATCGGTTTCGGAGGTCCCGGTGGCGGTGGATCTCGCCGTCATCTGCGTTCCGGCCGCTCAGGTTCTTGGCGTCGTGTCCGAGTGCGGGCGGTGCGGGGTGGGCGGCCTCGTCGTCATCTCGGCGGGTTTCGCGGAGACGGGCGAAGCCGGGAGGGCAGCCGAGCGCGAGCTCGTGGAGATGGCCCGCTGGTTCGGCATGCGAGTCGTCGGGCCGAACTGCATGGGCATCGTGAACACGGCGCCGGGCATCTCCATGAACGCCACGTTCGCGCCGGTGCGACCGGTGCGCGGCACCCTCGGCTTCTCGTCGCAGTCAGGCGGCCTCGGGATCGCCATCCTGAGCGAGGCGACCCACCGAGACCTCGGCGTCTCGAGCTTCGTGTCAGTGGGCAACAAGGTCGACGTGAGCGGCAACGACCTCCTGCGCTACTGGGAGGAGGACCCGGAAACCTCGGTCATCCTCATGTACCTCGAGTCCTTCGGCAACCCCCGGCACTTCGCCCAGATCTCGCGGCGTATCTCCCGCAAGAAGCCCATCATCGCCGTGAAATCCGGTCGCTCCACCTCCGGTTCACGTGGTGCCTCCTCTCACACGGCCGCCATGGCGACGCCGGACGCCGCCGTCGACGCCCTCTTCCGTCAGGCGGGCGTCATCCGGGTCGACACGATGGAGGAGCTGTTCGACGTCGCCGACGTCCTGAGCCACCAGGCCCTTCCGAGAGGCAAGCGGGTTGCGATCGTCGGGAACGCCGGCGGGCCGGGCGTGCTGGCGGCGGACGCCTGCGAGGGCTACGGCCTCTCCGTACCGGAGCTTTCGGAGTCGACCCAGAGCGAGCTCCGCGCCATCTTGTCGCCAGAGGCGGCCGTCACGAACCCCGTCGACTGCATCGCCTCGGCATCGGCCGACGACTACCGGCGGGCGCTCGAGCTGGTGCTGTCCGACGACGCCGTCGATGCCGTCATCGTCACCTTCACGCCACCGCTCGTCACACAAGCCGAGGATGTGGCCGCAGCCGTCGTCTCGGTGGCGGCGACGGCCGAGAAACCGATCCTGGCCGTTTTCCTGAGCTCGACGGGCACGCTCGAGGCACTGAGAACGGGCGACCGGCGGATCCCGTGGTTCGCCTACCCGGAGTCAGCAGCGCGAGCACTGGGGCGCATCGTCCCCTACACGGTCTGGCGGGACCGGCCCGAGGAGGAACCGCCGGATCTGGACGGGATCGATCGGGCACGCGGGCGCGCCGTCGTGTCGGCCGCCCTCGGGCAACGCCAGGACGACTTGGGCGTCTGGCTGGGTGCGAGGGAGACGGCCGAGCTGCTCGGTGCCTACGGCATCCCGGTCGTTCAGAGCATCCGGGCGACTTCGGCAGGCGAGGCCGGCGAGGCTGCCGAGCGCCTCGGGGTGCCAATCGCCCTCAAGCTCGACGTCCCCGGCATCGTGCACAAGACCGACGTCGGGGGGGTGCGGCTCGGGCTGAGCGGCGCAGCCGAGGTCGCCGCCGCCGCCGCCGAGTTGCTCGATCGTTTCGGGGAGGGCGCAGCCGTCGTCCTGCAGCCCATGATCGAGCCGGGCATCGAAACGATCTGCGGTCTCGTGGAGGATCCCGCATTCGGCGCCCTCGTGATGTTCGGCCTCGGCGGCACGGCCACCGAAGTGCTCGGCGACCGCACCCTCTCGCTCGTACCGCTCAGCCGCTCGGAGGCGGACGGCCTCATCGCCTCGCTGAAGGCGGCCCCGCTGCTGCGTGGTTACCGCGGGGCCGAGCCGGCGGACACCGATGCGCTCGCCGACCTGTTGTGCCGCGTCGCCCGGCTCGCCGAGGACGTGCCGGAGGTCGTCGAGATGGACCTCAACCCGGTTGTCGCCTGGCCGCGGGGTCGCGGCTGCGTGACGATCGACGCCAAGATCCGGCTGGCGCTGCCGGCCGTGCCCGAGCCTGCCCTGCGGCGCCGCCACCTGCGCTGAGCGCCCTTCGCGGGTGGGTCTGGCCTCAGCGCAGGCGCACCGTGCGCCCCTCCGTGGCCCGGCCTCAGCGCCGGCGCACTCCGGCGGCGGCCGCAGCGTTGCGTGCCCCGCCCGATGCCGTGCGGCCCCGGGTCGGCTCCTCGGCCTCCGACCAGACCGCCCCCTCCGTCTCGGTGACGAACCCGTCGGCCCGGAACAGCACGAAACGGTCGAACGAGCGGGCGAAGTAGCGGTCGTGCGTGGCGGCCAGCACGGTGCCCTCGAAGCCGTCCAGCCCGGCTTCGAGCGCCTCGGCAGACTCGACGTCGAGGTTGTCCGTCGGCTCGTCCAGCAGCAGCATCGTCGCACCGGAGAGCTCGAGCATGAGGATCTGGAGGCGGGCTTGCTGGCCTCCGGAAAGCGTCTCGAACGCCTGGTTCCTGGCACGCGAGAGCTCGTAGCGGCCGAGGGCGGCGATGGCACGCTCGGCCGGCAGGTCGAACCCCTTGCGAAGGATGTCGGTGAGGCTGCGCCCGACGAGCTCAGGGTGGTCGTGGACTTGGGCGAAGTGGCCCGGCTGCACGCGGGCGCCCAGCACCGCAGCCCCGGCGTGAGCGACGCTGGCTCCGCCCGGCGCACCGGGATCGGTGGCGTCGCCGCCCCCCTCGGCCAAGAGCCGGAGGAAGTGAGACTTGCCGGTTCCGTTCGCCCCCAGGAAGGCCACACGTTCGCCGTAGGAGACCTCCAAGTCGAAGGGCTGCGTGAGGCCGTCGAGGGCGAGGCCCCTGCAGGCGAGCGCCCGTTTGCCCGTGCGGCCGCCCCGCAGGCGCATGGAGATGCGCTGCGGGCGGGGCACCTCCTCCGGTGGGCCGGCGTCCACGAACCGGTCCAGGCGGTGCTGAGCGCTGCGCAGCTTGGCGGCGAAGTCGGAGTTGTACGACGCCTTGCGCCGGTACTCCACGACGATCGCCTTCAAGCGAGCCAGCTCCTCGTCCCATCGCTTGCGGAGCTCCTCGAGCCGCATCTGGCGTGCCTCGCGGGCATCGTGGTAGGTGGCGAAGCCCCCACCGTGCACCCAGGCCGAGCACCCGGCGGCATTCGGCTCGAGCGTGACGACGCGGGTCGCCGCCTGGCGCAGCAGCTCGCGGTCGTGGGAGATGAGCAGGACGGTCTTGCGGGTCTCGGCGAGGCGGGTTTCGAGCCATCGCTTGCTCGGGACGTCGAGATAGTTGTCCGGCTCGTCGAGCAAGAGGACCTCTGCCGGGCCGGAGAGCAGAACGTGCAGCACGAGGCGCTTCTGCTCGCCTCCCGACAGTGTCGCCACCGGCCGCCGGCCGACCTCGGCGAGCGGCAGGCCGAGCGCTTCGGTCGTGCAGGCGTCCCACCTGACCTCGGCGTCGTAGCCACCCAGATCGCCCCAGTCGGCGAGCGCCTGGGCGTAGCCGAGCTGTTGGCGCTCGCCGTCGCAGGAGATCATGGCGTCCTCGGCCGCCTCGAGGTCGCCGGCCGCCCGTCGGATGACCTCGGGTGAGATGTCGATCAGCAGCTGGCGAACCGTCGTGTCGTCGCGGATCGAGCCGATGAATTGGCGCATGACCGCCAGCTGCCCGTTGATCGACAAGGAGCCGTCATCGGGTTCGAGATCGCCGGCGATGAGGGCGATCAACGTCGTCTTGCCCACTCCGTTCGGACCGACGAGGGCGGTCACCGATCCCTCGTCGACCCGGAACGAGAGGTCGTTCAGGAGCGGTCGCCCGTCCGCGAGCGAGAAACTGACGCCGTTGACGTCGATGGAGCCCACCGGACCAGTATTGCCGGGCGGCGCCAGGTCACCTGCTCGAGCACCGGCCGGAGCGCCCGATCAGGCGGGCAGCCGTTGCGCCCCCCGTCAGGCGGTGCCGTCCGCCACGAGGGGCGGAAGGTCGCTCGTGCAGGCCGAGCAGCGGGTGGCTCCGACCGGAACGTCGGTGAGGCATGCCGGGCAGGGGCGCGTGGTGGCCGGCGCATCGCGGTTCTTGCGGGCCGTGTAGGCGTTGTACGGCTTCACCACCAGGAAGAAGACGGCCAGCCCGACACAGATCAGCTCGATGATGTAGTTGAGCACGTCGCCGTAGTAGAAGGTGCTCCCGTGGATGACGAAGTTGAGGCCGCCGAAGTTGGCCTTCACGAAGATCCCGATGATGGGCGTCAGGATGTCGGAGACGACCGCTTTCACGACCGCCTGGAACGCCAAGCCCATCACGACGGCGACGGCGAGCATGACGACGTCACCTTGAAGGATGAAGTCCTTGAACTCCTTCAACACCCCTGATGACTTCTCACTCATTTGTCTGTGTCCTCCTGACTCGGCAGTCCTTTGGACGGACGCGCTCAGCAAGAAGCTAGCCAGCATTCGGTCTGCCGGCACATCCCGCCGGGGGCTTCGTCACCCGTGCTGTCATTAGATTGCGGGCGGCGGCCGCCCGGCGAGGCGGCGGCGACGCGACGCCGCCGCGAGAGAGCAGCGCCTCGCC
>JBKQSP010000077.1:0-46414 GCA_052143575.1 Acidimicrobiales bacterium
ACCGGCAGCCAGGGCCGCTTCCACG
This sequence comes from Acidimicrobiales bacterium, assembly GCA_052143575.1. GTDB lineage: Bacteria > Actinomycetota > Acidimicrobiia > Acidimicrobiales > Bog-793 > JAKACA01. Next base: position 26 of record JBKQSP010000077.1, read on the forward strand.
GCCTGCGCAACCGCGACTACGGCACCCAGGTGGTGGCGGGCGTGACGCCGGGCAAGGGCGGCACCGACGTGGACGGCGTCCCGGTGTACGACACCGTGGCCGAGGCGGTGGCGGCCACCGGCGCCACCGCCTCCTTCGTGGTGGTCCCGCCCAAGGGGGCGTCGGGCGCCATCCTCGACGCCGCCGCGGCCGGCATCGGCTTCATCGTGTGCATCACCGAGGGCATCCCCGCCCAGGACGAAGCCCTCTTCTACAACACGCTGCGGCGCGACTACCCGGCCACCCGGCTCCTCGGGCCGAACTGCCCGGGCGTGATCTCGCCCGGCAAGTGCAACATCGGCATCACCTCGGGCGACATCGCCCTGCCGGGCGGGCCTGTCGGGATCGTGAGCCGCTCCGGGACCCTCACCTACCAGGCCCTCCACGAGCTGTCGCAGCAGGGCGTCGGGCAGACGACCTGTGTCGGCATCGGGGGCGACCCGGTGCCGGGCACGACGTTCGTCGATGCCCTGCAGGCCTTCGAGGCCGATCCCGAGACGCGGGCGATCATGATGATCGGCGAGATCGGCGGCGACGGCGAGGAGCGGGCGGCCGACTACATCCGCAACGAGATGAGCAAGCCCGTCGTGGCCTACGTGGCCGGTGTGACGGCACCCGAGGGCCGCAAGATGGGGCACGCCGGCGCCATCGTGTCCGGCTCGAAGGGGACGGCCAAAGCCAAGATCGAAGCCCTCCGCAGCGCCGGCGTCATCGTGGCGAAGAACCCGACGGAGGCCGGCGAGCTCATGGTGGGGGTCGTCCGCCAATTCGAAGGGGAGTGGACGGCGACGACGCCCGCCCAATGAGAAGGCCGTGACGGAGGCTGCGGCGCCCGAGATCACCCTGGCGGACATCGAGGCCGCCCGGCGGAACGTCGCCCGCGTCGCCATCCGCACGCCCCTGTTCAACTCGCGCCTGCTGAGCGAGCTGGTCGGGTCGCGCATCGTCTACAAGGCCGAGAACCTGCAGCGAACGGGCTCGTTCAAGGTGCGGGGTGTTTCGAACAAGCTGGCCTCCCTCGGCGAGCGGGCGGAGGTCGGCATCGTCGTGGCGAGCGCCGGGAATCACGCCCAAGCAGCGGCGTTCGTGGCCGCCCAGCTCGGCATCCCGTGCGAGGTCTTCATGCCGGCGGAGGCGTCCATCGCCAAGTCGGAGGCGACGATGGCCTATGGGGCGACGGTGCACCTCGGTGGGGAGGGCATCGACGACTGTCTCGAGCTCGCCCGCCAGCGCGTGGCGGAAACGGGCAAGATCCTCGTCCACCCCTTTGACGACGCCGCCATCGTCGCCGGGCAGGGGTCCCTCGGCCTCGAGCTCGTCGAGGACATCGACGACCTCGCCCTCGTCGTCGTCCCCCTCGGGGGCGGCGGTCTCGCCGGCGGCGTCGCACTCGCCGTGAAGTCGCTGAAACCGTCCGTCCGCCTCGTAGCCGTGCAGGCGGCGAGCGTCGCCCCCTTCTCGGTGTCCATCGCCGCCGGGCACCCCGTCGAGGTGCCCGCCTACCCGACGCTCGCCGACGGCATCTCCGTCAAGCGCCCGGGGGATCTCACTTTGCCCCTCATCGCCCGCTTCGTCGACGAGGTCGTCACCGTCTCGGAGGACGAGATCGCCGATGCCATGGTGCTGCTCCTCGAGCGGGCGAAGCTGCTCGTCGAGGGTGCCGGCGCCGTCGGCGTCGCCGCCATCTTGTCCGGTCGCCTCGACATGACCTCGCTGGGCGGGACGGGCGTCGTCGTCCTTTCCGGCGGCAACCTCGACACCGGCGTGCTGGCCGATGCCATCCGTCGCCATGAGACGCGTGCCGGCCGCCGCCTCGTGCTCTTCGCACGCATGTCCGACCGGCCCGGGCAGCTCGCCCGGCTCCTCACCTGTCTCGGGGCGAGCGGGGCGAACCTGCTCGAGGTCGACCACTTGCGGGAGGGCTTCGACCTGCACGTCCGCGAGAACGGGGTGCACCTCGTGCTGGAGACCCGCAACCCGGCGCACGCCCGCACGGTCATCCACGACGCCCGCGCCGCCGGCTTCGACGTGGAACGCCTCGGCCATGCATACGCTGCGGAGGATGAAGACGACTGAGGCGGCCGCCGCCCCGGACGATCCGGCGGCGTCGGCAGCCATGATCCTCGGGGCACCGCTGGCCGAGGTCGACCCGGAGGTCGCCGAGCTGATCGCCGGCGAGCTCTCGCGGCAGCGCCGGACGCTCGATCTCGTGGCGTCGGAGAGCGTCCCGCCGCTGGCCGTCCTCGAGGCACAGGGCTCCATCCTCACGGCCAAGTACGCCGACGGCTATCCCGGGCATCGTCACTACGACACGTGCGAGTGGGTCGACGAGATCGAAGCCCTCGCCATCGAGCGGGTGACGTCGCTCTTCGGGGCCGCCCATGCCAACGTGCAGCCTTACTCAGGGGCGAGCGCCAACCAGAGCGTGCTGCGGGCGCTCTGCGACCCGGGCGACGCCGTGCTCGGCTTCGATTTCAACCACGGCGGCCATCCGACGCACTACGACCCCGGCACGTTCGCCGGCCGTTACTACCGGGCGGCCGCCTACCACGTCCGGGAGTCGGACCGACTCCTCGACATGGACGAGGTGGCAGCCCTGGCGCGAGAACAGCGGCCGAAGGTCGTCTTCGCCGGATGGTCCTGCTACCCGAGGTTCCTCGACTTCCGGGCCTTCCGGGACATCTGCGACGACGTCGGCGCCTACCTCGTCGTCGACATGGCCCACTTCGCCGGCCTCGTCGCCGCCGGCCTCCACCCCGACCCGGTCGGCTACGCCGACGCCTGCACGATGACGGTGCACAAGACGCTGGGCGGTGCCCGCGGCGGCGCCATCCTCTGCGGTCCCGAGCTGGCCGAGCGCATCGACGCCGCCGTCTTCCCGGGCGAGCAGGGGTGCCCGCTGCCACACGTCATCGCCGCCAAGGCGGTGACGTTCGCCATCGCCGCCACGGCGGCCTACCGGGAACGGATGGAGCGCACCGTGCAAGGCGCCCAGACGATCGCCCGCGTCCTCGTCGAGGCGGAGGCGACGATCGGCGCCGGTGTCGTGACGGGCGGCACCGACGTTCACCAGCTCCTCGTCGACCTTGCCCCCTCCGGACGTGACGCCGGCAGCGAGTTGCACCACTTGAACGAGCTGGGTTTCTCGGCAAATGCCATCCGGCTCGCCTTCGACCCCCGGGAGGAGCCGGCTCAGAGCGGGCTGCGCTTCGGAACGACGGCGCTGGCGGGCCGCGGCTTCACTCAGGCCGAGTTCGAAGCCGTCGGGCAGCTCCTCGTCGCCGCCCTCACTCCCGACGGTGGCCATGACGCCGACGTCGTCGCCGGCGTGCAGGCGCTGACCGACGCCTTCCCGCTCTATCCGTTTCTGAGCTGAGCCGTTCCCTCCGCGGCGCCTCGCCCTCGTGGGGCGCCGGCCTCAGTGGCCGTGGGCGTGGATGTAGAGGACGGCGACGGCGACGGCAACGAGGACGAGCACGAGGACGATGATGAAGACGGCACTCGCCAGCTTCGTGCGCGGCGTCGTCCGCTCGGGCTTGGGCTTCCTGCCCGACGGTCGCAGCACGAAGAAGTCGGTCTCGCGCAACGAGAGGCGAGGGATGGCCGATGCCGGTCCTCCCAGGGTCGAGCGTGCCCCGCTGAGCACGTCCTCGACCGCCTGCGCCCGCTTTGGGGGCGTGATCCTCGTCGTGCGCACGACCGGCTCGGAGCCGAAGTTCTGCAGCCACTCGTTGAAGCCGTCTTCGCGCGGCATCTGGCCCAGCGGCGTCTGCGGCCGGTACTGGCTGCGGGGCAGCTGCTGGCGGATGGTCGAGCCGCTCGGCGGTTCGTTCGTCTTCCCGAAGCCGGGAGTCACCGGCCGCTGAGAGGGAGCAGCGGGCGGTGCGATCGGAGTATCCGGCTCATCCAGACCGCCGAAGAGCGTGGCCGGGTCGAGCATGGGGTCGAAGGGAAGATCGCCGTTGGGCATGGATGGGCTCCTTCGAGCGGCGATGGTGTGGACTGGGCGAGGCAGGGCCACCCCGTTGTCCGAGACGCTCGCCCGGCCGTCGCCAGAGCCGCTCGCACTCGAAACGACCGGGGCCGCCATGCTGCTCCGCTGCTGAGGCTGCCCGCTGCGGCGGTCGGTGACACCGCTGCGGCGGTCCGTCACGGCGGCACGGCGGTCCGCCACCCCAGCGCGGCGATAGTCGCCGGGGGCGCCGGCGACGTCTGTGGAGGCGGTCGCCGGTGCGGCCGGCGTGGAGCCGCTCTCCGATGCAGTCGGCGTGGAGCTGGTCGCCGGTGCGGTCGGGCTGAATCCGTTGGCCGGTCCGGCCGGGCTGAAGCCATTGGCCGGTCCGGCCGGGCTGAAGCCGTTGACGCGGGCGGCCGAGCTGGAGCCGTCGAGCGGGGCGGCCGTGCCGGTGGCAGCGGCCGATCCCGTCGGCGTGAAGCCGTTGGCCGGCCCGGTCGGCCTGACGCCGTTTGTCGATCCGGCGAGCGTGAAGGCCTTTGGCTTGTCGTCGTCGTCGCTGGCGCCGTTCATCTGTCGGGAGCTGGGGAAGCCGTTCGGCAGGCGGGGGGCGGTGCCATGGCCGTCGGCGTGCCGCGGGACGCCGTATCCGTTCGTGATTCCGGGGACGATGCCGCCGTGCAGCCGCCCGGTTACCTCGTAATCGGTGGGATCGACACCGGTGCGGTCCTCGGGCCGGGCAACGCCGTTTCCGTTTGTCAGCCTGGCGACGCCGTTGCCGTTGCCGGCGGCGTACCCGTTGCCGACGCCTTGCCCGTTGCTGTAGCCGTTGCCGACTCCTTGCGCGTTGCTGTAGCCGTTGCCGACACCGTGCCCGTTGCCGTTGCCATATCCGTTGCCGACTCCGTTGCCGGCGGCGTACCCGTTGCCGACGCCCTGGCCGTTGCCGTAGCCGTTGCCGACGCCGTGGTTGCCGTAGCCGTTGCCGATCCCGACGCCCTGGCCGCTGCCGTAGCCGTTGCCGACGCCGTTGCGCTGCCCGGTACCGCCATATCCGTTCGTCGGCGGGAGGGCGGTGCCGTTGCCGAGGGGGGACGTGGCGGCGCCCACGGAGGAGCCGCCGGGCCGCACCGCCGGCGCCACCCCGGAGCGGGGCGTGACGGCCGATCGCGACAGCGGGTGTGAGATGGCGGCGATGTTGCTCGGGTGCAGCTCCGGCGCGTACCAGTTGCCGTCCGATGCCTTCCACCAGCCCTCGGCGGGAGGTGTGTGCGGATCGGCGGCGGGAGGTGCTTGCTGCGCGAGCGCGTCAGGATGGGCGTTGGGGGGATACCACCTGCCGTCCGAGGCGATCCACCACCCCTCGCCCAGGGGGACGTCGCTCACTAGCTCCACCGCACGGGATGCACTCTGACCTCCGCTCCCAGATGTCCGGCATGTTACCACTAGTAGTGATCGACACACTACTCTCCGTGATTTAGCGAACGGGCTCCGTTTTGGGCACGTCACAGCGTTGCGACGCTCGCCGGGAGGGCCCGCCGAGCCCTCGAGCCGGCGCTGATACCGTGCGCTTGGTGCGCATCGCCGTCCTCGCCTCCGGGACGGGCAGCATCCTCGAGGCCCTCGTCAAGGCCGGCCTGCCCGTCGCTGTCGTCGTCGTCGACCGCTCGTGCGGGGCCGAGACGGTGGCGGGTGGCGCCGGCATCCCGGTCGAACGCGTCCTGCGGGCGAGTTTCTCGGGCGATTTCGACCGGGAGCGCTTCACCGACGACGTCGTGGCCGCCCTCGCTCGATATGACGTCGGCCTCCTGGCAATGGCAGGGTACGGGACGGTGCTCGGCCATTCCATCCATGAGGCGTATCCGGGACGCATCCTCAACACCCACCCGGCGCTCTTGCCGGCGTTCAAGGGCTGGCACGCCGTCGAGGATGCGCTCGCCGCCGGTGTCAGCGAGACGGGGTGCACGGTGCACGTCGCCACACTCGAGGTCGACGACGGCCCGATCCTCGCGCAGGAGCGCGTCGCCATCGAGCCGGGTGACACGCCGTCCTCGCTCCACGAGCGCATCAAGGCGGTGGAGCGCCGGCTCTACCCAGCCGCCATCCGGGCCGTCATCGAGAGAGCCGGCGACGACGCCCCGATGGGCGGCCCGAGCACGTCGATCGAGGCAGGGAGGTCACACTCGTGAGAGCGCTGCTGTCGGTGTACGACAAGAGCGGACTGGAAGGCTTCGCCGCCGGGCTGAGCGCTCTGGGCGTCGAGCTCGTGGCGAGCGGCGGGACGTCGCAGGCCCTCTCGCGTGCCGGCATCGCCCATCGCAGCGTCGAGGACGTCACGGGGGCGCCCGAGATGTTGGGGGGCCGCGTGAAGACGCTTCATCCGGCCATCCACGGCGGCATCCTGGCCGACCTCGACGACCCCGCCCACCGTGCCGACCTGGGCGCCCAGGGGATCGAGCCGATCGGCCTCGTCGCCTGCAACCTCTACCCCTTCCGGTCGCAGCCGTCGGTCGAGATGATCGACATCGGTGGCCCCACGATGGTGCGGGCAGCCGCCAAGAACCACGCCCACGTCGCCGTCGTGGTGGATCCGGCCGAGTACGGGCTGATCCTCGACGAGCTGCGCCGGGAAGGCGAGGTGACCGAAGCGACCCGCCGACGCCTCGCCCGCGCCGCTTTCGCCCACGTCGCCGCGTATGACGCCGCCATCGTCTCCTGGTTCGACGAGCCGGCCCGCGGCGAAGGCGCCGAGCTGCCCCCGACCGTGCATCTCGCCCTCGAGCACGCCCAGGCGTTGCGCTACGGGGAGAACCCGCACCAGATGGGCGCCCGTTACCGGCTCATGGGCGACCCCCCGGGCTGCTGGGACTCGGCCGTGCAGCACGGGGGCCGCGAGCTCTCGTACCTGAACCTGTTCGACGCCGACGCCGCCTGGCGCCTCGTGCACGAGGTCGCCGAGATGGCGGCAAGCGCGGCGGCCGTCATCGTCAAGCACGCCAACCCCTGCGGGGTCGCCGTGGCATCCGACGTGGGCACCGCCTACCGGCTCGCCTTCGAGGCGGATCCGCTCTCGGCCTTCGGGGGCATCGTCGCCCTCTCCGGGGCGGTCGACGACGCCGTGGCGGAAGCCATCATCGCCAACCCCCTCGCCGACGTCCTCGTGGCACCCGGCTACGGCGAGGAGGGGCTGCGGCGTTTCGCCGAGCGCCGGAGGAACATGCGGGCGCTGCAGGTGTCGCCCCCCTCCGAGCTCGGCTGGCGCCTGCGCCAGATCGACGGAGGTGCCCTCGTGCAGGAGCCGGACCGGCTCCTCGCCGGCCGCGACACCTGGACGGTGGCCTCGAAGGTCGCCCCGACCGACCAGCAGTGGCGGGATCTGCAGCTTGCCTGGCTCGTCTGTGCCCGCACCTCGTCGAACGCCATCGTGCTGGCGAGAGACGGCCAGGTCGTGGGCGTGGGTTGCGGGCAGCAGAGCCGCGTCGACGCCGCCGGCATCGCCGCCCGCAAGGCCGACGGGCGAGCCGTCGGGGGCGCCGCCGCCAGCGATGCCTTCTTCCCCTTCCGCGACGGGCTCGACGCCGTCGCCGATGCCGGGGTCGGCGCCGTCGTGCAGCCGGGCGGGTCGCTCCGCGACGACGAGATCGTGGCCGCCGCCGACGAGCGCGGCATCGCCCTCGTGCTGACGGGGGAACGCCATTTCCGCCATTGAGGGCGGCACAGTCGACGAGTGACAGGAGAGGAACGAGATGACAGCGATACTGATGGACGGCGAAGCCCTCGCCCAGAAGGTCAAGTCTGAGCTTGCCGAAAAGGTCGCCGCCCTCTCGGCCGCCGGCACGACCCCCGGGCTCGGCACCATCCTCGTCGGCGACGATGCCCCGAGTGCCCGCTATGTCGCCAAGAAGCACGAGGACTGCGCCGAGATCGGCATCGCCTCCGCCCACGAGCACCTGCCGGCCGACGTCTCGCAGGCGGACCTGATGGCCGCCATCGCCCGCTTCAACGACGACCCCGCCATCCACGCCTACCTCATCCAACTGCCGCTGCCGAAAGGCCTCGACGAGGAGGCCGCCCTTCTCGCCGTCGACCCGGAGAAGGACGTCGACGGGCTGCACCCGGTGAACCTCGGCCGCCTCGTCATGGGCACGCCGGGTCCGCTCCCGTGCACGCCGGCCGGCATCCTCGAGCTGCTCGGCGCCTACGAGGTGCCCGTCGAAGGGCGCCACGTCGTCATCATCGGCCGCGGGCTCACGATCGGCCGCCCCCTCGCCATGCTGCTGTCGCTGAAGCGCCCCGGCTGCAACGCCGCCGTCACGGTCGTCCACACGGGCGTCGCCGACCTCGGCAGCTACGTGCGCACGGGCGACATCGTCGTGGCGGCGGCCGGCAGGGCCGGCCTCGTGACGCCGGACATCGTCAAGCCGGGGGCCGCCGTCGTGGGGGCAGGCACGACCTGGGAGGGGCGCAAGCTCTTCTCGGACGTGACCGACGAGGTCGCCGAGGTGGCCGGCTGGATCACGCCGCGCCTCGGAGGCGTCGGGCCGATGACGCGGGCAGAACTGCTGCGAAACGCCGTGCGGGCGGCTGAGCGCAGCGTGGCGAGTCGCTGAGCCGGCCGGGGCGGGCGATCGGCTGCCCGTGAGGTCGCCAGCCCAAGCCGGCGAGCCCGCTCAGGCAAGGATCGTGAAGGCCGGCGGGGTGCCTGCGGCGATGCTCTCGCCGCGCTCTCGCACGATCTGACGGATCTCGTCGTGCGGGAACACCCAGAAACTCCCGCCCTTTACGGCCTCCACGACGCGATCGGCCACGACCTCGGGGGCGATCCCCGAGTTGACGAAGCCGGCGAGCATCTCGCGGCCTCCGGCGAGCGAGTCGCCGTCGTCGCCCGCCACGGCGACCACCTCCGGCGGGGCGTTGCGGTCGGACTCGTGGATGCGGGTGCGCACGAAGAGCGGGCAGACGACCGAGACGCCGACGCCGCTCCCGGTCAGCTCCATGGCGAGCGTCTCGGAGACGGCGACGACGGCGAACTTCGTGGCCGAGTATGGCCCGAGGAAGGGCGAGGGCATGAGGCCGGCGGCCGAGGCGGTGTTGACGACGTGTCCCTCTCCCTGCTCGAGGAGGAGGGGCACGAACGAGCGCATGCCGTGCACGACGCCCCAGAAGTTGACGCCGAAGATCCACTGCCACGACTCGAGCGGCACCTGCCAGATGGGGCCGCCGACGCCGACACCGGCGTTGTTGCACACGACGTGGACCGCCCCGAAGGCGTGCAGGGCGGCGTCGCGCAAGGCGTCGACGGCGGCGGGGTCCCGCACGTCGGTCGGGACGGCGATGGCGCCTTCACCCGTCTTGTTGAGGTTCTTGCAGGCGACCTCGAGCCCTTCGACGTCGACGTCGGCGAGAACGAGGCGCATTCCCTCGGCCGCAAAGGCGTTCGCCATCGCCAGCCCGATGCCGCTTGCTGCCCCCGTGACGACGGCCACGCGGCCGCTGAGTTCATCCATGCCCGCAGTCTGTCGCATGGACGGCCGCCTCACCAGTGAGCGACGGGGCCGGTCTGAGGGCGCCGGCCGCCCGCCGCGCCGCAGCGCCGGCGTCGCCCGTGTTGCGCCCCGGGGCGGCCCGGAGGGCGTCTCAGCCGGGGAGGACGATCTCGACGCCGAGGGCGGCCGCTCGCTCTGTCTGTTCGAGCGTCGGCGGCCGCAGGGCGACGATGACGGGCACCGTCCGGCGGGAGCGGCTCGAGAGCACGTGGGCCGCCGCCGCCAGCCGCTCGAGGCCGGCGGGCGACAGCGTGCCGGCGACGTCGACGACGAGATGCACGGTGGCGCGGCGGGCGCCGGAGAGGCCCTGGGCGACGAGCGCCACCCGCTGCAGCTCGAGCTCATCGGCCGGCGAGAGGGGCACGTCCCAGCGGGCGAGCGTCTCGGCGAGGTCGTCGAGGTCCTGGCGCACGATGCGGCGGGTTTCAGCCACCCCGCTCAGCAGGTGGGCCGGATCCGAGCGCAGCTCCGCCACGACCTGACGCCGCCTCACCTCCTCGACTGCCGCCTCGAGGGCGCTCAGGCGTCCTTCGAGGGAGTCCCCGGCGGCCCCGCCGCCGGGCGGATCGCCGAGCTCACGTTCGCTCTCCCGCCCCACGCCCCACCTCCTCCTCGCCGAGCACGCTACCGCCGCCTTGGCGCCCGCCGGAGTGGGCCGAACGGGCACATCTCCCATAGGCTCCGGCTCATGGCAGAAAAGATCACGATGTCGCCCGACGGCGTCCTGCAGGTACCAGCTGAGCCGATCATCCCCTTCATCGAGGGGGACGGGACGGGCGTCGACATCTGGCCGGCAGCCAAGCTCGTGCTCGACGCCGCGGCTGCAAAGCACGGCCGCCGCGTGGAGTGGAAAGAGGTCCTCGCCGGGGAGAAGGCGTTCAAGGCGACGGGGGAGTGGCTGCCCGACGAGACGGTGGAGGCCTTCCGCGATCACCTCATCGGGATCAAGGGACCGCTCACGACGCCCATCGGGGGCGGCATCCGCTCCCTCAACGTGGCGCTGCGGCAGCTGCTCGACCTCTACGTCTGCCTGCGGCCCGTCCGCTGGTTCACGGGCGTCCCCTCGCCCGTCCGCCACCCGGAGAAGGTCGACATGGTCATCTTCCGGGAGAACACCGAGGACGTCTATGCCGGCCTCGAGCTGCAGGAGGGCACCGAGGACGCCCGCCGTCTCATCGAGTTCCTGCAGGAGAACTACGGGTGGTCGATCCGCCCAGACTCCGGCATCGGGATCAAGCCCGTCTCGGAGACCGGCTCGAAGCGGCTCGTGCGGGCGGCCCTCAACTACGCCGTCAAGCGCGGGCGCACGAGCGTCACCCTCGTGCACAAGGGGAACATCCAGAAGTTCACGGAGGGGGCGTTTCGCACCTGGGGCTACGAAGTCGTGCGGGACGAGTTCGCCGACGTCGCCGTCGGCTGGGACGACTGCGACGGCCGCCCGGGCGACAAGATCCTCGTGAAGGACTCCATCGCCGACATCACGCTCCAGCAGGTGCTCACGCGGCCGGACGAGTTCGACGTCATCGCCACGACGAACCTCAACGGCGACTACCTCTCCGACGCCTTGGCCGCCCAGGTCGGCGGCATCGGGATCGCCCCCGGAGGCAACATCAACTACGTCACGGGCCACGGCGTCTTCGAGGCGACGCACGGCACGGCGCCGAAGTACGCCGGCCAGGACAAGGTCAACCCGGGTTCGGTCCTGCTCTCCGGCGTCCTCATGTACGAGCACCTCGGCTGGCAGGACGCCGCCGACGACATCGTGCGGGCGCTCGAGCAGACCATCGCCGACAAGATCGTCACCTACGACTTCGCCCGCCTCATGGAGGGCGCCAGGGAGGTCCGCTGCAGCGAGTTCGCCGAGGCGATCACGGATCGCCTCTGAGCCGTGCCATTAGTGTCCGATCACGTGAGTGACTCCATGACTTCCAGACCTCCCCTCCATGTCGCCGTGACGGGTGCAGCCGGACAGATCGGCTACTCCCTGCTGTTCCGGGTCGCCTCCGGCGACCTCCTCGGGACCGGGCAGCCCCTCGTCCTCCACCTCGTCGAGATCGAACCCGCCATGAAGGCGCTCGAGGGCGTCGTCATGGAGCTGAGCGACTGCGCCTTCCCGCTCCTTGCCGGCATCGAGACGACGACGGACCTCGCCGCCGGTTTCGCCGGCGTCTCGTGGGCGCTCCTCGTCGGCTCCGTCCCGCGCAAGGCCGGCATGGAGCGAAAGGACCTCCTCGGCATCAACGGCGGCATCTTCGCCCCGCAGGCCCGCGCCATCGCCGGGAACGCCGCCGCCGACGTGCGCATCCTCGTCGTCGGCAACCCGTGCAACACGAACTGCCTGATCGCCCGCTGCAACGCCCCCGAGATACCGGCCGACCGCTGGTTCGCCATGACGCGCCTCGACGAGAACCGGGCGAAGGGACAGCTCGCCCAGCGGGCCGGCGTCCCCGTCTCGGAGGTCACGAACCTCGCCATCTGGGGGAACCACTCCTCCACGCAGTTCCCCGACTTCGAGCACGCCCGCATCGGTGGCAAGCCGGTACCCGACGTCATCGGCGAGCGTGACTGGCTCGAGACGGCCTTCATCAAGTCGGTGCAGAGCCGGGGAGCCGCCATCATCGAGGCGCGCGGCCTCTCCTCGGCCGCCTCCGCCGCCAACGCCGCCATCGACTCGGTCCGCAGCGTCCTCGAGCCGACGCCGGAGGGGGACTGGACCTCGCTGGCGGTCGTCTCGAGGGGCGAGTACGGCGTGCCGGAGGGGCTCCAGTTCGGCTTCCCGGTGCGAAGCGACGGCTCGAGCTGGACGGTCGTCGAAGGGATCGAGCACGGCCCCTTCGCCGCCGAGCGCATCCGCCTCACGACCGACGAGCTCCTCGAGGAGCAGCAGGACGTGCGGCACCTTCTCCCCGGCGCCTGAGGAGGCCGGTAAGGGCGGCAGGTTCCGGCCGTGGCCTCGATGCACAGAGCAGGGCCACGGAACGAGATTTCGCCGTCGGTGCGCCGGCAGCGCCGACCCGCCGGCCGGAGCCGCTGGCCTCAGCGAGCGTCGTCGCGAAGGATGGCCGGCACCGTCTTCAAGATGATGAGGAAATCCTTGAAGAGCGACCACGTCTCGGCATAGTGCACGTCGAGACGCAGCATGTCGGCCGGGCTGAGCCGGGAGCGTCCGCTCACCTGCCAGAGGCCCGTCATGCCGGGGAGCACGTCGAGGCGGCGGAGCTGCCAGTCCTCGTAGAGGTCGACTTCGTAGGCAAGTGCAGGGCGAGGACCCACGAGGCTCATGTCGCCCCCGAGGACGTTGAGGAGCTGGGGGAGCTCGTCGACCGAGAAACGCCGCAGGATGCGCCCGATCTTGGTGATGCGGGGATCGTCCGTCAGCTTGAAGAAGGCGTCGTCACCCGCCCCGGCCTGGCCGGCGAGCATCTCGAACATGAAGTCGCGGTGGACCTGATCGGAGACGCCCGCCGTCATGGAGCGGAACTTGAGCAACTGGAAACGCTTGCCGTCCATGCCGACGCGTTCCTGGCGGAAGAGCACCGGACCCGGTGAGGTGAGGCGGACGACGAGGGCGATCGCCAGCATGGGAAGGCCCATCACGAGGAGCAGGAAGGCGGCGCCGGCGACGTCGACGGCGCGCTTGACGACCCAGTGCGGGCCGCGCACCGGGTTCTCGAACAGCGTCAGCACCGGGAAGTCACCGAACGACTCGATCTGCACCTTGGAGGGGGGCAGGCCGAACAGCTCGGGCACGGCGCGAAGGCGCGCCCCCCGCATGCCGGGGTGGCTCACGAGCCGGGCGACCTGCTCGGGAGCCATCGAGAAGGAGGCGATCACGACCTCGTCGATGGGGACGTCCGAGGCCAACCGTTCCATCACGCCGCCGAGGTCGTGGTCCACCTCGGTGTCGGTGACGTGGGCGATGACGCGATAGCCGAGACCGACGGTGGCCTCCAGGCTCTTCATGAACGAGAGGGCGGAAGGCCCGTCGCCGAGGACGACGACGGACGCCAGGTTGTGCCCCGCCAGGCGGAGGCGGAGCAGGACGAGGCGGACGGCGGAGCGGGCTGCTCCGAGGGAAGCCGTCAGGAGCGGGATGGCGAGCAGGATGGTGCCGCGGGAGAAGGGGCTGCGCAGCAGGATGCCGGGACGCCAGAAGAACGCCACGATGGCGAGGACGAGGGCGACGATGACGGCTTCGCGAGCGGCCTCCACCCACTCCTCGAGATAGCCGTCGGCGCTGCGCGCCAGGTCCGGCCGGCTGCGCCAGGTGAGGAACACGACGACGACGCCCGCCACGCCGCCGAGCATCATGTAGTTCTGCGTGAAGACGAGCGACGGGCCGTCGACGAGGACGTGGGCGACCCCGATGATGACGAAGGTCGTGCAGCCGCAGAGGAGGGAGGCGGCCGAGACGAAGGCGAACCTGCGGAGGCGCCGTCCCGACGCCAGCATCTGGCCCGTTTCGAAGTGGCTGGTGAGCAGCACCTTTGGGCGGCTCGCGCCCACCTCGCGCTCACTGATATCTCCACCGATGAAGAACTGCAGGGCCTCTTCAGGCCTTTGAGCCGCCACTTACCCCCCGCGTGTCGTCTGCGGAGCACCCTCTACACCGCACCCAGCCTCAGCAACTATGCCGCATTACGCCCTGTTTGGAAAGTCGGTCGTCCGTCGCTCGGATGAACGGTGCCCGAACTCTCGGCCCCGCTGGCCGCCTGCCCGCCTCGTGTCTCAGGTCACCTTCAGCTCGAGGTCGACACCCATCTGCCGCAGGTAGACCAAGCGCCGCTGCGCAGCAGACGCCCACAGGGAGAGATCCGCCTCGAAGTGATCACGATCGCCGTCCTCGTACGCGTGCTCGAGCTCATCGAAGGCTGCGTCTTCCTGGTCGAGCAGCTGCCGATATCGCTGAAGCATCTGATCGTCGATCACGCCGGTGAGCGTCATGCCTGTCTCCCTCCGTGGAATCCGATCGGCTCAGCCTATCCCCGGAGGGGGCCGAGCGGTCGTGGCCTACGTGACGATCCGGTGAACGTCGCCCATGGCCGCTCCGGCCGCTTCCACGAGGGCGGCCGCCGCCACGAGACGGGCGGCATCCCCGCGGATCTTCACGCGGCCGGCGGCGATGAGGGAGGCGGCCGAGGCCGCCCCCGTCGCCATGGCGCGGGCGTCGGCGTAGGCGGTCACGAGCACGACGTCGGCCGAGTCGAGGGATCCGACCGTGACGCTGCCCGGGCCGTTCCCGCCGAGCGAGATGGCGTAGCAGACGTCGCCCCCGGCGGCCGACGGCACGCCCGTGACGATCTGGCCGAGGACGACGGCCTCCCCGCCGGCCGGCTCCACCCGCTCGAGGGCGAGAGCCATGGCGGCGAACCATTCGGCCGAGAGGAACTCGATGCCGGCCTGCTCGGGCACGGCCGAGTCAGCCCGTTGCGCCCGGCGGTGCTGGCGATTCCGTTGCGGCGCTGGCGCCTGCCGCCACGGCGGCGACCGTCCCGGCACGGGCGGCGAGGGCCGCCGCACCCGTGTACTTGGCGGCCTCGGCGGCCGGCAGGGGGGAGGGCCGGCCGGCGATCTTGCGCCCGAGCCACACGATGGGGTCGTAGCGGGAGTCCACGACACGCTCTTTGAGGGGGATGATGGCGTTGTCGGTGATGTGGATGTCCTCCGGGCACACCTCGGTGCAGCACTTGGTGATGTTGCACAACCCGATGCCCATCGCCTCGGAGATGTAGCGGCGACGATCGAGCGTGTCGAGGGGGTGCATCTCGAGCTCGGCGAGGCGGGCGAAGAAACGAGGGCCGGCATAGCGCGGCTTGTTGTCCTCGTGGTCCCGGATGACGTGGCAGACGTTCTGACACAAGAAGCACTCGATGCACTTGTGGAACTCCTGCCCGCGGTCGATATCGACCTGGGCCATCCGGTAGCCCTCCGGCGGCTTCGGCGACGGCGTGAACTCCGGGATGCGCTTTGCCACCTCGAAGTTGTAGGAGACGTCGGTCACGAGGTCGCGCATGACGGGGAAGGCCCGCATCGGCGAGATGGTGATCTCGCCGGGCGGGAGGGTGCTCATGCGGGTCATGCACATGAGGCGGGGCTTGCCGTTGATCTCGGCCGAGCACGAGCCGCACTTGCCCGCCTTGCAGTTCCATCGCACGGCGAGGTCGGGCGCCTGCGTCGCCTGGATGCGGTGCACGACGTCAAGGACGACCTCGCCTTCCTCGGCAGGCAGGTGGTAGGTCTCAAAGGCGCCCCCGGAGGAGTCCCCGCGCCAGAGCCGCATGACGATCTCGGCGGCGTCGCCCATCAGTTGCCCTCCTCGAAGAGCTCGGCGAGCTCGGCCGGCATGACCGGCTTGGCCTCCGGCACGACGACGACGCTGCCGTCGCGAAGGCGGGTGACCATGTTGAGTTTCTCGAGCTCGGGATCCGGCTTCGGGTAGTCCTCCCGCGTGTGGCCGCCGCGGCTCTCCCGCCGTTCGATGGCCCCGAGGGTGGTGCAGCGGGCGCACGCCAGCATCGACTCGAGGTCGAGGGCGAGGTGCCAGCCGGGGTTGAAGGAGCGGTTGCCTTCCACCGAGACGGCGGCCGCCCGCTTGTCGAGCTCGGAGAGCCTGTCCTTCGCCTCCAGCAGCTCGCTCTCGGTGCGGATGATGCCCACGAGGTCCTGCATGGCGTCCTGCAGGTCGTGGTGGACCGTGTAGGCGTTCTCTCCGGAGTCGTTCTCGAAAAAGCTGAGGGCATGATCGACGACGGCCGTGACGGCGGCGTCGTCCAGCTTGGGGGCGGGGCGCCCGAGGGCGTGCTCGGCCGCCGCCAGGCCGGCGCGTCGCCCGAAGACGAGGAGGTCCGAGAGGGAGTTGCCCCCGAGGCGGTTGGCGCCGTGCATGCCGCCCGCCACCTCGCCGGCGGCGTAGAGGCCGGGCACGGTCGTGGCGGCCGTGTCGGCGTCGACGCGCACGCCGCCCATGATGTAGTGGCAGGTCGGCCCGACCTCCATGGCGTCGGTCGTGATGTCGACGTCGGCGAGCTGCTTGAACTGGTGGTACATGGAGGGGAGGCGGCGGCGGATCTCCTCGGCGGGGCGGCGGGAGGCGATGTCGAGGAAGACGCCGCCGTGCGGGCTGCCGCGGCCGGCCTTCACCTCCGAGTTGATCGCCCGCGCCACTTCGTCGCGGGGCAGCAGCTCAGGAGGCCGCCGGTAGTCCGCCTTGTTCGTGTACCACTTGTCGCCCTCCTCGATCGTGTCCGCCGTCTCGGCGGCGAAGTAGGGCGAGATGTAGTTGAACATGAAGCGCTCGCCGTCGATGTTCTTGAGGACGCCCCCGTCGCCCCGCACGCCCTCGGTGACGAGGAGGCCGCGGGCCGACGGGGGCCACACCATGCCGGTCGGGTGGAACTGCACGCACTCCATGTCGATCATGTCGGCGCCCGCCCAGAGGGCGAGGGCATGCCCGTCCCCCGTCGACTCCCACGAGTTGGAGGTGAACTTCCAGGTCTTGCCGACGCCGCCGGTGGCGAGCACGACGGACTTGGCCGAGAACGTCACGAACTTGCCGCTCTCCCGCCAGAAACCCACCGCCCCGTTCACGGCCCCGTCGGCGCCGACGAGGAGCCGGACGATCTTGCACTCCATGTAGACGTCGATGCCGAGCGCCACGGCGCGGTGCTGCAGCGTGCGGATGAGCTCGAGGCCCGTCCGGTCGCCGACGTGGGCGAGGCGGGCATAGCGGTGGCCGCCGAAGTCCCGCTGCAGGATGCGGCCGTCCGGGGTGCGGTCGAAGAGGGCGCCCCACTCCTCGAGCTCGTAGACGCGGTCAGGCGACTCCTGGGCGTGCAGCTCGGCCATGCGCCAGTTGTTCAGCATCTTGCCGCCGCGCATGGTGTCGCGGAAGTGCACCCGCCAGTTGTCCTCCGACCAGACGTTTCCCATGGCGGCGGCGACGCCGCCCTCCGCCATGACGGTGTGGGCCTTGCCGAGGAGCGACTTGCAGACAAGGGCGGTGGGGGCGCCCGTGGCGAGCGACTCGACGGCCGCCCGCATGCCGGCGCCGCCGGCGCCGATGATGACGACGTCGTAGTCGTGCGTCTCGTGGTCGGCCATCAGAAGAACCTCGGATCGTGGATGGTGCCCATGGCGACGAGGTAGACGTAGAAGTCGGTCCAGGCGATCCAGCCGAGCGACACCCAGGCGAAGAGCTGGTGGTGCTCGTTGAGGGGCGAGACGATGTCGCGCCAGAAGCGGAAGCGGAGCGGCGAGCGGGAGAAGCGCTTCACGCCGCCCCCGCACAGGTGCCGGCAGGCGTGGCAGCCCAGCGTGTAGCTCCAGATGAGGACGGCGTTGATGACGAAGAAGAGGGTGCCGAGCCCCATCCCGATGCCGCCCGGGAAGCGGAAGGCCTCGACGGCGTCCCAGGTGAGCAGGCACCCGAAGACGACGGCGAAGTACCAGAAGTAGCGGTGGATGTTCTGCAGCACGAGGGGGAAGCGGGTCTCACCGCTGTAGCGGCTGCGCAGCCCGCCGGGCGAGGTGGAACCGGCGTCGGCGACGGCACAGGCGGGCGGGGAGGCCCAGAACGACCGGTAGTAGGTCTTGCGGTAGTAGTAGCAGGTGAGGCGGAACCCCATCGGGAAGATGAGGATGAGGAGGGCGGGCGAGACGGTCCCGATGCTCCCGATGTGGCCGAACTGGGCGGCCGGCCCGCAGCTGTTGACGAGGCAGGGCGAGTAGAAGGGCGAGAGGTAGTCGCGGGGGTAGCCGACGAAGTAGTGGCCGCCCCGGAACGCCGTCCAGGTGCCGTAGGCGACGAAGGCGAGCAGGCCGAGGCCCGTGGCGAGCGGCTGTACCCACCAGCGGTCCAGCCTCAGCACCTCTGAGCGGGGAGGGCCTCCTCGCGGGGCGCCAATCGTGACGGGGATTGGCACAGGTGTCGCGTTGGTGTCCTGCACGATGCTCAAATGCGGTGCCTTCCGAGTAGTGCTTCCGGCCGGGTCACCCTGGCCCCGGTGGCTGCACCGAGGCGAGAATTTCGGGCGCTAGCGATCATTCCACCATTGAGGCGCCGCTGGCGAGTTCGGCCGGCCGCTCAGGAGCGGGAGCGGTAGGTGGCGCGGGGGCCGGCGGCGTCCTTGTTGAGGCGTTTCGAGAGATGGAGGCCTTCGAGCACGAGCTCGATGGCACTGGCAAGGGCGCCCGGGCTCTCCGAGCCGGCGAGGGCGATGGCCGTCGGCCGCAGCGCCGGGATGGCCTCGAGGACGCCGAGATAGGCGGCCGAGTCGAGATCCGGGCCGGCGTGCACGACGGTGCCGTCTTCGAAACCCCCCACGACCTGCCCGAGCTGCTCGGTGGGACAGGTCTCCCGGAAGGTCTGCAGGACGGCGGCTTTGAAGAGCTTCTCGACGACCTCCTCGTCCTCGCCCTCCTCCAGCGACTCGATCTCGAGCTTGCCGAGCGTGGAGGACCAGAGGGCGTCGAGGTCGCTCACGCGGGGGACGGCCTCGTGCTCGCCGTGGCGGATGGCCCGTCGCACCGAAGCCGCCGCCAGGGTCTCGTAGTTCGCCACGCTGAGGCGCACGGAGACGCCGGAGCGCTGGCTCACGCGGGGGCTGCGGCGGGCGAGCTGGCTGACGCGGGCGACGATCTCGGCCATGAAGGGGGGCACCTCGACGCGGACGCCGCGGAAGTCGAGGGGTTGCGCCTCCTGGTGGATGATCGTCAGCTCGGTCTCGATGTCGAGCGGGTAGTGGGTGCGAAGCCGCGTGCCGAAGCGGTCCTTCAGCGGCGTGATGATGCGGCCGCGGTTCGTGTAGTCCTCCGGGTTGGCCGATGCCACGAGCATGACGTCGAGCGGCAGCCTCACCTTGTGGCCGCGAATCTGGATGTCGCGCTCCTCGAGGACGTCGAGGAGGCCGACCTGGATCCGCTCGGCGAGGTCGGGCAGCTCGTTGACGGCGAAGATGCCGCGATTGGAGCGGGGCACGAGGCCGAAGTGGATGGTGTGCTCGTCGGAGAGGTAGCGGCCCTCGGCGATCTTGATGGGGTCGACCTCGCCGATGACGTCGGCGATGGACGTGTCGGGCGTGGCGAGCTTCTCGCCGTAGCGCTGCGAGCGGTGCACCCAGGCGATGGGGGTGTCGTCGCCCTGGGCGGAGACGACCTCGCGGGCGAAGTGGGAGACGGGGGCGAAGGGGTCGTCGTGGATCTCGGAGCCCTCCACGACGGGGAGCCACTCGTCGAGGAGCTCGACGAGGGAGCGCATCATGCGGCTCTTGGCCTGCCCGCGCTCGCCCAGGATGATGATGTCGTGGCCGGCGATGATGGCGTTCTCGAGGGCGGGCAGGACGTCGTCGTCGTAGCCGAGGACGCCGTCCACGACGGGCCGGCCTTCGGCGATGCGGGCGAGGAGGTTGCGGCGCATCTCCCGCTTGACGGGCTCGGAGCGGTAGCCGGAGGCCTTCAGCTCACCGAGCGTCGACGCTGCGGGCGGTTGCTCCGGATCACCTTCGACGGTCGCTGGGGCGAGATGAGATGGATCAGACATAACCCGAGGGAGCCTACTGAGACGCGCGGGCGGCAGGTCCCCCGCCCGCCGCTCACCGTGTGCCCGCCGGCTTCCTACACTTGGCCTCGTGGCTCGTGCCTCCTACTCGCGTTGGGACGGAACCCAGCAAGGCTTCGATCTCGACGCCGACGCCATCCTGGCGGAGATCAACGACGACGTCATGTACCACGGGGACGTCGGCGCCGCCCTGCGGCGCATGATGCAACGCGGCTTTGCCGACCGGGACGGCAAGCGCATCGCCGGGCTGCGCGAGCTGCTGGAGCGCCTCCGGGAGCGCCGCCGTGAGGAGCGCGAGCAGTACGACCTCGGCGGTGTCTACTCGGAGATCGCCGCCGAGCTCGACGAGATCGTCGCCATGGAGCGCCAGGCCCTCGACGAGCTCGAGTCCGAGGGGCGCGAGTCCGGCGACGCCCGCCGCCAGGAGGTGACCGACGAGGTCGTGGCGGAGCGGCGCAGCGAGCTCGGTCTCCTGCCCGACGACCTCGCCGGCAAGATGCGGGCGCTCTCCGGCTACGAGTTCGCCTCGAGCGAGGCGAGGGAGAAATTCGAGGAGCTGACCGAACGCCTCAAGCAGGAGGTCGTGCAGTCCTACCTCGACCAGGCCGCCGGCGCCCTCTCCGGCATGGGCCCGGAGGAGCGCGACCGCTTGCGGCAGGCCCTCGACGCCCTCAACAAGATGCTCGAGCAGAAGGAGGCGGGCGAGGAGCTCGACCCGAGCTTCCAGCAGTTCATGGACTCCTTCGGCGACTTCTTCCCGGGCGACCCGCAGAACCTCGACGAGCTCCTCGAGCAGCTGGCGCAACGCATGGCGGCCACCTCGGCCATGCTCGCCTCCATGACGGCCGGGCAGCGCCAGCAGCTGCAGGCCCTCATGGACGACCTCCTCGGCGACATGGATCTCTCGTGGCAGATGAACCGCCTCGCCGGCAACCTCCGCTCGATGTTCCCGGACGCCCCCTGGGATCGCCGCGTCTCGTTCTCCGGGGCGGACGCCCCCGGCCTGGCGGAGGCCTCCGACCTCTTCTCGCGCCTCGGGGAGCTCGACCAGCTCGAGCAGCTCCTCTCCGGCAGCCCGCAGCCGGGCGCACTCGCCGAGGTCGATCTCGAGCGGGCGCGTGAGCTGCTCGGCAACGACTCGGCCGCCTCACTGGCCGAGCTCGCCAAGCTCGCCAAGCGCCTGGAGGATGCCGGCCTCGTCGAGAACCAGGAGGGTCGGCTCGAGCTGACGCCCCGCGGCCTGCGCCACATCGGGCAGCGGGCGCTGCGCGAGCTCTTCTCCCACCTCTCGAAGGACCGCCTCGGCGGTCACGAGCTGACGATGCAGGGATCCGGGCACGAGCGGGCGGACCAGACGAAGCCGTACGAGTTCGGCGACCCCTTCAACTTGAACATCGAGCGAACGGTGCGCAACGCCCTGCGGCGCGAGGCGGGCGCCCTCGGGGAGGAGGCCGCCGGCGGCGCCGGTGCCGGCGTGCGCTTCCCGGTACGGCTGCAGCCGGGCGACTTCGAGATCGAGCAGACGGAGCACCTCACGAGCTGCGCCACGGTCCTCCTCCTCGACCTCTCGCTCTCGATGCCGATGCGGGACAACTTCCTCGCCGCCAAGAAGGTCGCCATCGCCCTGCACTCGCTCATCTCGAGCCAGTTCCCGCGGGACTATCTCGGCATGGTGGGGTTCTCGGAGATCGCCCGCGAGATACGGGCAGCCGAGCTGCCGGAAGTCTCCTGGGACTTCGTCTACGGGACGAACATGCAGCACGCCCTCATCCTCGCCCGCCGCATGCTCGCCAACCATCCCGGCACGAAGCAGATCGTCATGATCACCGACGGTGAGCCGACGGCGCACCTCATGGAGGACGGCGAGGTCTTCTTCAACTACCCGCCCGTGCGGGCGACGGTGGACGCCACCCTCGCCGAGGTGTTGCGCTGCACGCGGGAGGGCATCCGCCTCAACACCTTTGCTCTCGACGCCACCGGCCACCTGCGCGAGTTCATCGAGAAGATCACGCAGCTGAACGGCGGCCGGGCGTTCTTCACGACGCCCGAGACGCTCGGCGACTACGTCCTCGTGGACTTCATCGAGCACCGCCGCGCCATGGGGCGCTTCGGGCGTTCTGCTTGACCGCGCGCCCCTGCGCTCTGGGGCGCTGCGGGCGTTCTGCTTGATCGGGCGCCCGGCGCCGGCGCTCAGAGGCCGCAACCGTCACCCGCTCTCGAAGGGGCGGCTTCGACGGTCGGCTTGCATCTCGGTCCCCGGAGGTCCACAATGACTACAGCCGTGTAACTACACGTCTGCGAGTTGCCAACGGGGAGGGGAAAGCCAGTGGCCTTCCAGTCGATGATTCTCGAGGGTCCTGACCGATCATGGCAGGCACGCGCCAACTGCATGGGGGTCGATCCGGATCTCTTCTTTCCCGAGCGGGGGGCTTCCACTCGGGAGGCGAAGGAGGTCTGCCGCGGATGCGTCGTGCGGGAGGACTGCCTCGACTACGCCATCGCCAACGGTGAGAAGTTCGGCATCTGGGGCGGCATGAGCGAGCGTGAGCGCCGCCGCGTGCGCCGGGCGCGGGTGCTCGCCCAGCAGAGCGCTTCCTGATTACTCCTCCGACCGCGCCGCTTGCGCGGTCGCCCGGTGCTGCCGGGAGGGGGCGCGACGGCTCCGCCGGCAGGAAGCCCGGGAAGCGGGAGCGCGTTGCTCAGAGAGAAGCCGAGGCGGCGAGGCGCCGGCGGCGGGCGATGCGACGACGTTCCCGCTCCGAGGTGCCACCCCAAACACCGTGGTCGATGTGGTTCGCCATGGCGTACTCGAGACACGGTGACTTGACCGGGCAATCGGCGCAGATCCGGCGCGCTACCTCCACTCCGACCCCGTCGCTCGGGAAGAAGAGGTCTGGCGGCTGGTCCTTGCACTTGCCTCGTGCCATCCACGAAGTGTCCATTGCGCTAATTGTTACCGGTTTGCAACATAAAGTCGAGCGCGCGAGGGCAAATTCTTCCTTCGGATTTGCTGAGAGTTTCGAGACGTCCAGTACACGGCCCTGCGACCTGCGCGGGCGAGCCGGTGCCGGGCGGCCGGTACACTCCGGCCGATGACGATGACCCCTACCCCAGAGCCCGAGCAGGCCCCGGAGCCACCCCGCGGCCACGTTCGCATGGTGTACCTCGGTCCCGTCGCCCCCCACTGGGAGGTGGAGTCCGAATTCGGTGACAGGAGCCTCATCGAGGAGTTCCGCCAGCGTGCCCTCGCCCGCCTCGTGCTGCTGCCGCCGCACGACCCGCAGTTCCGCCGCAACCGTGAGCGCATCGTGCGCGACGCCGAGCGGGAGAACGTCATCCTCGAGTGGGATCTCGGCGTGCCCGAAGAGGACGTCGAGACCGTCGGCTGACCGGCGGCGCCTGGCCGAGCTGGCGGGTCCTGCGCGGCTCAGCGGCGGCGACTGCGGCCGGCCGTGTGCCGCCGGCCCTAGCCCTCGCTCGGTAGCTCGAGACGGGCCAGCCACAGCCCGGGGGCGTCCACCTCGGCCGGCGTCGGCAGGTGGGTGGCGTCCGTCCACATCTTGGCGAGCTGCAGCTCCCCGGAGCGGTCGAGCACACCGGCGACGAAACGGGCGCCGCGGTCGATCTGAGCCTGGTCGAGCCGCAGCCCGAAGAGCGTCTCTGCCACCTTCTCACCGTCGCCGCGGCTGACCCGGCGCCGGCGCATGGCTTCGCCGATCGGGACGGTGTTGCCGATCAGTCGGTTGGCGATGAGCGTCGTGACGTACTCGGCGTAACCGGAGACGGCTGCCGTGACGGCGTCCAACTCGGCCCGCACCTGCTCGAGGGCGGCTGTCGCCTCTCCCTGTTGCAGTGCCGACGGGTCGCCGAGGATCTGGGCGAAGGACGCCATGTCGCTCGGGTCGGCTTGCTGCAGCAACTGGCCGAGGGCGTCGGCATCGGGGCGGACCCGTTGGGCGTGCTCGATGACGAGGCTGGCGATGCGATCCGACACGGCCGGGCGCGAGAGGGCGGTGTGGTAGGCCATCTCGTGCACGCACAGCCAGAGGCGGAGGTCGTCGATGGGCAGGCTCCAGTCGGCCGCCACGCTGGCGAGGTTGGCGGTCACGACGAGGAGCTCGTTGCCCGTTGCGGCACTGAGCGGCACGTCGTACTGCCCGAGGGCACGCTCGGCGAGGTGACCCGCCACGGAGCCGACCTGCCAGGCCGTCATGGCCGGGAACATCGCCGTCGCCCACTGCCCGAGGAGCGCCTCCATCTCGGCCTCGGCCTCGTCGTCGGGCCCGCCGAGCCCTTCCAGCTGAGCCGACGGGTCGGGAGATCCGGCGCCGGAGGCACTGCCGCCCTCGCCGGGCTCGGTCGCCTCGCCCTCGAAGTCGGGCGCCAGCACGGCCACGAGCCGGTCGAGAACGGGGTGCCAGATGTCGAGGATGCGGCGCGCCCACTCGACGCGGCTCGTCGGCACGAGGCGCACGGAGGTGCCGGAGGGCGAGACGGGCATCCCGGTCACCTCGGCGACGTGCAGCTCGGCGATGGCGCTCAGCTCCTCCAGGCGGATCCGCTCGATCGGATCCGGGTTGGCGTCGGGGCCGCCCCCGGAGGCGATCTGCGCGGCCAGCTGATAGGCGAGCTGCCATTGCACGCCAGGGCCCGTCGGCATCATGCGGACGAG
Source organism: Acidimicrobiales bacterium (assembly GCA_052143575.1). Taxonomy (GTDB): domain Bacteria; phylum Actinomycetota; class Acidimicrobiia; order Acidimicrobiales; family Bog-793; genus JAKACA01. The sequence goes on from JBKQSP010000077.1 coordinate 24,793, forward strand.
GTCGCCCAGCATGTTGCGCAGGAAGTCACCCCCACCGAAGAACGGCGTGTCGCTCACCTGGGTGATGCTACGCAGGCCGGGGCCGTCAGGCTGCCGGTTGCAGGAAGGCTTCGACCGTGCTGACCGAGGAGCCGCGCTGGATGGTCAAGGCGACGTCGGTGTGGGGAGGCATGACGTAGAGCATGTCCTGCAGCTGCTGCATGGAGTTGATCACCTGGCCGTCGACGGCCTCGATGACGTCGCCCGCCCGCAGGCCGGCGAGGGAGGCGGGCGTGCCGGCGTCCACTTCGAGGATCTCGACGCCGGGAGGCAGGCGGAGCTCGTGCGCCGGCATGACGTCGGAGGTCACCTGGGGCGACGAGAGGGGAGAGGTCGTCTTGCCCTCGATCCCGAGCCAGCCGTGGATGACGCGACCGTGCTCGACGATCTGCTGGCCGACGAGCTCGGCGAGCGGGCCGGGAACCTCCACGACGTCGTCGCCCGTGCGGGCGGTGACGATGCCGAGGAGCTCGGCCGTGTTGCTGACGAGAACGCTCCCGATCGGGGCGCTCGCCAGATCGCGGGCCTGCAGGTGCACGGCGTCGAGGAGCTGATACGCCCCACCTGCCGAGGTCTCGCCGACCGAGCTGACCGAGCCGATCGAGAGCACGGAGTCGATCTCGGCGGTGCCGGAGACGCCCGACCACTCGACGCCGAGCCAGCCGCCCGGCACGACGACGGTTCGGCTCGCCGCCAGGGGGGCGAAGGCGGCATTGCTGACACCGCTGATGCCGATACTCACGACGGCGAGCTGAGTCGCCTCGTCGGTCCCGATGATGCGCCCGGCGTAGACGGCGCCGTCCGAGGTCGTCACGGCGATGGCCGAGCCGCCGAGGACGAGCTCGAGGGGGACGAGGATCTTGCCGTCGGAGGCCATCACGACGCCGTTGCCGGTGACCGATCCGCCCGACTTGCTGACGTGCACGACGGTGAGGCCGGCGCGCACCGTGGCGGCGATCTTGTCCATGCCGGGGGAGATGACCTCGCTCACGCCCGGTCGCACGAGCGTCGTGGCGACGGCGTCGATGGGCGCCGCCGGATGGGACGGCTTCCCGAGCCAGACCGTGAGGTGCGTCCCGACGAGGACGACGCCGGTGGCGAGGACGGCGCCCACGAGCCCGGCCGACCAGGCCCCCGCCCGCGTCGGCGTGCGGGAGAGCCAGCGCTCACGGGCGGCGGAGACCTCGGCGGCCATGGAGGCGGTGGGATGGGCACTCAGCTCGGAGGGGTGGCGCCAGACGCGATCGTCCGGCGGCAGCAGGAGCCCAGGCTCTTCGTCGTCGAAGCCCTCATCGAACTCGTGAAAAGCTTCGGTCACGGCCCCCGAGGATACAAAGCAAGTGCCTGCTCGTGTGCGCGGTCGGTGCGAGGCGGCGGCGTATGCGACCGTCCCGAGTGCTGCGTACCATGCAGTGCATGCCCGATGCATCCCCCTTCGAGCCACCGCTCGGAGACGACTGGCTCGCCCTCTCGGAGGAGGTGCTGCCGAGCCAACGCGCCCTCGAGTGGGTGGAGGGGGCGGCGTGGGGAGGGGTGGTGGGTTTCTTCGGGGTCGTGCGCGACAACGCCGAGGGCCGCAGCGACGTCGTCGCCGTCGACTACGAGGCCTACGACAGCCAGGTGCTCCGGCGCCTCGCCGAGTTGGCAGCAGCCGCCCGTGCCCGCGTGCCCGACCTCGGCCGTGTCGTGCTGTGGCACCGCACGGGCCACCTCGAGGTGGGGGAGACCTCCGTCGCCGTCGTCGTGTCGGCGCCGCACCGGGCAGAGGCCTTTGACGCCTGCCGCTTCCTCATCGACACGCTGAAGGCGACGCTGCCCATCTGGAAGCTCGAGCACTGGGCGGGCGGCTCCGGGTGGAGCCCGAGCGCCCAGGCCGTCGCCGAGGTGGACGGCTCGTGAGCGGGTCTCTCGCCATCGACGTCGGCACGGCCCGCACGCTTGTCGTCGAGCCGGCACTCGGCCTCCTCGTCGACGAGCCGACCTTGGCGGCCGTCGACATCCCGACGGGGAAGTTGCTCGCCTTCGGGCGGGCCGCCCGGGCGATGGCGGGCCGCGCCGCCGGCGAGGTCGCCCTCGTGCGGCCGGTGCGCCAGGGCCAGCTCGTCGATCTCGAGCTGACCGACCAGATCGCCGCCGACGTCTTCGAGCGGGCCCGCCACCGCGGTGTCCACCGGCCCGAGGTGCTCTGCTGCGTCCCCGGTTCCGCCACGGGCGTGCAGCGCCGCGCCCTCGAGCGCTCCTTCAAGAAGGCGGGGGCGCGGCGCATCGAGTTCATCGAGCACGCCGTCGCCTGCGGGATCGGCACGAGGCTCCACCTCGACGAGCCCGTCGCCTCCATGGTGATGGACGTCGGGGCCGGGACGAGCGACATCGCCGTCATGGCCCTCGGCGGCGTCGTCACGGAGGCCTCCCTCCCCGTCGGCGGCAACGACTTCGACGAGGCGATCCGCCAGCTCTGCCAGCGCTCCTTCGATCTCGTGCTCCCCGGCGAGGCGGCCGAGTCGATCAAGCTCGCCATCGGGAGCGCCTGGCCGGTCGACGAGCGCAAGGTCGAGGTGCGGGGGAGGGACCTCGGCAACGGCATGCCCCGCACCGTCGTCCTCTCCCGCGACGAAGTCGCCACCGCCCTCGGCGACCACGTCGAGGCGATCATCCGGGCGGCCGTCCGCTGCATCACCGAGTCGCCGCCCGATCTGGCGAACGACCTCCTGTCCCGTGGCCTCTACCTGGCGGGCGGGGGCGCCCTCCTCGATGGTTTCGCCCGCCGGTTGGCGACGGCGGCCGGCATCCCCATCCACCTCGTGGAGTCGCCCGAGACGGTCGCCGTCGAAGGGGCGGCGCGGGCCTTGCGGGCGATGCGCTCCGGCGGCAGCGGGCCTTCCCTCGGCTCCTCTGGTGGGCTCCCGGTCGAGCCCGAGGAGTGACGCCGTTGCGTTTCAGGGCCGCAGCTGGTCCTCGGCGGCTTGGCGCACCTGCCAGTCGCGGTCGCTGAGTGAGCGCTGGAGGGCCGCCTCCACCTCCGGGCCGTCGAAGGGGGCGAGGGCGATGACGGCGCGCCGGCGCACGGCCGGCTTGTCGCCGAGGGCGCCCAGGATGACGGCGAGGCCGGCGGGATCCCCGATGGCGCCGAGGGCGGCGACGGCCGACTCCCTGCAGAGGGCGTCGGCGTGGGCCGTGGCGATGCGGCACAGCTGCGGGAGGGCGCGGGCGTCGGCCAGCTCGCCGGCGGCGAAGCAGGCCGCCTCCACGACACCGGCGTCGGCGTCGTCGAGGAGGGGCCGGCAGTCGAGGCCCTCGAGGGAGGCGGCCAGCTCTGCGGCCCGCCGGCGCACGGCACCGGCGTCGGACATGGCACGCCGGATGACATCATCGGAGGCTCTCCCCATGCGGGCGAGGGCCCCGAGGGCGGTGGCGCGCACGGCGGCGTCCTCGTCCTCGAACAAGGCGAGGGCGGCCGTCTCGTCACCCTCGAAACCCGCAATGGCGGCGGCGCGACGGCGTCGCGCGCCATCGGGGTGGTCGACTCCGTGCAAGGCTGAGCGGTCGTGAGCTCCCACGATGGCGAGAGCCTAGAGACAGCAGAGGCGCCGCCCGAGCCGGCCTACGAGGAGGGGACCGTCCCCGCGTACGAGCTTCCGGCGTCGCCGAAGAAGCGTGTGCGCTGGAGGGTCCTCAGCATCATCGCCATCGTGCTGGCGGCCGCCCTCCTCGTCTCCTCCTTCGTGAGCATCCCCTACTACGCCATCACGCCCGGGAGCGCCCAGAGCGTGCTGCCCCTCATCGGCGTGCCCGCCTCGCACCTGCAGACCCACAGCGGGTCGGTCGAGCTCGTCGACGTCGAGGAGACGCCGTTGAAGCTCATCGACTGGCTTTACTTCAAGCTGGATTCGAGCGCTTCCATCTACTCGTCGGCCGCAATCCAGGGGCCGGAGACGAACGCCCAGTACAGCACCGAGGGCGTCCTCGACATGAGCGACGCCCAGCAGGCGGCCACGGTAGTCGCCCTCACCGAGCTCGGCTACCACGTCACGGTCATCCCGAACGGCTCCCTCGTCTACGCCCTCGACCCCGGCTCACCGGCCGATGCCGGCCTGCAGGTCGGTGACGTCATCATCGGCGTCGGCTCGCTGAGCGTGGACTCGCCGCAGGCCCTCTCGGCCGCCCTCTTCCCCTACGGGATCGGCCGGCCCGTCACCCTGCGCTACCGCCCCTACCCGAGCGGGGCCGCCAAGGAGGTCACCATCTCGACCGGGGTGTGGCGTTTGCAGGGCACGGGCAGCAATCAACAGCTCGCCTGCGTGCCGACGACCGTGAAGACGTCGGACCCGATCGCCAAGCTCTACGACGACAACGGCGTCCTCTACACCCCCACCAAGCAGCACCCCGGCGCCGCGACTCCGTGCATCGGGGTCATCGATGCCGAGCCGTCCTACGACGTCAAGCTGCCCTTTCAGGTCAACCTCAACAACGAGGGGATCGTCGGGCCCTCCGCCGGCCTCGCCTTCACGCTCGGCCTCATGCAGAAGCTGGACCCGGGAAACCTCACGGCCGGCCTCCGCGTCGTGGCGACGGGGACGATGTCGGTGAACGGCCAGATCGGGGCGATCGGCGGCATCGAGCAGAAGACGATCGCCGTGCGGGCCTCCGGCGCCAGCATCTTCCTCGTGCCGCAGGACAATTACGCCGTCGCCAAGCAGTACGCCGGGCCGACGCTGAAGGTCTTCTCCGTCTCCGACATCGCGCAGGCGCTCGCCGTCCTCGAGCGCTACGGCGGGCGGGTCGTGAAGGTGACGCCCGCCAGCTGACTCTGGACGGCGGCGGCGCCGGCGGCTGAGCGGCTCCGATGTCCTCGGATCGCAGGGTTCCCCGGATCGCAGGGTTCCTCAGGGTGCAGCGTCTTCAGATCGCCGTGTCCTCAGATCGCCGTGTCTTCAGATCGGAGGGGAACCGTCCTAATCTGTCGCCCATGCCGGAAGAAACCCCCGTCGTGTCGATCTCGTCGAGCACGATCAACCCAGACGAGATTCCGAGGCGGACCTTCCCGGCTGCGCGCAAGGGTGTCGACGCCGACGCCGTGCGCCGCTACCTCGACTCCGTCGCCGACGACGTACGGGCTCTGCTCGATCGCGAGACGCAGCTGCGGCGCCGCCTCGCCGAGGCCGAGAAACGGGCGTCCGAACCGCCCGTCCTCGACGAGGCAACGCTGCACCGCGCCGTCGGCGCCGAGACGGCCCGCGTCCTGCAAAGCGCCGCCGAGGCCGCCCACGAGATGGTCGCCCGCGCCGAGGCGCGTGCCGCCGAGCTGCTCGCCGGCGCCAAAACCGAGGCGGCGGGGCGAACCTCGGCGGCGGAGGAGGAATCGGCCCGCCTGCTGGAAGCCGCCGCCGACCGGGCGGGCGCCACGGCGGCAGACGCCCAGGCGGAGGCGACGGCGCTGAGGGAGGCGGCCGAGGAAGAGGCGGAGGCGATCATCGAGGCGGCACGCGACGATGCCGTTTCGCTGTTGGACACGACCAAGCAGCGGTGCCGGCAGACGGTCCGCGACGCCCGGCAGCGGCGAAAGGCCGTGCTCTCGGATCTCGTCGAGCGGCGCCGGTCGCTCTTCGTGCAGCTGGAACAGCTGCGTTCCGGTCGCGATTCGCTCGTCGAGGTGGTCGAGGCCGTCGAGGAGACGGTGGAGGCGCTGAAGGTCCGCCTGGCGGACGCCGAGCACGACGCCCGCATGGCTGCCGCCGAAGGCGGGGACCGGGCCGAGACCTTCGTCGACGACGAGGTCGAAGCCCTCATGGAGCCGGACACCGCCTTCGAGGCACACAGCGAGAGCCTCGGGGAGGGCTCCGCCGAGGAGCTCGCCGAGGAGCTCGGCGAGGGCGTGGGCTCCTTTGCCGTCCTGACGCCGGAGTCCGCCGTGATCGAGGTCGACGTCGAGCTCGCCGAGGACGATCTCTCCGGTGACGAGGAGGACGAGGAGCGGGCACACGAGGTGCGCGCCCAGGACACGGCCGCCTCCCATCGCAGCGTCGGCGAGCTCTTCGCCCGCATCCGTGCCGCCCGCAGCCCAGAGGCGCCGGCGCCCGCCGAGGAGACCGTGACGGGCGCCCCGGAGCCGGCGGCGGAGGCGGAGTCCGTCGGCGCCGCCGCGGCACCTTCGGTCGAGGCGGAGGAAGGAGCGGGCGAGGCCCCCGAGGAGCCGGCGGCCGAGGCGCCGGCCGCAGCGGCCGCCGTGGCCGAGACGGCGGCGCCCGAAGGGGGGGACCGGGCGGACGAGCCGACGGAGGAAGTCCCCGTCGTCGCGACGGACGAGGCGGGGGAAGAGGCCGCAGCCGCCGAAGCGCCGGCCGATGGGGACGTCGCGGCGGCCGACGCTGAGGCGGCGACAGAGCCGTCGCAGGAGGCTGTTCCCGGCGCCGCCACGGCCGCCACGGCCGAGGAGCCGGCCGCCGACAAGGCGCCGAGCGACGAGGCGTCAGGCGACGAGGCAGCTGTGGCGGAGGGCGAGGACGCCGACGCCGCGGCGCGGGGGCGTCGCAACGAGATGCTCGGGCCGGTCATGGCGCAGCTCTCCCGCGCACTCAAGCGGGCGCTGCAGGACGACCAGAACGAGCTGCTGAACGCCATACGGCACGCTTCGGGGGCACCCGATCTCGACGTGCTGCTGCCGGAGCCGGCGCAACGGGAGCGCTTCGCCCAGGCGGCCTCGGGCGCCCTGGCGGAGGGTTGGTTGCTCGGGCGGTCGTGGTTGCGTCCGGACGGTGCAGGCGAGAGCGAAGCCGACGAGGCCGCCCTGAAGGCGACGGCGAGCGAAACGGGGCAGCTGCTCGGCCTCGAGCTCTCCGCCGAGCTGGCCGGCTTGTTGCGCCACCGCCTCTCGGAGGCGCTGCGGCCCGTCGGCGAGATCAGTGAGGGCGCCCAGGACGTCGCCGGTGCCGCCTACCGCGAGTGGAAAGGCCCCCGCGTCGAGGGCATCGCCGGGGACTTCGCCACGGGCGCCTTCGCGCAGGGCGCCATCGCCGCCGCGGCGGGGACGAGCGTGCGCTGGGTCGTCGACGACGGCAAGCCCTGCCCGGACTGCGACGACAACGCCCTTGCCGGCGTACAGGCGGCCGGAGAGCCCTGGCCGACGGGGCAGGCGCACCCGCCCGTCCACCCCGGGTGCCGCTGCCTCCTCGTGGCGACTACCGATTGAGCGCCAGTAGTGGCACACTCAGCGGTCTGCTGAGGGCCGCTGGCGAAGGGTGAACGAGGTGTTGCAGTGAGAGTCCCCAACGAGGCGGCGATGGCTCCCGCCTCCAATCCGATCCGTCGTTACCAACTGCTGCTGCTCGGCGCCATCGTCGCCATCATCATCCTGCTCATCGCCGTGCAGGGCCTCGCCGACTTCTTCACGAACTACCTGTGGTACCGCTCCGTCCACTTCGACGACGTCTGGCGCTCCATGACGTCGGTGAAGATCGAGCTCGCCGCCGTCTTCACGTTCATCTTCTTCGTCGCCGCCTGGGTGAGCCTGCTCGTGGTCGACAAGGTGGCCCCGCGGGCCCTGTTCATGTCACCGGAGCAGGAGGTCGTACGGCGCTACCAGGCACTCGTGGGGCGCCACCGCTTCGCCGTGCGGACCGTCATCTCGCTCTTCTTCGCCTTCATCATCGGCAACGGGACGAGCTCGCAGTGGCAGCACTGGTTGCTGTTCCTGCACGGCGGGACGTTCGGGGCGACCGACCCCCTCTTCCACAAGGACGTCGGCTACTTCGTCTTCAAGCTGCCCTTCCTCTCCTTCCTCGTCGGCTGGGCGCAGGTGTCGCTCATCGTCCTCGCCATCTTGTGCGTGGCGGCCTACTACATGAACGGCGGCCTGCGTTTCTCGGGGCCGTCGCCGCGGGTTGACCCACGGGCGACGACGCACTTCTCGGTGATCTTCGCCGCCCTCGCCCTCGTGCGGGCGGCCGGCTACTTCTACGTCGATCGCTACGCCCTCGACCTCTCCAACAACGGGCTCTTCCAGGGTGCCGGCTACACGGCCGTGCACGTGCGCCTGCCGGCCCTCAACCTGCTGACGATCGTGGCGCTGGCGGCCTTCGTCCTCTTCGTCTACAACGTCTATGCCCGCAACTGGACGCTGCCGATCGTGGCGGCGGGGCTCTGGGCCTTCGTCGCCATCGTCATCGGCGTCATCTTCCCCTGGGCCGTGCAGTCGCTGCAGGTGAACCCGGCGCAGAGCACCTACGAGCTGCCCTACCTGGCGAGCAACATCGCCGCCACGAGAGACGCCTACAACCTGAACGGGGTCGATACCGCCCACTTCCAGGGGGCGCACGACGCCACGGCCGGCATCATCAAAGACGACGCGGCGTCCCTCGAGGACGTCGACCTGTGGGATCCGTCCGTCTCCGCCCAGACCTACCAGGTCATGGAGCGGCTGAAGGGCTTCTACTCGATCAATGCCATCTCGCTCGACCGCTACACGCTCGACACCGGCCCGAACAATTCGCCCCAGCTCACTCCCGTCGTCGTCGGCGTGCGCGAGGTGGCGCCGGCCAACCTCAACCGGACGACGTGGGTGAACACGCATCTCGTCGACACCCACGGCTACGGCGTCGTGATGGCGCCGGCCAACACGACGAACAACCTCCCGCAGTTCCCCGTCGGCATCCAGGGCATCCCGATCCAGGAGGCGGCGGGGGCGCCGGCCGTGCAGCAACCGGACATCTATTACGGGGTGGGCGAGACCGGCTACGTGATCGTGCACTCGGCTCAGGGTGAGTACGACTACCAGTCGGCCACCGGCAGCGTCGTGTACAACAGCTACCCGGCCGGGCCGGGCGGCATCCGCATCGGCAGCATCTGGCAGAAGATGGCCTTCGCCCTGCGCTTCCACGACTTCAACCTCCTCGTCTCGAAGCTCGTCACCCCGAACTCCCGCATCATGTTCAACCAGGACGTCGGCACGCTCGTGCAGAAGGTGGCGCCCTTCCTGCAGGTCGACGCCAACCCGTACCCGGTCATCGACAACGGCCAGATCGATTGGATCGTGGACGCCTACACGACGACGAACTACTACCCGTACTCGCAGTCGACGGCCGGAACCGGCCTGGCAGGCTCGCTGAACTACGTCCGCAACTCGGTGAAGGCCGTCGTGAACGCCTACACCGGCCAGGTCACGCTGTACGCCTGGGTTCCGAGCGACCCGATCCTGCGGACCTGGATGAGGATCTTCCCGCTGATGTTCAAGCCGAAGAGCGACATGGACGCCGTCCTCAGGGCCCACCTTCGCTACCCGCAGAACCTGCTGTCGGTCGAGTCCACGATGTTCGGCAAGTACCACATCACGAACGCCGCCAGCTTCTACAACAACTCCGGCGCCTGGCAGGCTGCGCGCACGGGCACGAGCCCGGTGGCACCGGCCGTGCAGCCCACCTTCCAGCTGCTGCAACTGCCGGGCGAGGCGACGCCCACTTTCGGCGACTTCCTGCCGCTCGTGCCACGTGGAGGGGCGCAGAACCTCACGGCCTTCCTCGTCGCCGACTGCAGCTACGCCAACTACGGGCAGCTGACGGCCTACTCGGTGCAGCAGACGAACCTGGCCGGCCCGGCGCTCGCCGACGGCCAGATCTCGGCCAACAACTCCGTCACCGATGACGTCACCCTGCTCGACCAGCACGGCTCCACGGCCGTGTTCGGGCCGACCCTCGTGATCCCCATCGACGACTCGCTTCTCTACGTGCGGGCGCTCTTCGGCGTCTCCTCCAGCACGAGCGTCCCGCAGCTCGACTACATCACGGTCGACTACGGCGGCACCGTGGCCGTCTCCCCGCAGAAAGCCGGCGGCACGCCAGAGCTGCTCGGCCCGACGGGGGCGCTCACCCAGGTGATCGGGCCCTCCATCGCGGCGGTCGGCCAGAGCGGGCCCACGAGCCTCTCGGCCGCCATCGTCTTGTTGATCAAGCAGGCAGAGACGGAGGAGACCGCCGCCTACGCCGCCCTCAAGACGGGCGACCTCGCCACTTACGGGGCCGACGAGGAGCAGCTGAAGCTCCTGCTCAGCGACATCACCCAGCAGCTGGCAAAGCTGGAGGCGCACAAGGGCAGCTCCGGCACGTCGACCACCACCACGACGACGACACCCTCCAGCACGACGACGACGACCGTCGCACACAAGAAGCGTTCTTCTGCCACGTCTACGTCGGTGGGAGGCGCCTGAGGGGGCGTGGCGCACGCTGCCGGTTGCGGTGCTTGACGTCCGGGGCCTTGACCTTTCCCCGCCGGCGGCCCAATGTGTGTGGAATCGGCTGACCCGGAGGTGCCGTCATGACGACCGTCGAGAGTGGGCGTTTCACGCCTGAGCGCCAGGAGCTGGAGAGCGTCGGCCCGCCGGTGTTCGCCACGCCGGAGGCCGAGCGGGAGCACCGCAAGCAGCGGTTGGCGGGGGCGTTGCGCATCTTCGGGCGCTTGGGTTTCTCAGAGGGTGTCGCCGGCCACATCACGGCGCGGGATCCGGAGCTGACGGATCACTTCTGGGTCAACCCCTTCGGCATGAACTTCCGCCACGTGCGGGTCTCCGACCTCATTCTTGTGAACCACGAAGGCGAGGTCGTGCACGGCCGCAAGCCGGTCAACCGTGCTGCCTTCATCATCCACTCCGCCGTTCACGCCGCCCGCCCGGACGTCATCGCCGCCGCCCACGCCCACTCCGTGCACGGCAAGGCGTGGTCGTCCCTCGGCCGCCTCCTCGATCCCATCACCCAGGACGCCTGCGTCTTCTTCGAGGACCACACCCTCGTGACCGAAGGGGGCGGGCGCGTCGTGCTGGAGGAATGGGGCGGCAAGGCCCTCGCCGCCGGCCTCGGACCCCACAAGGCCGCCATCCACCAGAACCATGGCCTCTTCACGGTCGGCCGGTCAGTCGACGAGGCCGCCTGGTGGTTCATCACGATGGAGCGCTCCTGCCAGGCACAGCTGCTCGCCTGCGCGGCGGGTACGCCGCTGCTCATCGACGACGACAGCGCCCGCTACACGCGGGACCTGACGGGGCATCATCTGGCCGGTTGGTACTCGTTCCAGCCGCTCTGGGACGAGATCGTGCGGACGGATCCCGAGCTGTTCGAGTAAGGGGCTGCGTTGCTTGCCGTTCCGGCGGGTGGCAGGTTGCGGTGCGTGACGGTAAGCTCTCAGGCACGCCGCGGGGTGGAGCAGTCAGGTAGCTCGTCGGGCTCATAACCCGAAGGTCGAAGGTTCAAATCCTTCCCCCGCCACTGACACGAAGACCCTGTTCATCCTGGGTTTTCTTTTGCAGTCTTCGTCGACTGCAACGGCGAGCATCCCATCCGCCATCCCTACTCAGCCCTCGTGACCTGGTCGTTCTCGGTGCACAGGGAGTAGGCGCGTTATGAGACCTCTGCGAGGCTTCTCCGGGCTCGGTGGCAAGCGGGCCGAGTCGGCCTGAATCGGCTGTCTACCTGGTGCTTTGTCCCTAGTACGTGGTATGAGCAGAAGACGCTTCAGCGAGCCGCAGAAGCCGAAAGTAGGGAAAAAGTAGGGATGGCTCGCCATTCGGGGCCGCGAGTAGCCCCTCGCCGACAAGGTCGTTGCTAGTTTCCCGATCGTGCCCGAATACAGCGAGGATCCCCTTCTCGACGCCACTCTGGAAGCCCTGTCGGCTGGGCCGCTCTCTTTGCAAGAACTGACCGCCAGGTTGGACGCGCTGGGATTGCTACAAGAGCTACGGGCCGAGATGGGTGACGGGGATCTCGTGCGAGCCGTTGAGGACGAGGTTGCCTACACCGATGACACCTGGCTTTCGGTCAACGGAACGTTGATCCTGGCGTCCTCTCTGACCGACGGGCTCGTGCTCACGCATCGCCTCACCGCTGAGGAGGTGACCGACGAGACGGTGGCGCTCTGTCCGGACCTCGAGGTCATCGACTGGAACGCTCCGGCCTATGAGCTCCTCTTGGCCGACGGCCGCGCCCTTCGGTGTGAGCAATACCCCGCGGCACCGGGCGAATCCGGCTCGATGCTCGTTGGCCCGCCAGGTTGGCTAGCCCCCGCCGCCGCCGGCGACCTCGTTGCCTTCAATCGCCACGACCTGACGATCACGGTCGAAGTCATCAGCGGGCCGTTGCCTGACGACGGCCGCGAGGTCGAGGCGCTTCGGCGGGCGGCAGAAGCCGTGATCTCCCAGGAGCGATGTGAGGAGATGACGCCCATCTTGATGGAAGCCCTCAGCACCGACCCGACGGTCTTCCGCAGAGCGGTGCGACCGGTCGGCGAGCTCGCCCTCGACGCCGGGTTGGAGCAACGCGGGTTCTCCTTTGGCCGCGCTGGTGAGGACTGGCGATCGGCCGGCGAGGCCCATCGCGAGCGGGTTCGCCAGCAGATCGGCGGCGATCTCGGGGAGTGCTGCCGGACGCGTTTCGAGCGGTGTTGCAATGCCTTCAGGGCGTTCCAGGCAGGCGAAGGAGTCGACGTCCGCGACACTCTGCAGGCCTTGCGGCACGGCGGCGTCGCCGCCGCCTTCGCCGAGTTCATCCGGACTACGACATCAGATCGCTCCTGCGACCGGCGCGACTTCGCCCTCCTTTTGGCCGAGCCACCCCGGGCCGGCGTCGCCCATTACCTGTTGGGCGTCGAGGCCGAGCGCGCCGACCACGCCCTCGAGGCCGAGGCGGAGTACCGGGCAGCGCTCGAGATGGATCCGGACCTCGGCCCTGCCGCCGAGGCGGTCTCGAGCTTCGAGATCGACCGGGGCAACCTCCGGCGCGCCGTCGCCTTGCTACAGCACGACCAGCTTGACCCGGAGTCGCCTGTCCTCGAGCACCTGCGCGAGCTGATTGCCGGTCCGGCCGCCTACGTCGGCACTGGTCGCAACGATCCGTGCCCGTGCGGGTCTGGGCGCAAGTACAAGCTGTGCCACCTCGGAGGGGCGGGCGTCCGGTCTTCGAACCCGCTCGATCTCCTTGTCTTCAAGCTGGCGCTGTTCTGTCGCGACGAGAACCGGCGGAGCCGCATGGTCGCGCTGGCTGCCTCTGCTTCCGACCCGGACGAGCCGGAGCTGCGTGCAGCAATCGAGCGGTGGTCGCGCGATCCGGTCATCGTCGACATCGCCCTTTGGGATGGCGGTATCGCCGACGAATACCTGGAAGAACGTGGCGCGCTACTGCCGAGCACCGAGCGGAGCCTGCTCGAGGCGACCCTCGCCACCGCACGCCGCCTCTATGAGGTGACGGAGGTCGAACGAGGTGCGGCTCTCGGGCTGCGTGACACCACCACGGGTAAGCGGCTCGAGGTTCGCGATCATCTCGGCTCGCGCGAGGCCGCCATCGGCGACCTGTTGCTCGGCCGCGTCGTCGAACTCGAGGGATCCCCCTCGCTCACCGGCCAGGTCGTCGCCGTACCGCTCGCCCAGCGGGCCGAGGTCATGGCAGTCCTCGACGACGGCGGCGGCGCGGACGCCCTCGCCCGCTGGTACGGGCGCTCGCAGGCGATCCCAAGGCTCGCGAACCGGGAGGGCGAGCGGCTCGTGCTGTGCCGCGGCGAGTTCGCCAGCGCGGCGGACGAAGCCTCGATCCCAGAGGCCCTCGTTTCGCTGCTCGAGGTCGAGGGCGACCACTTCGTCGAGCGGTTTCAGCTCGAAGACGGCGAGACCATCCTTCGTGCCAGCGTCACGCTGAGCGACGGCGTCATCACGCTTGAGGCGAACTCGCGCGAACGCTTCAAGCGCCTGGCCGATCGGCTCGGGGATGTCCTGCCCAACCTCAGCCTCCTCGACTACGACGAACAGGACCCTCGAATCGAGCTCATGCGGCGCCGTGGCGGTGGCAACGCCGAGGACGCACGTGACCCTGCAGGGCTCGACGAGCCTGACAGCTCGGAGCTCACCGAGCTCCTCAAGTCCTATATGCAGCAACGAGAGCTGAAGTGGCTCGACGAGTCGATCCCCGCCCTTGGTGGGCTCACGCCCAAGCAGGCACGCGACGACCCGACGCGGCGCGAGGACCTGATGCGCTTGTTGCGCGAATTCGAGCAACATGGAGATGGTCAGGGAGCGGGTGGCGGCTTCGACGTGGCCCGACTTCGGGCGCTGCTCAACCTCGGCGGCGAAGCCGGCGGGAAAGCCGCCGCGGCGGACTTCAGTCTCTGAGCACGAGCTCTCGGGGTCCGAGCTCTGAAGGGGCATTGCAGCGCGAGAGACCTCTCTGCGGCGTGACGCGCAAGATAAGGAGTAGGTAGCGCGCAAGAGTGGGTACTTAGCTCGCGCTCAGATGGGAGTACACACCGCGCAGAACTGGTACTCTAGCTAAGCTGGTGGTGTGTCCGAATACCGAACTCGGCTGATCGATCCCCTGCTTGACCTGTTGCTGACCGCGCAGCCTGCCGTGCTGTTGGTCGGGCCGAGGGCGGCTGGCAAGACCACGACGGCCGAGCGCCGAGCTGGGTCCGTGGTCCGTCTTGATCGCCCGGCCGAGGCGGGCGCCTTCGCAGCCGACCCCGATGCAGCCCTCCGCGGACTTGCGGAGCCTGTTCTGCTCGACGAATGGCAGGAAGTACCTGGCGTGCTCGGCGCGGTCAAGCGTGCGGTGGATGCAGATTGGCGTCCAGGCCGCTTCATCATCACCGGTTCCGTTCGAGGCGACATCACCGGCGACACCTGGCCGGGCACCGGCCGCGTGATACGAGTCACGCTGCAGCCACTGTCCGTGAGAGAGCAGCGCGGGCAGATCGACCGATCTCACTTCTTCGATCTGATTGCTAGCGGGGAAGCACTGACCAAGCCGTCCGATCCGCCGGACCTCCGTGGCTATGTCGAGCTCGCGCTCCTAGGTGGATTCCCAGCCGTACTCGACCAAGTCGAGAGTGTTCGCGAGGCCTGGCTGCAAAGCTACGTCGAACAAGTCGTCACGCGGGACGCCCTGTCGCTACGTGGGCTGCGCGATCCTTCGCGACTTCGCCGCTATCTGCAGGCGTACGCCCTGAACTCCGCCGGCACCGTCTCGGACCAGACGCTCCTCGAGGCCTCTCGGCTCGATCACAAGACCGCAAGTGCATACGAGAGGCTGCTCACCGACCTCTTCATCGTGGAGCCTATCCCTGCCTGGACTTCCAATCGGCTGCAGCGACTCGTCGCCGCGCCCAAGCGGTATCTCGCAGATCCCTCATTGGTCGGTGCCATTCTCCGAGCAAATGTCGACGCGATAATGCGCGACGCCAACTTGCTTGGCCGGCTGATCGACACGTTCGTCGTAGCGCAGTTGCGCGCCGAACGAGAGGTCGCGGAATCGCGACCGGTCCTGTACCACCTGAGAGATCGCCAGGGCCGCCACGAGATCGACGCAATGGCGGAGATTCGCGCAGGTCGAGTCATCGCCTGCGAAATCAAGGCCTCCGCCGCTCCGACGATCTCGGACGCTCGCCACCTCATCTGGCTGCGGGAGCGCCTGGGGGATCGCTTCGTTGGGGGAGTGGTCTTCCACACCGGTCCCTTCGTGTACTCGTTGGGCGAGCAAATCACGGCAGTTCCGATCGCCGTACTTTGGAATTGAATGGCAGCTATCTCGTGCAGGAAGGAGGACTGCCTGTCGAAGTTCGGTAGACACCGCGAGTGACGGAGGCCGGCCACCGCTCATAACCCGAAGGTCGAAGGTTCAAATCCTTCCCCCGCCACTACGAGAAAGCCCTGCTCACGCAGGTTCGCTTCCCGAACATCAGCCGCGCGTCCGCATTCGGCGATCTGGAGAAGACGCCTCTGACCTGGTCTTTCTCCTGCGGGAGCGCCGACTCGGCTTATGAGATCTCTGCGAGGCTTCTCCGGGCTTGGCGACAGCTGGCGCGCGTCGGCCTGAATTACGGCTCTACCAGCACCTTCTCCGCGGCAACTACAACAGACCGGCAAGATGGATTCCGGGGTCGGGAGACAAAAGCAGGGAAAAAGTAGGGATGACTTCTTGTGCCCGACCTTCGGGTGCTGCCCTTGACGACCTCCGGGCTTACCTGCGAGACAGCGATCTGACCCTTCGTCCGCAGACCGTGGCCAGCTTTACCCGCGGTCGGAATCCGCCTTCTTCAGGGGCGTAGCCAGCAACTCGCCATCTCGTAGGGTCGCGCCTTCATCCCGCTGGCCTCTAGCAAGAAATCAAGGCTTGACCTGTGCGGCTCCGCCAGACGGTGCACGAGTGGCTGCGCAAGTACGCCAACGAGGGGTTCTCGGCCCTTGTCGACAAGGCGTCCAAGCCCGAGACCTGCCCGCATCAGATGCCTGCGGTCGTCGAGGCACGCGTCCTCGAGATGCGTCGGGCGCACCCGGACTGGGGCCCGCGCACGATCCTCTACTTCCTGGCGGCTGAGGGAGTCGAGTCCGTCCCCGGCCGCTTGCAATCGCAGTGTGGAAGGACAGCATGTCCTTCAGGTGACTCCAACCGAGGAGAGTCGAGCCGCTCCGAGGAGCGCGGCACCTGCGAGCGCACTGGTGGCACCCAGACTTGCTGGGACTACATCGATCACCGCTCCGGTTTCAGCCATGCAGAGCTCCCGGGCTTTCGCGGCGCTCGCAAGAAGCCAGTCTGGCTGGGCCAGAGCGACCGAGCCTCCGACAACGATGCGTGCTGGGTCAGCCACTGCTGCGAGCGCTGCTATGGCGCAGGAAATCGCATGTCCCGCCGCATCAACTACCGCGGTGGCGCGTTTGTCTCCGCGTCGAGCGAGCGAGAACACCTCCTGAGCCGTTCGAGGTGACGCCGTCCCGTCGCTTAGACGCGGGGCGGGCCAGAGTTCGACGGCTCGTCGGGCTACGGAGATGCCACCGGCGTATGACTCCACATCGCCGCGGCGGCCACACCCGCATCGAGGTCCTTTCGGGTCGATGACGAGATGACCGATCTCGCCGGCCAGACCGTGGGCACCCCGAAAGGACTTCCCTCCAATGACGATCCCAGCCCCGACGCCGCTGCTGACGGTCAAGTAGGCGACTGGGTCACATCCCGCGCCAGCTCCCTGCATCGCCTCCCCCAGGGCGGCTGCTGTCGCGTCGTCCTCGAGGAGGACTGGCACTCGCAGTCGATCAGCCAGCAGTGGACCCAGGGGGACTTCGATCCACTCCCGGTTGTGAAGATTGAGGAGAACGCCGGTCTCCGAGTTGAGAGGTCCTGGCGCAACGCAGGCGACGACGAGAGGCACGAGTCCGCCATCGAGGTCCGTGACTGCCGCAACGAGCATGTCGAGCAGCTTCGCCGATTCATGAGGAGTGGAGAATCGCACAAGGCGGTCAGGAACGAGATGACCCGCTTCGTCTGCAAGAGCCACTAGTACCTTGCTCGCGCCAATGTCCACAGCTCCGATGACGCCTTCGGTCGTTGTCATCAGCGCAGCTGACCTTTGCGCATTCTCATGGCGCAGTCGTCCTGCTGACAGGAGGGTCAAGTTTCGACCCTTCCGCGAGCAGAGCATCGGTCAGCAGTTCTGCTTGACGGGCCGTGCCGACCATTGGGTTCGCAAGCAAGGCCCCCAGCACCGAGATCCTGTCAGGCGACTCGGCGGCTGCGATTGCCATCTGCTCGTAGATCGCATGCCGGTACAGAATGCTCAGGGGAAGCGGCGGCAGCTCAACCAGGTCTAGCGGTTCGATTCCCCCTGGGGCTGAGAAGCGCACGAGCCCCTCGACGGTGACCTCATCCGGCAGCGCCGCAATGCGGCCCTTGTTCGCAGATCCAAGAAGCATGGGCATCTCTGAACCGTTCACAAAGCCGTCAAGCGCGGGTACAACGCCGAGCGAATACCAGGGAGCTGGGCGAGCGCTGGCGTCAGGGCTCTCACCTGCGTTCAGTCGACCGATCGCTGCCGCCTCGAGCTTCATGAGTTGCTGTGCCCTCGTTGGGCGTCCCACTTGAGCATCGTAGATCACGTCTTGATTGACGTAATAGCGAACATATCCGAGCGGCACGGCGCCGTGCGCGCGTACGACGTCGGCGGACACGGCTTGATCTGACGCCAGCGTCTCCAACTCAGCACTGGTTCGGGGGACGTACCATCCCACGTGATTCATTCCGACATAACGGCGAGCGACTTGGGCAGAGGGCAGGCCTAGCCGCGTTGCGATGGTTTCCGCGAATGCCACAGGGGAGTCGCACACTTCGATGGCATGCAGGCCGTGCATCGCCGCTGACATCCGTACGATCCCAGCCGGATTGGTGAGGATGATCACCAACGCTTCAGGACAGGTCCTTCTCAATGTGCGCCAGGTCTGGTCCAGCTCTCGCAGCGTTCGGAGCGCGTTCGCAAAGCCCCCAGGGCCAAGCGTCTCTTCGCCTGGCAGGCCGGCCCCTAAGGGAAACGACTCATCGAAGGAACGCGCAGCGAGCCCGCCGACGCGAACCTGCACGAGAATCACGTCCGCTCCGTTCACTGCTTCCTCGAACATGAGGCTCGATGAAGTGCGGGCGAACGATCCCGCTACGCCAGCGAACCGCGCAGCGACCGCGGCCAGTTTCGGCGCATTTCGCCCATGCAGCACGATCTCAAGCGGCGGCCGCCGATCGCTACCTCCGGGCCAGTCGCCCAATGCCTCTGCCAGCTGTACCGTGGCTACACTGCTGCCGCCCAGAACTACAAGCCGCACCCTAAGAGGACAGCCCGTAGAAGGATCGGATGGCCTCCCCTACTCGGTCGACCTCGTCATCGGTCAGCTCGGCCCACATCGGCAGGTTCAAGATGCGAGCCGGCAGGCTCCTAGCTACCGCCAGATCTCCGACGGCACGCCACGGATGGTCACGATAGGCGCCCTGGTCAGGAACTAGCTTGGGATAAACAACCTGCGTACCGATCGAGTGACGCTCGAGGTGCGCGGCGAGGGATTCGCGGTCGGAGCACAACACGGTGTACATGTAGTACGCGTGCCGACCGGTCACGTTGTGCGCGGGCAGTACAAGTGGCGTGTCACTCAGCAGCTGCTGGTAGCGGAGGGCGACCCGGCTTCGACCGGCAAGTTGCTCCTCGTGGTGCCGCAGCTTCACGCGCAGGAACGCCGCTTGCAGTTCATCGAGTCGCTCCTGATACCCCAGGATCTCGTGGTCGTGCTTCGCACGGCGCTGGCCCATGTAGCGAAGCTGGCGTAATTTCGCCTCGAGATCCGGGTCGCTTGTCGTGACGATGCCGCCGTCGCCGAGGGCCCCCATGACTTTGGTGGGGTAGAAGGAAAACGCCGCCAGCTCACCGAGCGAGCCAGCTCGCCGCCCATGAAGATCCGCCCCGTGCGCATGAGCAGCGTCCTCCAGGATGGGGATCGCCGGAGCCGCCGCGCGGATGCCATCGATGTCGGCGCATTGGCCGTACATGTGGACCGGAATGATCGCCTTCGTCCTTGTCGTCACGGCTGCGGCGACCTGATGAGGATCCAGGTTGAACGTCGAGGGCTCGACATCGACGAACACGGGTGTGCCCCCAACGTACGTGACGGCGAACGCGGTCGCCACGTACGTATTCGGTTGCGTGATGACCTCGTCACCAGGTCCGACACCGAGAGCACGCAGCGCAAGGGTGAGCGCGCTGGTGCCGCTGCTTACCCCGACGGCTGCCTTAGCTTCGCAATACTCGGCGAACTCGTGCTCGAAACGGGCGAGCTGGGGCCCAAGCGTGAACCGGGGACCCGGGAGAACCTCCTCGAAGGCCGTCCGAAGTTCGTCTGCGATTGCAGCGTGGTACCTGACGACCGTCTCGGCGGGGATGTCGAGGCCGGAACTCGCTGGAGCGCCGGGAAGGGTACGCGTAGAGCCGTCACTCACTTCAATCCTCCCTCGTTCGTGCAGGCCATGGAAGCACAGGCGCCTCCACCGTGGTGGTCGGGGCGAGGACCGCAGAATACGGTCGGCCGGCCGGCGTCGTCATCTCAGGTGCTGGTGCGAGAAGATCACCGTCGTGCAGCAGTGTCATATCAGACCACTCCGTCAAGTAGTTCGTCGATGGCTGCCTGGTCGAGGCTTCGCTGGCTCGCGACGCTGAACGGGAGACCTGCCTGTTCGACGTAGCTCTTGAGACCGCCGAGTGCGTTCGTCAGATCTCGTCGAGACAGTCCGATCTGCGCAGGCCTCCATTCGACGCCCGACCGATCAGCGACCCCCTCGACGAGCGAGGGGTTGTTGCGCTGCAATCGGCTCATTAGCACCGTCCCGAGTGTCACGACTTCGCCGTGAACGAACGACTTCCCCGTGAGTCGCTCGAGAAGGTAGGCCAAATAGTGCTCAGAACCCTCTTCCATCTGGGCGTGGCCACATATGACTGTCATGTCGTTGATGTCCGCATAGCCGACGAGCACCGTTCTGAGTGCCTCGTCGGTAACCTGGGCGATCTCGTCAGCCGATGCCTCCACCGACTCGAGAACAGCGGCTGCGCGTTGTGCGACTGCACGATCGAACGTTGCGATGCCAACCTGATCGCCCGCTGCCCAGTCCCACAAGGCCGTGTGAATCGACAATAAGTCGCCCACACCTGCACGATTCAAGCGGTCCGGTGCGGTGCGGACTAGATCGACGTCGAGGACAATCCGGTCGGCCTCGACGAAACCCTGGTACGTGACGTCGCCGTGCTCACGCACGGCGACGGTATTGGTCACGCACGCGTCGACGCTGAGAATGCTCGGTGCCAGCACGAGCGGCGAAGCGGTCGCGACGGCGAGCCACTTCGCACTGTCCATCACGACGCCGCCGCCGATGCCGAGGACGGTCGGACCTCGCGGAGCGGCGGCCACCAGGCTCGCCAGCGCGCTCTTGTCGAGTGAAACCGCTTCGAGAATCTTTCCAGCTCGTGCGAGCTGATCCTCGTCGAGTGCCGCAAGCGGCCCAGGCTGCGTAACGACCGTGAAGCCTGGCTCGAGCTGCCTCACCGCCTCCGACAGCCTGCCCCGGCCGATGTCCAGCGCGTCTCGGGTGGCACGGCTGAGAGACCTCCCAGCAAGGGCATCGGTCACGTGTCGAACCTAGCAGAGGCGTTCGCCATCTGACAACAGATGTCTATTGACGGACAGAGCCGAGAGTCCTAGCCTAAGCAGCAGGACGCGGCCCAAGCAGGGCAACGTGACCGACGAACCGAAGAGGCGCCTACCCTCGCTGATGTTCATCATTCGGCATGCACAAATCGAGAGAGCCTGGCGGTCAGCGTGAAGACTTCCGGATGAGTGCCGCACCACTGCCGCTGGAAGGTTTGCGGGTAGTCGATCTGACCCGTTACGTCGCGGGCCCGTACTGCACGATGCAATTGGCCGACGCCGGCGCCGACGTCATCAAGGTCGAACCGGTCGGCGGAGAAGTCACTCGAACGTTGGAGCCGCTCATCAACGGCAGTGCCGGCAAACCCCTCAGCGGTTACTTCCTGCGCTACAACAGGTACAAGCGCAGCATCTGCCTCGACCTGGCAAGCACACATGGCAAGCAGATCCTCACCGAGCTGCTCCGGGTGAGCGATGTCCTCGTGGAGAACTATCGACCAGACGTCCTGAGCGACCTCGGGTTCGGCGAAGACGCGCTCGGAGAAATCAATCCGCAACTCATTTACTGCTCGGTCACCGGTTATGGTCACTCGGACGGGCCCTACCGCAATCGTCCTGCAT
>JBKQSP010000078.1:0-2538 GCA_052143575.1 Acidimicrobiales bacterium
ACGCCATCGAGGGTTCGCAGCGCCCGCCGGAGGGACTCGATGAGCTGCAGGAGGGCACGGTCGCCTGCAGCGTGCCCCTCTGTGTCGTTGATGTGCTTCAAGCCGTCCAGGTCGACGGCGACGAGGCACAGGTCGAGCTCTGCTCTGGCGCAGCGTGCGAGCTCCCGTTCGAGGTCGCGCTCGAAAGCGCGACGGTTAGCGCAGCCGGTGAGGGCATCGGTGAAGGCGGCGATCTGCAGCTCGTCCGTGGCGGCCCTCGTGGCGACGAGCATCACGCGATCGACGAGGCGGCCGAGGCGCTCGCCATCGGCCGCCACCGTGACGAGATGTCGCAGCAGCAGGAGCTGCTCGACGACGGGGACGGGTGAGGCGATCGCAGTGCCCCAGCGGGCGCCGGCGGCTTCCAATGCCTTGCGACGGGCGGCAACGGTCGAAGCCGGGCGGCTCGAGGAGGTGGAAGCGGCGCGCGACCGAGCAGAGAACGCCCCTCTCACGTGTGCAATTGCGTCGGCTGTGGCGGCGCTCTCGAGGCAGATGAGCAGGTCGCGTCTCTCGTCGGTGTCGGCGGCGCCGGTCGCACAGCCCGTCGCCTGGCATCGGCGCTCCCAAGCCCGCGCCAGCCCTTCGATGGCGGCATCATCGGCCGCTCGGTTCTGTGGGTCGCCGCTCGAGCCGGACATGGACGTGTCTGTCGGGTTGGACGTCACCCGAGAAGCGTGGCGGGTGAGCCCGTCCCCGCCCTCGTCGCGCAAAGGTGGCCCATCGACATGCCCGACGTTACCCCGGACGACAAGGAAAACCGTGGCATTTGACGGCACCGCGCCAGCTCGGGCTGGTTGCGCCTACGACTATCGCCCCTGGCGCCCGGCGACCGAGCGCAGCGTGCGACCGATGATCCGCAGGTCGAGGGCCAAGCTCTGGTGGCGAAGGTAATAGAACTCGTACTGCAGCTTCTCGAGGGCGTCGAGCTCGCTCGCTCCGTAGTCGTACTTCACCTGCGCCCAGCCGGTGATACCAGGTCGCACGAGATGGCGCGTCTCGTAGAACGGGATCGCCTCGGTGAGCTGGGCGACGTAGTGCGGCTGCTCCGGGCGCGGCCCGACGATCGACAGCTCACGGCGGAAGACGTTCCAGACCTGAGGGAGCTCGTCGACGTGCAGCTTGCGCAGTGTGCGACCCACGACGCTCAGTCGGGCGTCATCCGGCGTCGTCCAGGCCGCCGGACCGTCGGCCGGTCGCATCGTCCGGAACTTGTGGATCGTGAACACGATGCCGTCCTTGCCGACCCGCGCCTGGTGGAAGAACAGTGGGCCCCGGTTGCCGGCGAGGTTCACGAGGGCGACGAAGGGGATCGCCAGCAGCAGCACTGGGAGGCCCGCGAGGGCGAGGGCCACGTCGATGAAGCGTTTCATGCGTGCGTAGACAGGCCGGTGGATCTCGTTGATGTCGAAGAGCAGCGCGATCCGTTCGAGCTCGGAGAGGGGGAGCTTGCCCAACCATTCGTCGTAGAAGAGGGACAAGGTGCGGATTCTCACGCCGTGGGAGTGGGCAACGGCGGCTTGCGTGACGACGTCATCGAGCGACTGCGCCTCCCGGTTCAGCACCACGAGGGTGATCCGGCGCTCGGAGACGAGCTCCTCGAGGGGCCTTGGGAACTCCGGCGTCGGGACGATCTCCGACGGAGGCACGGCGAGCACGAGCAGCGAATGGTGCTCCGGGCGCACCCCCACGTCGCGCGTGAGGCGCGCCCGCTCCTCGTCGTCCACGAGGGCGATCACGCGTTCCTGCTCTCCTTGCAACGTCGCCGATCGCTGTGCCAGTGACGAGAGGATGGCGAGACCCGGGACGAGCACCACGACGCTGAGGCCGAGATCGAACAGCGGGAGCAGGGCGGTGCGGAGCACGAGCTGCAGCAGAGCAATGATGACGATGGCGCTGCCGACGGCGGCGGCGGACCGCACGAGGCGGACACCGAGATCGAGGCCCGTCTCGTTGACGCCGGCGGCGTAGGTCGTCGTCCAGAGGACGGCGACGAGGGCAACGAGCCATCCGAACAACGAACCGTGGTGCATGAGCTGGTAGTGGTGGATCTGGGCGTGCGTCGCCGCGATGAGGAGCACGATCACCGCCGTGAGAGCGGGGATCAGCAACCTCAGCGATCGGACCATCGACCAACATTCAACACGGTCCGGGTACGTGGTTGAGGTAACGACGCCTCGGGAGCCTGTCGCCGGACCCGCACGTCCGAGAGGTGTGCGCCCGCTCGATTAGGCTGACGGTGATCGCAAGCAAGCCGGGCCATCGGCGGACCCCGGCTGAGACCGGGGATAGGGAGCGGCATCATGGGCCCAGGGAACGACCCGAACGCAGAGCCGGACTCGGCGCTCGACGCACAGCTTGCAGCAGCCCTGGCAGGAGTTCAGCGAGAGGCTGCCACCCCGCCCGCTCCGAGCCGAAGAGCCGCTCCGGTGCCGACTGATCCGATCGATGCCATCCTCGAGCAGGAATTCGGTGTCTATGTGCAGGCAGCGAGTGCCC
>JBKQSP010000079.1:0-4619 GCA_052143575.1 Acidimicrobiales bacterium
AGCTCGCCTCCTGGTACTGCTTCCAGCCGCGCCGTGATGCGGCTCGTGGAACCCGGGAACGACGCCATCTGCAGCCACTGCGGCCGCCAGGTGAAGTTCGCTGCCCGAGTGCACCCACGCCAAGTGATCGTCAACGTCTACGAGGACGGGGTGTGGAAGCGCATCGAGCATTTCCACGCGGAGTGCTACGCCGAGGCCGGAGAGCCCTTCGGCCCGGCCGTGGACCCGCGCGCCGCCCAGTAGCAAAGTCGCCTTTGTCGAGTGGCCGGACATCTCAGCCCATCGGGCTTGTTCATCGATGACCTCCCGAGCGACGCCGGCGCCGACGCGCCCCTCGTCGTGCTCGTGCACGGGTCCATGGACCGCCACACGAGCTTTGCCCGCGTGCGAGCGCGGCTGATGGTGGCGTGTCACGTCGTCTCCTACGACCGCCGCGGCTACGCCGGCTCTCGCAATGCCGAGCCGACGGCGCGGCACATGAGCGATCACGTCGACGACCTCGAAGCCGCTGTGGCGGAACGACCCTGCACCCTGGCCGGCCACAGCTACGGGGGCGACGTCGTGCTCGCCTTTGCGGAGCGGCGGCCCGACCTCGCGAGGGCGGTCGTCGCCTACGAGCCGCCCCTCGCCTGGCTCGACTGGTGGCCGCACCACGGCAGCCAACCCCCTCAATACCGCGACGTGACGCCCGAGCAGGCAGCGGAGGCGTTCGTCCGCCGCATGATCGGCGACAGCCGCTGGGAGCGCCTCCCCCTCACCGTGCGCGAGGAGGTCGTGAAAGACGGCGATGCCCTCGTCGCCGAGCTGACGTCGATCCGGCTCGACCCGGCGCCGTTCGAGCCGGCGAACATTGCCGCCCCCACGCTCGTGGTCTGCGGGGCGGCCTCCGAGGAACGGCACCGGCGAGCAGCCGCCTACCTGGCAGAGGCGCTGCCGGCCGGCTCGCTGCACGCCGTCACAGAGGCGCTCCACGGCGGCCACCAGAGCCACCCGGCCGAGTTCGCCCGACTCATCCTGTCGGCCGTGGCCCTCGGCGGAGAACCGACGGGCGACCGCCCGCCCGCCCTCGTCTGATGCGCGTCCTGCTGACGGGGTCGAGCGGCTTCATCGGGTCGGCCGTCGCCACCGCCCTCCGCCGGCGGGGCGACGTCGTCGTGCCCCTCATTCGGGGCGCTGCGAGGGCGGGCGAGGCGATCATCAACCTCACCGACGGTACGATCGACCCCTCAGCCGTGAGCGGCGGCTCGCTGGAAGGCCTCGATGCCGCCATTCACCTCGCCGGCGCCCCCATCATCGGGCGTTGGACGGCGCCCCGGCGCGAGGCGATCCGTGCCAGCCGCATCGCTGTCGGCAACCTCCTCGCCCGCACGCTCGCCGCCCTGGCGGCGCCACCGGCGGTTCTCGTGAGCGGGTCAGCGATCGGCTACTACGGTGAAGGTGGAGAGGCGGAGCTCGACGAGTCGAGCGCCAGTGGGGTGGGTTTCTTGGCCGAGGTCTGCCGAGCCTGGGAGGCATCCAGCTTGCCGGCGCGAGAAGCCGGCATCCGCACCGTGCTGGTCCGAACAGGAGTCGTCCTCGGTCCCGGCGGTGGCGCCCTTGCACCGCAGCTGAGGCTGTTCCGGCTCGGACTCGGCGGGCGCCTCGGTTCCGGACGCCAGTGGACGAGCGTCATTTCGCTCGCCGACGAGGTGCGGGCGATCCTGCGCGCCGTCGACGACGACGCCCTGAGCGGCCCGATCAACGCCACCTGCCCGGCGCCCGTGCGCAACGGCGCGCTCACCGCCGAGCTGGCACGGGCGGTGGGGCGATCGGCGCCTTTCGCCGTCCCGGCCGCAGCCCTCCGCCTCGTACTCGGCGCCGGTCCGGCCAATGAGATGCTGCTCGCCTCGCAACGGGTGCTTCCCCGGCGACTGCTCGAGAACGGCTTCGAGTTCGAGCACCGAGACGTCGCCGCTGCCCTCGCCTGGGCGGTCGGGGGGCGGGCGGTCAGCTGAGGCCCCGGCCTCGCACGTGGCGTCGGCCCGGCTCGCCTACGCTCTCGCCCAGTCCGCCACCGGACCGGCGGGCTACGCCGAGCGCGGCAGGAGGCACCCTGTGACGAATTTCAACCTGGCCGACATCTGGGAGCTGGCGGCCGAGATCCGCGGCGAGGAGGGCGCCGCCCTCATCCACGGGTCCACCCGCCGGTCGTGGGCCGACTTCGACCGCCGCGCCGCCGGCGTCGCCCGGGCGCTGTTGGAGGCAGGCCTCGGCCAGGGCGCAAAGGTCGCCCAGTACCTCTACAACTGCAACGAGTACAGCGAAGCCGTCTTCGGCGCCATGAAGGCGGCCATGGTCCCCGTCAACACGAACTACCGCTACGGCGATGACGAGGTCGCCTACCTGTTCGACAACTCCGACGCCGAGGCGGTCGTCTTCCACGGCGCCTTCTCCGAGCGCCTCGATCGCATCCGTCACCGCCTTGCCGGGGTACGGCTCTGGCTGCATGTCGACGACGGCACGGGAGCCTGTCCCGATTTCGCCGTGCCCTACGAGGACGCCGCCGGCTCCCTCAGCGCCGACGAGGTGGACACCCACGTCAGGGGGCCGTGGGGACGCAGCGGCGACGACCTCTACTTCCTCTACACCGGCGGCACGACGGGGATGCCAAAGGGTGTCATGTGGCGACAGGACGACCTGTTCTGCCTCATGAACTGTGGGAGCCTCATGGCGATGCCGGAGGACGCCGGCATGGAGGGCATCGGCCAGAGCATCACGGCGCTCTCAGGCGCCGCGCCCGTACTGCTGCCCGCCTGCCCACTCATGCACGGCACCGGGGCCTTCACGACCTACTCCTGCCTGCTGATCGGCGGCAGCGTCGTGACGCTCCCGAGCCGGACCTTCCACCCGGTCGAGCTGCTCGAGACGATCGCTCGCGAGAAGGTCAACATCGTCACGATCGTGGGGGACTCCTTCGCCAAGCCCATTCTCGCCGCCCTTGACGCCGAGCCCGACCGCTTCGACCTCTCGAGCCTGCTCGCCATCGTCTCGTCCGGGGTCATGTGGAGCGAGGAGACGAAGCGGCGGCTCCACGGCTACAACCCCAACGTGCTGCTCGTGGACGCTTTCTCCTCCTCCGAAGCCCTCGGCATGGGCTCCTCGGTGTCGGCCGCCGGCTCGGAGGCGGGCACCGCCTCGTTCAAGCTCGGCCCGAAGGCCAAGCTCATCGACGAGCTGGGCAACGAGATCCCGCCCGGCTCCGACCGGCCCGGCCGGCTGGCCGTCGGCGGTCGCCTCCCCGTCGGCTACTACAAGGACGCCGAGAAGACGGCGAAGACCTTCGTGACGATCGACGGGCAGCGTTACTCGGTGCCGGGCGACTTCGCCACGGTGGCGGCCGACGGCACATTGCAGCTGCTCGGGCGCGGGTCGGTCGTCATCAACACGGGCGGCGAGAAGGTCTTTCCCGAGGAAGTCGAGGAAACCCTGAAGACCCATCCCGCCGTCGCCGATGCGGCCTGCGTCGGGGTGCCCGATGAGCGCTTCGGCGAGGCGATCTGCGCCATCGTGCAGGTGCGCAGCGACATGGCGGTTGGCTCGGAGGATCTCGTCGACCACGTGAAGGCACGTCTTGCCGGATTCAAGGCCCCCCGCCACGTCGTCTTCGTCGATTCCGTGCAGCGCACACCGTCGGGAAAGCTCGACTACCGCGCCCTTGCCGCCCTCGGGGCCGAACGGGCCGCCGCCACGACAGCCTGATCACGCCGTGGCCTCAGGGCCGGTTGGCCCCGTGGCTCCGCACTTGGTCGTTCACGGCGTAGTAAGCGTCGATCGACTCGCCGGCGTCACCCCAGTACCCCTCGATGACGTCGTAGGCGATCTTGCCGGCGGCGACGTAATGGTTGTTGACGTCGGTGATCTCGAGCTCGCCCCGCCCTGAGGGCTTCAGCGTCGAGAGGATGCCGAAGACGTCCGGTTCGTAGAGGTAGACGCCGGTCACGCAGTAGTTGCTCGGCGGGTCGGCTGGCTTCTCGATGATTCGGGAGATGTGGTCGTCCTCGTCCATCTCGGGCACGCCGAGATGTCGCAGGTGCTCCGGGTCGTCGATGCGGGCGAGCAGGAGGCGGGCTCCCTCCGCCTGGGAGGCGAAGCGGTCAAGCGACGCCTTGATCGACCGCTCGAAGATGTTGTCAGCCAGCATGACGACGACGGCGTCGTCGCCCACGAAACGCTCCGCCAGCCCGAGCGCCTCGGCAATCCCGCCCGGACGCTCCTGGTAGGCGTAGTTGAGGCGGTCGAGGCCGTACTCGTTCCCGTTGGACAGCAGCCGTAGGAACTCGCCGGCGTGCGTGCCGCCCGTCACGACCATGACCTCGGTAATGCCGCCAAGGACGAGCGCCTCGATGCCGTAGTCGACCATCGGGCGATCGCCGATGGGAAGGAGGTGCTTGTTGGTGATCCGCGTGAGCGGGAAGAGGCGGCTGCCCGTGCCTCCGGCAAGGAGAACGCCCTTCACGGCGCCGCACACTACAGGGCGGCCGAGACGGGGGCGCCGCCACCGTTCAGCACTTGACGTCTTTGCGGTTGAACACCAGGTAGGCGGCGCCGAGCGTCAGGACGAACCAGCTCAGCTGCGTGAT
>JBKQSP010000080.1:0-6634 GCA_052143575.1 Acidimicrobiales bacterium
TACCGGCGGCAAGCGCCGAGGAGATAGACCGCGAGCTCGGAGTCGCCCTGGCACGTTGATTCGCCGGCCGTCGCAGCGAGGCGCCGAGCCCAGGCGCTGGCCTAGGCTCGCCAGCCATGGCCACTGACACGGGAGGACGACATGCGAAGGGCGCTGGAGCGGACGCCCGCGGTCGCCGGAAGCGCAGCCGCTCTTCGCGCTCGGGCGCCACGGGCGCGCCGCTGTCTCGCTCCGTGCGCGCCCCTGCAGCGCGCCATTTTCAAGCGGGCAAGCTGCGCGCAGACGGGCCAGGGTCTGTGCTCCGCTGCCTCGTGCTCGTGCCTGGACCCGAGTGGGTGGCCATCGACCTCGACTCCGGCGCCCTCGTGCGGGCACATGCGGGCTCGCAGCCGGGTCAGCCGGACGACGCCGGCACGCGATCAACCGTGAGCGGCGATGGAGACATGTCCCACGGAGTCGACAACGTGCCGCCGTGGCCTGAGCGCTCGCTTCAGGCCGTAGAGCTGAGGCTCGGAGTCGATCCCGAACCGCCCGACCCCGCTCGGCCGGAGGCCATCGTCGTGTCGGGCCGTCCCGTCGTCCTCGGGGAGCCGCGTCGCAGGACGACCCGCCGGCTCCTTCGTCAAGTCGTGACGAAAGCGAGCGACCGACCCCTCCTCGGCACGCTCGGCCCCTCCATCGCCTATGGCGATCTCGACGGCACACGGCCGTCGGTGGTGATCGTGGCACCGCAGGCTCGGCCCCGCTTCGGGGTCGGCCCGACGGGCCCGTGGTGCCAGTTCGCCCTCGGCGGCCGGCGTCACACGATGCCGTGCAGCGAGCACGCCGCCCCCGACCCGAGCGCCACCGGGCACGGCACGAAGTTGCTCGTTGTGGCGCTCGGGGCGCCTCGCCGCGGCCAAGTGCCGAAGATGGTCCTCGGGACGCTTCCGCTCGGGCGCTGAGGGCGGCCGAGGCAGAGGCGGCAGCGGGAGGACCGCCACCGCCGCCGAGGTGCTCAGGCGGCTACGCCGCCGAGATGACCCCGCTTCTTGAGGGCTCGCAGATGGGCGACGGTCTCGGTGTAGGCCACGTCGCTCACCCGCTCCAGGTCGTTCGAGCGCATGAGATTGACGCCCTGCGTCCGGACCTCCTTCGGTCCCGGGGCGAGCGTGACGACCCGGATGCCCTGGCGGCGCAGCCGGTCCGTGCTGCGCAGGAGGGCCCGCGTGGACACCTCACGGATGACCCGGTCGCGGGGTTCGGGCGGCCGGTTCGGGTCGTAGGACATGGGGGCCACACAGAGCACGGTGTCACAACCGGCGAGGCTGGCGAGGTCGAGGTTCGTGAGCGACCACGTGCCGCCGTCGACGAGGACGCCGTCGGCTGCCCGCACGGGGGCGTAGACCCCCGGGATGGCGCAGGAGGCGCGCACGGCCGCCGAGAGGGCGACGTACGGCTCGCCAGGCCGTCCGAGCACGACGCGCCGGCGACTCACGAGGTCGTAGGTCGTCAGCCAGAGGGCCCGCTCGGGCCACGTACGGGGAAGCTCACGCTCGAGGATGCTCGGCCCTTCACCCATCGTGACCACCCCGGCGGGAAACGCCCGTCGGAGTAGCGGTGTCGGCGAGAGCGACAGGACCGAGGGGACGCGCACCGTGGCTCGCGCCACGACATAGGCCGAGCCGATGCCATGACGGATGAGGTCGAGCGTCCGACCGCCGATTGGCCCCGGCGCGGCGTCGCGGAGGTCGGAGGCTCGCTCCATCAAGTCCCGCGGCGTCCAACCGGTCCGCAGATAAGCGGCGATGACGCTGCCG
The DNA here is from genome assembly GCA_052143575.1 of Acidimicrobiales bacterium. GTDB lineage: Bacteria > Actinomycetota > Acidimicrobiia > Acidimicrobiales > Bog-793 > JAKACA01. Next base: position 1,800 of record JBKQSP010000080.1, read on the forward strand.
GCCGACGTGCCGATCACGAGATCGGCGTGCGGCTCGTCGAAGCCGATCTCATCGCTGAGCGCACAGACGACGCCGGCGATGTGAGCCACCCCGACGAGCCCGCCGGCCCCGAGTACGAGAGCGAGTTTCACGACGGTCTCACGGCGAAAAAGTGTGGCCGCTGACAGCACGGCTCTGGTGGATGGTGCTCTCCTTCGTTGACCGGCGGTCGGCTCGATTGACGTAAGCGGTGGTCACGCGCCAGGCGGCGCCCACCGGCTAGTGCGGAAGTGATCCCGCCGCCAGCGCCTCGGCCATAGCCCACCCGAAGGCCACGAGCGTGTCGCGACGATCGCCGTCGACCGGCCCGAAGCACACCTCGTAGGCGGCAGCCTCTCTCGGGGGCTTGCTCGGGTCGAAGTCGAGCAGCCCGCTGAGGTCACCGTCACCCTTGATGACCGCGCTGCGATCGTCCAGCTGGCTCTCGGCACCGAAACGCTTCGCCAGGCGCCGCCCCCACGCCCGTTCCTCGCCCGTGGCCTTGTGGTCGGGCCGCGGCACGATGTCTTCCAGCCCCTCGAAGGCGGCGTAGCCGGACGAGCGGACAAATCGCGTGCCGACGAGAACGTCCTCGTCCGGGAAGGCAAGGACGGAGCGCCGGTAGAGGTCGTGCATGACGGCCTCGAGGGCAGGCGCCGCAGATTTGGTTCGGGTGAAGGCAGCCAGCCCGACGAGCAGGCTCGGCGTGCCGCCGATGCGCTCGAGGGTCGAGAGGGCATACCCCCGCAACTTGCCTTCCTCCCGGGCATGAGTCACGAGCACCCATTCCTCGCGCTGCTTCGAGAGGAAACCCACCTCCCACGGAACCTGCGAGCCGGCGGACAGGTCCGCCATCTCTGCCAGCTCCGCGTCTGTGAGCGCGGTGCAATCCTTCGTGACGACCTCGAGGGCGTTCGTCATATCCTCGTCGTGCTCCCGTACGTCGCGCCTGATCCGACCGCCCTGAACGGGACGTCGGTCGCGGGACGCTTGGCTGCGCCGCTCGTGCCGCCCCAGGCGGAATCCGGAAGAGTCAAGTATGACGCGACCCCCCTGGACTGCTGCACAGTCTACGGGATTGCTGGAGGCCCCCGCCAAGCGGACGGCCGACTACGCCCGGAGGCGCCTCAGGACGCCACGGCGTGCGTCCCGAACAGCTCCTTCAAGGCTCCTACGATGCCGCTTCGCGGGTCGACGTTGAACTGGGGAGGGAGCCGAAGCACCTTCTCGCCGAGCTTGACGTGCACGGGCGACAGACCGGGGTGCTCCATCACGAGCTCTCGGAGTCGGCGCACCATCGAGTCGGTCAGGTGCTGCAGCGGGAGCGTCACTTCGATGGGTGCCCCCGGCACGGAAGCGAGGAGCTCGGGCCGGCGGACCTCCACCGCCACGAGTTTCGGCTGCTCGTCGCGGTTGTCGATCCGCCCTCGGATGACGACGATGGCGTCTTCCTCGAGCAGACCGCCGTATTCCATCATCGTCTTCGGGAACATCATGACCTCGATGGCGGCATCGAGGTCCTCGAGCACGAACGTCGCCATCAGTTCGCCGCGCCGTGTGTAGCGCCTCGACAGCGTCGTGACAACGCCGCCCGTGGTGACCGATCCGGTCAGGACCGGCCCGCCGTCCGGTGGAACGATGCCGACCGCCGCCCCACCCTCTGAGTCCAACACGTCACGGATCGAATGGGTCGCCACGCGGCGGAGCGCCGATTCGAGGCCCCGCAGGGGATGGTCGCTCACGTAGAGGCCGAGCATCTCCTTCTCGAAAGCGAGGCGGTCGTTCTTGTTGAACTCGGTGTCGGGGATCGGAACCCGGGCGTCGTCGAAGGCGGAGGAGTCCTCCCCAGCCTCGTCGGCTTCCGCTTCGAGCAGCGAGAACAGCGTCGAGATACCGAGGTCCTCCTCGCGGCGCCGGGTGAGCGTCCGGTCGACGATGTCCTCGAAGACGAGGCAGAGGCCTTGGCGCGGGTGCCCGCAGGAGTCGAAGGCACCTGCCTTCGCGAGGGACTCGATCGCCCGCTTGTTGAGGGCGCTCGGGTCGACGCGCTTGCAGAAGTCGTAGAAGTCAGCGAAGGGGCCGTTTGCCGTCCGCTCGGCGACGATGAGCTCCACGATGGCCTCGCCGACGTTCCGCACGGCGGAGAGGCCGAAGACGATCACCTTGTCGGCGGCCAGGGCCGAGAAGTGCGAGACCGACGTGTTGACGTCCGGCACGCGGACCTCGATGCCGAGTGTCCGGCACTCGGCGAGGTAGACGGCGGTCTTGTCCTTGTCGTCCTTCACCGACGAGAGCAATGCCGCCAGATACTCGACCGGGTGGTTCGCCTTCAGCCAGGCCGTCTGGTAAGCGACGAGGCCGTAGCCGTAGGAGTGGGCCTTCCCGAAGGCGTAGTCGGCGAAGGGCTCGATGATGTCGAACAGGTCGGTCCCGAGCTTCTCGCCGTAGCCCTGGGCGACACAGCCCTCGACGAAGCGCACTCGCTCGGCGGCGATGAGCGCCCGGATCTTCTTGCCGCAGGCCTTGCGGAGGTTGTCGGCCTCCTCGAGGCTGTAGCCGGCGAAATGCTGCGCCACTCGCATGACCGACTCCTGATACAGCATCAGGCCGTAGGTGTCCCGCAGGATGACCTCGAGGTCCGGGTGGAGGTAGGTGAGCACCTTGCGCTTGTTCTTCAGCTCCGGGTAGTCACGGTGCATGTTGGCCGCCATCGGGCCCGGCCGGTAGAGGGCCACGAGGGCGGCGACGTCGTCGAAGGACGTGGGGGCGAGGGCGCGCAGCGTCTGGCGCATGGCGCCGCCCTCGAGCTGGAAGACCCCGATCGACTCGGCGCGGCGCAGCATGGTGAAGGTCGCTTCGTCGTCGAGCGGGATGGCGTCGATGTCCGGCCTGGTGCCGGTCCCCTCGGCGATGAGGTCGAGCGCCGTCTCGATCACCGAGAGGTTGCGCAAGCCGAGGAAGTCCATCTTCAGAAGGCCGAGGTCCTCGACACCGTGCATCTCGTACTGCGTCACGATCGGGGCGAGGGCGGGATCCTGACCGGGCTCGGGCTTGCGCTGCACCGGCAGGTACTCGGTGAGCGGCTCGTCGGTGATGACGACGGCGGCGGCGTGGATGCCGTCCTGGCGGCGGAGGTTCTCCAGCCCCTTTGCGACATCGATGACCTGCTTGGCCTCGGGGTCCATCTCATAGAGGTCGCGGAGGTCCTTGGCGGCCATGTAGCCGTCCTCGTGACCCTCCACCTTGTCCAGACAGGCGGCGAGCGGGGTGTCGCGGCCCATCACGAGGGGCGGCATCGCCTTGGCGATGCGATCGCCGACGAGGTACGGCTTGCCGAGCACGCGGGCGGCGTCGCGCACGGCCGCCCGCGCCTTGATGGTCGAGAACGTCACGATCTGAGCGACGTGATCGGACCCGTAGCGCTCGGCCGCATAGCGGATCATCTCGCCGCGGCGGCGCTCGTCGAAGTCCATGTCGATGTCCGGCATCTGCTTGCGGCCCGGGTTGAGAAAGCGCTCGAAGAGCAGGTCGTAACGGATTGGGTCGAGGTCGACGATCCGCAGGCAGTAGGCGACGCAGCACCCGGCGGCCGATCCGCGGCCGGGGCCGACGCGGATCCCGTGGGAACGGGCATAGGCGATGAGGTCCCACACGACGAGGAAGTACGCCGCGAAGCCCATCTCCGAGATGACGCGCAGCTCGAACTCGAGGCGTTCGACGACGGCGGCCGGCAGGCTCTCCCCGTAGCGGTCGCGAGCGCCCTCGTAGGTGAGGTGGCGCAGGTAGGCGGCGGCGGACTCGTCATAGGACTCGGCCGCATGGGCGAACTCGCCGGGCAAGGGGAACTTCGGGAGGCTCGGCCGGCCGAGCTCAAGCTCGACAGAGGCGCGCTCGGCGATCCAGAGCGTGTTGTCGCACGCCTCCGGTAGCTCGGAGAAGAGCGCCCGCATCTCGCGGGCCGACTTCACGTAGTGCTCCTCGCCCTGGAACTTGAAACGGTTCGGGTCGTCGCGAGTCGCCCCCGTCTGCACGCAGAGCAGGGCGTCGTGGGCTTCGGCGTCGCTGCGGCGGCAGTAGTGGCTGTCGTTCGTGGCGACGAGGGGGGCGTCAAGAGCGCGGGCGATCTCCACGAGCTGCGGGTTCGTGCGGCGCTGGTCGGGCAGGCCGTGGTCCTGTAGTTCGACGAAGAGCTGGTCGCGCCCGAAGATGTCCTGCAGGCGCCCGGCGAGCTCGAGGGCGCGTGCCTGGTCGCCGGCGAGGAGGGCCTGCAGCACGACCCCGCCGAGGCATCCCGTCGTGGCGATCAGGCCGTTGTGATAGGTCTCGAGCAGCTCCCAGTCGACCCGGGGCTTGTAGTAGTAGCCCTCGAGGTAGGCGGCCGAGGACAGCTTGACGAGGTTACGGTAGCCCGCCGTCGTCTCGGCGAGAAGGATGAGGTGGTAGTAGAGCTTCTCGCCCCTGGCGTCGTCTCCACCCGTGTCGTCCATGCGGCCGCGGCGCACCGGGCGCTCGTGCCGTGAGCTCGCCGCCATGTAGGCCTCGGTGCCGATGATCGGGTTGATGCCCTGCTGACGGCACTCCTTGTAGAAGTCGAGGACGCCGTACATGTTGCCGTGGTCGGTGATGGCCAGGGCGGGTTGGCCGTCGGCGACGGCCGTCGCCACGACGTCGCGGATGCGGGACGCCCCGTCGAGCATCGAGTATTCGGTATGGGTATGGAGGTGGGCGAACGATGTCGCTCTCTTCTCGTCATCCACTGCTCAGTCACCCCCTGTCCACAGCCTTTATCCCGGGCTGTGGACGAGTTACACGCCTGT
>JBKQSP010000081.1:0-3921 GCA_052143575.1 Acidimicrobiales bacterium
CAGGACGCCCACCCGAGAAGCTACGGGTTCAACGACTTTCGCGACGACATGGAGCTCGAGCTCGCCCGCTACGCCTTGAGCAACGGGCTCCCCCTCCTCGCCATCTGCAGGGGGTGCCAAGTCGTGAACGTCGCTCGCGGCGGCACCCTTCATCAGCACGTCTCCGACCATCCCGGTTACGACGACGACATGCATGGCCGACCGCACGACTTGTTCCTCGGCCAGCACTCCGTCGAAATCGCCGCCGGCAGCCACCTCGCCGCCGCCGTCGGGGGTCTGCACGCAGCCCGTTGCACGTCCGCCCACCATCAGTCCGTCGACTCCATCGGTCAGGGGCTTCGCGTGACGGGATGGGCCCCTGACGGCTGCATCGAAGCCATCGAGCCGGTGGCGCCGCACCCCTTCGCCCTCGCCGTGCAATGGCACCCGGAGATGACCGCCGGTCAGGACCCGGAGCAACAGGTGCTCTTCGACGCCTTTGTGGCAGCAGCCGGTACCTGCCGCGATGGTGGAGCGGTCGACCTCATGCGGGCGAGCACCGGATCCGCCTGATACCGCTACCGGGGGTCAAGGGCCAGGAAAGGTCCGACTTCAAGCCTCCGCCAGGTGAGCGTCCAGTGGGGCTGAACACGATCGTTCGTGCCCTCCGGCGCAGCCTCCGAAATCTGCGGCGCCTCCTTGCTCAAGCCGGTGAGACGTTGCGGCGGATCGGTGTCACCGTCTTGGCCTCCCCGCCCTCGCCCGGGAGCGTCACCGGGTGATCGATGCGCCCGCCACCGCCGACCCCCGAGGCACGCCCCGATCGGCCCGGCGCCGGCTGGGTCTTGGCTGCGGGCGTCGTCCGCCTCGGCGGTTGGCGGACTTGGGGTTTCGTCGTGGGTGTCGTTCGGCTCGCTCCGCCACCGACCTGGGAGCTCGCCGGTGTCGTCCGCCTCGGCGATCGGCCGGCTTGGGGGCTCGCTGTGGGCGTCGTCCGCCTCGGCGGCCGGCGAACCGGCGGAATCGCCGTGGGTGCCGAGGGGCCAGTGAGCGTCGGCAACACCGGCCGGGCGCGCCCGGGCAGTGGCGAGGGCTCCAAAGCCTGCTCCGCCGCCAGGCTCTGGGCACGCTGGGATTCCAGCAGCGCCTCGGCGGCTTCCTGCCGGCGCCGCTCCATCGTTTCCTGCGCCTTGTCCCAGAGCTTGCCGTTCACGAGCCGCTTGGCGGCAGGCAGCTTCGCCAGTCGAGTCACGGCCTCTGCCGCGCAGCGCTGAGAGACCATGCCCATGGCGAAGACGGTCTCTCTCGGAAGAAGAGCGCCCTCATCGCCGAGAGCGATGTCCTGTAAGCGGTTGGCGGCCGTCTCGGCGTCCTGGATGAGGCCGAGTTCGTCCTGCAGGGAAGCCACCTGGCGGGCATAGCGCTTGACGTCGCCGCCGTAGAGATCGCCCGTGAACTCGATGGCGTACCGCAGCCGCTTGCACCGGATGCGCAGGCGGTGGAAGTCCTCGACAATGCCGGTGCGGTGAGCCCGCCGGACGGCTTTCTCCGCCTCGCGATGGCGCCGGCCGATGAGCTCGGGGAGGGCATCGAGGGCGGGCGCCTGCCTGATCGAGGCTCGTCGGAGCGGACCCTGGTCGAGCATCGAGGTGAGCGCCCCCACCAGCCGCTCGTAGCGGCGGGAATCGAGAGCCTCGAGGAGTGCGAGGCGAGCGCTCTCGTGATGGGAGAGCAGGAGATCCCCGAGCTCGTCGAGAGCCTGCCTGTGCACGCCGGGCAGCTCCTCGGTCCAGGCATCGAGATTGCCGAGCTGGATGTCGAGATCGCGAACGGAGCCGAGCACGCCGGCGAGCCAGCCGAGCTCCTCGTGCACGCGTGCGGCGCGCGCCGGCAGGACCGTCTCGAAGAGCGAGAGGGCCGCCCGCATGCGCCGCGTCGCCACGCGCATCTGGTGGAGTGACTCGATGTCCTCGCCGAGGCGCGTGCCCGGCTCGTGGGCGAGCATCGAGGCGGCGTCCTTGCGCAGGACGGCGTAGGCGACCTCGGCCACCGTGGCAGTGGCGGAGAAGCCCGTCGGCCCGAGATCGGATGGCCGCGGGATGACGAAGCCGGCGCCGAGGAGGCCGGCCTCGAACTTGGAGAGCGTCGCCGGCTGCAAACCGCAGTCGTGCCGCAACCGCTCGACGAGCGGCGAGAGCGACTCGACCCATGCCGGTAGCACCTCCACCTCGACCCGTTGCAACCGGATGCGGTGCCGCTCCTCGCCGGCGACGATCACCGTGTCGTCGAGGGCAACCTCGCCGACGGCCGTGCCTCGCACCTCGAGGGCATACGGCCGGCGCCGCGTCCGGACTTCGAGCACTTGGCCGAGTGTCCTCCCGCCGACGAGCGCCCGCACGCGTCGACCGACCGGGCCGGCGGGGTGGAGCCCCGCAAGGTCAGGTGAAGGCAGCGGCTCGGTCACCTCGAGTCGGCGGCGGAGGCCGTCGCTCGACGGTGCCAGGTCCTTGAGCGTTGCTTCGTGGCGCCCGGCCCGCTGGCGGGTACGCAGTACGTAGCCCGACCGCCCAAGACGCCAGTCCGGCGTGTCGAAGTACGAGTCGACGAGTCGCTTGACCGGTTGGGCGACGGCCTCGAGCCCCGGCATGGAGGCAAGCAGTGGCAGCGGAACAGCCTGCGGCTCCGCAGAAGGGGCTGCAGCGCCGCCCCCGCGGCGGCCAGCCGCATCGGGTCCGACCCCTGTCGCAGGGGCGCCGTCACCCCGCCGCGTGCCCGCAGACCGGGCGCTGAACCAACGCTCGACGGGTCGCAGGTCGATGGCGTCCAGCTGCCATTCGACCTCCACATCTTGCTGCTCAGGGGCTACCACGGGCCTCAGGCTACTCGCCCCCACCCAGCGGGCTTTCCGGGAGATATGGTCGTCCCCGATGGGGAACGGGCGCGTTCCGCCCATGAGGAGGCCGGTTCCGTGAGAGGTGATACAGCCGACGACCAGCTCGCGAACTCGGGCGGGCTCCCACAGGGGCAGGTCGTCGTGCGGGCCGCCGGCGGCATCGTCCTGCGTGCCGCCAGCGCAGGCGGCTGGGAGGTCGCCCTCGTGCATCGGCCGTACCAGCGGGACTGGACGCTTCCAAAGGGCAAGCTCGACCCCGGGGAGACTGCTGAGGAGTGCGCCCTCCGGGAGGTGCTGGAGGAGACCGGCTGGAGGTGCGCCCTCGGCCGTTTCGCCGGTGAGGTCGAGTACCTTGATCGCCGCGGTCGTCAAAAGGTCGTCGAGTACTGGCTGATGCAGCCGATCGAGGGTGGCTACCAGCCGTTCGACGAAGTCGACGAGGTCGCCTGGGTGCCAGTGGGCGATGCCGCTTCGCGTCTCAGCTATGAGCACGACGGCGAGCTCGTTGCCTCGGTGGCACGTGCGATGACGATGTCCGGCTTCGGCTTCGACCGCTGAGGGGGCAAGACGGCGACGTTGCTTCCTCCAACCTGCTCGCACAGCTCGGGCTGCCCTCGGCTGAGGGGGCCTCTCGGAGTGCCCCAGGGTGGAGTCGTGCGGCCGTGCGGGCGTGCATGACGGAGGCAGCCGGTACCTTGCGCTACCGGTCCCCGACGGGACGGTGGGTGATCGCCGCCTCCGTCATGGGCTCGAGCATTGCGGCCATCGACGCCACCGTGGTCGGGATCGCCCTGCCGACGATCGGGAGGGGTTTCGACGTCGGTGTCTCCGCCCTGCAATGGGTCGTCACCGGCTACTACCTGACACTCGCCTCTCTCTTGCTGCTCGCCGGCTCGCTCAGCGACCGCTTCGGCCGCCGCAAGGTGTTCTCGATCGGCGTCGTCTGGTTCGCCCTCGCTTCTGCCGCCTGCGGACTGGCGCCCAACGTCGGCTTCCTCGTCGCCATGCGACTGCTGCAGGGTGTTGGCGGCGCCCTCCTCGTTCCCGGC
>JBKQSP010000082.1:0-3439 GCA_052143575.1 Acidimicrobiales bacterium
AGGCACTCGAGCCCTGGGCGCCGGCGTGGCCGAGGGCGGCGAGCACGAGGGCGCCCTCGTCCCGGCAGGCGGCCGCCACCGCTGCCCAGCCTTCGGCGCACTCCGAAGCCAGCGGGGCGCGCTCGTAGGGCCAGTCGGTGGGATGCACGGAGGCCTCCTCCACGACGACGACGCCGGCGCCGCCGGCGGCCCGCGCCCGGTAGTAGGCGACGTGCCGCTCCGAAACCGAACGCCGGCGGCCGAGGTTCGTGGCGTGCGGCCCGAAGACGAAACGGTTTCGGGCCGTGCTGCTCCCGAGGCGGACCGGGTCGCCGAGGCCGGTCACCGGGCCCGCGAGGCGATCCGCGACCCGAAGGCCACCGGGACCGGGCGCCCCGGCCGGCCGTGGCCGAGCCCGCCGTTGCCGGCAAGCGGGAGGGTCGTCGGAACGCCGGCGGCGAGGGCGGCAAGAGCGCGCTCGCCGTGACCGAGCACACATTCGGGATCCGGGCCGTCGAGGGGAAGCCCGGTGAAGAACTTGGCCGCCATGCAACCGCCGTGACAGGAACCGTACGAGCCGCAGGCGTTGCAGGCCCCATCGTTCGAGGGAAGCCGCAGCCCGGTGAACAGCTCGCTCTCCCGCCAGACGGCGGCAAAGCCTCCGGGTCGCCGGATGCTCCCCGCCCGGAACTCCGGGTGCATCACAAACGGACACGCATAGACGTCACCCACTGGGTCGACGAGGCACACGACGCGGCCGGCGCCGCAGAGGTTGAGCCCGGCGAGCGGCTCGTCGCCGAGGGGGCCGAGGTGGAAGAAGGAGTCACCCGTCAGCACGTGCGGATGATCCACGAGGAAGCGGTGCACCTGGGCGAGCTGTTCGGGCGTCGGCCGCAGATGGTGCCAGCTGGCCGCCCCCCGGCCACTGGGGCGCAGCCTCGTCACCCGCAGCTCGGCACCGAAGCCGTCAACGAGGCGCAGGATCTGCTCGAGCTCGCCGGCGTTGTGACGGGTCACGACGACGCTCACCTTGAACGATCCGAAACCCGCCTCCGCCAAGCGATCCATCGCCCGTACGGCGGCGTCGAAGGTGCCGGAGCCTCGCACCGGGTCGTTCGTCGAAGGCGATGCCCCGTCCAGGCTGATCTGGATGTCGAGATAGTCCATGGCGGCATAGCGGCGGGCTCGCGCCGGCGTCATGGTCGTTCCGTTCGTCGAGAACTTCACGCCGACCTGCTTCGAGACGGCGTATTCGACGAGCTCGGCGAAGTCCGGCCGCAACGTGGGCTCGCCGCCGCCGATGTTCACGTAGAACACCTGCATGGCCGCGAGCTCGTCGACGAAGCCCCTCGCCTCCTCGCTCGTCAGCTCCTCCGGGTCGCGCAGGCCTGAGCTCGACAGGCAGTGCACGCACGAGAGGTTGCAGCCGTAGGTGAGCTCCCAGGTGAGGCAGATGGGGGCCTGCAACCCGCGGGACAGCTCGTCCGAGAGGCGCTCAGCCGTCATGGACGGCTCCGGCGGCACCGACGGTGGCGAGCGGGCGGGGTCGGATCACGTCGCTCTTCACGAGGGAGGCGAGCGCCCGCAGCAGGCTCGGCCGGCGCCCCGGGTCGAGGTCGAGGGCAGCCATCGATGCCGTCACGGAGCCGTGGGCGGCGAGCTCGCTCACGAGGCGCACGAGCTCATGTGAGCGCAGGAAGGTCAGGCGGCGGTTGCCGTAGTGGTAGGCGAGGGCGCCGAAAGGCTCCGGGCGCAGGGCGACCTGCGGGTGCAGCTCGTAGGGGCGTGCCGGGTCGAAGCCCGTCTCAGTAGACGCCGCACATCCCATCGATCGAGATCTCCTCCACGAGCAGCTCCTCGACGAGCAGCTCCTCGACGAGGGCCGACTCGACGGCTGGCCCGGGGGAAGGCGCCGTGCCCGTGGTGGCCGGGGCAGCTGTGCGGGAGGAGTGTGTGATCTCGGTCAAGGTCATGTCGGGCCTCCGGGCTCGAGCGCCCGGCAAGATCGGGCGTGATGCGGGCGATGATACCGACGGCCCCGGGGGTGCTTCACGGGCTGACGCCACCTCCGGGCGCCACGAGGGCGCCGCCGTCGACGACGAGGGTGTGCCCGGTGATCCAGCGTGCGGCGTCCGACGCCAGGAACAGGGCAGTCGTGGCGATGTCGTCCGGCTCCCCGATACGCCCGAGAGGGAGGCGACGGCCGATGGCGTCCTCCCCTCTCTCCCAGAGCGCCCGGGCGAGGTCGGTGCGCACGAGGCCGGGAGCGATGGCGTTCACGCGTACCGGCCCCAGCTCGGCGGCGAGCTGGCGCGTGAGGTGTATGACGGCGGCCTTCGTGACGTCGTACCAGCCGATGCCGGGTTCGACGGAGTAGCCGCCGATGGAGGCGACGTTGATGATCGAACCGCCGGCGGCGGCCATGGACGCCTTGAAGACCAACTGGCTCCAGAAGAGCACGGCCGTCTGGTTGACCTGCACGGTCTTGTTGGCACGAGGGAGATCCATGTCGGCGAGCGGCCCGAAGTACGGGTTCGTGCCGGCGTTGTTCACAAGGATGTCGATACTGCCGAAACGGTCCATCGTGTGGGCGACGCACGCCTCTGCCTGCTCTGGCTCCCCGACGTTGGCGGCGAACCAGGCGACGTCGCCGTCGATGGAGGCGGCAGCGGTTTCGAGCCCCTCGGCCCTGCGCGAGCTGAGCATGACCTTGGCGCCCGCCTCGGCGAACCGCGCCGCCGTGGCCAGGCCGATACCGCGGGAGCCGCCCGTCACGAGCGCCACCTTGCCGTCCAGTCTGAGATCCATCGCCACACCGTAGGCTCCGTACGTGGCCAATGAGGATGGCACCAGGGAGAACCGCCTCGGCGCCGAGACGAGCCCCTACCTCCGCCAGCACCGCCACGACCCGGTCGACTGGTACCCATGGGGGCCGGAGGCTTTTGCACGGGCGAGGGAGCTCGACCGGCCGCTGTTTCTCTCCATCGGGTACTCCGCTTGTCACTGGTGCCACGTGATGGCCCACGAGTCCTTCGCCGACGAAACGACCGCCGAGGAGATGAACCGCACCGTGGTCGCCGTCAAGGTCGACCGGGAGGAGCGGCCCGACGTCGACGCTGTCTACATGGAAGCCGTGCAAGCGGCGAGCGGCCACGGTGGGTGGCCCATGAGCGTCTTCGCCACGCCGGATGGGCGACCCTTCTACACAGGGACGTACTTCCCGAAGGCGCCGGGCCGCGGCGCCCCGACGTTTCGCGCCGTGCTGGCGGCCATCGCGGACGCCTGGGCCAACCGACGGGACGCCGTGCTGGACCAGGCTGGCTCGCTGTCAGACGCCGTGGCGCGACGGCTGGCGCCACCCCCGTCGCTCGATCCGGCAGCAGGCGCCGGCAGGTGCGAGGGCGGCGGCGACAAGCAGCAAGCCGGGGGGTACGAGACCGGCGGCAGCGCCCTCCCAGGC
>JBKQSP010000083.1:0-50815 GCA_052143575.1 Acidimicrobiales bacterium
CGCCGGACGGCGCGCGATCTTTCGCGGACATCCCCGGTCGGCGTCCGATGATCGTTCGAAGTTCGCCCCCCGGGTCGCCTGCCCAAAGACTGCCCGTTCAGATGTGGTAGGCTTGGCGCCCCAGCAGCTTCCAGCTTCCGCCCTGCTTCTGCCAGGTCTCCATCACGCCGAGATGCGCGGTGGCGGGCGGCTTGCCCGCGTCGATGTACGCGCAGTCGAAGACGAGGCGCCGGCTGCCTTCACGATCGGTTCGGCCGCCTCCTCGTCGATGGCCCAGGGCCGGTCGGGGTGCCCGCCGAAGCCCATCATGCCCATGCAGAGGCGGGAGACCCGCAGACCGGTCGCTCCCAGGTTCACGTAGTTCATCGCAGAACCTCCCCCGTTTCGCCGTGACATCGCTCGTCTGCAATCTACGAGCCGGGCTCGCCGTCCGGCGCGGCGGCCGATGGCTCGGTTGCGCCAGCCCTTGATGGGCCAGTCCCTCCATCGCGTTCGGCGGGATCTCCCCAGTACGCTGCAGCCGGATGGCTCCATCGACGATCGACGACGCGGCGCCCGCCGGCGGGAGCGACGACCGTGAGTGACCTGGCGGCGCTCGCCGCCGGCTTCTCGGAGGCGCTGCGGCGGGCCGGCGTGGCGGCGACGACGGAGCAAGCGGGGCGCTTTGCGCACGCCGTTGTCGTCACGAGCCCGTCAGAGCTGGTCGATCTCTACTGGGTGGGGCGGGCCACCCTCGTGACGAGTCACGATCACATCCCCACCTTCGACGCAGTCTTCCGGCACGTCTTCGGGGGCATCGCCGACGACGCCGAGTTCCGCGGGGAGCAGGGTGCTTCGCCCGTGCCATCCTCGCGTCTCCCCGATCCCGCCAGGCGCCCGAGGGCGCCACGGGCGCCGGCGGAGTCGAAACGGGCAGTCGCCTCCTCACCCTCGGCCCCGGGCTCTGAGGGGACAGACAGCGACGGCCGGGAGGTCACGATCGGCACGGCTAGCCGCGAGGAGCGCCTGGCACAGCGGAATTTCGCCGAGCTCGACGCCGACGACCTCGCCGAGCTGCGCCGCCTGCTCCACAGCATCCACCTCGCCCTGCCGCTCCGCCCGGGCCGGCGTGCCCGTCGCCACCGCCGTGGTGACGCCGTCGACCTGCGAGCGACGCTGCGGCGCAGTCACCGAAGCGCCGGCGACGCCTTGCGGCTCGTGCGGCGCAGCCCGCGGCGTATCCCTCGCCGCCTCGTTGTGATCTGCGACATCTCCGGTTCGATGGAGCCCTACGCCCTCGCCTACGTTCACTTCCTGCACGCCGCAGCGTCCGTGTCGGGGTCCGCCCGGGCGGAGGTCTTCACCTTTGCCACGCGGCTCTCGCGCCTCACGAAGGCGCTCTCCGACCGCGACATCCAGACGGCACTGCGGCGGGCGGCGGCGGCGGCGCCCGACTGGCAGGGCGGCACCCGTATCGGGGAGGCGGTGAAGACGTTCCTCGATTCCTACGGACGCCGAGGCATGGCGCGGGGCGCCGTCGTCGTCCTCATGTCCGACGGTTGGGAACGGGACGACCCCGGCATGCTCGGCGAGCAGATGGCCCGCCTGCGGCGCCTCGCCTACCGCATCGTCTGGGTGAACCCTCGCAGCGCCGACCCTCGCTATGAGCCGCTCACCGGCGGCATGGCGGCGGCGTTGCCGCATTGCGACGTACTCGTGAGCGGGCACAGCGTCGCTGCTCTCGAGCACCTGGCGACCGCTGTCGCCGCCAGCCGCTGAGACTGTCGCCAGCTCTCAGTCGCCGACGGCCACCCACTCGAGCCCGCGCGAACGCGCCAGCTCGAGGTCCTCGCTGTACTTGAGCACCGATCCGAGCGTCGTCGCCACCGACTCGGCATCCAGCTCCTTCACGCCGAGCAGCGTGAGGGCGGCCACCCAGTCGATGACCTCGGCGATGCCGGGGGGTTTCTGGACGTCGAGCAGGCGGAGCCGGGCGACGGCGGCGGCCGCCTGATCGGCGACGGGTGCGGCGGCTGTGGGCACGCGCCGGCGGACGATCCGCACGGCGTGGGTGATGTCGGGGTAGTCGATCCAGTGGTAGAGACAGCGGCGCTTGAGGGCGTCGTGGAGGTCACGGGTGCGGTTGGACGTGAGCACCACGACGGGGGGATGCGCTGCCCGGATCGTCCCGAGCTCGGGGATGGTCACCGAGTCCTCGGCGAGGAGCTCGAGGAGGAAGGCCTCGAACTCGTCGTCGGCCCGGTCGATCTCGTCGACGAGCAAGACGGCAGGCCGCGGGCCGCCATGCTCGATCGCCTGCAGGAGCGGCCGGGCGACGAGGAAGTCGGGCGTGAAGAGGCCCCGCTCGTTCACGGCCTCGCCACGGGCTTCCGCCACCCGGATGGCGAGGAGCTGGCGGGCATAGTTCCACTCGTAGAGCGCCTCGGAGGAATCGATGCCCTCGTAGCACTGCAGCCGCAGCAGCGGTGTGTCGAGGATGCGGGCGAGGCTCTTGGCCGCCTCCGTCTTGCCGACGCCCGCCTCGCCCTCGAGCACGATCGGTTGCGGCAACTCGACGGCGAGGAAGAGCGCCGTCGCCAGCCCGCGGTCGGCGAGGTAATCGACTCCGTCGAGCCGCTCGATGAGCGAGTCGACGTCTGCGATGAGCCCGGTCACGAGCGGGCGAGGAACCCTTCGGGGTCGGCGACGAAGGCGTCCCTGCAGCCGCTGCCGCAGAAGAGGTACCGCTTGGAGTCGTGCTCGGCGAAGAGCGAGCCGGCGACGTCGGCGACGGTCATGCCACAGACGGGGTCGATCGCTGTGGGCGCCGTGGCGCTCGGGGCGGCCGTCTCTGGCGGCGCGGCGTCGTCGAGCGCCGCCCCACCGCCTGCCTGGCGGCGCGAGGCGATGATCTCGGCGAGGATTGACACGGCGATCTCCTGCGGTCCGCGGGCGCCGAGGTCGAGCCCCGCCGGCGTGTGGATGCGGGCAGCCGCCTCGGCCGGTAGCTCGAGCCGTTCCAGCACGGCGGCTCCTCGCTTGCGCGAAGCCACGAGCCCCACGTAGGGAACTCCCGCCCGCACGGCGCTCGTGAGGACGGCTTCCTCCCCGCGTCCGTGGGAGGCGACGACGACGGCGGCAGCTCCCGTCACGAGGTCGTCGGTCGTGGTGCCGTCGGTCGTGGTGCCGACGGCCCCTGTGTCGAGCACGTAGCCCGCCTGGGCGGCGAGCCCCGCCAAGGCGCGGGCGATGGGGGACTCGCCGTGCACGACCATGAGCGGCGGGGGGATCTCCGGCTCGAGGAAGATCTCGAGCGAACCGCCGGACAGGCACGGGTTGTGGACGACGACGGTCCCCTGCTGGATGTCGCCGGGACCCTCGGCGGGAGCCGCCTCCGGAGCGATGCGCAACAGGACGGGCTGAGCCGCCTCGAGGACGCGGAGCGCCTGCAGCTGCACGCTCGCCTCGGCGCACTCGCCCCCGACGAAACCTTCGATCCTCCCGTCGCCGTACACGATGGCGACGTCGCCCGCTTTGGCGGACGTCGGGCTCTCTGCCCGCACGACCGTCGCCATGACGAAGGGGACGCGCCGGGCGCGCAGCTCCGTCGCCCGGGCACGCACCCCGGCGTTGGAGGCCGGCGGGAACCCCACCACCGGGGCCGGTGGTGGGGTCTGCTCGCCCACGTCGCCCACGAGGTCGCTCATTCGATGGCGAGGTCCGTCCGGAAGGCCGTCCCCTGCATCGCCCGCCAGACCTGCGCGGGTGTGAGCGGCATGTCGGCATGGCGGACGCCGATGGCATCGAGGACGGCGTTCACGATGGCGGCTGGCGAGCCGACGGTGGCGGACTCGCCGATGCCCTTGACCCCGATGGGGTGATGAGGAGACGGCGTCACCGTCATGCCGAGCTCCCAGCTCGGACACTCGAGCGCCGTCGGCAGGAGGTAGTCCATGAAGGATCCACCGAGGCAGTTGCCCTCCTTGTCGAAGGCGATCACCTCCATGAGCGCCATGCCGACGCCGTCGGCGAGGCCACCGTGAATCTGACCGTCGACGATCATCGGGTTGATGCGCGGGCCGCAGTCGTCGACGGCGATGAAGCGCCGCACCTTCACGACACCGGTCCCGGCGTCCACGTCCACGACGGCAATGTAGGCGCCGAACGGGAACGTCAGGTTCGGGGGGTCGTAGACGCACTCGGCGTCCAGGTGGCCCTCGACGCCTTCGGGCAGCTCGACGGTGCCGTGAGCCCCGAGGGCGATCTCCTGGATCGTCTTCGAAGCGCTCGGGTCGCCCTTCACGAAGAAGCGGCCCTTCTCCCACTCGAGGTCGTCCGGCGACACCTCCAGCATGGCGGAGGCGACGATGCGGGCCTTCTCGCGCACGCGCTGGGCGGCGACGGCGACGGCCGCCCCGGAGACCGGCGTCGAGCGAGAGCCGTAGGTCCCGAGCCCGAAGGGAGTGTTGTCGGTGTCACCGTGCACGACGTCGATGTCGAGCGGCGGGATGCCGAGCTGCTCGGCCACGATCTGGGCAAAGGTCGTCTCGTGGCCCTGTCCCTGCGTCTGCACGGAGAGGCGGACGACGGCCTTGCCCGTCGGGTGGACACGGACCTCGGCGCCGTCGGCCATGCCGAGGCCGAGGATGTCCATGTGCTTCTTTGGCCCGGCCCCCACCGTCTCGGTGAAGAACGAGAGGCCGATGCCCATGAGCTCGCCTCGCTCGCGCTTGGCTTTCTGCTCGGCACGCAGCTCGTCGTATCCGGCGATCTCCATGGCGAGCTTGAGCGCCCTCGGATAGTCGCCCGAGTCGTACTCCCAGCCTGTCTTGCACACGTACGGGAACTGCTCGGGCCGCAGGAGGTTCTTCATGCGGAGCTCGGCCGGATCCATCTTCAGCTCGTCGGCGAGGCAGTCGACCATGCGCTCGACGAGATAGGCGGCCTCCGTCACTCGGAACGAGCACGCATAGGCGACCCCGCCGGGCGCCTTGTTCGTGTAGACGCCGGTGACGTCGCAGTGGGCAGCCTCGAGGTCGTACGACCCCGTGAAGATGTGGAAGAAGCCCGCCGGGAACTTCGTCGGCTGGGCGGTGTTGTTGAAGGCGCCGTGATCCGCCAGCACCTTCACCCGCAGCCCCGTGATCTTGCCGTCGCTCGTGGAGGCGATCTCCCCGCGCATGTGGTAGTCGCGGGCAAAGCTCGTCGACATGAGGTTCTCGGAGCGGTCCTCCATCCATTTCACCGGCTTGCCGGTCACGATGGAGCCGACGACGGCGCACACGTAGCCCGGGTAGATGCCGACCTTGTTCCCGAAGCCGCCCCCGATATCGGGGCTGACGACCCGGATCTGGTGCTCCGGCAGCCCGGCCACGAGCGCATAGAGGGTGCGGTGGGCGTGCGGTGCCTGTGTCGTGCACCAGATCGTGAGCTTGCCCGTCACCTTGTTCATGTCCGCCACGGCTCCGCAGGTCTCCATCGGAGCGGGGTGGACGCGGGGGTAGATCATGTCCTGGGCGACGACGACGTCGGCGGCGGCAAAGACGGCGTCCGTGGCCGCCTTGTCGCCGGACTCCCAATCGAAGATGTGGTTGTCGGTCTTGCCCTCGATGTCGTCGCGGATGACGGTGGCACCGGGCTTGATGGCTTCGCGGGCGTCGATGACGGGGTCGAGCGGCTCGTACTCGACGTCGATCAGCTCGAGAGCGTCGCGAGCCGAGTAACGGTCCTCCGCCACGACGAAGGCGACCTCTTGGCCTTGGTAGCGCACTTTGTCCGTGGCGAGCACGGCGAGCACGTCGTGGGAGAGGGACGGGATCCAGGCAAGGCCGAGGGTTTCGAGCACTTTGCCGGTGATGACGGCCTTCACCTTCGGGTGCGCCTCGGCGGCTGAGGTGTCGATCGAGACGATGCGAGCGTGCGGCAACGTGGCGCGCAGCACCGCACCGTGCAGCATGCCGGGCAGCTGCAGGTCGTCGACGTAGTTGCCCTGCCCGCGTACGAAGCGGGGGTCCTCCTTGCGCTTCATGCGGCCGAAGCCGATGGGGTTGGCTTCGGGTGCTTCGGTGGTCGTCGTCATTACGCGTTCACCTCCGTCGTTGCGGGATGCTCAGCAGCCCAGCGGATGGCCTTCACGATGTTCTCGTAGCCGGTGCAGCGGCAGATCTGCCCGGAGATGGTTTCGCGGATCTCGCCTTCGGACGGATCCGGGTTGTGGTCGAGCAGCCAGCGGGCCGTCATCATCATCCCGGGCGTGCAGAAGCCGCACTGCAGGCCATGTTCCTCCACGAAACCTTGTTGCACGGGGTCGAGCACGCCCCCCTGCTCGAGGCCCTCCACCGTGCGGATCTCACGGCCGTTCGCCATGGCGGTCAGCACGGTGCAGCTCTTCACGGGCTCGCCGTCCATCCAGAGCACGCATGTGCCGCAGTTGGAGGTGTCGCAGCCCCAGTGGGTGCCCCTCAGGCCGAGCTGGTCCCGGATGAAGTGCACGAGAAGGAGGCGGGGCTCGATGGTCTCTGTGACCTCGTCCCCGTTCACGGTCATCGTCACCTGCATGGCCTCAACCCTCCTGTCCCTGGGCGCGTGCGGCCGCACGCCGCAACGCTCTCTTCGTGAGCTCACCGGCGAGATGCCGCTTGTAGTCCTCCGGCCCTCGCTGGTCGGCGACCGGGTTGACGCTCTCCGAGGTGAGACGAGCAGCCGTCGTGAAGGCCTCCTCGGAGGCAGGGCCGCCCCGCAGCGACGCCTCGGCGCCGGCGGAGCGGAAGTGCTCGGCCCCGACGGCCGCCAGGCCGATGCCGGCGTAGGTGATGACGCCGCCCTCGATGACAAGGGCGGCCCCGGCCGCCGCGATCGCCCAGTCGCCGGCGCGGCGCTCGACTTTCTCGTAGGCGGTGCCGAAGTTCGCCCTGATGGGTATGCGCACCTCGACGAGCATCTCGGCCGGGCCGACGACGGTCGAGTACGGCCCGACGTGGAACTCGTCCATCCCGACGGTCCGCGTGCCGGCGGCCGAGCGGATGACGGCGCTCGCCCCGAGGGCGGCGAACACGGCGGAGAGGTCCTCGGAAGGGTCCGCCTGGCAGATCGAGCCGCCGACGGTTCCCCGGTTGCGGACGATGGGGTCGGCGATGACTCGCTCGGCGTCGTGCAGGATGGCGAAGAGCGCCCCCGCCTCTTGCGAGACGAGCACGTCGCGATGCCGCGCCATGGCTCCGATGCAGTACTCGTCGCCCTCGCGGCGCAGGTAGGAGAGTTCTTTGAGGTCGTTGATGTCGATGAGCACCTCGGGCTGGGCGAGGCGCAGCTTCATCATGGGCAACAGGCTGTGGCCACCGGCGACGAGGCGGCTCTCGGAGCCGTGGCGCTCGAGGAGCGCCAGCGCCTCCTCCACCGACGTGGCGCGCTCGTATTCGACTGGAGCAGGTACCTGCATGCGCGATCCCCCTCTTCCCCTCTGGCCCCGATGTCGGGGTTGTCCCTTCGTGACCGGCTTAGGCGTCTCACCTCTCGCCGTCTCGACCCGATCGCCCGGGTCCTGCCGGCGCCCCGCACCACGAGCGCGTGACGCCGCTCCGTAAACGTCGCGCCGCTGGCGGACCGGGTCAACGGCTCCATAAGCGATTGCTTATCCACCCGGAGGAGTCGCAGGCAGCCGGGCGGCGCCGTGTGGTATCCCTTCGACCTGTGACCCTCACCCAGCTCGAGGCGTTCGTCCTGGTAGCCCGCCTCGGCTCGGTCACGGCGGCCGCCAAGACCCTCGGCGTCAGCGAGCCCGCCATCTCGGGGGCCCTGGCGGCGCTCCGGCGCCAGTTCGACGACACCCTCGTCGAACGTACGGCAGGCGGCATGACACTGACGCCCGGAGGGCGTCGCCTCGTCGGCATCGCTTCCCAGATGGTGGCCCTCGGGGCCGAAGCCGAGGAGGAGATACGGCGGGCGAACGGCGCCCCCGAGCGGTTGCGCGTCATCGCCACGAGCGCCATCGCCGAATCGGTGGCGCCGGCGCTTCTGTCGGCCTTCTCGACCCGCAGTGGGCCGGTCGAGGTGAGCCTCGGCCTGGCCACGAGCGACGAGATGCCGGCGATCCTGCAGGAGCGGCTCGCCGACGTGGCGCTCGGGCCGCGGATCTCCGGCCCGGCGGCGGCCGGCCTCGAGTCCCATCCGCTGTTTCGCTATCACCTCGTCGTCGTGGCCCCGCCGCAGCATCGCCTCGTTGCCGAGTCCCTGCGAGCCGCTTCCCTCGCCGGCTCCGGTGTCCTGCGCCTGCAACGCTTCGCCGAGGAGACCTGGCTCGTCGACCCAGATGCCACCGACGCCGCCCTGCCCGTGCACCAGATCCTGAGCCGCCTCGGCGTCTCGGAGGATCGCATCCGCGTCTTCCCGAGCCAGGCGGCCGCCTGGGTGGCGGCCGAGAAAGGGGAGGGGATCGCGCCGGCGATCAGCCACCTCGTGGCGGCGCAGCTCCGCCACGGTTCCCTCGTGACGCTGCCCGTCGAGCAGATGCCGCTCGAGCTCATGTGGTATGCCACCATGCTCACGGCCGATCGTGGCAGCCCGGCCAGGGCGGCCCTGCGCCGCTTCATCACGACCCCGGACGCCACCCACGCCATGCACACGCCGCTCTCGGGTGTGCCGCCGAGCCGGTTCCGACCGCCCGTCTACGTCACGATCTGGAGCTGACGGGCTCAGGGCTCGACGGCCACCGCAGCCGTCGGTTCGTTGTTACCGTGGCCGCCATCTCTCGCTCGCGCGTGGCCCCGCGCGGGGGCAGTGAGCAAAGGAGTGACGTGACGACTCGCGAACGTGCCGACGTTGTGGTCATCGGACTCGGTCCAGGTGGCGAGGAGGTCGCCGGTCGGCTGGCCGAGGCCGGTCTCGACGTCGTCGGGATCGAGAAGGAGCTTCTCGGCGGCGAATGCCCCTACTGGGGCTGCGTCCCCTCGAAGATGATGATCCGGGCGTCCAACCTGCTCGCCGAGGCTCGTCGGGTCGATGGCATCGCCGGATCTGCCACGGTGCGGCCCGACTGGGCTCCCGTTGCCCGCCGGATCCGCGAGGAGGCCACGGATACCTGGGATGACAAGGTCGCCGTCGATCGTTTCGTGGGCAAGGGCGGCCGCTTCGTGCGCGGCGAGGGCGTCGTGACAGGGATCGGCCGCGTCGTCGTCGGCGACCGCGAGATCGAAGCCAGCCAGGGCATCGTCATCGCCACCGGTACCGTCCCCGTCATCCCTCCCGTGCCCGGCTTGAAGGAGCTTGCCTATTGGACCAACCGGGACGCCATCAAGACCGAAGACGTCCCGGACTCGCTCCTCGTCCTCGGCGGTGGAGCCGTCGGTCTCGAGCTCGCCCAGGTCTTCGCCCGCTTCGGCTCGCAGGTGACCGTCGTGGAGGGTGCGCCCCGCCTCGTGCCCATGGAGGAGCCGGAGGCGTCCGAGATGATCGCCGGCGTCCTTGCCGCCGAGGGACTCGACGTGCGCACCGGCCATGCCGTCACCGGCGCCCGCCAGGATGGGCCGTCTCTCGCCCTGCAGCTGGCAGACGGCAGTGAGCTCACGGGCCGGCGCCTGCTCGTGGCGACGGGGCGCCGGACGGCGTTCTCCTCCCTCGGCCTCGACGCCCTCGGCCTCAACTCGAGTGCACGTTTCCTCGACGTCGACGAGCACATGCGGGCGGCGCCTGGCGTTTGGGCTGTCGGCGATGTCACCGGTAAGGGCTTGTTCACGCACATGGCCATGTACCAGGCCGGCATCGCCGTGAACGACATTCTCGGGCGCAAGGGCCACGTCGCCGACTACCGCGCCATCCCGCGGGTCACCTTCACAGACCCGGAGATCGGCTCGGTCGGCCTCAGCGCCGAGATGGCCCGCCGCGAGGGCCTGCGGGTGCGCACCGGGTTCACCGTTCTGTCCTCCTCGGTGCGGGGTTGGATCCACAAAGCAGGCAACGAGGGGTTCATCAAACTCGTGGAGGACGTCGACAAGGGCGTGCTCGTCGGCGCCACGTCCGCAGGCCCGAACGGAGGGGAGGTGCTGAGCCTGCTCACCCTTGCCGTGCACGCCAAAGTGCATACCGAGGACCTCGCCTCGATGATCTTCGCCTACCCGACGTTCCACCGCGCCGTCGAGGACGCCCTACGGGATCTCCACGTCCAGCCGGCCTGAGCGGTCCCAGCCGGCCTGAGGAGGCCCAGCCGGCCTGAGGAGGCCCAGCCGGCCTGAGGCGCTGCTACTGGCGGAGCTCGCGCACGAAGACGCGGCTCGTCTTGGCGACGCTCTCGGTCTGCTCGATGAGTGGCTTCACGAGGCGCTGCATCTGCTCGGTGAGGCGGCGGTGCTCCTCTGCCCAGGAGGCGATCTGCTCGGACATCTTTCGGTGCTGCTCGGACCAGTCCGCCATGAGGTCGGCGAGCCGCTGCTGCTCTGCCAGCAGCTTGTGGAGGGGACCCGTGAGGGTCTCGGTCAGGCCGGCCACCCGTTCGGCGAGCTCGCCGAGGGGAGCGGCGAGGAAGTCAGGCGTGACGTGGGCGCCGGCGGTGGCGGCGGCCTGCGCCTCGTCAGTGGCCGCTTCCATGATCAGCGCCACGATGTGCTGCAGGGACTGCAGCAGCTCGCTGACCGGGCGCGCGGTCGGATGCTCCTCGGGCATGGGTTCTCCTCTGTCCCTCACAGTGTGACGCCTCGGCGGGGAGCGGTCCGCTCACCCTAGGAGCGAGCGAGGATCTCGATGCGGTTTCCGAAGGGGTCGTCGGTGAAGAAACGCCTCCTCGGCGCCAATTCGTCGTCCCAGCTCACCCGATGCCCTGCGGCTGCCAGGCGGGCGGCGAGCTCGTCGAGCTCGGTGACGGCGAGAGCGACGTGCGCTTTGGCGGCCGGGCGGAAATCCGCTTCCACACCGAGGTGCAGATCGGCGCGGTGACCGCTGAACCAGCAGCCTCCGCGGGCGGCCAGCACCGGCGGCTTCGGCACCTCCACCATCCCGAGCACGCCGCCGTAGAACGCCCGCCCAGCCTCTTCCTCCCCGATCGGCATCGCCAGCTGGGCGTGGTCGAGTCCGGCGATGGCGGCCGCCTGGCTCGAGCCGGCGCGCCGCCCGACGGCGAAGACGCGCCGGTACGGCAACACGGTCCCGTGCTCGGTGGCCGGGTAGGCCAAGCGCAGGCGCCGCCCGTACTCGCCGAGAAACCCGTCACGGTCGTGCGGGGCCAGCGCCGTGAGCACGGGCCGCAGTGCCGTGCCCTTCATCCATTCGAGGACGGCGTCGTCTCCGTGCAGGAGCTGGCAGTAGGTCGTCTCCCAGGCGCTCGCCTGCAAGCCGGCGCCGAGGAGGACGGCGAGGTAGTCGGACGGGTCGTGCGAGGCGGGGGAGGCGAGAGCGCCCGTGAGCGAACCGCTCCAGGGCGGCTCGGCCACGAGATCGGCGAGGAGGCGGTGGGTGGGCTCTGCGAAGTTGCCCGGCACCTGCATCGCCAGCACGCCGCCGGGGGCGAGGAAAGACGTCAGGCGCGCCAGCACGGGGAGGTGGTCGGGTACCCATTGCAGCGTGGCGTTCGTGACGAGGAGGTCGACCGGCTCCTCCGGCTCGAAGGCGCGTAGGTCACCCAGCTCGAACTCGAGCCTGCCGGGGATCTTTAGCCGGCGGGCCTCGCTCAGCATCTCGGGTGAGCTGTCGATGCCCACGACGTGCGCCGCCGGCCAGGTCGCCAGCAGCTCGGCCGTGAGCGAGCCCGTGCCGCAGCCGAGATCCACGATCCGGCGCGCCCCTGGTACGTCGACGCGGGCCATGAGGTCCGTGAAGGGCCGCGAGCGCTCCGCCCCGAACTGCTCGTACTGGTGCGGATCCCATACCGGGGTCGGTGCCGCGCTGTGACCGAGCGTCGATCCCGTCGCCATCGTTGCCTCCCCAGGTATCTTGATATCGAGATAAGTCTGCTCGCGATGCCTCTCCCTGTCAAGATTCACGGCATGAAGGGGGATGCGGAATCCGACGAGGTCGACCGGCTGGTGGCCGAATGGCGGCGCGAGCGCCCCGACGTCGACACCTCGCCCTTGCAAGTGTTGAGCAGGGTCTCGCGACTGGCCCGCCATCTCGACCGCGAGCGCCGCGGAGCCTTTGCCGCCCACGAGCTCGAGCAGTGGTCCTTCGACGTGTTGGCGTCGCTCCGCCGGGCCGGCGTCCCCTACGAGCTGACGCCGGGCAGCCTGCTGCGCCAGACCCTCGTGAGCTCCGGCGCCATGACGAACCGCCTCGATCGGCTGGAGGACGCCGGTTTCGTGCAGCGACGGCCCGATCCGGACGATCGGCGCGGTGTGCTCGTGCGTCTGACGCCGACGGGTAAACGGCGGGTGGACGCCTGCCTCGCCGAGCTGGTCGGCCGGGAGCGGCAGTTCCTCGCCCCCTTGCCGGCGGCCGATCAGCATGAGCTGGCGTCTCTGCTGCGGCGGATGCTGGTCGGCTTCGACCACCCGGCCTAGCCCGCCGATGTCCGGGGTCGGGCGGGCAGGCGCAAGTCCCCCTTTGCGGCACCCTCCGCCTATCGTCGATGCGATGGGCGGGAGCTGCTTCGGCACGGGCGGGACGGGGTCGGGGCGCCGCCTGGTCGTGTCCCTCGCCGTGGCCGTCGCAGCCGTGACTGCCTTCGTCCTGCCCGCAGCCGTACCCGCCCTCGGCCGGGTCCTTCCCCGCCCGACGGCGCCCTGGCGGGCGACTCAGCTGCCCGTCCCGACGGGGTCGCTCAAGGACGGGGCCGCCTACGCCGGGCCCGTCAGTTGCCCGAAAGTCGGCGGTTGTGTCGTCCTCGGGGAGTACCCGACACCGTCAGGCTCCAACGAGGACCTCATCGACACGGAGGCCTCCGGCGTCTGGTCTGCAATGGCGGCGCCGCTGCCACGGGGAGGCACCGAAGCCGCCAACGTCGGGCCCTTCACCCTGGCGTGCACGGGGGTCGGCGACTGCGTTGGCACGAGCATCTACGAGACGACCACCTCGGTGGCCCCCGACCTCCTCGAGGAGGTGGGGGGCATCTGGTCAGCCGTCGCCATGCCGTTGCCGGCAAATGCAAGCAGGTACCGCTTTCCGACCATCACCTCGACGGCCTGCCTGATGCGATGGGCCTGCGTGGTCGTGGGCGACTACGTCACGACGAGCGGCCTCAGCGAAGGCTTCGTCGTGACCCAGAAGGGCCGTGCCGTCCTGGTGGCGGAGACCCCGACGCCGGGAGCCGTGAACCACGGATCCGCCCTGAGCGGCGTGAGCTGCAGCGCCGCCACCTCGTGTGTGGCCGTCGGCTACTACATCTCGGCCGCCCGCAATCGACAGCCGCTGGCGGTGAGCGATGCCGCCGGCACCCTCGTCGCCTCGACGCTGCCGCAGCCGAAGGACGCCGCCCGCAACCCTTTGGCGGAGCTGCAGGCCGTGTCGTGCGCTCGCTCGGCGGCCTGTGTCGCACTCGGGAGCTACGCCAACGCCGGCGGTGACCGCTTCGGCGTCGTCGACACGGACTCGAAGGGCAGATGGACGACGAGCAAGATGCTGTGGCCGAGCGGTGCCCGTGCCGCCAGCCCGTCGCCGCAGGTTGCGGCCGTCGCCTGCAAGTTGGGCAACTACTGCCTGGCCGTCGGCCGCTACATCGACTCTTCGGGCAAGCCGCAGGGGCTGGCGCTACGCGAGCAGGCAGGTCGTTGGTCGGCGTCGATGCTGCCGGGAACGCTCGACACCGGCGTCGTGATGCGAAGCGTCTCCTGCGTCAGCGACACGAGCTGTGCCGCCGTCGGGCAGTACCCGATCACGGGAGGTCAGGTCGGATACCTCCTGAGCTTGAGCGGTTCGACACTGTCGGGGAGCGTCGCACCGGCACCCGTCAACGCCAGCGCGACACCGGACGAGACGCTCGGCTCCATCGCCTGTCCGTGGGTTGCCACCTGTGTGGCCTCCGGCACCTACGAGCCGCCCGGCTCCGCCGAGACGCAGCTGCCCTTCGTCGTGAGCAACTAGGCCGCCGAGCTCTCGCTCCGTCCCTTCTGCCGCCCTTAAGGGGGGGGTGACGATCGTTCTCGTGCCGAGCACGGTGCCCCGAACCGGTCAACCGAGGGCCGGCTCCTTTGCCACGAGGGTGAGGATGTCGTAGGTGGCGACCGGTTTGCCGTCCTGGTTGCTGACGACGGCGTCCCAGCACACCTCGCCGTAGCCGGCCCCCTCCCGCGGCGAGATCTCCTTCACCGTGAGGGTGACGGTGATCTCGTCGCCCGGAAACGTCGGCGTGACGAAACGCAAATGCTCGAGGCCGTAATTCGCCAGCACCGGCCCGGGCGCCGGGTCCACGAAGAGGCCGGCGGCATAGGAGAGCACGAGGTAACCGTGCGCCACGAGACCGCCGAAGAACGGGTTGGCCTTCGCCGCCTTCTCGTCGGTGTGGGCGTAGAAGGTGTCGCCGGTGAGCTCGGCGAAGCGCTCGATGTCCTCGAGGGTGACTTGACGGGGACCGGCGCTGATCGTGTCGCCGATGGCGAGGTCCCCGAGGTGCTTGCGGAACGGGTGAACGTCGGAGGGAGTACGGGCGGCGCCGCCCACGTAGCGGCCGGTGATCTTCGTGAGCACGTCGGGTGATGCCTGCACGGCGACGCGCTGCATGTGGTGGAGCACCGCGCGGATTCCACCGAGCTCCTCACCGCCGCCCGCCCGCCCCGGCCCTCCGTGGACGAGGCCCGGCAGGGGCGACCCGTGGCCGGTCGACTCGCCGGCGTCGTCGCGGTCGAGCACGAGGAGGCGGCCGTGCCAGGGTGCCAGGCCGAGAACGAGGCGACGGGCGACGTCGGGATCGTGGGTGACGACCGACCCGACGAGGCTGCCGCGGCCACGAGCGGCGAGGCCGACGGAGTCCTGCAGCGTGCCATAGCCGATCACGGTCGCCACCGGCCCGAAGACCTCGACGTCGTGGGGTGCCGGCTGGCTCGGGTCGTCGCAGCGAACGAGCACGGGCGGGACGAAGGCGCCGGATCGGGCGTCGCCGCTCACGAGGTCACAGTGGGCAGGGTCGCCGAAGGCGATGCTCGTGCCGGCGGCGCCGGAGAGCACTCGCAGGGCCCGCAGCACCTCCTCGCGCTGGGCGAGGCTGGCAAGCGGGCCCATCGTGACGTCCGGATCCGCCGCCACGCCGAGGCGGACCTCGGCGAGCCGCCCGCCGACCGCCTCCAGGACGGCCTCGAGGCGGGCGGCCGGCACGATCGCCCGGCGGATGGCCGTGCACTTCTGGCCGGCCTTCACCGTCATCTCCGTCACGAGCTGATCGACGAAGAGGCCGAACTCCGGCTCGGAGACTTTGGCGTCGGGGCCGAGGATGCAGCAGTTGAGCGAATCGGCCTCTGCGCTGAACCGCACGGCACGCCCGGCGATGACCGGGTGGGTGCGTAGACGCCGTGCCGTGGAGGCCGAGCCTGTGAAGGCGACCTGATCGTGCTCTTCGAGGGTGTCGAGGAGGCCGGCGATGTTGCCGCACAGCAGCTGTAGCGCCCCGTCGGGCAACGCTGCCGAGGCGACGACGTCGCGTACGACCAATTCGGTGAGATAGGCGGTTTGCGTCGCCGGCTTCACGATGGAGGGCATGCCGGCCAGGAATGCAGGAGCGAGCTTCTCGAGCATCCCCCAGACGGGGAAGTTGAAGGCGTTGATCTGCACGACGACACCGGGACGGGCCACCCAGAGGTGCTGGCCCACGAAATGCCCACCCCGGCCGAGCGGCTCGACGTCACCGTCGATGATCACCGTGTCGTTGGGAAGTTCCCGCTTTGCCCGGCTGGCGTAGGCAAGGAGCACGCCGATGCCACCGTCGATGTCGAGCTTCGAATCGGCCAGGGTGGCGCCGGTCCGGTGGGAGAGCTCGTAGTACTGCTCACGCCGCTCGTTCAGGTACTGGCCGAGGGCCTTGAGGGCGGCCGCCCGCTCATGGAAGCTGAGCGACGCGAGGGCGGGACCGCCGACTCGCCTCGCGAAACCGGCCATGTGGCCGACGTCGATGCCGCTCGAGGACACCCGGGCGACCGGCTCGGCCGTGTTGGCATCGGCCACGACGACGCCGGCCTGATCGGCGCCGGGCCGGCCAGGCGCCTCATGATCGGGGGAGGCCCAACGGCCGAGGGCATAGCTCTGCAGTACGTCGACCATGGGTGGGTTTCCTCCCGAGTGGGGGTCATCGTTCCTGGCGGTCCCACCGACCGTCCGTTCGGTCGGCCCCCGCCATCTTCGCCGTGCCCACCCAGGCGGTCAAGGGCCGCCGAGACCGACCGTCCGTTCGGTCTGCAAGACTTCGCGCCATGTCAACGGCCTTGCCTCCCGACCGACCCGCCCGGCCCGACCAGCCCGTTCACTCCGACCAGCCGGTTGCCCCCGACGAGCCGGTTCCGTCCGACGGGCCCGTGCGCGTCGCCGTCGATGGCGCCGTCGCCACGGTGACGGTCGCCCGGGCCGAGCAGGCGAACTCGCTCACTCGGGCGGCGAAGGAGGCCCTCTTGGGGGCGCTCGAGACCGTGGCCAACGATCGCGCCATCCGGGCGGTCGTGCTCACCGGCAGCGGAAGGGCCTTCTGTGCGGGGCAGGACCTCGCCGAGCACGCCGAAGCGCTTGCTGCCGACACCGGGCGGGCGTTCGACACGGTGGGCGAGCACTACAGCCCCATCGTGCAGAGTCTCGCCACCATGCCGAAGCCCGTGATCGCCTCTGTGAACGGGACCTGTGCCGGCGCAGGCATCGGATTCGCCCTTGCGTGCGACTTGCGAGTCGCCGCCGCCGGCGTGAAGTTCGCCCCCGCCTTCACCGGTATCGGACTCACGGCCGATTCCGGCCTGTCCATGACCCTTCCCCGCGCCGTCGGCTGGTCGAGGGCGATGGGCCTGCTCCTGCTCGGCACCGTGATCGACGCCGACGAGGCGGAGCGCATCGGGCTCGTGCACGAGGTCGTGCCGGGCGAGGAGCTCGCCGCCCACGTCGCCGCCCTGGCGGCACGGCTGGCGGCCGGACCGACGCAGGCCTACGTGGCGCTGAAGGAGGCTCTTTGGTACAGCGCCTCGGCAGAGCTCGGCGACGTCTTGCGCCTGGAGGGAGAGTTGCAGGCACGGCTCGCCAACACGACGGACCACCAGCGCGCCGTGCAGGCCTTTCTCGAGAAGCGCCGTCCCGACTTCACCGGAACCTGATGCCGGCGCCTCCGCCGGCCGGCGTCGGGCGGTCGAACCGGGCGCAGTACGATGTCGCCAGCCTGCTTGCCGTTGCCGTCAACGTGTTCATCGAACGCGGTTACGACGGGACGAGCATGGAGGACCTCGCCCGGGCGACGGGCATCTCGAAGTCCTCCATCTACCATCACGTCGAGAGCAAGGAAGAGCTCCTCCGCCTTGCCCTCGAGCGGGCGCTCGATGCCCTCTTCTCCATCACCGAGGAGGAGGGCGTGAAGACCTCGCGGGCGATCGACCGGTTGCAGTACGTCATCGGCCGGGTCGTCGAGGTCCTCTGCGCCGAGCTGCCGTACGTCACGGTGTTGCTCCGGGTGCGCGGCAACACCGAGACAGAGCGTTGGGCGCTCGAGCGGCGGCGCGAGTTCGACCGTTTCGTGCGCTCTATCGTGGCCGAGGCGGCGAGCGACGGAGACGTCCGGCCGGACGTGCGGCCGGCGCTCGTGGAGCGGCTCGTCTTCGGCATGATCAACTCCGTCACCGAGTGGTACCGACCCGGGCGCGTCGAGCCGGGCGAGCTGAAGAGCACCGTCGTGGCGATGGCGATGGCGGGGCTGGGAGGGAAACGATGATCTTCGACGCCGACGAACAGATGCCGCCCGCCGAGCTCCGCGCCCTGCAGGACAGCCGGTGGCTGCAGCTGACAGAGCGCCTGCGCTCGCACCCCTTCCACCGCAGACGCCTCGGCGACCCCGCGCCGATCGACGGCCCCGTCGCGCTCGAGGACATTGCGTCGATTCCCTTCACGACCAAGCAGCACTTGTGGGACGCCTACCCGCTCGGTCTGCTCGCCGTCGACCGGAGCGAGCTGCGCCGCCTGCACGCCACCTCGGGTACGAAGGGCCGCCCGACGGTCGCCGCCTATACCGCCGGCGACCTTGACCTGTTCCGCAACGTGAACGCCCGCGCTCTGGCAGCCGCCGGCGCCACGGCCGGCTCTGCCGTCCACAATGCCTACGGCTACGGCCTGTTCACGGGCGGCCTCGGGCTGCACGGTGGCGCCGAGCTCCTCGGCTGCGCCGTCCTGCCCATCTCGGGTGGACAGACCGACCGCCAGGTCGTGCTCGTTCGGGACCTCCGGCCCGAGGTGCTCTGCTGCACGCCTAGCTATGCGGCGTTCCTGGGCGAGATGCTGCAGCAAGCGGGCGTGATGCCGGCCGACAACTCGCTGCGCGTCGGGATCTTCGGCGCCGAGCCGTGGACCGAGCCGCTGCGCCTCCGCATCGAAGCCCTTCACGGCCTCACCGCCCTCGACATCTACGGGCTGTGCGAGGTCATCGGCCCGGGCGTGGCTTTCGAGTGCCTGGAGTCTCGGGCGGAGCTCGCCGAGGGCGGGACAGGCGGCCTGCACGTGAACGAGGATCACTTCTACGTCGAGGTCGTGGATCCACTGACGGGCGACCCGCTCGAGGACGGAGAGGTCGGCGAGCTCGTCTTCACGACGCTCACGAAGGAGGCGCAGCCGCTCATCCGTTACCGGTCCGGCGACCTCTCGAGCCTCAGCCGCCAGCCGTGCGCCTGCGGACGCACGACGGTGCGGATGTCGAGGCTCGTCGGGCGAAGCGACGACATGTTCGTCATCCGCGGCGTCAACGTCTTCCCGTCCGAGATCGAGGCCGTCCTGCTGTCTTCGCCGCAGCTGGCGCCGCATTACACGATCGTCCTCGACTCGAGCCGATCCATGCCGGAGATGGTCGTCGTGTGCGAGTTGGCCGCCACGAAGGAGCCTGACGGCACGGTCGATGGCTTGGCCCAGGAGCTGTCTGCTCGCCTGTCGGGGCGTCTCGGCGTTTCGGGTCGTGTCGTCGTCGGGCCGCCCGGGGCCGTGCCGCGGACCGAGGTCGGAAAAGCCATGCGACTGGTGCGGAGGACGCCGGAGATCGACGGGCGCCCAGCCGAGCTCGCCCGACTGATCGATGCCCGCTGAACCGATGCGCGCCGCTGCACCGATGCCCGCAGACCACGATGCGGCCGGAGCCACGATGCACCCGGCGCCACGAAGCGGCCCTGACGTCGAGCCTGGCGGGGCACGGACTCGCCAGGCGACGGCCCGGGCCGAGTGAGGGAGGACTCATGACCGAGGCGGTACTCGTTGCGGCGGTGCGTACCCCGATCGGCCGCTACGGCGGAGCGCTCAGCAGTGTGCGGCCGGACGACTTAGCGGCGCTCGTGGTGGCCGAGGCGGTGAGGCGCGCCGGCGTCCCTCCCGAGGCGGTCGACGAGGTCGTGCTCGGATGCGCCAACCAAGCCGGCGAGGACAACCGCAACGTCGCCCGTATGGCCGCCCTCTTGGCGGGCTTCCCCGACTCCGTCCCCGGCTTCACGGTCAACCGCCTCTGCGCGAGCGGCCTGACGTCGGTGGCCGTCGCCTCTCAGATGATCGCCGCCGGCGAGGCCGACGTCGTCGTCGCCGGCGGCGTCGAGTCGATGACGCGGGCGCCATGGGTGCTCGCCAAGCCGGCGACACCCTTTGCCAAGCCGGGCGAGATCGCCGACTCGTCGCTCGGGTGGCGCTTCGTCAACGACGCCATGCGGGATCTCGACGGGGGCCTGGCGACGCTGTCCATGGGCGAGACGGCCGAGGAGGTAGCGGTCCTCGACGGCATCACGAGGGAGCAGTGCGACGACTTCGCCCCCGAGTCACACCGGCGGGCTGTCTCGGCCATCAAGGACGGCCTCTTCGACGCCGAGATCCTGGCCGTCGAGACACCGTCCGGCTTCGTCGAGACCGACGAGGGGCCTCGGCCCGACACCAGCCTCGAGCGCCTCGCCCGGCTGAAGCCGGCGTTCCGGTCCTCGGGCATCGTGACGGCGGGCAATTCCAGCAGCCTCAACGACGGCGCCGCTGCCGTCGTCGTCGCGAGCGCGACGGCCACTGACCGCTGGTCGCTGCGACCACGCGCCCGCGTCGTGGGGAGCGCCGCTGCCGGTGTCCCGCCCCACCTCATGGGGCTCGGGCCCGTGCCGGCGACCGAGAAGGTGTTGGGGCGCGCCGGCTGGTCGGTCGGCGATCTCGACGCCGTGGAGCTGAACGAGGCCTTTGCCTCCCAGGCGATCGCCTGCGAACGGCGCCTCGGTCTCGAGCACGCCGGCGTCAACACCGCCGGCGGTGCCATCGCCCTCGGCCACCCGCTCGGCTGCAGCGGGGCGAGGCTCGTCGTCACCTTGCTCGGTCGCCTGGAGCGCGAGGGGGGGCGCCGGGGCCTCGCCACGATGTGCGTCGGCGTCGGCCAGGGCGCCGCCCTGCTGCTCGAACGATGAGCGAACCCGAAAGCGGCATCCGAGCCGACGAGGACGAGCGCCGGCTGCCCGTCGCCCTCGATCGACCGGAATCTCGAAGCGCCATCGACGCCGCTGTGCCGCCGACCGTCGGCGTGCTCGGAGGGGGCCGCATGGGGGCCGGCATCGCCCACGCCTTCCTGTGCGCCGGTAGCCGGCTCCTCTTGGCGGAGGCCGATGAGGCGGCCGCCGGCGCCGCCCGCGGGGCGGTCGTGGCAGCCGTCGCGGCGAGCGCCGAGCGGGGAACGCTGCGCGAACCGGCGGAGGCCGTGCTCGGCCGCCTCGCGGTCGGCGTCGGCGCCCGCAGCCTCGCAGGAAGCGACCTCGTCGTCGAGGCCGTACCAGAGGAGGCCGCTTTGAAAGCGGTCGTGCTCGGCGAGCTGGAAGCGGCCGTGGCTGTCACGACGGCGATCGCCACGAACACGAGCTCGCTCTCGATCGACGAGCTGGCGATGGTGCTCGACCACCCGCAACGCTTCTGCGGCCTGCACTTCTTCAACCCGGTCCCGGCGAGCCAGCTCGTCGAGATCGTCGTCGGCGCCCGTACGAGCCCCGCTCTCGTCACCGAGGCGGGCGCCTGGGTGACCGCTCTCGGCAAAACGCCCATCGTCGTTCGCGACTCGCCCGGCTTTGCCAGCAGCCGTCTCGGCGTCGCCCTCGGGCTGGAAGCCATCCGCATGGTGGCCGAGGGCGTAGCGTCGGCCGAGGACATCGATGCGGCCATGACACTCGGCTACAAGCACCCGGTTGGGCCCCTCCGGTTGACCGATCTCGTCGGGCTCGACGTCCGGCTCGGCATCGCCGACTACTTGTCGTCGAAGCTGGGTGGGCGCTTCGAGCCGCCGGCGCTGCTGCGCGAGATGGTGGCGAGAGGGGAGCTGGGTCGAAAGACCGGGAGGGGTTTCTATGAGTGGTAGGCGAGAGTTCCTCGACGAGCGGCGCCGGGTCTGCGAGGAGCGCTTCGACACGCTGCACGCGGCGGACTACGACGCCCGCTGGGGAACCGTCGACGCCCTCCATCTCGACTTCGTGCTCGGTCTCGCCGGCCGTCTCATCGACAATGCGAGCATCCTCGATGCCGCCTGCGGCACCGGGAAGTACTGGCCGTTCCTGCTCGAGGCCGGCGTGCGCCTCGTCGGCGTCGACCAGTCCCGACGCATGCTGGAGCGGGCGAAGGAGAAGTTCCCCGGCGTCCCGGTCATGAAGTGCCCGCTGCAGGAGCTGGGCGACCTCCTCGTCCTGCACGACCGTTTCGACGGCCTCCTGTGCGTCGACGCCATGGAGTGCGTCGGCCCTGAGGACTGGCCGATCGTGCTCGCTGGCTTCTACCAGCTGCTGCGCCACGGCGGGCTCGCCTACCTGACGGTCGAGCTGCTCGACGAGAGCGCCGGTGCCGGCCGGCACGCCGTCGCCCCGGTGGCCTCCGATGCCCCCCTCGTCGAGGGTGAGCGATTCCTCGACGACGAGGGCTATCACTACTACCCGACAGCCCTCAAGGTTGACGGCTGGCTCGGTGAGGCCGGCTTCGAGATCCTGGCCGAGGCGGACGGCGACGGGTATCGCCACCTCCTCGTCGCTCGTTAGCGCCGGTTCAAATTGGCGACTGATACACTCCCAACCGAATGGTCGGTCGGGTTGGCCGGCCATTGTTGCGCGGGACGAGGGGAGGGAACCGGTGACCGCACAGCTCGGGGACGAGGACGCCCAGGCATCCTTCGACGCCGTCATCGCCGCCGATCAGCGCATCGAGCCGCGGGACTGGATGCCGGAGGCCTACCGCTCCACGCTGGTCCGCCAGATCGCCCAGCACGCCCACTCCGAGATCATCGGCATGCAGCCGGAGGGCAACTGGCTCACCCGTGCGCCCTCCTTGAAGCGAAAAGCGATCCTCATCGCCAAGGTGCAGGACGAGGCGGGTCACGGGCTCTACCTCTACGGGGCGGCCGAGACGCTCGGCGTCAGCCGTGACGACCTTCTCGACCTCCTGCACGCCGGCCGGCAGCGCTACTCGTCCATCTTCAACTACCCGACGCTCACCTGGGCCGACGTCGGCGCCATCGGCTGGCTCGTCGACGGGGCCGCCATCATGAACCAGATCCCGCTCACCCGTTGCTCCTACGGCCCCTATGGACGCGCCATGGTGCGCATCTGCAAGGAGGAGAGCTTCCACCAGCGGCAGGGTTTCGAGCTGCTGCTGACGATGTCGCAGGGAACGAACGAACAGCACGCCATGGCGCAGGACGCCGTCAACCGGTGGTGGTGGCCGGCCGTCATGATGTTCGGGCCGCCGGACTCCGATTCGCCCCACTCCGGTCAGTCGATGGCCTGGGGGATCAAGCGTTTCTCGAACGACGAGCTACGGCAGCGCTTCGTCGACGTCTCCGTGCCGCAGGCGGCCGTGCTCGGGCTCGACCTACCGGACGCCGCCCTTGCCTGGGACGCCGAGCGGGGCCACTACGACTTCGGCGAGATCGACTGGTCCGAGTTCAAGCGTGTGCTGTCGGGGGACGGGCCGTGCAACCGGCAGCGCTTGGCCCGCCGCCTGCAGGCACACGAGGAGGGCGCCTGGGTGCGGGAGGCCGCCATGGCGTACGCCGCCAAGCATGCCGGTGAGGACGCCGGCGGAGCGAAGACAAGTCGGGAAGGGGACGGCCATGCCGCTGTCGCCTGACGGCTCCGCGGCGGCGCCCTGGCCGCTCTGGGAGGTATTCGTGCGGCCGAAACGGGGGCTCTCGCACACCCACGCCGGCAGCCTGCACGCCCCCGACGCCACGATCGCCCTGCAGAACGCCCGCGACCTCTTCACGCGGCGCCAGGAGGGCGTGAGCATCTGGGTCGTGCCCTCCGCCCAGATCACCGCTTCCAGCCCCGATGAGAAGGATGCGTTCTTCGACCCGGCCGGCGACAAGGTGTACCGCCACCCGACCTTCTACGAGATCCCCGACGAGGCCGAGCATCTGTGAGCGGCACAGCGCTCGACTCCGCGGTGGCCTGCTACGTCCTCGCCCTCGGCGACGACGCCCTCGTGTGTGCCCAACGGCTCTGTGAATGGGCGACGCGGGCGCCGGCCATCGAAGAGGACGTGGCGCTCATGAACATCGCCCTCGACCTCCTCGGCCAGGCACGCTCGTTGCTCGCCTACGCCGGCGAGCTGGAGGGCAGCGGGCGCCGGGAGGACGAGCTCGCCTACCTGCGGGACGAGCGCGACTTCCGGAACTGTCAGCTCGTCGAGCTCGACAACGGCGACTTCGCCACGACGATGGCTCGCCAGCTCCTCTTCTCCGCCTACCAGTTCGAGCTCTACGGCGCGCTGTCCAGCTCGACCGACGAACGTCTCTCCGGTGTGGCCGCCAAGGCCGTGAAGGAGGTCGCCTACCACCGCGAGCACGCCGCCGGCTGGGTCGTGCGCCTCGGGGACGGCACCCGGGAGAGCCACGCCCGCATGGCGGCCGCCCTGGGGACCGTCTGGCCCTTTGCCGGCGAGCTCTTCGAGCCGGCGGCGCCGGCCGAGCTCGTGGCAGCCGGAGTGGCCGCTGAGGCGCCGTCGCTGCAGGGGCCGTGGCTGAGCTGGGTGACGAGCATCCTGTCGGCAGCCACCCTCGACATCCCCACCGTCACGTGGGCCCCTTCGGGCGGCCGGCACGGCCTCCACACCGAGGCGTTCGGGTACCTGCTCGCCGAGATGCAGCACCTCCATCGCTCCTATCCGGGGGCGACATGGTGAGCAGAGCAGCAACCCTGGCGTGCCGTTTCGGTCGAACATGGCAGGAAACCCACAGCCAAGGTTGTCCCGAGCCGTCCTCATGACGCCGGCCGAGGAGGTCACTCGCCTGGCCGCCGCCGTGGAGGATCCAGAGCTCCCGAGCCTCACCATCGGGGATCTCGGCATCTTGCGGGGCGTTGCGGTCGACGAGGGCGGCCATGTCGACGTGAACCTCACGCCGACCTACTCCGGTTGCCCCGCCGTCGAGGTCATCGAGCACGACGTCCGGGCGGCGCTCGCAGATGCCGGTTGGGGCGACGTCACGGTGTGGAGGGTGCTGTCGCCGCCGTGGACGACGGACTGGATCACCCCGGAGGGCCGGCGAAAGCTGGCTGCCGGGGGCATCGCCCCGCCGGCCGCCGTCGCCGAGCTGGCCGGCGCCCGGGCGGCCGCCACGGCCGCCAACAACGGGCGGAGCGCCGGAGGCTTCGGCCACGCTTTGAGCCAGCCCGTCGCCTTCGTCGTGCGCTGCCCGCACTGCGGCTCGAAGGACACCGAGGTCTTGTCCGCCTTCGGCTCCACGCCGTGCAAGTCGTTGCGTCGCTGCCGGAGCTGCGCCGAGCCTTTCGATCACTTCAAGCCGCTGTGACGCACGCCGTCAGCGAGCAACAGAGCGCCGGCGTGCCGCGCGAAGCCGCCGGCGACGCCACGCCGAGCCGCTGGGTGCCCCTTCGCGTGAAGGCGGTGGAGCACCTCACGCACGATTCGGTCGTCGTGGAGCTCGAGGGGGAGATGAGCTACTTCGCCGGGCAGCACTTGACGCTTCGCCGCATCGTCGATGGCGCAGAGATGCGGCGCACGTACTCGATCTGCGCCGGCGCCGGCAGCGGCCGACTCCGGATCGGCGTCAAGCGCCTCGACGGCGGGGCATTCTCGACCTGGGTCAACGACGAGCTGGCACCGGGCGACGTCATCGAGGTGGCCGCCCCCGCCGGCCGGTTCAGCCCGCGGCTCGACCCGACCGCTCGGCGCCGCTACGTTGCCGTCGTGGCCGGCAGCGGCATCACGCCGATCCTGTCGATCCTCACCACGATCCTCGAGGTCGAGCCCTCGAGCACCGCCGCTCTCTGGTACGGCAACAAGACGACGCGCGACATCATGTTCCTCGAGGAGCTCTGTGACCTGAAGGACCGCTACCCGGGTCGCTTCGAGGTGCTGTTCTTCCTCTCCCGTGAGGAACAGGAAGTCGAGCTCCTGAGCGGGCGCATCGACGGCGGCCGGGTCAAGCGGCTCCTTGCCGCCTTACAACCGGCGGGCGACGTCGACGAGTGGTTCCTCTGCGGGCCTTTCTCGATGGTGGGCGAGGTGCGGTCTGCACTCGGCGAGGCCGGTGTCGACGCCAGCCGGATCCACGCCGAGCTGTTCCACGTGGACGGCGAGCTGCCGAGAGCGGCGCGGGCGGCGCGCTCCGCCGCTCACGAGGACTGGATCGGGCGGACGAGCGCTGTCACGATCGTACTGAACGGGCGCGCCACGACCGTGACGGTGCCGTTCGACGGCGACCCCATCCTCGATGCTCTCATCGCCGTGCGCGCCGACGCCCCCTTCTCGTGCACGAGCGGCGTCTGCGGCACCTGCCGGGCGCATGTTCTCGAGGGTGCCGTCGAGATGGATGTTTCCTACGCCCTCGAGCCGGACGAGACCGAGCGCGGTTACGTTCTCATGTGCCAGTCCCACCCCACGAGCGACGAGGTCCGCCTCGAGATCGAGTGACGTAGGCCGTCGTGGGAGTGCGTCCGGATCCGGGCGCGCCCGACGATGGAACCGAAGCGCACGGTCGTGGGTCATAGGTGGCATGAGGGGAGGTGGCGTGTCCGAGGACTACGGCGCCCGGTTCGCGCCGGCCGAGGCCGGCCTGCCGCAATCGGCGTCGCAGCCGGCCCCGGAGCCCGACGTGAAGGCGGATGCCGTCACCGAGAGCACTGAGAAGGTGGCCGACTTCCTGACGCGGGAGGAGCTGCCACGGCTGGCGCGGCTCGCCTTCCTGTTGTGCGGGGACGAGACGAGAGCCGACGACGCCGCCGCCGAAGCTCTCGCCCGGGTGTGGCGGCGCGCTCGCTCCAGCGAGATCGAGCAGATCCGCCCCTATCTCAGGCGCACCCTTGTCAACGTCCTGGCGACGAACCGCCGGCGATTCTGGTCGGAACAGCGCGCTCTTGCCCGCCTCACCGACGGCGGCGAGGGCGAACGCATCGACGAGGCGGTCGCCAACCGGACCGACGTCCGGCGCGCCCTCCAGTCACTGCCCCTCGACCAACGCGCCGTCATCGTGCTGCGTTACTTCGAGCAGCTGAGCGAGGAAGAGATCGCCACCACCTTGCACGTCCGCGCCGGGACGGTGAAGTCGCGGGCGTCCCGCGGCCTTGCCGCCCTGCGGGCGGATCTGCGGATGGGGCAAGGAGGCGACCATGTCTGAGACACCGGAGGACCGGTTCGAGTCGCAATTGCGCGACGCCCTCGCCCGGGAAGCGCACCGTCATCACAGCTCACCCGACATCGTCGCCAACTTCATCGGGCGCGCGCAGCGCCACGGGCGCCGTATGCGACGACGCGCCGCTGCCGTCGTGGCGGCCGTCGTCGTCGTGTCGGTCGCCGCCTTCGTCGTGCCGGCGCAGCTGCGCACGGCAAGCACCGTTCGATTGGCCCTCTCCGGTGTCTTCTCGCCGCCGGCGGTGCAGCTCACTATCACCGATCCCGTTTCGCCCTATTCGGTTCAGGTCACCCTCACGAACCCGACAGGCGGTTCCGTCTCCTCGGCGGCCGCCTCGGACAACCTCGAGATCTCCGTGCAGCGGGCCGGTACGACCCTCCTGCAAGTCGTCGTCGACGGCGGCGCTGTCTACGTGCGCGTGCACCTGGTCGGCTTCTACCGAGCGCCGGAGGAGGCCATCTCGTCCTGGCAATCGGCCGCCCAGCAGGATCCGCAACTCTGGTACCTGTCGACGCTCGCCGGCGGCGCCTGGGTCGGCACGACCGTGAGCTCCGTCGACACCTATCTCGCGAGCGGCGGCCACCCGGCTCCGTCCCCGTCGGACGTCGGCGATCTCCGTTCCGCCTTCGCCTTGTCCTTCGCGCAATCGTGGGACGCCTGGTCGAGCGCCAGCAAGCTGTCGACGAGTGACGGCGTCACCGAGTACGCCGTCACGCTGCCGACGCGCAACTTCCTCGGCACGCTGCTCTCGGACGCCACGGCGGAGCTCACGAAGGCGATTCCCGAATCCGCCCAAGGCGTCACTCAGGCCGTGCAGTGGATCGACGAGATCCCGGCCGGTGACAGCGTCCCCGTGCGCCTGTGGCTCGCAAACGGTTCCCTGACGAAGATGCAGATCCCGCTCAGTCACGGTGCCTACGACATCGCCGTCAGTGATACCGCCAGAGCGGTGTCGGCACCGGCGGGTGCCCTCATGATCGACGGTCAGAGCGCGGCGGCCGCCTTCGGGAGCGGTGCGAGCCTCGTGTTCGGCTGCAACCTCCTTAGTGTGACGGGGCCGATCGACTCGCCCGCCTCTCTCGTGGTGCGGGCGCTGTTGGGGAGCATGCTGCGACAGTGCACGGTCATCTTCCCGAGCAACGGCACAGCGGCGCAGGCGAACCTGCAAGACGCCCTCACGGCCGCCAAGACGTACTTCACCGACAGCGGCCAGACCTTTCTCGGGCTGACGAACTCGGCCTCCTCGACGACCTCGTCGATCCAAGAGATCGGTAGCGGGCTCAGCTACGCCTCCGATGCCGCCTCCGACGGCCCCCACACGATCAGTACCGACGTGGGCGGCAACGGCAGCTACGTCATCCTCACGGCCTACGCCCCCGGCACGCGGTGGTGCTGGGGCATCCTCGAGATCACCGCCGCCCAGGAAGCGGCGGTGCTCGGCGTCGCCCGCCAGCCGGGCACGTACTTCTTCGTCGCAAGCCCCTCGGCGAGCTGTGACGCCGCCAGCCTCAGCTCCGTCAGCGCCTCGTCGACGACGGGCTTCCCGGCCGGACCCTCGGACGGGTGAGTCGGCCGGGCCCGTAAGCTCGGCTACGACGTGATCCTCATCTTCCTGCTCCTTGGCGCACCGGTCGCAGCAGCCGCGCTGTTCTGGGGTTCCTGGGGCTGGCTGGCAGCAGGCGTCGTCGTGGCCGCCGTCGAGTACGTCACCCTGAGGCGCTCACAACGGTTCGCGGCCCGCCTGTGGCGCAGCCTCGGTATCGGACGCCGCAGCAGCCACGAGCGCGCCACCGAGGGCATCTACGTAGTGAGCGCCGTGGCGGGTGTCGTCCTGCTCTGCGTGGCGGTCATCGCAGCCGTCTGAGCTCGCAGCCGCCTGCGCCCGCAGCCGCCTGCGCGAGGCCGAGGTCTCTCTGGCCTCAGGCTGGCGTCTCGGAGAAGACGTAGCCGACGCCGTCCATCTCGTCGAGGACGAAGGTCGTCTGGGTGGCGGTGACGCCGTCGATGGCATGCAGCTGTTCGAGCAGGACGTCTCGCAGCTCGCTCGGGTCGTGCACGCGGACAAGGACGAGGAGGTCGAACTCGCCACTGACGAGTGCGACATGCTCGACGCCGGGCAGGCGTGCCACGAGGTGACCGAGGGTCCGCCAGGCGTGCTGGTCGATCTTCACGTACACGTAGGCGGCGAGGCCGGCGCCAGCCCGCCGGGGATCCAGCATGACCGTGAAGCCCCGGATGACGCCGACGTCCTGCAAGCGCCGGATGCGGTTGTAGGCCGTCGCCCGACCGATGCGCGCCCGTTCCGCGATCTCTCGCACCGACGCCCGCCCATCGGCGGACAACAGGTCGAGGATGCGTCGGTCGATGTCGTCGAGGGACACGGCCGGCGTCCTGGACGACGTGCCAGGCGGTGGCACAACCGGTGACATTTTGACCATTCCATTGCCATGCTAGCTGCCATACGTCTCGACTTTTCGGAAGTGATGGACGAAACGACCTCCCATTGCCATCATCACCAGGCAGATGGCAGGCGAGCGCGCCCAAGACGAGCCTGAAAGGCCAACAACGCGGTGACAACTCTTGCGTCGCATCTCGTCGGCCCGCTCGAGGTCGTGCCGTTCGGGGAGCCGGCCTGTCTCATCGCTCCTGATGGCTCACCGTCGACCGCCGCCGGGCTCGAGATGCCGGACGACGGCCAGCTCTTGGAGCTCTACCGCCGCCTCGTCACCGCTC
The DNA here is from genome assembly GCA_052143575.1 of Acidimicrobiales bacterium. Lineage (GTDB taxonomy): Bacteria > Actinomycetota > Acidimicrobiia > Acidimicrobiales > Bog-793 > JAKACA01. The sequence goes on from JBKQSP010000083.1 coordinate 29,414, forward strand.
GCCGCTTCGACCGCCTCGCCACGACGCTGACGCGCCAGGGCCGCCTCGCCGTCTACCCGTCGGCGGGCGGGCAGGAGGCCTGCCAGGTGGGCGCCGTGCTCGCCCTGCGCCGGCAGGACTGGATGTTCCCGACCTACCGCGAGACCGTGGCGCTCATCACGCGGGGAATACCGGCCGTCGAGGCCCTCTCGCTGCTTCGCGGCGACTCGCACTGCGGCTACGACCCGCAGCGGTGGCGGACGGCCCCTCAGTGCACGCCGCTCGCCACCCAGGCGGTGCACGCCGTCGGGGTGGGTTTCGCGGCGCGGCTCAAAGACGAGCGGACGGCGGTGCTCGTGTTCCTCGGGGACGGGGCCACGAGCGAGGGGGACGCCAGTGTCGCCATGAACTTCGCCGCCGTCTACGACGTGCCCATCGTCTTCTTCATCCAGAACAACCAGTACGCCATCAGCGTCCCGCTCTCCAAGCAGACGCGCTCACCCACCCTCGCCCACCGTGCCCTCGGATACGGCATCGGGGGTTATCGCGTGGACGGCAACGACGTCGTCGCCGTGCGGGCGATGGTGACCCAGCTGCTCGACGAGGCTCGAGAGGGCGGCGGTCCCGCCGTCGTCGAGGCCGTCACGTACCGGATGGAAGCCCACACGAACGCCGACGACGCCGGCCGCTACCGCTCGCCCGACGAGGCGCAGGCCTGGGTGGAGCGCGACCCCCTGGCTCGCATCGAGGCCTACCTGACGAACCGCGGCGTCCTCGACCAAGCGCGTCGCGACGACATCGCGGCGGCAGCCGAGCGATACGCCTCGAGCGTGCGCGACACCCTCACCCTCGACGTCCATCCGGATCCGGCCTCGTTGTTCGAGCACGTTTACAGCCGCCCGACGCCGCTGTTGCGGGCGGAGGCGGCCGCTCTCGCGGCCGAGGAAGCCCTCGAGGAAGCCCAGTGAGTCGAGGAAGCCCAGTGAGCCAGGAAACCCGGGAGCGAGGAAGACCGGTGACCGTCTCGATGGCGGAGGCGCTCAACCGGGCCCTGCACGACGCCATGGCGGCCGACGATTCCGTGCTCGTATTCGGGGAGGACGTCGGCCAGCTCGGCGGCGTCTTCCGCGTGACGGACGGGCTGACGTCGGAGTTCGGAGAGGGGCGGTGTTTCGACACGCCTCTCGCCGAGAGCGGCATCGTGGGCACGGCCGTGGGCATGGCCATGTACGGCTTCCGGCCGGTGGTGGAGATGCAGTTCGACGCCTTCGCCTATCCGGCCTTCGAGCAGATCACGAGCCACGTCGCCAAGCTGAGAAACCGCACCCGCTCCCGCCTCAGCCTCCCCCTCGTGATCAGGATCCCCTTTGGCGGAGGTATCGGAGGGGTCGAGCATCACTCGGACTCCTCGGAGGCCTACTACACCCACACGCCCGGCCTCACGGTGCTCACGCCGGCCGGCGCCGCCGACGCCTACTCGATGCTGCGGGAGGCCATCGAGATGCCGGATCCGGTCATCTTCCTCGAACCGAAACGCCGCTACTGGGCCAAAGCCGACGTCGACCTGCCCGTGCAGACGGAGCCTGCCATGCAGGCTGTCGTGCGCCGTCCCGGTCGTGACGTCACCCTCATCGCCTACGGGGCGATGGTGGACACTGCCCTCGAGGCGGCTGCGGCGGGCGCCGAGGAGGGCGTCGACCTCGAGGTCGTGGACCTGCGCAGCCTCTCGCCTTTCGACGCCGACACGGTGGCGGACTCGGTGCGGCGCACCGGCCGAGCCGTCGTCGTGCACGAGGCGAGCACGTTCGGGGGTTTTGGTGCCGAGGTGGTGGCTCGGCTGACCGAGCTGTGCTTCCACCATCTGGAGGCGCCGATCCTGCGGGTCTGCGGGCTCGACATCCCGTACCCGCCCCCGATGCTCGAGCAGCATCACCTGCCCAACGTCGACCGCATCCTCGACGCCGTCGACCGGTTGCAGTGGGACGACGGCGCCGGCAGCGTCCGGAACGGTCGATGACGGTGCGGGACTTCCTCCTGCCGGATCTCGGTGAGGGACTGGAGGACGCCGAGATCGTCCGCTGGCTCGTCGCAGAAGGCGACCTCGTCACCGTCGACCAACCGCTCGTCGAAGTCGTGACGGCAAAGGCGAACGTCGAGCTCCCCTCTCCCTTTGGCGGCGTGATCGCCGCCCTCCACTACGGCGCCGGCGACATCGTCCCGGTCGGGGGAGCGCTCGTGTCCATCGGCGAGCTTGGCGAGGACGTCAGCGGTGCCCGCCTGGACGGTCGGGCCGCCCGCTCGCCGGCCGGCTCGGACTCGCCGGCCGGCTCGGGCAACGTCCTCGTCGGCTACGGGACCAGGCCCGAGCGCCGCCGCCGGCGCCGGGCTGCTGCCGTCACGCCTGAGGCCGAGTCGCCTGAGGCCGAGTCGCCGGGGACCGCGTCGTCCGGGGCCGAGTCGTCGAGCGCAGACTCGTCGGAGGCTGGAGCTCCGCCGGTGCCGCCGCTGCGACCCGCCGTGCTGTCACCTGTCGTGCGGCGTCTCGCTGGCGAGCTCCAGGTGGATCTCGTTTCTCTTCGCGGCTCCGGGCCCGAAGGCGTCATCACCCGCGGCGACGTCGAGCGAGCCGCCGGCCCCCTGGCGCCGGCCGGCGCCGTAGCGCCTCGCCGGGACGGCGAGAGCACCGGCGCAGGAGTGGTCGAGCGCATCCCGATACGGGGTGCCCGCCGCCAGATGGGCGAGCTGCTGGCGCGCTCCCGCCGCGAGATCCCAGAAGCGACCGTGTGGGTGGACGTGGACGCTTCCGGCCTCCTGCAAGCAAAACGAGCCATCGACGACGCTCACGCCGACCGCTCCCACGGCGTCGGTATCGCCAGCTGGATGGCACGCTTCTGCGTGCTTGGCCTGCAACGCCATCCCCTCCTCAACTCGCGCATCGAGGGCGACGAGATCGTCGTGAGCAGCCGCATCAACCTCGGGTTTGCCGCCCAGACCGAGCGGGGCCTCGTCGTCCCCGTCGTGCACGGGGCCGAGCAGCTGAGCCTGCTCGAGCTCGACGACGAGATCCGCCGCCTGACGACGGCCGCCCGCCTCGGCACCATCGGCGCCGGGGAGCTCACCGGCGGCACGTTCACGCTCAACAACTACGGGGTGTTCGGCGTCGACGGCTCCGCCGCCATCATCAACTTCCCCGAGGTGGCGATCGTCGGCGTCGGCCGGATTCTCGATCGTCCGTGGGTCGTCGACGGTGCGGTTCGCCCGCGGCCCATGACCGAGCTCACGTTGAGCTTCGATCACCGGGTGTGCGATGGGGGAGAAGCGGGGGGTTTCTTGAGGTTCGTGGCGGACTGCGTGGAGGAGCCCGTCCGCTTGCTCAACCTCTGAGTCTCTCCGGGCGGCCGGTCTCGGCGGAGGGCGGCGGTAAGACAGGGCATGTTCCCCGGCGGGCGAACCAGCCCGCACGACGGAGAGGAGCCCGCACCGTGACGTCCACGCCAGCGACAGAGCCCAGCCCGATCGACTTCTGGTTCGACCCGATCTGCCCGTGGGCGTGGATCACGTCCCGCTGGGTGCTCGAAGTCGAGAAGGTGCGTCCGATCACGGCTTCGTGGCACATCATGTCGCTCGCCTATCTCAACTCCGAGAAGGACATCCCCGCCGACTACCGTGCTCGGCTGCAGGAGGCCTGGGCCCCCGTGCGGGTCGTGCAGGCCGCCCGGGAGCGCTTCGGCGACGAGGTCGTCCTTCCCCTGTACACGGCCCTCGGCACCCGTTTCCACAACGAGCACCGCCATGAGCCGTCCTCGGTGGTCGAGGCGATCGCCGAGGTCCGCCTGCCGGCCGAGCTGATCGAGGCCGCCACGAGCACCGAGTACGACGACGCCATCAAGAAGTCCCACCACGAGGGTATGGACCCGGTCGGTTACGAGGTCGGCACTCCCGTCATCCATGTCGAAGGCGTCGCCTTCTTCGGCCCCGTCGTCACGCCCATCCCCCGCGGCGAGGCCGCCGGCAAGCTGTGGGACGGCGTGTTGCTCGTCGCCGGCACGGATGGCTTCTACGAGCTGAAGCGGACGAGGACGAGAGAACCCATCTTCGACTGAGGAGGCTGTGCGCCTTCGTCACGACGCCGAAGACGCTCGCGAGAGGACGTGGGCGACCGAGGCCGTCACCCGCTTGGCGGTCGGCAAGTGCAGCATCTCGTTCGGGCCGTGGGCGTTCGACTCCGGCCCGAGGACCCCGGTCACGAGGAACTGCGCGGCCGGATACTTCTCCTGCAATGCGCTCAGGAACGGGATCGTGCCTCCCTCTCCTGCCGAGCCGGCGGGCTGGCCGAAGTATGCCTCCGACGCCTGCCCGACGGCCTCGGCCAGCCACGGCGCCATCACCGGCGCATCGAAACCCTGCGACCCCTCCGTCACCACCGTCACCCGCGCGCCGTCCGGTGGGTCGTCGGTGAGCACCGCCGCGACACGGGCGGCCGCCGCTTCGGCGTCGGCGCTCGGCGGCAGGCGCATGGAGATCTTGGCGGCCGTGAACGGCCGCAGCACGTTGCCGCCGTCGCGTACCGATGGCACGCCGTCGACACCGACGAAGGCAAGTGACGGTGCCCAGGTGCGGGCGAGGACACGCTCGACCGGATCGCCGCCGAGCCGGAGCCCCGGAACGATGGGGAAATCGGCGGCGGCGCCCGCACCCAACGTGGCGACGAGCTGGGCGGCCTCGCGGCGGCGCACCTCGGGCACGGTGGCGTGGCACTCGTCCAAAGTGACGGCACCCGTCTCCTCGTCCTCGATGCGGGAGAGAAGCTGCCGCAGGATGCGGAACGAGGAGGGCACGACGCCTCCGGCCGAACCGCTGTGGACGCCCTCGGTGAGCACCTCGACGCGGATCTCGGCCAGGAGGAGCCCGCGCAGCGAGGTGGTCGTCCACAGTCGGTCATAGGTGGGACACCCGGAATCGAGGCAGACGACGAGGGACGGGCCGTCCGGCCCGAGACGCGCCGCCAACATCTCGAGATAGGCGGGAAGATGCGGGCTGCCGCTCTCCTCACTCGCCTCGATGACGACGATGCATCGGCCGTGTGCCAAGCCGGAGGCCTGCAGGGAACGCAAGGCACCCACGGCGGCGAACACGGAGTAACCGTCGTCGGCTGTGCCGCGGCCGTAGAGGGCATCGCCCTCTCGCACCGGGACGAAGGGGTCGAGGCCGTCGCGCCAGGCACCGAGCGGGGGCTGCTTGTCGAGGTGGCCGTAGAGCAAGACCGGGCCGGCCTTCGAGCCTGCTGGGCCGGCGCCGGCGATGCCCGCGCTGGCGGGCACGTCGGCCACGATGACGGGTGAGAGGCCGGGCATCTGCACGATCTCCGCCTGCATCCCGGGGAGCGGTTGGGACTGCACCCATCCGAGCAGCAGCTCGGCGGCTGCTCGGAGATGGCCGTTGGTCTCCCAATCGGCGTCGAAGCCCGGCGAGAGGCAAGGGATGCGCACGTAGCCCTCGAGCACCGCCAGGGCGTCGTGCTCGAAGAGATGATCCGCTAGCTCGAGCAGGTCGGTTCGAGGGGCGAGGGTCATCAGGAAGCTCCTTTGCTCACGACGGTCCAGGAACCGACACCGTCGCCGGAGGTGACCGCCGCCGAGACGTCGAGGAACGGCTCGAGGGCGCGGACGACGTCGTCGGCCGACAAGTAGATGGGCGTGCGCTCCCCGTAGACCGAGACGAAGACAAGCTGACCGCCGGGGCGCAGCACCCGGGCGTACTCCGCCGGGCACAAGTACATGTTCACCGCCACGATGGCGTCCACCGTGGCGTTCGCCAATGGCAGCCGGAAGGCGTCGGAACGCACGATGCTGACCGACGGCCGGCGAAGGGAGCGGGCCAGCATCTCGGCTGACAGGTCGGTGGAGACGACGGCATCGAAATGCTCTTGCAAGGGAGCGGTCTGCAGGCCGATGCCGCTGCCGATCTCGGCACAGAAGCCTCCGTTGCGGACGCCGCCGCGGCTGAGGGCATCGCGCAGCGGGCGGAGGCGGTCCTCGCCTGCCCGCGTGTGCCATTCCGGCGCCAGCCCGTCGAACAGCTCAATGAGGCGGGCGCGGCGCTCCGCTGTCCAGCCGCCGGGGTCGAAGGCGAGCTCACGGGTGAGCGCCTGCATGGCGCTGTACTCAGCTGGGCCGCGGTCGGTCCGAAGCGACGGCCACGCCGAGACGGGGAGCTGGCGCACGGGCGCGGGCATGGCCGGCGACGGAGGCTCAGTAGGACTTCGGCAGCCCGAGCGAGTGCTGGGCGACGAAATTGAGGATCATCTCGCGACTGACGGGCGCCGTCCGCAGCAGCCTGGCCGTCCCCCACAGATCGGAGAGGCCGTACTCCGAGGAGAGCCCGTTCCCGCCGTGCGTCTGAATCGCCTGATCGAGCGCTCCGATCGAGGCCTCGGCGGCGGCGTACTTGGCCATGTTGGCCGCCTCACCCGCCGGAAGGCCGGCGTCGTAGCACCACGCGGCCTTCGCCAGCATGAGGCGGGCGAGCTCGAGCTCGATCTTCGCCTTCGCGAGGGGGTGGGCGATGCCCTGGTGGGCGCCGATGGGCCGGTCCCACACGCGGCGCTCTCTCGCGTAGGCGGAGGCGCGGTCGAGCGCATAGCGACCGATTCCGCACGAGACGGCGGCGCTCATCAGGCGCTCGGGGTTGAGCCCGGCGAACACCTGGTGGAGGCCCTCGCCTGCGGTGCCGAGGAGTCGGTCGGCATCCAGCACGCAGTCGTCGAAGAAGATCGTGAACTGCTTCTCGGGAGCGGCGATCTCGACGGGGATGTTCCTCGCCTCGAAACCTTTGGCGTCGGTGTCCACGACGAAGAGCGACAGCTTGGCCCGACCCGTTTCGTCGGTGCCCGTGCGCGTGACGACGATGACGGCCTCCGCCTCGTCGACCCCGGAGATGTAGTACTTCGTGCCATTGAGGCGCCAGACGTCACCGTCGCGTGTCGCTGTCGTTGCGATGCGGTGCGAGTTGGAGCCGGCATCCGGTTCCGTGATGGCGAAGGCCATCTTCGCCTCGCCGCTGGCCATCGAGGGAAGCCAGCGCTCTTTCTGCTCGTGGGTGCCAAAGGTCGCAAGGAGGGTGGCGCAGATGGCGGGCGACACGAGGATGAGCAGCAAAGGACAACCCGCCGCTGCCACCTCCTCGCAGACGATGGCGAGCTCGGAGATGCCCATGCCACCCCCGCCGTAAGCCTCCGGCAGGTGCACGCCGAGGTAACCCCCCTGCCCCAGCTCGGACCAGAGCTCGTCGGGCTTGGTTCCTTGGCGGGTCTTGTTTTGAAAGTACTCGTGGCCGTAGCGGCCGGCGATGCCGGCGACGGCTGCTTTGAGCAGCTCCTGCTCGGGGGTCTGGCGGAAGTCCATCGCCCGGCAATCTATGTCGCCGGGACGGCCTGGCCGCCAACGCCCCGCAAGTGCCGAGCGAAGCACCTGGGGCGCAGCTATGGTCGGAAGCGTCGGAGCTCGGAGGTGGTGCCAGGAATGACCGTCAGGGTGAGGCCGAACCGGCGCCCGCTGTCCGCCATCGTGCTGGCGGCCGGCGAGGGCACTCGAATGCGATCGGGAACCCCGAAGCCCCTCCATCGACTGTGCGGGCGGCCGATGATCTTGCACGTTCTCGACGCCCTTGCGGAGCTCCCCATCGACCGCGTCGTCATCGTCGTCGGCCACAACGCCAACGAGGTCTCCAAGACCATCCAGGCAGAAGCCCGCGAGGGCCTCACGATCGAATTCGTCGAACAGCTGGAGCCGCGGGGGACCGGCGACGCCGTCGCCGTCGGGCTGACCGGCTTCCCCGACTCGTTCGCCGGCGGCGACCTCGACGAGGGCGACCTCGTGATCCTCCCGGGCGACACGCCGCTCGTGCGCCCGGCCACGCTCGCCCACCTCGTACGGGAGCACCGCTTGCAAGACGCCGCCGCCGCCGTGCTCACGGCCAAGCTGGCCGACCCCTTCGGGTACTCGCGGGTCATCCGCTCGAAGGACGGTCGCGTGTCGCGCATCCTCGACGATGCCGACTGTTCGCCGGAGGAGCTGGACGTCGACGAAGTCGCCTCGCAGATCTACTGCTTCCGGCACGGCGTGCTGGCGCCGGCGCTGCGCCGCGTCTCGCCCGACAACTCGCTCGGCGAGTACTTCCTGACCGACACGATCGAGGTGCTGCACGGCGCCGGCTACACCGTCACGACGGTCGTGGCGGGCGATCCCATGGAGGCGGCCGGCGTCAACGACCGGTCCCAGCTAGCGGCCGCAGAGGCCGAGCTGCGCTCTCGGATCAACGAGCGCTGGATGCGGTGCGGCGTGACCATGTGGGACCCGGAGTCGAGCTACATCGACGTCACGGTGCAGCTGGCACCGGACGTGACGCTGATGCCAGGCGTCGTGCTGGAGGGCCGCACCAGCATCGGCGAGGGCACGGTCATCGGGCCGAACTGCCACCTCGTCGACTGCGAGGTGGGTGCGGGCGTGCGCATCACCCAGAGTGTCGGCGACCGGGCCGTCATCGAGGACCACGCCATCGTGGGTGCTTTCTCGGTGCTCGAACCCGGGACCCGGTTGGCGCGCGGGGAACACGTCGGGGCATTCTTCGGAGCACGCCCGGCCGCAGGGGGGTAGGTGGCAGATCGACGAGAGGACTCGAAGATGGAGCTAGTGCCGACCCGCCGTCTGGAGCTGGTCACGGGGCGCTCACACCCCGAGCTCGCCGAGGAGATCGCTCAGTGCCTCGGCATCTCGCTTGGTGAGACGAACCTTCGTGAGTTCGCCGACAGCGAGCTGCATTGCCGGTACGGCAGCTCGATTCGGGGGGTCGACCTGTTCATCGTGCAGACGCACTCCGCCCCCGTGAACGACTCGATCATGGAGCAGCTCATCATGATCGACGCCGCCAAACGTGCCTCCGCCAAACGCATCACGGCCGTCTGCCCCTATTACGGCTACTCCCGCCAGGATCGTAAGTCCACCGGGCGTGAGCCGATCACCGCCAAGCTCGTCGCCGACCTCTTCTCCGCCGCCGGCGCCGACCGAGTGGTGAGCGTGGATCTGCACTCTGGGCAGATTCAGGGTTTCTTCGACGGGCCCGTGGACCACCTGACGGCCGCACCGGTGCTCCTCGACTACCTGCGGCGGGAGCAGTCCGGCCAGGCGGTCATCGTCGCCCCGGACGCCGGGCGCGTGAAGGTGGCCGAGAGCTTCGCCCAGAAGCTGCGGGCGGACCTCGCCCTCGTGCACAAGCGGAGGCAAGCGCAGCGCTCGGATCAGGTGGAAGCGCGCGACATCGTGGGCGACGTGAAGGGCCGTTGCTGCGTCATCATCGACGACATCATCGGTACGGCCGGAACTGTGTGCGCCGCCGCCGAGCGGCTCATGGAGGAGGGCGCCACAGAGGTCTGGGCGATGGCGACGCACGCCGTCCTGTCCGGGCCGGCGCTCGACCGGTTGAAGGCGGCTCCCATCTCGAGGGTGATCGTGACGAACACCCTCCCGCTGCCGCCGGAGCGACGGATCGACAAGATCGAGGTGATCTCGGTGGCCAAGATCATCGCCGACGCCATCGACGCCGTCTTCGAGGACACGTCCGTCTCTGAGATCTTCGGCGGTCAGAACCTGCTCTGAGCGCCGCCGGCGCCTTCCGCCACCTCGCCCGCCGCCGGCCGAGGTGCCCGCGCTTTCCTCCCTCTGCGGTGCAAAAGGGCGCCCACCTCGGGCCCGAGCACGCCGGCGCCGCTGTCACACCCTCCCTCCATGATGGGAGGCATGGACGTGCGAGAGAACCGGATCGAGCCCGGGCCGGCGCGGCGGGACCCGGGCGGGAAAGGCCCGATCGCTCGCCTCAGCGCGCTGGCGGCCACCCAGCGCGGCCTCGTGACGCGGGCACAGGCCTGCGGTCTCGGGTGCAGCGACCGCCTCCTCCGGCGCCTCTGCGACCGGGGTGCGATGGACCGCACAGGCAGGGGTGTCTACCGGTTCACTGCGGTCCCTATCTCCTTCGAACAGGAGGTCCTCGCCGCCTGCCTGACCGTCCGGGGCGCCGCCGCCTGCGGTGTGACGGCGATGCGTCTGTACGGGTTCGATCCGGGCAAGGCCGTCCGGGAGCAGACGCCCGGGCCGGACGTCGCCTCGGCGGCGAAGCGGCACCAGCGGCGTGGCAGCGCCATCGTCGTGCACGTTCCTCGCCGGCTCCCCGATACCGACCTCACGACGCGTGCGGGCATTCTCGTCACGTCGCCCGTCCGGACGCTCATCGACGTGGCACACGTCGTGCCGGCCGGCACGCTGGAGCGGTTCATCGGCCATCTGTTGGCGACGAAGGCCGTCGTCCCGCGCCGGCTGCAGCGACTGGCCGCCGATCTGCAGGATGACCACCGGATCTACTCGCGACGAGGCAGCCGGGCGCTTCGCCAAGCCCTCGCACGCGCCGGCGTCGACACGTCGCCTGACAGTGTCCTCGAGCACCGCGCCCTGTGCCTGCTGCGCCTCGCCGGCCTACCCGAGCCGAAGCCGCAATGGCGCGTGCACGAGGCTGGCCGCTTCCACGCCGTCGTCGACTTTGCCTGGCCGGAGTGCAGGATCGCCCTCGAGGTGGACGGTTTCCGGTGGCACAGCGATCCGGGCTCGTTCGCGCACGACCGGCGCCGCTCCAACAGGCTGCAGGAGCTCGGTTGGCTCGTCTACCACACGACCCACACCGAGCTCGAAGAGGATGCGCCCGAGCTGTGGCGCCAGATCCGGGCTGCCCTGGAGGCGGTGCGCTCAGACGAGGGCCGGCGATCCCTCCCCCTTCGCTGCGTCGGTCGCCTCGAGTGCCGTCACCGCCTCGAGAGCCTCCGACCGGGCAGCCCCGAGGATCCCCTAAACTCCTCGCGCCGCAGGTCAAGTCGATCGATCGATCGCATGTCTCTCTCGTAGGAGCTTCGCCACCATGGCTGACATCACACTCGTCGTCGATCCCGTTCGCCCGAGCGGGAGCCGAGAGAGCGGGCGGCTACGCGCTGCCGGCCGCATCCCGGCGGTCGTCTACGGCCACGGCATCGACCCCATCTCGGTGTCGGTGGACGCCAAGGATCTCCGCCACGCCCTCGGCGGGGAGGCCGGTTCCCGAGCCCTGCTCCGTCTCGTGATCGGTGACGGCGAGCACCTCGCCATGGCTCGCCAGCTGCAGCGCCACCCGGTGCGCCACACCGTCATCCACGTCGACTTCCAGGTCGTGCGCCGCGACGAGGTCATCAGTGCCGAGGTGCCGATCGTCCTCGTCGGCGAGGCCCTGGCCGTGACCAAGAACGACGGGACCGTCGACCAGGAGATGACCGTGGTCAGCGTGAAGGCGAAGCCGGCTGACCTCCCCCCCAACCTCGAGGTCGACGTCTCCGGCCTCGAGATCGGCGACTCGATACGGGCCGGCGACATCGTGCTGCCCCCCGGTGTCGAGCTGGACGAGGACGGCGACAGCCCGGTTGTCGTCGCGCACGCCCCTCGTGCCGTGGTCGAGGAAGCGCCCGTCGTCGTCGCCGAGGAGGCCGAGGCGGTTGCTCCCGACGCCGAGCCGTCCTCGGACGCCAGCTGACGCTCCGAAGGACGCTCGGCGAGGGCCGAACCGGGACGGCTGCCGACCTCGTCGCCGTCGGGCTCGGCAACCCGGGGCCTACCTACGACGGTTCGCGCCACAACCTCGGCGCCCTCGCCGTCACCTGTCTCGCCATGCGCCACGAGGTCCGCTTACGGACCGAACGGGGCACGTCCTCGGCGACGGCTTCGGTGCGCAGCAACGGCAAGCTCATGATCCTCGCCATACCGCAGACCTACATGAACGACTCCGGCATCGCCGTCCGGCCGCTCGCCAAGCGCTACCTCGGTGCCGACCCAGGTGAGCGGCTCGTCATCGTCCACGACGAGCTGGACTTGCCGCCGGGGACGGTGCGCGTGAAGGCCGGCGGCGGCACAGCCGGCCACAACGGCCTGCGCTCGATCGAGGCGCACCTCCACCAGCGCGACTTCCTCCGTGTGCGCATCGGCATCGGGAAACCCCCTTCCCGCGCCCACGGCGTCGACCATGTCCTCAAGCGCCCCTCCAAGGCGGAGAAGGATCTCCTCGCCGTCTCCGTCGAGGTGGCGGCGGACGCCGTCGAGGCCATCCTCGCCGAAGGCGTCGCCGCCGCAATGAACCGGTTCAACACGAAGCCATGACCTCCTCACCCTCCGGTCAAGCACCGCCCTCCGATCGGGCGCCTGGGGCTCCGGTGCTCTCGGGACTCCCGGGGCTGCTGGCAGGGGAGGCGGCCTTGGCCGAGCTCCTCTCGGCGGACGACGCCTCCGTCGTCGTCCCGGAACCGGCACGTGCCCTCGTGCTGGCGGCTCTCGCCGAGCTGAGCAGCGCCCCCGTCATCCTCGTGGCGACGCCGACGTTGCGCGAGGCCGAGCAGCTCGAGCACGATCTCGTCGCCTTCGTCGGCCGCCGGCGGGTGGACGTCCTGCCGGCCTGGGAGACGCTCCCCTACGAGCGCGTGTCTCCCGCCTCCGAAACGATGGGCCGCCGGTTGCGGGCGATGTGGCGCCTGCGCCACGCCGCCCCGGCAGGTGACGGCAACGGGCCGCTCGCTGCCGGCCCCCGCCTCGTCGTGGCGCCCATCCGGGCTCTCCTCCAGCAGCTCGGCCCGAAGGTGGAGGACGCCGAGCCGGTTGTCGTGCGCCGCGGCGAGGAGATCGACCCCGAGCAGCTGGTCGCCCGTCTCGTGCACGCCGGCTACCGGCGCGAGTACCAGGTGGAGCACCGCGGGGAGCTCGCCGTGCGGGGCGGCATCATCGACGTGTTTCCCTCCACGGAGGACCACGGGATACGCATCGACCTGTGGGGCGACGAGGTCGAGCGCATCACGCTCTTCGACGTCGGCGACCAGCGCTCGGTGGCCGAGATCGAGAGCACGGAGATCTTCGGTTGCCGCGAGCTGGTGCTCACAGACGAGGTGCTGGAACGCGCCGGCCGGCTCGCCCGCGAAGCACCCGTGGCCCGCGACGTCTTCGAGCGGATCGCCGAGGGCTCTCTCTTCGACGGCATGGAGTCGTGGCTGCCGTGGCTCACCGACGGCGAGCGCCTCTTCACCGACCTCCTCCACCCGGACGCCCGCGTCGTGCTCATCGAGCCCCGCCGCATGCGCGACCGGGCGGCCGAGCTCATCGAGGAGGAGACGGCTCTCACCGAATCGCTCTCCGCCACCTGGGTGACGCCCGGACAGGTCGCAGCGACCGTCGCCCCCGAGACCGTCGCTCGCCTCCACCTTCCCTTCGACCGGCTGCTGGCCCGCACGAGCGCCCGCCTCGCCACGCTTTTGCCGACGGCGGACCGCGCCGACACGACTGCTCTCGTGGCACGGGGCTGGCCTCCGGTCCTCGGCGACGACGCCGGCCTCGCCCGCCGCCTCGGCGAGCTTGCCCGCTCCGGCCATCGCGTCGTCATCTGTGCCGACGGCCGCGGCAGCGCCGACCGAATGGCGAGCGTCCTTGCCACCCAAGGCCTCGAAACCCACCTCCTGCCCGACCCACCTCCTCCCGACGCCGCCCAGCTCCTGCGCCGCCCCGGCGTCAACATCGTCGTCGTCCCGCTCGATCGCGGAGCCCTCCTGCCCGACTCCAAGCTGGCGCTCGTCTCCGAACCGGACATCACGGGGCGGCGGCGGCCGCACCGGGTGGCGAGGCCGCGGGCGAGAGCGGTGGAGGGTTTCTTCGACGATCTGGCGCCGGGTGCCTACGTCGTGCACTACGTGCACGGCGTCGCCCGCTACGGCGGCCTCGTGCGCCGCGCCATCGGCGGCTCCGAGCGCGACTACCTCCTGCTCGAGTACCGGGGCGGGGACAAGCTGTACGTGCCGTCGGACCAGATCGACACGATCACACCCTATGCCGGCGGGGACCGCCCGAGTCTCAACCGCCTCGGCGGCAACGAGTGGCAGAAGCAGAAGGCCCGCGTGCGCGCCGCCGTGCGGGAGGTGGCAAAGGAGCTCGTGCTCCTCTACCGGCGCCGGGCGACCGAGCCGGGGCATGCCTTCGCGCCCGACACACCCTGGCAGGCGGAGCTCGAGCAGTCCTTCCCCTACCCGGAGACGCCCGACCAGCTGCGGGCCGTCGCCGACGTCAAGGCCGACATGGAGGCGCCGGCGCCGATGGACCGCCTGGTGTGCGGCGACGTCGGCTTCGGCAAGACCGAGGTGGCCGTGCGGGCCGTCTTCAAGGCCATCCAGGACGGCTATCAGGCAGCCGTCCTCGTGCCGACGACGCTGCTCGCCCAGCAGCACTTCCAGACGTTCTCCGACCGCTATGCCCCCTACCCCGTGCGGGTGGAGATGCTGTCGCGCTTCTTGACGGCGGCCGAAGCCCACAAGGTCGTCAACGGCCTCGCCGACGGTTCCGTCGACCTCGTCGTCGGCACGCATCGCGTGCTGGCTGCCGATGTGCGCTTCAAGAAGCTCGGCCTCCTCGTGGTCGACGAGGAGCAGCGTTTCGGCGTCAGTCACAAGGAGGTCATCAAGCAGATGACCGCCGGCGTCGACGTGCTCACGCTGACGGCCAGCCCGATCCCCCGCACCCTCGAGCTGAGCCTGACGGGCATCCGCGACCTCTCGCTCATCAACACGCCGCCCGTGGAGCGCCAGCCCATCCTGACCTACGTCGGCGAGCAGGACGACCGCGCCGTCGCCGAGTCGATCCGGCGCGAGCTGCTGAGGGAGGGGCAGGTCTTCTACGTCCACAACCGTGTGCAGGACATCGAGAAGATCGCCCGCGACGTCGGCAACCTCGTGCCGGACGCCCGCGTGGCGGTCGCCCACGGGCAGATGGACGAAGGCAGCCTCGAGCAGGTCGTGCTCGACTTCTCGGAGGGGCGTTTCGACGTCCTCGTGTGCACGACCATCATCGAGTCCGGCATCGACATGCCGACCGTCAATACCCTCGTCGTCGACCGGGCGGACATGCTCGGCCTCGGGCAGCTGCACCAGTTGCGCGGTCGCGTCGGGCGGACCGGCCGGCGGGCCTATGCCTACCTGCTCTTCCCGCCCGATCGGGTCGTGAGCGAGCAGGCCTACGAGCGGCTGCGCACCATCGGCGAGCACACCGAGCTCGGATCCGGCTTCAAGATCGCCATGCGCGACCTCGAGATCCGGGGCGCCGGCAACCTCCTCGGGCGCGACCAGTCCGGGCACATCAGCGCCGTCGGCTACGACCTCTACGTTCGCATGGTCTCCGAGGCCGTCGCCGAGCTGAAGGGCGAGCCGATCCGTCTCCCCGTCGAGATCACGGTCGACCTGCCCGTGAAGGCCTCCATCCCCGACTCCTACATCGGCCGGGAGGATCTCCGCCTCGAGGCGTACCGGCGGCTCGTCGACGTACCCGACCCCGCCACGGTCGACGACATCAGGGCCGAGTGGGTGGACCGCTACGGAGCGCCGCCACCGCAGGCGCAGGCCCTCCTCGCCGTCGGCCGCCTGCGGGCCGAGTGCGTGCGGACCGGCGTCAGCGAGGTGACGGCGGCCGCCGCCAAGCCGGGCGCCGGCGGCCCGGGCCGCCTCGGCGAGGTCGTCGTCCGCATGTCACCGGTGCGCCTGGCCGTCTCGTCGCAGGTCCGCCTCAAGCGCCTTCACCCGCGGGCGATCCTGAAGGAGGACACCGCCCAACTCATCGTGCCGCTGGCGGCGGGCGACGACCTCGCCGATCGCCTCGTCGCCCTGCTGAGGGAACTGTTCCCCGCCCCCACCGAAGGCGGAGGGGCGACGGCGGGAGCGCCGAGCAGCGGGGCTCCGGGCACCTCGGCGTGACCGTGGTGACTGGCCGGGGACGGGGAGCCGCCCCTACGATCGGCGCATCGTGAAGCGGTTCCTCGCAGTCCTCTCCGCCCTCTGTGCCGTCGCCCTCCTCTCGACGAGCTGCAATGCCTCGGCCGTGCAGCCCTCGGCGGCCAGCGTCGGCGACATCGCCATCACCACCTCGCAGCTCGATGCGTCCATGACGGCGCTCAAGGCCGACGTCGGGTTTCTCTGCGTGAGCAACGCAGGAACCGTGCCGCCCACTTCGGGCGTCGGTCCCGGCACCTGGAACACGACGTTCGCCGCCTACGTGCTCACGCAGCTCATTGAGTTCGGCGTCCTCGCCGAGATGATGAAGGCTCACCACCTCTCCACGCCGACCGGCGACCTCGCCCAGGTGAAGACGGAGATCGAGAACAGCATGGCCCAGTCGCTCGCCAGCCTTCAGCAAGGCTCCTCGTCAATCTCGTGCCCGGGCACGGCGGCCTCCATCGTGAGCGCCCTCGGTCCGGTCTTCGGAACACGGCTCATCGACAACCAGTTGAACGTGGAGGCCTACTCCGCCTATCTGGCCGGCACGACGCTGCAACCGGCGGCACTGGCGAGTTGGGAGAACACGCACGCCAGCGAGGCGACCGAGTCGTGCACTTCGGTTCTCGGTGTCGCCTCCAAGGCCCAAGCCGTCAAGATCGCCGCCGCCATCAAGGCCGGCGCCAGCTTCGCGAGCGAGGCGACCCGCTACGGCGAGAACCTCGGTCTCGGGGCCGGCGGCGCCTTCGGCTGTGTCACCCCGGACGTCTGGTCCGCCAGCCTCCGGCCGATCGTGACCGGTCTCGCCGTCGGCGCCGTCAGCAAGCCGTTCGACGACTCGAACACGTGGCTGCTCTTCACGGTGAGCAAGCGACAGCTCGAGCCTCTGAGCGACGTCATCGCCCAGATCGCCCAACTGGAGTCGAGCGCCTACAACTCCCAGTACAGCAAGGCGATCGCCTCTACGCCGATCTCGGTCTCCTCGGTGTACGGCTCCCTGCAGCGCAAGGCCGTGACGGGTGGCTACTCGCTCACCGTCCTCCCGCCATCGAACAAGGCGTGCAAATACGCCCCATCGGCGGCGGCCTCCGGGTGCACGACGACGACTGCGGTTGTCGGCGGCTGACCGCCGGCGGCCGGCAGAACGTTTTGACACCGTGACGTCGCCCTCGACGGCGGGCCGGCGGGCGGTCATCACCGTCGTCGGGCTGGGCCCCGCCGGCACCGACATGATGACGCTGGGCGCCGGCGCCGCCTTGCAGGAGGCAGCCGCTGCCGGCCTGCCCGTCTTCTTCCGCACGGGGCGCCACCCGGCCGCCGCCGAGCTGCTCGCCGGCGGCGCCGTCGGCTCGGCGGCGACGACGTTCGACGACCGTTACGTGGCCGAGGCGAGCTTCGAGGCCGTCTACGATGCCATCGCCAGCACGCTCCTGGCGGCCGCCGCCGAGGCGCCCAGGCTGGCCTACGCCGTCCCGGGCTCTCCGCTCGTCGCCGAGCGCACCGTGGAGCTGCTCCGGGCGGGCGCCGCCGCGGCAGGCGTGGCGCTCCAGCTCGTGCCGGGTTTGTCGTTCTGCGACCTCGCCTGGGCACGCCTCGGCATCGACCCGGTGAGCGACGGCGTGCGCCTCGTCGACGGCCTCGACTTCGCCCGGGCGGCCGCCGGCGACCATGGCCCCCTCCTTGTCGCCCAGTGCTGGTCGAACGCCGTCCTCTCCGACGTCAAGCTCTCGATCGAGGAGCCATCGCCGGGGCAGCGGGCGACCGTGCTCCACCACCTCGGCCTCCCCGACGAGCGCATCGTCGAGGTCGCCTGGGAGGACCTCGATCGCGTCGTCGAGGCCGACCACCTCACGAGCGTCTTCGTGGCGCAGCTCGCCTCCCCCGTGGCCGCTGAGCTCGTCGCCCTCGTCGAAACCGTCGGCCGCCTCCGCCTGCAATGCCCCTGGGACCGCCAGCAGACGCACGCATCGCTCGTGCGCCACCTCCTCGAGGAGACCTACGAGGCGATCGAGGCCCTCGAGGGTCTCGGCGACGAGCCGACCGAGGCGTCTCCCGAGCGCGTGGCGCACGCCGAGGAGGAGCTCGGCGACCTCCTCTGCCAGGTCGTCTTCCACGCCGTCCTCGCCCGCGAGGAGGGCCTCTTCGACCTTGCCGACATCGCCCGCACGATCACCGAGAAGCTCGTGCGCCGGCACCCGCACGTCTTCGGCGACGTGGAGGCGAAGACGGCCGCCGACGTCGTCACGAACTGGGAGCGCATCAAAGCCGACGAGAAAGGACGACGAAACGTCCTCGACGGCATCCCACCCGGCCTGCCCTCTCTCGCCCGAGCCGCCACCATCGAGCGCAGGCTCGAGAGCGTCGGCCTCGGTTGGCGCCAGCTCGGCGGGCCGGAGGAAGCAGATCTCGGCGAGGTCATCGTCGCACTTGCCCGCTCGATGGCCGCTTCCGGCGGCGATCCGGAGGGTGCCGCCCGCGTGGCGCTCGACCACCTCGTCGGCCGAGTCGTCGACCTGGAAGCGTCGGCTGCCGCCCGTGGCCTGCGGCTGAGCGATCTCGCCGGGCCAGAGCTGGAGGCCTGGCTCGAGAGCTCCGGGCACGCTCCGAGCGGGCACCTCCCGCCACCTCCCGGCTGAACGGCGGCGGCCGCCGCACAGCAGCACGCTGCGGAAACGTCCCCCGTCCACGTATGACTCAGTTCACTTTGCTAACTTCGGTCACACTTTCAACAGGAGCGACAGCGGCGTGACCTCTATCAACGCGCTCACGGCACGAGAAGTTCTCGATTCGCGGGGCAATCCGACGATCGAGGTGGCGTGCCTCCTCGAATCAGGGGCGGCCGGCAGCGCCATCGTGCCCTCGGGCGCCTCCACCGGCACCTTCGAGGCGAAGGAGCTGCGGGACGGGGGAGAGCGTTTCGGTGGCAAAGGCGTCCTCGGTGCCGTCTCCAACGTCCGCGGCGAGATCGCCGACGCCGTCATCGGCACGGACGCCTCCGACCAGCGAGCGCTCGATCACCGCCTCATCGACCTCGACGGCACGCCCGACAAGGCTCGCCTCGGTGCCAACGCCGTCCTCGGCGTCTCGCTCGCCGTCGCCCGGGCGGCCGCCGACGACTGCGGACTTCCCCTCTTCCGCTACATCGGCGGCGTCGACGCCCATGTACTCCCTGTCCCCCAGATGAACGTCCTCAACGGGGGCGTGCACGCCGACAACAACGTCGACTTCCAGGAGTTCATGATCGCGCCCGTCGGTGCCGCCTCGTTCTCCGAGGCCCTCCGCTGGGGAGTGGAGACCTACCACGCCCTCAAGGCTGTGCTGCACGAACGCGGCCTCGCCACGAGCGTCGGCGACGAGGGAGGCTTCGCCCCCGATCTCGCCCGCAACGAAGACGCCCTGCGCATGCTGCTCGAAGCCATCGAGCGCGCCGGCAGGGTGCCGGGCGAGGAGATCGCCATCGCCCTCGACCCGGCGAGCACGGAGCTGTGGCGCGACGGCAGCTACGTGCTCGAGGGCGAGGGGCGTACGTTGTCGCCAGAGGAGCTCGTCGCCTACTGGGTCGACATCGTCGAGCGCTACCCCGTGGTCTCCCTCGAGGACCCGATGGCAGAGGAGGACTGGGAGGGCTGGGCGTCGCTCACCACCGCCATCGGGGGCGAAACCCAGCTCGTCGGCGACGACATCTTCGTCACGAACGTCGACCGCCTCGAGCGGGGCATCGCCGAGGGCGTCGCCAACGCCCTTCTCGTCAAGGTCAATCAAATCGGCACCCTCACCGAGACGCTCCTCGCCCTCGAGGTTGCCTCGCGCGCCGGCTACGCCTCGGTCATCTCCCACCGCTCCGGCGAGACGGAGGACACGACCATCGCCGACCTCGTCGTGGCGAGCGGGTGCGGTCAGATCAAGACGGGGGCGCCCGCTCGTTCCGACCGGGTCGCCAAGTACAACCAGCTGCTGCGGATCGAGGAGCGGCTCGGGTCGTCCGCCTCCTACCCGGGACGGTCGGCCTTTGCCGCCACGCGGCCCCGCCCTTCGGGAGGCCCCTCGTGATCGCCCGGGCACGGGCGGTGCTCGCCGCCGCCTTCATCGTCGGCATCGTCATCGTCGCCACGGAGTTCCCTCTCGGCCAGCTGATGCGCGGTCGCGCCGCCATGGCTCACGCGACAGTGCAGCTGACGACACTTGAGGCGCAGAACCGCGCGCTCGCCGCCCAAGTCGCCTCCCTCCACCAACCCAGCACGATCGCCCGCATCGCCCACGCCGAGTACGGCCTCGTCGGCAAAGGCGAGCGCTCGGTCGTCGTCTTGCCGGCGCCCCGGAACGACGCCGGAGCCGGCGGCCCGCTCAGAGCCACGACCGTCCCGAGGTCGGATCTCGTGCCGACCGATGCCATCGTGTCCGGCACGCCGGCGAGCCCGGTGAAACGAGCGGGTTTCTGGTCGAGGTTGCTGCAGCGGCTCGAGTTCTGGAAAGCCGTTCCCTGAGCCTTCTCGACGGCGGCAAGGTCGGCGCGAGGTGACCCGGGGCGGATAGGGTCGCCCACCATGAGCATCCTGGGCAACCGAGTTCTCCGTCGCGAGGATCCGAAGCTCCTCACGTCCGGTGGCACTTACGTGGGCGATCTCGATCTTCCGGGGGTGCTGTCGCTCACTTTCGTGCGTTCGACGATCGCCCACGGGCGAATCGAGCGGATCGACCTGGCGGAGGCGAAGGCGGCGCCAGGGGTCGTCGGCGTCTACATCCACGACGATCTCGGGCTGCCCCCCATGCCACCCGGCATGGCGTTCCTGAACGCCGAGATGACAAGGCCGCTTCTCGCAAGCGGCGTCGTCCGCTACGTCGGCGAGGCGGTCGCCGCCATCGTGGCCGAGTCGGCCGCCGCCGGCGCCGACGCCGCCGAGCTCGTCGTCATCGACTACGAGCCCCTCCCGGTCCTCATCGATCCCGCCGATGCCCTCAAGGACGAGACGCTGCTCTATCCCGGGACCGGGACGAACAACACTTTCTCCCTCCAGTTCGGCCACGACGAGACGCTCTTCGATGGCTGCGAGGTCGTCGTCCGGCAGCGGATCGTCAACCAACGCGTCGCCCCCTGCCCGCTCGAGACGCGGGCAGCCGCCGCCTTCATCGAGCCGGACGGCCGGCTCATGTTCTACTCCTCGACCCAGACGGCGCACGGGGTGCGCGACACCCTGGCGACGTCGCTCGGCATCGAGCCGGAGCAGATCCACGTGGTCACTCCGGACGTCGGCGGCGGCTTCGGCGCCAAGGCGAGCGTCTACGCCGAGGACATCGTGACGGCGTGGTGCGCCCGCCGCGTCGGACAGCCCGTCCGCTGGAGCGAGACCCGCTCCGAGAGCATGCTCGGTCTCGGCCACGGGCGGGGCCAGATCCAGGACGTCGAGATCGGCGGCACCCGCGACGGCCACATCCTCGCCTACCGCATCGACGTCCTGCAGGACTCAGGCGCCTACCCGGCCATCGGTGCGGTGCTGCCGTTCATGACGCGCACGATGGCGACCGGCGTCTACGCCATCGCCCGCGCCGAGTGCAACAGCAACTCGGTC
>JBKQSP010000084.1:0-96230 GCA_052143575.1 Acidimicrobiales bacterium
CGAAGCCAAGGCGTGGACGACACGGCTGGCCGGCTTGCGGGCCGACTACAAGCGCGGCATCCCGGCGCTCGACAAGGCGGCCGGCGGGGACTTCACAACGGCTTCCCTGACGCGCCGCGACGCCGCCCTCGTCAAGAACCCCGGCGGCTTCACGACGCTGCTCTTCGGCCATGCCATCGAGGCTATGTACTCGGCACCCGAGTACGGCGGAAACGCCGACCTCGTCGGATGGAAGGACATCGACTTCCCCGGGGACGTGCAGCCGCGCGGCTACACGCCCGCCGAGGTGACCGACTCGGACGGTCCCGACCCGTACGTGCCCGATGCCATCGCCAGCAAGCTGCTGTCGCTCATCGCCGTCTCCAACGAGAAGTGACGGTGCTCTCATGACGACCCGTACCGTCGTCGTCGGCAGCGGCGCCGGCGCCGCCACGGCCGCCATGGTGTTGGCGGGTGCCGGCCACGACGTCACGATCCTCGAGAAGGGCAGGAACTTCTTCACCGACCTGCAGGCGCAGCGGCCCGGGACGCTCTTCTCGAACGACGAGTTGAAGATGAACCGCAACTTCGCCGCTCCCGACCCCGTCACCGATCCTCGCGTCTTTCGGACCTCGGAGTCTGACACCTCGCCCTACATCGGGTCCGTACAACCGCTCGCCCAGACCGTCGGCGGTGGCACCGTTCACTGGGACGCCAAGACGCCGCGTTTCTGGGACATCGACTTCAAGAAGCGATCCCTCCTCGGCCCGATCGACGGCGCCGCCATCGAAGACTGGCCGTTCGAGTACAGCGAGATCGCCCCGTACTACGAGCAGGTCGAGCAGCTCATCGGCGTGCAGGGTGACGTCGCCCGGCTGCCGGAGCTCACGCTCTCGCACGCCCCCCGCTCGGGGCCGTTCCCGATGCCGCCCGGTCCGCCGCAGTACTCCTCCCTCGTGGTCGCGGGCGGCTGCACGAGAGTAGGCCTCCACCCCTTCCCGGCCGCCATGGCGATCACGAGCCAGCAGTACGACGGGCGGCCGGCGTGCAACAACTGCGGTTTCTGCACGGGCTACGGGTGCACGATCCAGGCGCGTGTCGGCGCGCTCGCCCCGTTGCGCCACGCGCTGGCGTCGGGAGCCGAGCTCATGGCGACCTCGAACGTCGTCCGCGTCGAGACGAGCGGCGGTCGGGCGACGGGGGTGACCTGGATCGATGCCTCCGGCGAGCGCCACACGATGGCCGCCGACCAGGTCGTGATCGGCGGCAACGCCGTCGAGTCCTCCCGATTGGCCCTCCTCTCCGGGCTTCCGGATCCCCATGGCGTCGCCGGCCGCTACATGCTGTTCCACTGGTTCACGGACGGCTCGGGCATTTTCCTGGAGGAGCGCCTGCACGCCCACCGAGGCCGCGATCACACCCACGACATCGACGATTTCGCCGATCCGGACTTCCCCGGCGCTCGTGCCGCCGCCCGCGCCGCCGGCCTTCCGTACTTCCGCGCCGGCAAGATCGAGCTCGGTGGCACGGACCGCCCGCTCGACGAAGCCGCCCAGTACCAGCAGATCCTCCAGATCGTCGCCCCCGAGAAACCCTTCGGCGCCGCCTTCAAGCGCCTCATGCGGGCCAGCCTGCTACGGGACCGCCTTCTCGGGCTCACGCTCATGGGAGAGGACCTTCCCTACGCCTCCAATCGGGTGGATCTCGACCCCTCCGTGCGCGACTGGCGCGGGCTGCCGGTCGCCCGCATCACCTATGCGCCCGGGCGCCACGAGCTCGCCGCCCAGGCGTTCTACATGCCATGGATCGTGCGCCTCTTGAAGGCATCGGGGGCGAGCGCCGCCATCGCCCTGCCGGAGGATCCATCGCAACGCTTCCCGATCGGGGCGGCCGTCACGGTCCAGACG
Source organism: Acidimicrobiales bacterium (assembly GCA_052143575.1). Classification (GTDB taxonomy): domain Bacteria; phylum Actinomycetota; class Acidimicrobiia; order Acidimicrobiales; family Bog-793; genus JAKACA01. The sequence continues at coordinate 1,887 of JBKQSP010000084.1, forward strand.
GCGCACGTCATGGGGGGCATGCGGATGGGTCTCGATCCGAAGACCTCCGTCACCGACGGCACGGGGCGCCATCATTTCCTGGACAACGTCTTCGTGGCCGACGGAGGCGTCTTCCCGACCGCCGGCGGCCACAACCCCACGCTGACGATCATGGCGACGGCGCTGCGCAACGCCCAGCACTGGGTGTGAGGCTCCAGCTCGCCTCCACGACCGGCGGCCGGTCGGCTCTTCCCGTCGGCGCCTGACACGAACCCGGTGAGGGCGTAGAGTCACGGCTGGAGAGCCGGCGTGATCTCCGTTCGCTCGTGAGGAGAGGTCGAGTTCATGCCGGAACGTCCAGCTGTGCCCGCTGGGACGCATGCAGCCTCCACGATCGAGGTCGACTTCGGCTCGTTCGTTGCAGACTCTGCGGACGTGAACACGGTCGAGACGACCGAAGGTGTCTACCGTTACGTCTCTCGGGGATGCCAGCTCACCTATGGGTGGAGTCCGAGCGAGCTCGAAGGCCGCCTCGCAGATGACTTCGTCCACCCGGACGATCTCAATTCGGCGCAGACGGCGCGTCGCGAGCTGCTCACGTCGCGTTTCTCCACGACGACCTATCGCTTCCGCTGCCGGGACGGGTCCTACCGATGGACGGAGTCAACCGGGCGGCTCGTCGAGAAGCTCGGTCTGAGCATGGTCGTCTCGACCCTGCGTGACACCCATGCGCGCCGGGCTCGGGAGGAGATTCTCCTCCGGCAGGCACGTACCGACCCGCTCACGGGCCTGGCCAACCGATCCGTGCTGATGGATCGACTGCACCAGGGGCTTCGGCGCTTGCAGCGGACGGGCGGGGGCCTCGCTCTGCTCTACGTCGATGTCGACCGTTTCAAGGTGATCAACGACTCCTTGGGTCACCGAATCGGCGACCAGCTGCTGATGACGCTGGCGGGTCGCCTTGCCCATGCTCTCCGGCCGGCCGACACCATCGCCCGCCTCGGCGGCGACGAGTTCGCAATCGTTGCCGAGGACGTCGTTGACGAGGGGGCGGCACTCGAGCTGGCCGGCCGCATCATCGCCGCGGGCGGCCGCGCCTTTCAGATCGACGGTGAGGCATTCGAGTGCACCTTCAGCGTGGGGATCGCCTGGACGGGCGACGCCGACAGGGATCCCGGAGAGCTGCTGCGGGAGGCGGATCTCGCCCTTTACCGAGCCAAGGACCTTGGCCGTGACCGGGCTGAGCTGTTCGACGAACACCTCCAGGCCACGGCCGCCGGCCGCCTGATGACCGAGCAGCTGCTCGGGCGCGCCATAACCGAGCGGCGCATTGTCGTCGAGTACCAGCCGGTCCAAGACTTGAGAAGCGATATGACCGTCGGCGTCGAAGCGCTCGTGCGGGTGAGAGAGACCAACGGTCGCCTCTTGTACCCGGCATCCTTTATCGACGTGGCCGAAGAGACGGGCCAACTCATCGCCATTGACGAGATTGTGCTGACGGACGCCATCGAGCGCGCCCGCCGCTGGCATGCCGAGTTTCCACAGAGTGGATTCGCCGAAGTGGCGATCAACATCACAGCACGCCACCTGGCCGACTCGCTCTTCCCACAAGCGGTCATTGACAGGCTCGACGAAGCAGGGCTCCCGCACGACCACCTCCATATCGAACTCACCGAGCGCACCTTGATCGAAGCGTCCAGTTCCGCCATGCATGGCTTGCGGGCGCTGCGCGATGCCGAGCTGCGGGTGGGACTCGACGACTTCGGCACGGGTTTCTCGTCGCTTGCCTATCTCCGTCAGTTTCCTCTTGACTTCGTCAAGATCGACCGCGCCTTCGTTCAGGATCTCGAGCGCGATCCGCGTGAACGAGCCATCGTGCAAGCCGTGGTCGCCCTTGCCCACGCCCTGGACCTGACGGTGGTGGCCGAGGGTGTGGAGACGCCGAGCCAGCTTCGCGTCCTCAAGGAGCTCGAGTGCGACCGCGCTCAGGGTTTCTTGTTCAGCTCTTCGAAGAGCCCGGAACGGATCAGCGAAATGGTCGCCGGCGGTGCCTTTGCGGACTCCGGAGTGCCTCGCGATTGAGGTCCGCCCGAGGTGGCGGACGCTCCGCTGACCAGGTGGCGCCGCGGCACCCGTAGCCGTCGGCCCTCAGTCTCGCCGGCTACGAACCGACCCCCAGCATGAGGGCACTCGTCGGTACCCCCGTCCCCCCGGTGACGAGCACATGCTCGGCGCCGGCAACCTGATTCACCGCGCTCCCCCGCACCTGTCGGACACCTTCGGCAATGCCGTTCATGCCGTGCAGGTAGGCCTCTCCCAGCTGCCCACCGTGCGGGTTGATGGGTAGCCGTCCGCCGATCTCGATGTTCCCGTCGGCGATGAAGTGCCGCGCCTCGCCCCGCTCGCAGAAGCCGAACTCTTCGATCTGGGGAAGCACGAACGGCGTGAAGTGGTCGTAGAAGACAGCCGTCTTCACGTCGGCGGGGCCAAGACCCGACGTCTCCCAGATCTGGCGGGCACACGCACCCATCTCGGGCAAGCCCGTGAGGGACTCCCGGAAGTACGACCGCATCATCTGCTGGTCGTCGGCCATCCCCTGCGCTGCCGCTTCGATCACCACGGGCTTCTGCTTGAGATCACGGGCGCGTTCCAGGCTCGTCACGAGGATGGCTTGACCGCCGTCGGTTTCTTGGCAGCAGTCGAGCAGGTGGAGGGGCTCGACGATGTAACGGCTCGCTTGGTGCTCCTCGAGCGTGATGGGCTTGCCGTAGAAGTGCGCCGCCGGGTTCGTGGCGGCGTGGCGGCGGTCAGCCACGGCGACCCGGCCGAAGTCCTCGCTCGTGACGCCGTGCTCGTGCATGATGCGTCGCGCGAACATGGCCACCCAGGAAGCCGGCGTCAGCAAGCCGAACGGCGACGTCCAGGCGTACTGCGCCTCTTCCGCCGTGGCCGACGCCGGTCGCGTCTGCACGCCCGTGCCGAAGCGGTGACCGGAGCGCTCGTTGAAGGCCCGGTAACAGAGCACGTAGTCGGCCACACCCTCGTTTACCGCCATGGCCGCCATCTGCACCGTGGCGCAGGGCGCTCCGCCCCCGAAATGGATCCGGCTGAAATGGCGGAGCTCGGCGATGCCGAGTAGCCGCATCAGCTCGTTCTCCGGGTTGGTCTCCATCGTGAAGGTCGAGAGACCGTTCACCTTGCTCGCCGGCACTCCGGCGTCCTCGAGCGCCGCCACGCACGACTCCAGCGCCAGTCGCAGCTCGCTCCGCCCGGAGCGCTTGGAGAACTCCGTGGCGCCGATGCCGCAGACGGCCGTCCTGCCGGCGTAGGCGTGGCGGCTCACGACCGCCCTCCGGTAGGTAGCGACAGCTCCACGGTGGCGACGGCGTGATCGCCGAGCGAGTCACCGGCTCTCATGCCCACCGTCGTCGTTCCGTGCTCGGCATCCACTGCCGTCACACGGCCGGAGAACGTCAGCAGGTCACCCGGGAAACCGGGCGCCCCCAGGCGCACTCGGATGGAGCGGAAGATCGCCTCCGGGCCGGCCCAGTCGGACACGACACGCTGCAGCAGCCCGACGGACGTGTTGATGTTGAGGAACACGTCCTTCGACCCTTCACGCTCTGCCACGGCGCGGTCGTGGTGAACCGGCGTGTAGTCCCGAGTGGCGATGGCTCCGGCGACCACGAGCGTCGTCGTGATCGGCAGTGAGCACAACGGCACGGCGTCGCCGACGCTGAGATCCTGCAGCTGCAGGGTGGTGAGGGCACGCGTCGGCTTCGGCGCCCGGAACTGCGGCAGCGGCAGCATGCCGCCGTCCAGCCAGCACAACTCGAGGTGCATCCCGATGCTGACGTCGGTGTGCGGGTCGAGGCCGACGAGGTTGGCGACGACGCGGACGCCTTCGTCCAATTCGACGAGCCCGACGGTCAACGGATACGAGAAACCCGCCACTCTCGGGTGCTCGGGCACCGCGAAGCTGTAGAGCCGGCCGCCCCCAGAGGCCACGGCCCATCCCATCTCGAACGAGCCGCAGTGCGGGCAGCGCGGCCCGGGAGGCATGAGGAGGCGTCCGCAGCCGAGGCAGCGCTGGATGCGGAGCTCATGTCGTTGGGCGCCCTCCCAGAAGAACCGATTGTCGTCGTTGAGGGCGGGCTGGGGACGTAAGGCCGGGTCTGGGTCGGGCGCTGACCCTGCCCCCTGCGCCGCAGTCGCTCCTGTGCTGGAGTCCGCCGGCGCCGCCGGCGTGGCCGGCTCTCGCGCTTCTGGCTCTCGTGGCTCTGGACGGAACAGCAGGATGCGGAACATCAAGTCGCCGACGTGCTCGCCGTGCTGGTTCGTGAAGCGGTGACGGGTCGTGAGGAAGTGCCCAGGCCCTCTTGCCGTGCGCTTTCTCGGGGAGACGGCGTCGAGGACCTCGACGTTGGAGATCAGCTCTCCACACCGCAGATAGCGAGGAAACTCCAGCTCCGTGTTGACGGCCACGATCGAGTCGAAGCCCTGTGAGAACAGGCGCTCCATCACGCCGGTGCGCGGGCTTCCGGAGCCTCGCACGAAGGAAAGCCCGGCGCGATCCCAGACGTCGAGCATCGCCGGCGGCGCCACGATCCCGCCGTGCACAGAGGCGGCGGCGAAGTCCGGATCCGTGTACGACGGGTTGCCATCGCCCATGGCATCACACCAGTGGGCGATCATGGCCTCGTTGACGGCATGGCGAGCTCGAACCGGTGAACCGGACCTGCCGACGTATTCGCCGAATTCGTCCTCCCCCCGTGCCTCCGTTGACGTCATGACGGCTCAGGTCCCGTCACTCGGGCCGCCCGCAGCCCCGCCACGAGACGGGTGAGAAGGTCGGCCAGTCGCTTGCGGTCGGCGGCAGACATGTCGGAGAGGGCCGAGGCGAGCTGCGAGCGCATGAGGTCGAGGATTCGAGCTCGGGCGCGCATGCCCTCGTCCGTCAACACCATGAGGTTGACTCGCCCATCGGTATCGTCGGCATGGCGCCTCACAAACCCGGCGGCCTCGAGATGGCTGAGGGCTCGACTGGCAGCCGGCTGACTGACATCGGCCCACTCGGCCAGCTTGGAGACCGGAGTTGGGCCCCGCTCTGCCAGCCATCCGAGGAAGCTCAGCTGCGTGCGAGACAGCCGAAGCCCCGCCGCCCTCACTCGCGCCTCGTGGACCCGGATGGAACCCGTGAGGCGCAGGAGGTCTGCCAGGGTCCCCTCGATCCGGCTGATGTCGTGGGCCACGGCGCCGGAACGGGCCGGCGGCGGCGCCGGCGGGCTGAGGCGACCGGTGGAGGCCGGCGGCGAGGCTGCGCGAGCCGGCGGCGAGGCTGCGCGAGCCGGCATGGCCAACCGGGAGGCTGTCATCGGGGCATCGCCTCCATCTTACGGTTAGATGCATAACCGATGCAACTTCTTGCTCTGGCTCGAGCCGTGACACACCCCGCTGATAACCTACGAACACGTGTTCTGGTGCGGTCTCCGCCGGACAGGTTTCGCGCTTGGCGCCTTCGGTTTCGGGTCGGTTCTGACTGAGGAGCGGACGTGCTCGTTGAAGAGCTGTCGAAGGCGACTACAGCGTTGAGCGGAGTCGTGCGCGATCTCGACGGGGATGCGTTGTCCGGCGCCGACGCCGCGCTTCTCGTCGAGCGCTTCTCGGTGATCTCGAGGCTCGCTGCGGCAGGCATCGCGCTGTGTGCCAAGCGCGTCAACGAGACGCGCTTCTTCGAACGTTGCGGACACAAGAGCGCCGAGTCGTGGCTCGGCGACCGGACCGGGGAACCGGCTGGATCGGCTCGCTCGGTCATTGCCACGGGCGGTCTGCTCTCCGACCTCCCCGAGCTCGAGGGGGCGTTCCGCGCCGGCGAGCTGTCCAGCGAGCAAGCCGCGCAGGTGGCTCGCGGTGGCGCTGCCGACCCGGCGTCCGCTCGCCAACTCCTCGACCACGCTAAGACGGGTTCCCTCCGAGAGCTGCGAGCCGAAGCGGACAAGCTCGAGGCGGCCGCGCGCTCCCGCGAGGAGGACGAGGCCCGTCACGCCCGCATCCGGGCAGGGCGCCACCTCCGCACATGGCTCGATGCCGATGGTTCCTTCAAGGGCCGCTTCTCGCTCACGGCCGACGACGGTGCTCTCTTGCTCTCGGGCATCGAGCGAGAGGCCAACCACCTCTTCGATCTGTCACGGCGGGCCGGCCTCCGCGAGGCGCGGGAGGCTTACCTGGCCGACGCCCTCGTGGCGGTCGTGAGCGGCCAGTCTGCCGGCGCAGCATCGCTCGAGGGCCAACGCCGGCCCTGGCCCGACTCCCCCGTCGGAACCCGGGCCAACACCATCGGTACCGCCGCAACGACGACCCCCACGGCTGCCAACAGCACTGACGGTGCGCCCATGACGGCGCCCCAGCACCCGCTGGCCGGCGAAGCAGGCGGCGGCGCAGGAGCCGACGTTGCATGCGCCGGCGGCGGCGCCGAAGGAGGCGAAGGAGGCGAGATCGCCGGCGATCGCCGGCCACTGCGGTCTCGTCGCCCCGACTGCACGATCCTGTTCCACGTCAGCCTCGAGGCACTCCGCCGTGGCGCCCTGGCACCGGGCGAGGAGTGCGTCGTCGACGGAGTCGGTCATGTTCCCCTCTCGGTCGTGCAGCGCTACCTGGACACCGCCAGAATCCGCCTCGTCGTCAAGAACGGCTATGACGTCGCCTCCGTCTTCTCGTGCACCCGCTCGATTCCCGCCGGCGTACAGACGGCGCTCATCGCTCGCGACCGCGTGTGCGTTGTGCCGGGATGCGCCAGCAGCTTCCAGCTCGAGATCGACCACATCGTCGAGTTCGCCAAGGGGGGAATGACGAAGCTCTCCAACCTCTGTCGCCTCTGTCGCCCGCACCACGCCATGAAGACGCAAGAGGGGTACCGAATCGAAGGTGGCCCGGGCAGCTGGCGATGGATACCACCTCCGGGGGCGGCACCGGAACGACGCCCGCCTACAGCGGAGGCGACTGCCGGCGGCGCGGGTACAGCGCCGGAACCTCGCGGAGGCGAATCGCCTGCCGTGCGGCGGATCCCGGTGGCACAGCAAGGATCCCTCCAGCTCGATTGAAGCGAGGGCGCACCCGGCAAACCGAACGCCGCCCTCTGCGAAGAAGGGCCACGACCGGCGTGCCGACGAGGCCTCAGTCGGATTCGGTCGCGGCACTCCCGCCGTTCAGGCGCTTGAACATCGACCGCTGGATCTTGTAGAGCTTCGGGAACTCGTCGTAGAGCCGTTCGTAGGTCGCCCGCGTCGACCGATCTGGCTCGAATCGACCGTCGACCTCGACGACGTCGCGCAACTCGGAGGCATCAACGGCGCCGAGCGACATCGACGCGAAGAGGGCGGCGCCTCTGATCCCGGCATGCAGTGGTTGAGCGACCCGTTCGATGGAGCGGTTCATGATGTCGGCGTGCATCTGGCACCACAGGTCGGACTGTGCTCCCCCGCCGATCATACGGATGGGCTCGAGGCGCCGCTTCGCGAAGTGCTCACAGGCGTCGAGGAGCCAGCGGTTGTTGAAGGCGACGCCTTCGAGCACGGCGCGCACGAGGTCGCTGCGGCCGGCGGCCAGCGAGAGATTGTGCCAACCGCCTCGCGCCCTGCGGTCGTCGACGGGCGAGCGCTCCCCGTTCAGCCACGGCGTGAAGAGCACGCCGCCGGCGCCGGGCGGTGACCCTTCGGCCTCGGCGATGATCTCCTCGAACGGTGCTGACGACGCCAGCACCTTGTCGCGCAGCCACTGCAGGCAGAGCCCGCCGGTCTCGTGGTTGTTGGCGATCAGGTAGCGGTCCGGCGAGAGGCCCGGCACGGAGGCGACCTGGCGAAGGGCGTCGGTCTTCTTGACAGGGATGGGCGCCCCGATCCAGGCGCTCGTCGAGATGGCGAGATGCGTGGCGTAGTCGGCCACGGCGCCCGCCCCACAGGCCGATGTGTGCAGGTCCGGTACGGCCGTCACGACTCGCACACCGCTCGGCAGCCCGAGATCGGCGGCCACGGCGGGCTGCACGGTGCCGATCACCGAGCCGGTGGCGTGCAGCGGGGGGAGTTTCGAGGAGATGGGCTGCAGCCCCGCCAGACCGAGCAGGATCGGGTCGTACTCCAGCAGATCGAGGCGGCGGTTGTCGGTCAGCCAGGCCGCCGTCATGGAGGCATGCGAGGCGGCGGCGAGGCCCGTGAAGCGCATCGACAGGTAGTCGATGGGCTCGAGGAACCAGCGGGCGCGGCGGACGACCTCCGGTTCCTCGTGCAAGAGATGGAGCATGTGCCCGATGGGGTCGGCACCGCTCGTCGAGGGAGCGCCGCCCGACCGCCGGATCCACTGCAAGGCGGGGCGGGGGGCGTAACCCGCCACGGGGCCGCCCACGATCTTCTTCGAGTAGCGGCCGCCCCGGCTGTCCATCCACAGCTGAGCATCGCCGACCGGCTCACCTGCGTCGTCGACCGGTACGGTGCTCGCCCACAGCCCTGTCACGCACACGGCGACAACCGCCTCGGCTGCAAGGGCGCCGGAGGCGAGCCCTCGCCGGATGGCGTCGCAGATGATCGTCCACCAGGCGGCGGCGTCCTGGACGGCACCGCCGGACCCGATCCACGACGTCTCGACCTTCAGGTGGTCCTGCCACGCCACCCGTCCGACGAGCGAGACGAAGCCAACCTTCGGTCCACCCGTCCCGAGGTCGATCCCGAGGACGTAGCGCTCGTTGCGAAGGGCCCGCAGGCCGGTCGTGCTGACGGCCTCGACGGCACTCACGACGCCGCAGCCGAACCGCCCGACGAACTCGACGAACCCGACGAACCCGAACTCGCCACCTCGGCGACGTCCGGCGCCGGCGCCGGCGCCTGCTGGCGGTCCATCATCTCGGCCATGATCATGCGGATGAACTGATCCGCCTCGTCGGTCATGCCACCGGCGACACCGCCGTAGATGGCACTCGAGGACGGGGCGACGCCGGCGGCGTGTTGTGCCCGGGCGTAGGCCACCGCCTCGTCGAGATCCGAGGCGAAGGCCGCCGCCACCCCAGGCGCCGTCTGCGGACGAGTCACCGCCATGTGGAGGGCGTTCGGGTACTGCTGGCCGTTGAAACGCCAGCCCCGCAAACGCATGAAGTCGTTCACGTGGTACACGTCGAACTCGTCGGAGGTAAAGCTGAACAGGAACGTCGGCTCACCGAGGAAGCGCAGCTCGGGATGGGATACGACGGCCGCCTTCATCTCCCCGGCCGTCTCGAAGATGGAGGCGGCGTAGCGCCGGTAGCCGGAGCGCCCTAGGTGAACCATGGAGGCCCAGGCAGCTGCCAGCAGGCCACCGGAACGGGAGCCCTCCATGCCCGGCGAGCAGTACTTCCCGCCGCTCCAGTCCGTCAGGTAGAAGTACTGGGACGAGCGCTGCTCCTTGTCCCGAAACAGCAGCGTCGACGTCCCCTTCAGCGAGTACCCGTACTTGTGGGTGTCCGCCGAGATGCTCGACACGCCCGGCACGCGGAAGTCGAAGGGCGCGATGTCGTAGCCGAGCTCCTCGCCGAAGGGCAGGATCCAGCCGCCGAGGCAGCCGTCCACGTGCAGCCCGATTTCGCGCTCGAGCGCCAGCTCACCCATGGCGGCGATGGGGTCGATCGTCCCGTAGCCGTAGTTGCAGGCGGATCCGACGAGGGCGACCGTCTGGTCGTCGATGTGGTCGGCGATCCAGTTGAGATCGGCCTGCGTCGTCACCGGGTCGACGGGGGCTCGGCGCAGCTCGACGCCGAAGAGGTGGCAGGCCTTGTCGAAGGCGGGATGAGCGGTTTCGGGTTTGATGAGGTTCGGCCGCGTCACGCCGCTCTTGGCCGCCGCCAGCTCGCGGTACGACAGCACGGCGTGCAGGATGCTGCCGGTGCCGCCGGTGGTGACAAGGCCGGCCGGCGTCGTGTCGGTGACGGCGGAGCCGTGCATGAGATCGAGCGCCATGGCGATGACCTCGCCCTCGAAACGAGTGGCGCTCGGGCACATGTCCCGCTGCAGCGCGTTCACGTGCGAGAAGAGGCCGAACGCCTCGTTCATGAAGTCGTAGTGCTCGTGGTCGCCGCAGTACATCGTGCCGGAGCATCGACCCGACTCCCACGTGCGGTCCTCCAGCTGCGACATCTCCCGCAGCTCGGCGAGCACCTCGGCCCGCGGACGGCCCTGCTCAGGAAGGACGCGATTCACGCCGAAGCGCTCGGCGTAGGGATACTCATTGCTCACGGCGGGTGCTCCTCAGCTCAGAACGACTGTCGGCGGTTCGGATCGGCGGATCAAGCATCCCAACTACCATGTCCGCGTGTCGAACGAGGGCGGATCGCAGCACGCCGCCTCGATCGGGAGCGCCCAGCTCGCCGCCCTCCACCTCGAGGCGGAACGCGGCCCGAGCGCTCCGACCAGCGCTACCCGCCGGCGCGACGCCTCCTCGTCGAAGCCCTCTCGACGGCCGCCCGCCCCTTGACGGTGCCCGACCTCGTGGCGCTGCACCCGGACGTGCCGCAGTCGAGCGCCCACCGCAACGTCACGGCGCTCATGGAGGTCGGCGTCGTGCGAGGGGTGGCCGGTGCCGACGACCCGGCCGCTTCGAGCTGACGGAGGACCTCTCCGGGCGCCACCACCATTTCGCCTGCCTCGTCTGCGGCAAGGTGGAGGATCTCGAATCGTCCGCCCGCCTGGAGCAGGCGCTGGCAGAGGCCACCCGTGTGGCTTCGGAGGAGCAGGACGTCGAGATCACCGAGCACCGTTTCGATTTCCTTGGGCGCTGCTCGGACTGCAAGGCGGCCGGGTCGCACTGAGCCCGGCGGGCGAGCTCAGCCCGTCGTGACCTCGGAGCCGATCTTCTGCGCAGAGCCCACGGCCGTGAAGTCGCTGCCGATCCGCCCCACCCCGTTGTAGCCGCCGCTTTCCGAGATCGCCTGAGTCGAGGTCGCCTTGCCGGACGACACCGTGACGATGGCGCCCCAGAAGGCGTCGGTCGATGGCGACGGCGGCAGCTCCTCGCCCACGGCCGTGCACGACGATCCCGCGCAGGCGATGGCGAAGAGGTCCGGCTTCACGTGTTGCGGAGAGCTCGCCTTCCCGCTGTTCAACGTCACGATGAGCCCTCCTGCTTGCGTGTAGCCGGCGGCGTAGCAGCGCGAGGCGCTCATGCAGGACACACCCTCCAGCGAGTCACCTGGGACGCTCTGCAGATGCCCCGGCTTCCCGTCGGTCGCCGTGACGACGTACCCGGTGACGGTGACGCCCTTCTCGAGGTAGCCGACGAGGTCGCAGGCGGCGCCCCAGCACGAGAGGCCCTCGACGGCCACGTCGGTCGTGCCCTTCGGCGGCGAGACGGCGTGCAGCTTCAGGATGCTGCCGTTCCACGAGCCGACTTCGATGGCGGTCGGGCTGAGGAAGATGTCCGTCCCCGCCACGGCGCACGCCGTGAGCTTCGTGCAAGCGATGCGTGAGAGCACGACGCCGGCGGGGACCGTGACGAGTCTCGAGGACGTGACGACGCCTGAGGCGTTGACTTCGACGAAGCGGACCCCGACGCCCGCCTGGTTGCCGATGGCGACGCAACCGGACGCCGACGGACAGCTCACCGAAACGACCCCTTGCAACGTGGCCACTGTGGAGACATGCCCGGGCACGCCGTTGTGCACGACGACGATGTCACCCACGCCGCCCGGGGTGTAGCCCGCCAGTACGCACAGCGTCCGGCTGAGACAGGAGGCGGCGAATTGGACACCCTTCACCGACTCGTTCCGGAGTCCGGCCGCCAGCGTCGTGCCGGTGCTCATCGCCAGAACGACGAGGATCAGCACACCGGCGACGGCTGCTCGGGCGGCGGAGGCGAGGACTCTCTTGCGGAGCACGTGCAGACTGTAGTGAGCGGGCGGTCGCCGCGTGTGGGCAATCCGCAGCGTCAGTGTGAAGCGGCCGCCGAGAGCCGTGCGCGTTTGGCCTGCGCCGTCGCCCGCCCGCGGGTCTGCTGGTCGAGCGTCGTCTTGCGCAGGCGCACCTGCAGCGGAGTCACCTCGACGCACTCGTCCTCACGGATGAACTCGAGCGCCTGCTCGAGGGACAGCTGGCGGGGCGGGATGAGACGCACGAGCTCCTCGGCCGTGGACGACCGCACATTTGTGACCTTGCGCTCCCGCGTGGGGTTGACGTCCATGTCCTCCGACCGGACGTTCTCGCCGATGATCATGCCCTCGTACACCTCGACGCCGGGGGCGACGAACAACGCCCCCCGGTCTTGCAGGTTGAACAACGAGTACATCGTCGTGATCCCGGAGCGGTCGGCGACGAGCGAGCCGGTGGGCCGCATGCGCAGGTCGCCGAACCATGGCTCGAAACCCTCGAACAGGTGATGCAGGATCCCCGTCCCACGCGTGTCGGTGAGGAACTCGGTCCGGAACCCGATGAGGGCGCGAGCCGGCACGAGGTACTCGAGGCGCGCCCAGCCCGTGCCGTGGTTCACCATCTGCTCGAGCCGGCCCTTGCGCACGGCGACGAGCTGCGTGACCACGCCGAGGTAGTCCTCCGGGACGTCGATCGAGACGTGCTCGACGGGCTCGTGGATCTTGCCGTCTATCACCCGCGTGACGACCTGAGGCTTGCCGACGGTGACCTCGAAGCCCTCCCGCCTCAACACCTCCACGAGGACCGCCAGCTGGAGCTCGCCGCGGCCCTGCACTTCCCAGGCGTCCGGTCGCTCGGTCGGGAAGACGCGCAGCGAGACGTTGCCGACGAGCTCGGCGTCGAGACGGTTCTTGAGGAGACGGGCCGTGAGCTTCGTCCCGTCGCGGCCCGCCAGGGGCGAGGTGTTGATCCCGATCGTCATCGACAGGCTCGGCTCGTCGACGGTCAGCACGGGGAGCGGCCGCGGGTCGTCCGGGTCGGCCAACGTCTCGCCGATCGTCACCTCGGCGAGACCGGCCACGGCGAAGATGTCGCCCGGCCCGACCTCGTCGGCGTCGATGCGCTCGAGACCCTCGGTGACATAGAGCTCGGTAATCCTGACGTTCTGGATGGTGCCGTCGTGGCGGCACCAGGCGACCTGGTCCCCGCGGCGAAGCGTCCCGTTCAGGGCGCGGCACAGTGCGAGGCGCCCCACGTAGGGCGACGCGTCGAGGTTCGTGACGAGCGCTTGGAACGGGTGGCCCGGCTCGTAGGTCGGAGCCGGGATGTGGGCCCGAATCGTCTCGAAGAGCGGCTCGAGATCGGTGCCGACCGTCTCGGCGGCAAGCGATGCCCGGCCGGCCTTGGCGTTGCAGTACACGATCGGGAATTCGATCTGGCTCTCGGTGGCATCGAGGTCCAGGAACAGCTCGTAGACCTCGTCGACGACCTCTTTGGGACGGGCGTCCGGCCGGTCGATCTTGTTGATGACGAGGACGACCGGCAGCTCGAGGGCGAGCGCCTTGCGCAGCACGAAGCGTGTCTGCGGCAGTGGCCCTTCGCTGGCGTCCACGAGCAGGAGCACACCGTCGACCATTGCGAGGGCCCGCTCGACCTCGCCGCCGAAATCGGCGTGGCCGGGGGTGTCGACGATGTTGAGCTTCATCCCGCCGTGTCGCACGGCCGTGTTCTTGGCGAGGATCGTGATGCCATTCTCACGCTCGAGGTCCATCGAGTCCATGACGCGGACGTTGACCTCCTGGTTCGCACGGAACACGCCGGACTGCCAGAGCATGCCGTCGACGAGCGTGGTCTTGCCGTGGTCGACGTGGGCGACGATGGCGAGGTTGCGGAGATCCGAGCGCGAAATCATGTCAGTGAGAAACCCAAGGGAGAGATGAACAGCCGCAGATCGGCCGCTTCCGACCAGCTTACCGGCCCAACGGTGGCGCCAGAGCGAACCGGTCGCCACCTTCGCGCTTCGCCCGGTACATCGCAGCGTCGGCGGCATGGAAGACGTCGAGAGCGCTGTCGTCGGTGCGCCCGACAGCGACGCCGATGCTCGCCCTCGCCGAGGAGTCCACGATGTCGATGCCCTGGAGGGCGAGCAACATCCGTTGCGCGATCTCCTCCGCCGCACCGACGCCGGTGTCGAGGGCAAGGACGGCGAATTCGTCACCGCCGACGCGGGCGAGCACGTCGCCTCGCCGCATCACCCTGCTCAGGGTGCCCGCCACTTCCACGAGCAGGTTGTCGCCGGCGAGGTGCCCTTGGGAGTCGTTCACCTCCTTCAGGCCGTCGAGGTCGACGACGAGGACCGTGTAGGCATTGCGGCCGAGCGGGCGCGACATCAGCTGCTCGAAGGCGCGCCGGTTGGCGAGGCCCGTGAGGACGTCGGTCGTGGCCAGCCGGCGGAGGCTCTGGTGAGCAAGGGCGTTGCCAAGGGCAAGCTCGGTGAGGTGACCGATCGCCTTGCACTGTTCGAAGAGCTCCTCGGGGAGCTCGCCGCTTCGCATCGAGACGACGAGCACGCCGTCGACGGCTCCGGCGACATGCACGGGCACGTAGACGCTGTGGGTGAGACGCAGCGTGGCCATCCTCGCCTTGATGCCCGGCCCGACGGCTTCGAGATCGGGCGGCCCGTGGCTGGCCTGCCCGGTGATGAAGGCCCGCTCAAGCGCCGGGTGGTCGGCGAGGGCGAAGTTGCCCGGTATCTCGGTGCCCGTCTCGTCGTACTCGGCGGCGAGCTGCCCGATGCCGTCCTCGGTGCGGATGTATTGACCCCGGCGCAGGTCGCTCCCCGGTGGGCAAACGAGCAGAGCGGCGAGGCGGGAGGCTGCGGCGATGACGTCCTGTGGGTCGAGGTAGCCGGTGAGCTCCTCGGCCGCCAGTTCGAGGGCTTCGCTCTGCCGGAGGTGCTCGGTCTGGGCGGCGTACAGCTTCTCCCGGTCGGCGAACACGGCTTGCAGGCGGTCGCGCAGCGAGTGGATGGCGAAGGAGATCCCGAGGCCGAGAACGCCCCAGAACCCGACGCGCCGGAAGATCACGGCGCCCGCCCCGACCCGGGGGTCGAGCGAGATCACCAGCTCGACGGCGACGATGGCGGTGACCACGACGAGTGACTCCCAGCGGCGGTGGTACAGCGCCGTCCAGACGAGCGGGATGAGGATGATGACGCCGACCCCTGACGTCGACCCCCCGGCCGCCAGGATGAGCATCATGACCGAGCCGGTGTAGGCGAACGGCACGACGACGGTGCCCCAGCTCGGCATGCGGTCCCACGGAGCGACGATGAGCCCGCACGCGATGGCGAGCAGGACGACGCTGATGATCGTGTCGACCATGGAGGCCGGCCCGGGAGGCCACGCCAGGCTTGCCTCGGCTACGAGGGCGACGAGGGCGAAGATCCAGATGCGGCGGCCGAGCCCCGCTCGCCGGAACGGGCCAGTCGAGTCGAGCTCGTCGAGGACTCGTGGCACGGGTTCCGTCGTCACCATGGCCTGCCCTCGCCGACCTTAGACACCGCCACCGGGACGGCGTCGCTCGTCCCACCAGGATAGACGGTCAGGGTTTGGCGTCGACTGATGGTCCGTCGGCCGGCGCCGGCACGTGCCTCAGCGGTCCGCTACGTGTCCCATCTCGCCACGGCGGCCTCTCGGTCGGCCGTCCGCCTCTCCTTCTCGGCCATGCGCACGACCTCCGGCAGGCGCATGGCCAGGCGGTAGTAGGCCTCCATCGTCGAGATGGCCTCGGGCGGCGCCGGATAGCGACGCTTCGCACCCACCGGCGTGAGCTCTGGGCGGTACCCGTACTTGCGCAGCAGCTGGTTCACGCGTCCGAGCTCCTTGACGATGATCGGCTCGTAGGCGGGAGGCATCTTGTGGCCGGTCTCCTGCCACGTGCCGTAGTCGAGGTCCCCCATGATGTTGCCCGTGCCGTCACGTTCCAGGTTGACGTACAGATGCCGCCAAGCCGATCTGCGAAGGCCGGCGGCAATGCGCTCGGGCAGCTCGTCGCCCATCTGCGCCGCCTCCCCCATCAGCTGGCTGTAGGTACCGGCCGTCTCGAGGAGGCTCGTGCGATGGACGTCGGCGTAAGCAGCCGCTTGGACCGCTTCCCGGCACCACCGCTGTGCCCAGCTGCCGAGCATCTGCTCGAGAGAGGTCGCAGCGGCCGTCATGGCTGCAAGGTGCGCCTCGAGAGCACGCACTGCTTCGGTACTACCGGGTGTCCGCTCCGACATCTCTTCCTTCGCTTCAACTGACGGTGACCCGCCGTCACAGCACCAGCCTACGTCACGGCGCCGACGACGACTCTGCCGAGGAGGTGCCGGAGCGAGATCGCCCTTCCGAGCCGGAACTGCCAAACTGGGGCATGCAGCTACAGCGGTGGTACAACGCCGGGCAACCGCAAACGCTGCAGCTCGCACAGATCCTGCTGTACACCAATGCCGTCATCGAGTTGCTGAGCCTGTTGTTTTCCGGGGGTTTCCTGCCTTCGGGGGTCGCGGGCGGCTGGTTCCTCCTCATCACCGTTCTCTGGATCGCCGTGCTCCTCGGCCAGCTCGGTGGCGCCCTCGGCATCGCAAACTCGCGCAAGCTCGGGTACCGCGTAGCCCTCGTAGTCGCCTTCCTACCCGTGGTGCTGCAGGTGTTCGTGCTCGTGCGATACCGCGTCGTGCCCGTGAGCATCTTCACGCTCCTGTTCGAGGCAGCGCTGATTGCCGCTCTCGTACACCCGCAAAGCCGTCAATACCAGCGAATCTGGTTCAGGTAGGGCAGACTTCGCCCGGGGACGCCCGAGGCACCGGGCGGAGAACACCTGCGATGCGATGGCCTTCGGGCCCGATCGGCCACTGGCACCGGTGAGGTCAGCGCCGTCGTGTTGTGATGGCATACGGTTGATACGTCAACTACAGCGGTATGCTCGAGGGCACGAGGGGGATGAGGCAATGAGCGAGCTTGATGACGTCGATGGCCCCGGGACGAGCCCTGAGGCGCCCCAGTGGCTCGACGAGCGGGAGGACCGCGCCTGGCGGAGCTTCCTTTCCATGCAGTCGCACCTGCGCCGCGTGCTCGGCAGGGAGCTGCAGCAGCAAACCGGCCTGTCCGACGCCGACTACGCCGTGCTCGTCCACCTCTCCGAGGCGCCGTCGGGACGCCTCCGCCCGATGGAGCTCGGCGATGCAGCCGATTGGGAGAAGAGCCGGCTTTCGCACCATCTCACCAGGATGGAACGGCGCGGCCTCGTGGAACGACAGATCTGCCCCTCGGACAGCCGGGGCGCCTTCGTCGCCCTCACGCCGGCCGGTAGGACCGCCATCGAGGTGGCGGCGCCCTTCCACGTGGCACAAGTGCGCCGCTGGTTCGTCTCGGCGATGACGCCCGCACAGCTCGAGACGCTCACGGTCATCTCCGAGGAGTTGCTCGCCCGGCTCGAACCCCAACAGGCAGAAGCGGAAGCCTGCGACGCCGCCTGGGCCGAGCCAGCCGCCGACGACGCAGGGGCCGACGACGCAGGGACCGTCCACGCAGGGGCCGTCGACGCAGGGACCGTCGACCGAGGGACCGACGACGCAGGGACCGTCGACCGAGGGACCGACGACGCAGGGGCCGTCGACAGCGAGCAGGTCGCCCATTGAGGCGCCCCTCGGACGCCGGGCTCAGGCTGGATTGCTGAAGATGAGCGCCTGCACCTGCGTCCAGGTGACGAGGAGGTTCTTCGGGAGCGGGCCGCAGTCGTTCACGAAGATCTCGGCGATCGACGGGGGAACGCTGACCTTGGCCGTCACCTCGGCCACGCCCATGACAAGGTTGATCGGGCCCGAGGCGCAGAAGCCCGGGTTGCTCCAGTTGAACAGGATGTTCTTCCGGTGACCCCAGCAAGCGCTCTCGTTCGACTTCGTGCAGGCGGAATTCGGTGAGTTGAGGCCGTCGTCGTACATCCAGTAGTAGTCCGCCCCGAGGGCGTTGGCCGTGCCTCCCGCCCAGTTGGAACCCCACGCCGTCGCGGTGCCGCCGCCCTTGTTCAGCTTCAACGGGGTGGTGATGGACGGGTCGGTCTGATGGACGGCGCCCGAGGCGGCGACGGCGTCGAGCTGCGGCGTCAGCCCCGTCATGGGAGGCAGGCCGCGCGCGGTGCGCTCGATGTCGGCGATGGCGAAGATCTGCTCCGCCGGGGACAGCTTGTCGAAGGCGGCCAGGTTGAAGGTCTTCGGAAACCCAGCGAGCGGCTCGGTCTTGCGAGCGTTGTCGATCGCCTTGATGATCGTGGCGTTGCAGTGCGCCGAGTCGTTCGGGCGGGCATCGCCGCAGACCGTGGGCGTGAGGAACGCCGGGTGGGGCGGGATGGAGCGTGGCAGCGACAACTTCACCCTGCCGACGGCGCCTGCCGCGCGGGGCGCCGCTGCCGCCACGGAGTTGCCGAGCATGCTCGCCGTCACGGCGAGCGCCACGAGCGCGGCGATCGTGAGCGAGCGGCGAACTTCGACGACGGCGTGACGGCGTCTCACCCCGTCTCTATCGGACCTCAACGACGACCTCTGTAGTGATTCACCTGGGGCAACGGTAGCAACGGCTGCTCGCCTTCCTCACCTAACGATTCGATATACTAACTATGTGGAGACTGAACAAGTAGTGGAACGCCAAACTCTCGGCGCCGGGCGCATCGCCGCCTGGATTGCCCGTCAGGTCGAAGTCGGCCTCACGGAAAGTGAACTGTCGCTCTCGCAGTACCGAGTGCTCGGCCTCTTGGCGGAGGGCATGGCGTTGCCGTCCTCGATGGCCGACCGCCTCGACGTGCGCCCACCGAGCATCACAGCGGTCGTCGACGTCCTCGTCAGCAAGGGCTTCGTCGTGCGCACGCACGCGCAGGGCGACCGCCGGCAAGTGACACACGGCATCACTGCAGCCGGCCGGAAAGTGCTCGCCGCCGCCGACAGCGCCGTCGAGGCGCGCCTTGCTTCGATCGCCGCCTATCTCGACGACGATCTGGAGGCCGACGAGGCGATGCGTGGCCTCTCGCTCTGGGGGACGGCACTCGTCAATTGGCGACGTGCTCGAGCCGCTGCTCGATGAGGAACACACGGACCGGCGCCGGCACCCCTTCGACCCAGAGCGCGGCGCCGCCTTCGCTCCCCGACCAAACAACCGCCAGTCCCGCCGACAGCTCCCGGTCGGCGGCGCCGGCTTCCGCCCAAGCGTCGCCCTCGCTCCGGCCCCAGCAGTTCGCGCCCGTCGCCGTCGACGCCCGCTACAGCGCGCCGCGATCCTCGATCGATCCCGACTCCTCCAAGAGCTGGATGCGTCGTGCCTGGCCGGTGGCGGCGACGCACAAGGTGGGGTTTCTGACAGCCATCATCCTGTCGTTCGTGGGGCTCGTGCTCCAGGTGCAGATCCCCAACCTGTTGAACAAGGCCATCAGCAACTCGATCGTCGCCCACAGCGTCGACCTGCGCTACTACGTGGTGTGGATCCTCGCACTCGGTGCCGTCTCCGGCGTTACCGGCTACGTCTCACGGCTCTTCCTCTACAAGACGGCTTACCGCATCGAGTTCGACTTCCGGAACATCATCTACGAGCACCTCACGCGGATGTCGTTCTCGTTCTACGACCGTGTGCAGTCCGGCCAGCTGATCTCCCGGGCGAACTCCGACATCCGCTCGGTGCAGCTCTACATGACCTTCGCCCCGCTCATCCTCGTGCAGTGCTCGATCGCCCTCGTGGCGTTCGGTTTCATGCTCTCGATCAACGTGCCGCTGGCGCTCATCTCCATGGTCACGATGCCGCTCGTGTACCTCGTCGGCGTCATGATGAGGAAGTCCCTCTTCCCCGTCTCGTGGCTAATTCAGTCCCGCCTTGCCGACGTCGCCACGATCGTGGACGAGAACGTCAACGGGGTGCGCGTCGTCAAGTCCTTCGCCGCCGAGGACCAGCAGCTGAAGGCCTTGGCGCGAGCCGCCACGAAGGTGCAGTGGGGCTACATCAAGGACGCCGACCTGCGGGCCCGCTGGACGCCGGCGATCCAGAACCTCCCCCAGCTCGGCCTCGTGCTCGTCCTCCTCTTCGGCGGCTGGATGGTGATCCAGCATCACCTCGGCATCGGCGCCATCCTCGCCTTCAACGCCTACCTCCTCATGATGCAGGCGCCCTTCATGATGCTGGGCATGCTCATCATGATGGGGCAGCGGGCGGCAGCTTCCGCCTCTCGCATCTACGAGATCCTCGACGAGCAGTCCGAGATCGTCGTGCGCCCGGGCGCCGTCGACCTCGTGAACTGCCGGGGAGAGGTCACCTTCGACGCGGTCGACTTCGCCTACCCGGGAGAGGGCCGGCCGCTCGTGCTGCGGGGTTTCGACTTGCATCTCGACCCGGGCGAGACGGTGGCCCTCGTCGGGCGCACCGGCTCGGGCAAGTCGACGGTGGCGAGATTGCTGACGCGGTCCTACGACGTCACCGCCGGCAGCATCCGCGTCGACGGTCTCGACATTCGCGATGTCACCGTCGACAGTCTGCGAGCGAACGTCGGCGTCGTGCTCGACGAGCCCTTCCTCTTCTCCGTCTCGATCCGGGACAACATCGCCTACGGGCGCCCGACCGCCGAACTCGCCGAGATCGAGTCGGCTGCCACGGCCGCCGGCGCCGACGAGTTCATACGGGAGCTGCCGCAGGGCTACGACACCGTCGTCGGCGAGCGCGGCTACACGCTCTCGGGCGGCCAGCGTCAACGCATCGCCATCGCCCGCACGCTCCTCGTCAACCCGCCCATCCTCATCCTCGACGATGCCACGAGCGCCATCGACGTGCAGGTGGAGCAGCTCATCCACGGCGCCCTCCGCCTCCTCATGGAGGGGCGGACGACGATCGTGATCGCCCACCGCCTCTCCACCATCAGCCTTGCCGACCGCGTCGTGCTGCTCGAGGACGGCCAGATCGTGGCGGACGGCACCCACGCGGAGCTTCTCGAGAACTCACCGCTCTATGCCGAGGTGCTCGCCCAGGTCGAGGCGGAGGAAGCCGAGCAGGCACACGACGTGTCGGCCGCCGCCGCCCCCGTCGGCCGCCTCGGGGATCTCCCGCCCATCATGCCGGGGGGTCTGCTCTCATGATCGGCGGCGGGGGGGCGTTCGGCGGCGGCGGCGGCATGGGGCGGCCGGCAGCGCCCGGCCTCCCGTTCGGCGGCATCCCGTCCGAGCTGCAGGCAGGCGTCGACAAGCTCCTGTCCGAAGAAACCACCGCCCCCGATCCCACCGTCGCCTTCTCACAGCTCCCGTCGGAGGAGGAGAAGCGGCGCCTCACGCTGTGGCGGTTGCTGACCGAATACCCCAGGATGCTCTGGCTGGCGGCCGTCCTCGTCGTCGTCATCGCCGTGACGACCCAGGCTGGGCCGTCCATCACCGAGTACGCCATCGACAACGGCATGAGCCCGCACCACGAGAGCCTGAAGGTGGTCGGCGTGGCGGCAGTCGTCTACCTCGCCTTCGTCGTCGTGAGTGCCCTCAGCCAGCGAGCACAGGTCAAGGTCACGGGCCGCCTCGCCGCCTGGGTCATGAACGATCTGCGCGTCAAGGTCTTCACCCACCTGCAGCGGCTCTCGCTCGGCTACTTCACGGCGGAGAAGGCCGGCGTCATCATGAGCCGCATGACGAGCGACATCGAGAACCTGCAGCAACTCCTGCAGGACGGTCTCGCACAGTTCGCCATTCAGGGCCTCACGATGGCCGTCATCACGGTGCGCCTCTTCACCTGGAACGTGCGGCTCGCCTTCATCACCGTCGTGCTCATCATCCCGATCCTCACGGTGATGTCAGTCTGGTTCCGGATCGCCTCGGAGCGCGGTTACGACAAGGTCCGTGACGGCATCGCCAACGTTCTCTCCGACCTGTCAGAGAGCCTGCACGGCGTGCGCATCGTCACGGCCCACAACCGGCAGCGTCACAACATCATCCACCACCGCAACGTCGTCGGCGCCTACCGGGACGCCAACGACTACACGGCTCGCATCAACGCCGTCTACGGGCCGGGTACCCAGATGCTGGGTGTGCTCGGGCAGGGGGCCCTCTTGGGGATCGGGGGCGACATGGTGATCCGGGGCTCGCTGCAGCTCGGTGTCCTCGTGGCGTTCTTCCTGTACCTGAACCGCTTCCTGGCGCCCATCCAGCTGCTCGTGCAGCAGTACAACACCTATCAGCAAGGTCAAGCGTCGGTCTACAAGCTGCGTGGGCTGCTCGAGACCGCCCCCGAGGTCACCGAGCGAGCCGACGCCGTCACGCTGCCGCCCATCGAAGGCGAGATCGTCTTCGACCGCGTCTCGTTCGGCTACGACCCGGCCCTGTCCGTGATCCACGACGTGACCCTTCGCATCGCCCCGGGCGAGACCGTCGCCTTCGTGGGGTCGACGGGGGCGGGCAAGTCCACGTTGGCGAAGCTGATCACTCGTTTCTACGACCCGACGGAGGGTCGCGTGCTCATCGACGGCCACGACCTGCGCGAGCTGACGTTCGCCTCCCTCCGCAGCCAGCTCGGCGTCGTACCGCAGGAGCCGTTCCTCTTCGCCGGCACGATCCGGGACAACATCGCCTTCGCACGCCCGTCGGCCTCCAGCGACGAGGTGCTGGAAGCGGTTCGGGTCGTCGGCCTCGCCGACGTCGTCGATCGCTTGCCGAACGGCCTCGACTCGGTCGTGCACGAGCGGGGCCAGTCGCTCAGCTCGGGCGAACGTCAACTCCTCGCCCTCGCCCGTGCGTTTCTCGCCCAACCGCGCGTGCTCGTGCTCGACGAGGCCACCTCGAACCTCGACCTGCAATCCGAGACGAAGATCGAGGCAGCCCTCGACGTCCTGCTCGACGCCCGCACGGCCGTGCTGATCGCCCACCGCCTCTCGACGGCGAAGAAGGCCGACCGCATCGTCGTGGTCGAAGGAGGCGAGATCATCGAGTCGGGCAGCCACGAGGCGCTCGTGGCCGCCGGCGGCCGCTACGCCGAGATGTACTCGACGTGGGTGCGCCAGGCCGAAGGCGAGACCTCAGGCCTGCACGCCTGAGGCGCCGGTGGCGCCGGTGCGCCTGAGGGCCTGCACGCCTGAGGCGCCGGTGGCGCCGGTGCGCCCGGTGGCGCCGGGCACCGCCGAGTGGCTCCCCCGGTGCCGGTGGTCAGGTGCTCGTCGAGGTCCCGACGGTCTTGCCCGGTGGGAACAGCTTGATCCCCCAGGATTTCTCCATGGGCGCCACGAGGGAGGAGGCGAGGAGGTCGCCCCCGTAGTTGGCGATGTGGACGCCATCCGGGTCCCGCAGCAGCTCCGTCTGGCCGTTCACGATGATCGATTCTGTGTAGGTTCCCGAAGCTGAGGCCAGGACCGGCCAGGACGAGAAGTACGTCACGCCCGGGTGCCGTGCGGCTTGGGCTTTGTAGATGGCGTTCAAGAGCTGCATGACGGCGGCAAACGTCGGGTCCTGCATGATCGGCATCCCCACCCAGAGCACCCGCGCCTTGGCTGCCAGGCACTCCCGCATCATGAGCGCCACGCGGCTTGCGTAGACGCGGTGCCACAGGGCCGTCCCGAAACCCACGTACTCGCCGTTCTGGTCGAAGCTCTGCCCGTCGTTGCCGCCGATGAACACGATGACAGCGCCCGGGTGGTCACTCTGCAGCTCGGCCTCGAGGTGGGCGGGCCAGTTGTAGTAGTCCGGGCGCGCCAGCCCGGTGTCGCCGACGGCATCTTGGAGGACATGCACGTAGGGATCGGAGGCGAACACGTCGTCGCCAAGGCCGAAACCGAGGTCCTCCCCGAGGGAGTCCCCGATCTCGAGAATCGTCAGCGGGTGCAGCTTCGTGGGCTGCTGCATGGGAGCCTGCATTGGGTTGGTGGTGGTCGTGGTCGTGCTCGCCTTCGGTGCGGTCGTGGCCGTCGTGGAGGTCGAGGAGGTCGAGGAGGAACGCAGGGCGGCGGTGGACGCCCCATGGCCGCTGGCGCTGGCACTGGCGCAGGCAGCCAGGATGAGCACGGCAGCCGTCAACAGTGCGAGCAGAATGCCGCGACGGCGGTGGTTCGGAGATTTCACAGGTCATATCTATCAAGAAGGCAACGGTCTCACGTGTCATGGCCGTCGCAGGGGCCAGCCCTTATGATCGCCCGGTGCTCATCCTCTTCGGGGTCCGCAGCAGGGCCCGCACGGTCGGCCACGTCACCATGCAGTGCCCAATCTGCGGCGTGACCTGCGCTCAAGCCCTGCGGGAGGGGCGGCGTTGGTTCACGCTCTTCTTCATCCCCATCGTGCCCGTGTCGCACACGTACGCCCTTGTGTGCTCGTCGTGCGGGCAGGGGCGAAAGCTCGACAAGCCCCAGGCGGAGCAGATGAAGGTCTATCTTGCCGGTCATGCCATCGGAGCCGCAGGTGGCGGCGGCGGTGCCGGGACGCCTCCGGCGCCCCCTGGCGGGATGCCGCCGGCTGCCTGGAACCCACCGGCGATGCCACCCCCACCGCCCGGAGCCGGTGCAGCAGAAGGCGCACGGCCGGCCCCCACCCCGGGCGACGCTTGGCCGGCCCCACCGCCTGATCCGGGTGGGGCCGCAGGTGCATGGCCGGCACCCACCGGGCCGCCCCCGGACGCCGGAGCCTGACGGCAGAGAGTCCCGCCCGCCTGGGCCTCAGCCAGGATTCCAGGACCCTCAGCGGAAGCGGCGAAAGTCGGGCGGGCGTTTCTCGGCGAACGCCTGGGCCCCTTCGTTCCCCTCCTCTCCGTGGGCATAGAGCTCGAGGCCGTCAAAGGCGAGGTTCGAAATCCCGGCGATGTGGTCGCTGTCGGCGTTGAACGAGTGCTTCAGGAACTTGATCGCCGTCGGTGAGTACGAGGCGACCTTGCGGGCCCAGGCCCGCGCTGTTTCCAGCAGATCCGCCGCCGGCACGACCTCGTTGACGAGACCCCAACGCTCGGCCGTGGCTGCGTCATAGCGGTCGAGGAGGAACCAGATCTGGCGCGCCCGCTTCTCCCCCACCACTCGGGCGAGGTAGGCCGAGCCGAAGCCGGCGTCAAAGGAACCCACCCTCGGTCCTGCCTGCCCGAACGTGGCGTGCTCGGCCGCCACCGTCAGGTCGGCGAGGACGTGCAGCACATGCCCGCCCCCGACAGCAACGCCGTTGACAGCGGCGATGACGGGTTTCGGGATGTCCCGCATGATGCGATGGAGGCGCTCGATCTCGAAGGTCCCCCATTCCGTCTCGCCGTAGCCGCCCGTTTCCGCTCGTTCTTTCACATCGCCGCCGCTGCAGAAGGCGCGCTCACCCGAGCCGGTCAGGATCACGGCGGCGACACGGTTGTCCACCCATGCGTGCTTGAAGGCGGAGATGAGCTCGTCGACGGTCCGACCGCGGAAGGCGTTCAGCCGTTCCGGCCGGTTGATCGTGATCACGGCGAAAGCGTCCTCCTCCACCTCGTAGATGATGTCGGTGAGCTCGTCGGTCCACATGTCGTCGTCCTTCCCCTCAAGGCGGCTTCTCGATGCTCGTCTCGCCAGGCGAGCCCGTCGAACCCGTCGAGCCCGTCGAACCCGTCGAGCCCGTCGAGCCCGTCAGCACGAATCTTGAAGGCCGAGCAGCGGTCAAGACAAGCCGAGGCGTCGGCGACCGACCGACTCCTGGGCGGGGGCGGAGCACGCCGGCAGCCGCGCAACGGGCAGGCGAGGGGCGCACACGAGGCGTAAGTTGGCCGCATGCGCTTCGCCTTCAAGACGGCTCCGCAGCACACGACCTGGGACGCCATGCTCGCCGTCTGGAGGGCGGCCGACGACATCGAGGTCTTCGAGTCAGGCTGGAACTTCGACCACTTCTATCCCATCTTCTCGGACACGACGGGACCCTGCCTCGAGGGCTGGGTGACGCTGACGGCCCTGGCGCAAGCGACCAAGCGCCTTCGCATGGGCACGCTCGTGACCGGGATCCAGTACCGCCACCCCGCCGTGCTGGCGAACATGGCAGCCACGCTTGACATCGTCTCGGGCGGGCGGCTCGAGCTCGGCATCGGCGCCGGCTGGAACCAGGAGGAGTCCGGCGCCTACGGCATCGCGCTCGGAAGCCCACGGGAGCGCAGCGACCGCTTCGAGGAGGCGTGCGAAGTGCTCGTCGGGCTCCTCAGCAACGACACGACCACCTTTGCCGGGCGCTACTTCCAGCTGAAGGACGCCCGATGCAATCCGCCGCCCGTGCAGCGGCCCCATCCGCCCATCTGCATCGGCGGGAGCGGTGAACGGCGCACGCTGCGGACAGCGGCGCGCTTCGCCCAGCACTGGAACTTCGTCGGCGGCACCGTGGCGGAGTTCGCCCACAAGCGCCAGGTCCTCCACGCGCACTGCGCCGAGATCGGGCGGGCTCCGTCGGACATCCTCATCTCGAGCCACGTGCGCTTCGACGGGGACGCCGGCGCCACAGCCGCGGCGGCGGCAGCCCTGGCGGAGGCCGGCGCCGACCTCGCCATCGTGCAGCTGCTGCCCCCCCACACGCCCGCCGTGCTCGAACCGCTGGCGACGGCGCTCGCCGAGCTGCGATGAGCGGGCCGGCATGACGCTCGCCGACGTCCTCGTGGACGCCTTCGGCCGCGTTCGCTCGTCGGTGTCCGCCGTGTTGGACGGCCTCGGGGACGAGCAGCTGCAGTACCAGCCCGACGCCGAGGCCAACACCATCGCTTGGCTCGTCTGGCACCTCACCCGCGTGCAGGACGACCACGTCGCCGACGCCGCCGGGATGGAGCAGGTCTGGGCGGCAGGTGGGTGGCGGGAGCGTTTCGATCTGGCACTCGAGCCTCTCGACACCGGATACGGCCACACGCCCGAGCAGGTGACCCGCGTCCGCGCTCCGGCCGAGCTGCTCGACGCCTACAACGAGGCCGTCCACGAGCAGACGGTGGGCTACGTGCGCACGCTGGGCGAGGCCGACCTCGACCGCATCGTGGACACGCGATGGGATCCGCCTGTCTCCCTCGGCGTGCGCCTCGTCAGCGTCGTCGACGACGACCTCGAACACGTCGGCCAAGCCGCCTACGTGCGCGGGCTCGCCGAACGCCGCTGAGCCTGCCTCAGACGCCCCCTCAGACCTCGCTCACGTGGGTTGGGCTCCAGGCCCGCCGGCCTGACGCCCAGAATGCCCGGCAGGTGCCCCGTGGCGGGGCCGGCGGCTATTTCGAGCTCGGCGACGCCAACCCGAGATCGGCCATGGCCCGACGGTAGGCGACAGCGACGGCGTCGAACTTCAGATGGATCTCCGCCGTGATGTCGAACGGCACGCGCTCGGGGCGCTGCGACTCGACGATCCTGCGGTCTTGACCGAAGATGACGTCTTCGAACCCCGAGATCGTGGCGTCGTCGCCGTCGAGGTCGTAGTTGCGGGCAACGAAGAGAAACCCCCGGCAGTGGTTGTCGTCGACGGGCTGGGAGGCGAAGAAGTACACCATGGCGGCGCTGCCGCCCCAGCCGAGGCGCAACAGGAGCGTGTAGGGCAGGTGCACCTCGTAGTGGCTGCGACGCATCGGCTGGTCCGTCTGCTCGTTCGCGAAGATGGGGAAGTCCTCGGTGTTGGGGGCCTCGGGGCGCACGATGTCGTAGCGCAGGACGTGGTCGTCAGTTCGCACGGCGTAGTCGGGGACGACCGGTCGGTCCGGGTCACCGAGGAGGCCCGGATGGACCCAGGGGAAGTGCCCGAAATCCGTGAAGTTCTCGAGCTGTCTCGAAGCATCGGCCTCCCACGCATAGGGGCCGCAGCCGACGGCGTGCCAGTCTTCGGACTCGAGCTCCGGTATGTCGGGCAGCTCCCATCTGGGCGGCGCCAGCGCGACCCAGACGAGGCCGTGCCGTTCCGTGCAACCAAACGCCGCCACCCGCGCCTTCGGCGGGACCCGGCCCGGCGTCTCCAGCTGCGGGATGAGCGTGCAGCGGCCCGACCCGTCGTAGTGCCACCCGTGGTACGGGCAGACGATCTCGTCGCCGGCGACGCTCCCGAGCGAGAGGGCGGTGCCCCGGTGCAGGCAGACGTCGGTCATGGCATGGGCGGTGCCCATCGAGTCACGCCACACGACGAGCGGCTCGCCGAGCAGCGTGACGGGCACCGGCGAGTCGGCGACGTCGTCGGCAAAGGCGACGGGGTGCCAGCACGCCCGGACGCCGCCCGCGCCGCCCACCTCCACGCCGGCGCCTGCCGCCTCGTCCTCTCCCCGTCCGCTCCCCGTACCCCACTGCACCCCGGCGAGCCTAATGGCGGCTTTCCCACCGGAGAACTGCTAGGGGTTGACGGAAGGCGGCCCCGGGGCCACGAGGGACCGCCCCCTCGCGCCGGAGCGCGCGGGAACCCGAAACGGCGGCGCCGGAACGACCTACCGTGTCCCGATGGTCCGACGGACGCGCGAAGAAGGGGCCCCTGCCCGGGCGGCTTTGGGAGGCTCCGGTGCTCGTGGACGCGCACTCCTGGCCACGCCATCGTGGCCGCCGAGCGGTGCCCGATGAGCAAGCAACGGCTGGAGGGCTTCAGCGACGGCGTCATCGCCGTGGCCATCACGATCCTCGCCCTCGACCTCGCCGTGGCAGGGCCGGGCCACGGCCACCTTCTCAGCCAGCTCGGCCACCACTGGCCGGCGTTCGTCGCCTACGTGATCAGCTTCGCCACGATCGGGATCATCTGGGTCAACCACCACGCCCTCGTTTCGAACTTCGTCGTCGTGACGCGGAGCTTGCTGTTCCTCAATCTCATCCTCCTGCTCTTCGTCGTCGCACTCCCGTTTGCCACCGCCACGATGGCGGAGTACCTCACGAGCGGCGGACAGGACGCACACATCGCCATGGCTCTCTACGGTCTCGTCTTCGAGGGCATGTCCCTCGCGTTCGCCGCCATCTTCCAGTGGTCGCTCGGAGAGGGCCGATCGCTGCACTCCCTGCCGCCGGAGTTGCGACCCCGCGCCCGGCGGACCTTCATAGCCGGCTGGCTCATGTACGTCGTGGCCATCGGCGTCGCCTTCGTGAACGCCTACGTGTCGCTCGCCATCATCGGCCTGGCGGCCGTCTACTACATCTTCGAGCGGACGCCGGCAGCGCCCTCTAACGCCGCTGATGGCCTCGCCGACGGCGATGGCTGAACGACCTCCCGAGCACGCCGGCCGTAGGATCTCGCCGATGATCTACCTGCGCCCGATGAGCGACGAGGAGCGCAAGAGCTGGCTCGAGGACCAGCGTGAGGGGTACGTCACCGAGCGCGTCGGCAGCGGGGAGAGCCCGGAGGAAGCCCAACGCGTCGCCGACGCCCAATACGCCCTGCTCTTTCCTGACGGCCGGCCTGCACCCGGCCACCTGTTCTCTCGCGTCATGGAGGACGACAAGCCGGTCGGATGGCTCTGGATCGGGCCACGCACACCGGAACGACCCGATGCCTTCTGGGTCTGGGACGTCGTCATCGACGAGCCGTATCGGGGCGGTGGTCGCGGCCGGGCCGCCATGGTCTTGGCAGAGCAGCAGGCACGCGGCGCCGGCGCCAGCGAGATCGGTCTGAACGTCTTCGGCCAAAACACCGTGGCCCGAGGCCTCTACGAGTCGCTCGGGTACGACACCACGGCGATCCTCATGCGCAAGGAGCTCACCGCCCAGCCCTGACGCCGCTGGCTGACTGTCCGAGAACGCTGGCTGACTGTCCGAGGACGCGGGTTCAGTTGGAAAGCGGCCATCCGGTCTGATCGAAGACGTCGAGGACCGCTCTCACCCCGGACTCCGGTGCTGACGACTCGGCTTCGTCGGCCCGGCGAAGATCAGCGCCATCAGGCCGAGAGTCGTCTGGTAGCTCTTGCAACGTCCCCGGATACTGGGCGTCAGGGGGTGGGTCGTGCGATTCGACCCGGCCATCTCGCACTAAGGCGGTGGGGGAACCGTCGGAGATCCATCGGGCCTCGTGCTGCCCGAATGGATCTACGTACCAACCCTCTTCACGCATGGCGCCTCCACCGTCGACGAACCGGGCCAGCGTACCCAGATGCATGAACCCCAGGCTGCCTGATCGGCCGCACACCGTGCGGCCCGCCGAAACCGGGGTGCTCGCCGTCGGGCGCCTCGGAGCGGGCGTTTCCGAAGGGCCTTTAGAGGCGTCCCTGGCGAGGATCGAGCGCAGCTCCTGCCCGCTGGCCGATGTAGTTAAGGGCCATGATCGTGACGAAGAAGGCGATCATGGGGGCGAAGGTCACTTGGGGCGCCGTCGACAGCTGCTGCTGCCCTTCGGCGATCATGCCGCCCCACGACAGCGAGTTGGGAGAGCTGAGCCCGAGAAAGGCGAGGGCACCCTCGGCGAGGATGGCGATGGAGGCGCCGATGGCCGCATAGGAGGCGATCGGGATGGCGACGAGGGGTAGGACGTCGCGAAACAGGATGCGGCGCGGTTTCGACCCGAGCGCCAAGGCCGTGAGGACGAAATCGCGTTGCGATATCGCCAGCGAGGTGGCGCGGGCGATGCGGGCATAAGCCGGGATCGACAGCAGGTCGATGGCCAGAATGACGTTCTCGAGGCTCTGACCGAGGAAGGCCACGAGCGTGAGCGCCAGGATGAGGCCCGGCAGCGTCAGCAGGACATCGGTGATCCACACGACGATCACGTCGACGAAACCTCGGTAGAAGCCGGCGATGATCCCCATCCCACCGCCCACCACGAGACCGACCACGACGGACGTGCTGCCGATGAGCATGGAGATGCGTGCGCCGTTCACGACCTGGCTGAAGAGATCGTGCCCGATGAGGTCCGTGCCGAAGAGGTGCTGCCAGGATGGTCCCTGGTTGGGGGGCCCGGCGAGCACCTTGTTGGGCGACGGCAAGGGAAGCACGTTGGCGAAGATGGCAGCGAACACGACGAGGGCCATCCAGGCGACTGCCAGCCAAAACCCGATGCCAAGCCTGGGCTTGACGCCCGTGTCGATGTGGGCTGCCGGCGCCGAGAGGGCGTCGTGACTGAGCGCTGCGATCTCGGAGTCGATACCGCCGGCGCCCCCGCCAGCCGTCCCGGCCGCGTTGCCGGCGCTGGCGACCCTGGCGGCGTTCGACGCGGCCTGTACGAGCGAAGCCTTCAGGGCCTCCTCGGCGCGATCGGTCGGAGACGCACCCGGCACCGAGCGGGATCGGCGGCCGCCTCGCGTGGCGGTGTCAGCCGATGAGTCGGGCACGGCGGATCCTTGGGTCGAGCGCCCCGTAGAGCGCGTCGGTGATGAAGTTGACGGTCACGAAACCCGTGGCGATGAGCACGACGATGCCCTGCACGATGAGGTAGTCGCGTTTCTCGATCGAGGTGACGAGGAGAGTTCCCATGCCCGGCAGGGCAAAGACGTTCTCCACGACGACGGCGCCGGCGAGCAAGCCCCCGACGCTCAAGCCGACGAGGCTCATGAGCGAGAAGCTGGACGGGCGCAGTGCGTGGTGCAACAGGACGTAGTAACGGGAGAAGCCCTTGGAGCGCGCCATCAAGATGAACTCCGACTTGAGCGTCGCCAGCAGGTCGCCGCGCAGCACCCGGGCGAACAGCGCCAGCTGACCTGCTGCCAGTGTGATCGAGGGCAGCAGGATGGATTGCGGTGTGGCGACGACGGCGGGCGAGGTGCCTCCGCCGATGGTGAACCAGGTCGTCTCGCCGCTCGCCGGGAAGACGTGGTACTTGACGGAGAAGACGAAGATCAGCAGCTCGCCGAGCATGAAGGCGGGGAGCGCCAGCAGCGCCAGCGTCGAGCGGCTCACGAACTTGTCGAACCAGCCGTTCGGCCGCAGCGAGCAGAGCATCGCCGTCGGGATGGCGAGCCCGAGCGAGATCACCTCGGCCATCACCATCAGTTCGAGCGTGAGGGGGAGGCGAGCGCCGATGGCGCTCGACACGCTCTCTTGAGAGATGTAGGACTGCCCGAGGTTGCCCCTCACGGCGTGGCCGAGCCAGATGAAGTAGCGGAAGAAGAGCGGGTGGTTCAGGCCGAGCTGGCTCGTCAGCTCGGCCCGGGCGGCCGGGTCGCCGGCGGCCGGTCCGAGGATGGCGTTGATCGGGCTGCCCGGCAGGAGGTTCAGCAGGAGGAACGTGAACAGCGTGACGGCGAAGACGACCGACACCATGCGCACGAAGCGCCACCCGACGTAGCTGGCCATCGATGAAGCTCAGCTGTCGGTCAGCTGCTCAGCCAGAGCTGGTCGATGGGGACGTCGATGCCGGCATGCAAGAGCGGTAGCTGCTTGGTGCCGTCGGGGAACGTCCCGAGACCGAGCCCGTGCACGTTCGGCGAGAAGATGAGCCCGTCGGGGGCCCGTCCCAGCCAGATGTAGGGCGCCTCGATGGCGAACTGCTTCCAGACCTGCCCGTAGGCCGCTTTGCGGACAGCCGGGTTCGGATTGGACCGCCCGATCTCCAACTCCCTGTCTGTCGTCGTGTCGGAGAGGCGGGCGAAGTTGAGCGCCACCGCACCGATGGGATGGGCGTTGGCGGACAACCACCACGTGGCGTCGAGGTCGGGGTCGATGGAGCCGAACTGCGTCCAGCAGTTCGCCTGGTAGCTGCCGAAGATGGCGTTGTTGATGTACGTCGCCTGCTCGGTGTAGCTGAGGCTGACGTCGACGCCGATCGCCTGCCACTGCGCCTGCACGAGCTGCATGGCCTCCGGGTTCGTGCCCGAGTCGGTGCAGCCGAGCGTGAACTTGAGGGGGCCGGAGAGGCCTTTGGAATGCTCGTAGCTGGCGATGAGGGCCTTCGCCTTCGTGAGGTTCGGCGAGGTCGGGTACCCGGAGGCCACGTACCACGGCGAGGTCGGCGCATACGGCTCGGTGGCGACGGACCCGAGACCGAGCGAGATGGTCTGGTTGATCTCCTGCTGGTTCGTGGCGTATTCGAGGGCCTGTCGCACGCGGAGGTCGTTCAAAGGTGCCGCGTCGGTGTTCAACATGATGAAGGCCGGCTCGTCGACGAATTGCTCGACCATCTCTTCGGCGCTCGAGGAGAGGTACGTCTTGATCTGACTCGCCTCGGTCGTGTACATGAACTGAATCTGGTTCGACTCGAGGGCCTGCAAGCGCGTCGTCGGGTCCGTGATCACGCGGAAGACGATCTCGTTCACATGGGGCAGTCCCTTGCGCCAGTAGTTGGGGTTTCTCGTGACCGTCAGCGTGGAGCCCTGGATCCACTGCTTGAAGATGAAGGGACCGCTCCCGATGGGGTCGTTCGTGGCGGCGTTACCGGACGCCTTCAGTTGGGCCGGCGCCGCGATGAAACCCACCTGGGACGCCAGCACCGCCGGGAAGGCCACCCACGGTTGGCTCATGTCCACGGTCACCGTGAGGTTGTTCGTGGCAACCGCCTTGACCATCGGCCCGAGCGCTTGACCGACGAGGGCGGAGGCCTTCGCCATCGTGAGCTGCAGGACGACGGCGGCTGCATTGAGCGGCTGGCCGTTCGAGAAGCTGATCCCGGGGCGCAGGCCGATCGTCCAGACCGTGTAGGTGGCATTCGGCGTCACGGACTTGGCGAGGTAGGGATGCGGCTGCCCGGCGGCGTCGTAGGAGCAGAGGGGATCGAAGATCGTCTGGGCGACGTAGTAGGAGGCTCCCGCCCACTCGCTCGAGGTCGGGTTCCATCCGTCCGTCTCGGCGTCGAGACCGATCGAGAGCGTTCCGCCGTTCTGCGGCGTCAGCGTCGTCGTCGGGCCCGTTCCCGTCGTGCTGGTCGGGGTCGTCCCGCCACCGCTGGAGGATTTGGCGCAACCGGCTGCCACGAGCCCCACCACAGCCAGAGATACGAGCCAGGCGCGCTTGTTCATCTGCTCCCCCTCCTGCAGCGCCTACGACGCCGCCACCCACTCCCCATGGTTGGCGCATGTTTACCACCTCGCCCATCGGGATTCTCGACGCTTCCGGCTAGCCGACCTGGGACCGCCCCCGCTCGATGATGGCCTGCTTGCGGCGGGCAACCTCTTCGGGACGGCCGTGGCCGGCACCCAACCAGTCGGCCGCCACCCGAGCCTCCAGCTGCAGGGCGTCGCCGGGACTGAGGAGGGAGCCCTCCGCATAGGTGGCGAGGATGCGCTCCACGCCGGCCGGGTCGTTGCCGGCGACGTCGGCTGCGATCGAGCGGGCGGTTGCGAGGAGATCCCCGTGGGGGACGACATGGTTCACGAGCCCCCAGGAAAGCGCCGTGGGGGCGTCGACGAAGTTCCCGGTGGCGCTCATCTCACGGGCGCGGCGAAGGCCGATGGCTTGCGGCAGCAGCACGGTGAGGCCCCACCCCGGCTGCACGCCGACGCGGGCATGGGTGTCGGCGAAGCGAGCGCGCTCGGAGGCGACGAGGAAGTCGCAGGCGAGCGCCAGCTCGAGACCGCCGGTGACAGCGGGACCGTTGACGGCGCCGATGAGGGGCTTGCGGCGGGGCGGGAACGGGCCCCGCGGAGCCGTGGGCGGAACCGTCAGCGGGGCGGATCCGTCCCGCTCCGGCCGGTGCAGGAGAGCACCCGAGGTTGCGAGTTCCTTCAGGTCGAGCCCGGCGCAGAACGCCGGATCGGCCCCCGTGAGCACGACGGCGGCGACGTCGGCACGGTCCTCGCAGTCGCCGACGGCACGAAAGAGCGCCCGCAGCAGCTCGGGCGACAGGGCGTTTCGAGCCTGCGGACGGTTGAGGGTGACGGTTGCGACGTTGTGTGCGACCTCGAGGATGACGACCTCGTCGTGAGCCATGGCGCAGTCTGTCGCATCGCGCCCCCAACTGCACCGGCGCGGCGATCCGTGCCAAGGTGTGCCCGTGCAGGTCGGCCCCCGCCACGCTCCGGCGATGCTGCCCGGCGAGGCCCGCCGGTGACCGTCGTGCTCGACGGGGCTTCCCTCCGCCTCGATGACCTCCTCTCGGTGGCCCGCGGTGAGCAAGACGCCGTGCTCGCACCGGAGGTGCCCGCCCGGATGCTGGCGCACCGCGACGTCGTCATCGAGGCGCTCTCGCTCGGCGTGCCCGTCTACGGGCTGACGACGGGTGTCGCCGAGCGCAAGCGGGTGAGACTGGGCCCTGCGGACCAGGGGCGCTTCAACCGGGCCCTCCTCCGCAACCATCGCATCGCGCAGGGACCGCTCGCCCCGCCGGAGGTCGTGCGAGCCACGATGCTCCTCCTGGCGAACGCCTTCGCCCTCGGCGTCACCGGTGTGCGGCCGCAGCTCGCCGACCTCATGCTGAACGCCCTCGCCGACGGATCCGTACCGCCCGTGCGCACCCTCGGCTCGGTCGGCCAAGCCGATCTCGGGCCCTTGGCCGACCTGGCCGACTGGCTGGTCGAGCGGGCGGGCTACGAGTTGGCCGAGAGCGAAGGGCTCGCCCTCATCGACACGAACGCCTTCTCGACCGCCTGCTCGGCCTTGGCGCTGGACAGAGCCGAGCAGCTGCTCGACACCTTGGATCTGGCGGCGGCGCTCGACTTCGAGGGTTTCGGTGCCAACGTCAACGCCCTCAACCCTGTTGTGGCGCGGACGCGACCGTCTCCCGGCCTTGCCCGCTCCCTCGCCATCGTGCGGGCCTGCCTTGCCGGGAGCGTCCTGTGGGACGCCGGAGCCGCCCGCAACCTGCAGGATCCACTCTCGTACCGCTGCGTCCCACAGATCCACGGCGCCGCTCGCGACGCCCTCGCCTACACGAGAACGGCCGTCGAACGCGAGCTGAACTCCTCGCAGGGAAACCCCGTCGTCGTCCTCGCCGAGCGGTCGGTCGTGTCCGTCGGTAACGTCGACCCGATTGCCATGTCCGCGGCCGTCGACTTCGCTCGCATCGGCCTCGCCCCCGCCGTCGCGTCCGCCACGGAGCGGACCGTGAAGCTGCTGCAAAGCCCTGCGTCCGGCCTGCCGGCGGGGCTCGCCGACGATCCCGAGACGGGCGACGACGGCCTTGCGGAGCTGGCCGTCGCCTCGCAGGCACTGGCAGTGGAGGCACGCCTCCTTGCCCCGCCCGTCTCCTACGAGCTCGTGAGCACGAGCACGGCCGAGGGCATCGAGGACCGCACGACGATGGCGCCCCTGTCGGCCCGTCGTCTCGAGGACATGGTGGCCCTCACCGGGCGCGTCGTCGCCATCGAGCTCGTCGTGGCTGCCCGAGCGATCGAGCTGCGCCGGCTCGGGCCGCTCGGGAGGGGGACGGCGGCCGCACACGAGCTCGTGCGCCGCCTCGTCGCCCCGACGTCGGGTGAGTCGCTCCTTCCCCACGACCTCGAGCCCCTCGTGGTGGCCGTGGGCAACGGCGCTCCGGCGGCACTCGTCCGGCAGCTCTCGATCGCCGAGCCGGTATGAGCGGTGCCGGCGCCGTGAGTGACGGTGCGACTCGCCTCGAGCAGGGGAAAGGACGGGCATGGCCAAGTACTTCCTGAAGCGCCTCGGCCTCTCCCTCGTCAGCTTGTGGCTGCTGAGCGTCATCGTCTTCTACGCCGGCCAGGTGCTCCCGGGGGACCCGGGTCAGTTCATCCTCGGGCCGTTCGCCGCCCACAGCGCCGTCGTTGCGCTCGACCACCAGCTCGGCGTCGACCGCCCCCTCCTCACCCAGTACTGGAGCTGGATCTCCGGGTTCGTGAGAGGCGACATGGGGACCTCCTACGAGTACCAGGCGCCCGTGGCGCCCTTCATCGGCCATGCCGCCGTGCAATCGCTCAAGCTCGCCGGCGTCGCCTTCGTGATCGTCGTGCCGCTCAGCATCCTCGGCGGCGTCCTGGCCGCCCTGAAGGCGGGCGGGATCGTCGACCGCGTGATCTCCATCGGCGGCCTGACGGGGACGACGATGCCCGAGTTCGTGTCCGGCATCGTCGTCATCGAGCTCCTCGCCATCGCCTTCAAGATCTTTCCCGCCACGGCGACGTCGCCGCCGGGCTCCTCCGTGCTCACCCAGCTCGATCACCTCATCCTCCCCGCCATCCCGCTCGTGCTCGTCCTGTTCGGCTACATCAGCCGCATGGCGCGCGCCGGCACGATCGAGGCGCTCGACTCGGACTACGCCCGAACGGCTTCGCTGAAGGGCCTTCGCCGGTCGCTCGTGATCTTCCGCCACGTGCTTCGCAACTCGCTCCTGCCGACGATCACCGTCATCGCCACCCAGATGGGCTACCTCATCGGCGGCCTCGTCGTCGTCGAAACGCTCTTCACCTACCAAGGCATCGGCAGCCTCGTGCTCGGCGCCGTCACCTCGAAGGACTTCCCGATGCTGGAGGCGGGCATCTTGTCGATCGGCGTCGTCTACATGCTGGCCACCCTGGCGGCCGACATCGCCTATTCCGTCCTCAACCCCCGCATCCGCCTCGGAGGCGTCGAGTAATGGCCTCCACCGACGCCATCCTGCCCCCTCCGGAGCTCCGGAAGCTCGGCCGTGCCGTCCCGGAATCGCCCCGCACCGTCACCCAGCAGCTCGTCCGCTCGCCTTCGTTCCTCACCGGCTCCACCATCGTCGTCTTCTGGATCGTCTGCGCCGTCTTCGGCACCGCGTTCGCTCCCCGCAACCCTCTCGCCCAGAACTTGCTCGACACGAATGCCCGGCCGTCGGGGACCTACTGGTTCGGCACGGACCAGCTCGGTCGCGACGTCCTCTCCCGCGTGATCGTCGGCGCCCGCAACATCCTCATCATCGCCCCCATCGCCACGCTCCTCGGCACCGTCGTCGGCACCGCCCTCGGGCTCGTCATGGGATATTTCGGTCGCTGGGTCGACATCTTGGTGGGCCGCGTCGTGGAGGCCGTCCTGGCGCTGCCGGTCATCATCGTCGCCGTCCTGTTCGTGCGGGCGCTCGGACCGACGATCCCGACGCTCATCGTCGTGATCGGTTTCGTCTTCGCACCGCTCATCGCCCGCACGGTGCGCGCCGCCGTGCTGGCCGAACGCGACCTCGACTACATCGCCGCCGCCCACCTGCGCGGCGAGAAGGCGCCGCACATCATGTTCGCCGAGATCCTGCCGAACGTCCTCCCGCCCATCCTCGTGGAATTCACCGTACGTGTCGGCTATGCCATCTTCACCGTGGCGACGCTCTCGTTCCTCGGGCTCGGACCGGCGCCGCCGACGCCGGACTGGGGCGCCGACATCGCCGCCAACTACGACGTCATCTCGGCCGGGTTCTGGTGGGAGACCCTCTTCCCGGCCCTCGCCATCGCCTCGCTCGTGATCGCCGTCAACCTCATCGCCGACGGCGTCGAATCGGTGCTGGCGCAATGACGGAGGCGGCGGCCCGCCCGCCCGCTGCCGCCCGCCCGGAGGCCGCGCACGGCGGCGACGGCGGCGTTGGCAACGGCGGCAACGGCGGCAACGACGTCCTCGTCGTGGAGGGCGTCGACGTCACCTACCGGGTACGCGGGCACGACCGCCTTGCCCTGCGCGACGTCTCTTTCCGCATCGGGCGCAACGACTCCTACGGGCTCGTCGGTGAGTCCGGCTCCGGCAAGTCCACCATGGCCGTCGCCGTCGAGCGCTACCTGGCACGAAACGGCCGCATCAGTTCCGGCCGCATATCGGTGAAGGGCCGCGACGTCACGGCCATGAGCACGAGCGAGCTGCGCGAGCTGCGCGCCAAGACGATCTCGATGGTCTACCAGGAGCCCGGCCGCGCGTTGAACCCGTCGATCCGAGTCGGTCGCCAGGTGGCTGAGGTGTTCGAGGTCGCCGGCCTCGGCCGGGCGGCGTCCCTGCAGCGGGCCGAGGCGATGCTCGCCAAGGTGCAGATCTCCGACGCCGCACGGGTGATGAGGCGCTACCCGCACCAACTCTCCGGCGGTATGGCGCAGCGCGTCGTGATCGCCATGGCGCTCGCGAACGATCCAGCCCTCCTCATCCTCGACGAGCCGACGACGGCCCTCGACGCCACCGTGGAAGCCGAGGTGCTCGACCTCGTCGCCGGCCTGCGGGCCGAGATCTCCTCCTCGGTGCTCTTCATCAGCCACAACCTCGCCGTCATCGCCAAGATGTGCGATCGCGTGGGCGTCCTGTACGCCGGCGAGCTCGTGGAGGAGGGACCCGCCCGCGAGGTCTTCGACAACCCGCGCCACCCCTACACCGTGGGACTCCTGCGCTGCATCCCCCGCGGCGGGCAGCGGAAGGACACGGGCCGTTTGGACACGATCCCCGGGTTTCTTCCCTCGCCCGGGCAGCACACCGTCGGCTGCATCTTCGCTCCCCGCTGTGCCCTTGCCGACGACCGTTGCCGGACAGAGCCACCTCCCATGATCGAGCTCGGGGGCGGCCGACAGGTCGCCTGCTTCCACCACGACCAGGCCGGCTCGCTCCCCCGTTCGACGCCGGTCGAGCTCGTCGCCCCGGGCACTGGCGCCGGCGAGGCCGTCGTACGGATGTCGTCGGTGTCGAAGACCTTTGCCACCCGTGGCGAGCACGTGAAGGCCCTCGTGGACATCGACCTCGACCTGCGACGTGGGGAGACGCTCGGGCTCGTGGGTGAATCCGGCAGCGGCAAGACAACGCTGGCGCGCGTCCTGCTCGGCCTCACGGCGCCCGATGCAGGCTCGACCGTGGAGCTCGATTCAGCGCCGCTTTCGCCCGACCTGCGCGAGCGCTCCCGCCCGCAGCTGAAGACGTTGCAGATCGTCTTCCAGAACCCCGACTCCGCCCTCAACCGGCGCCACAGCGTGCGCCGCATCATCGGTCGCTCCGTCAAGCAGCTCGCCGGCCTCTCCGGAAGGGCGCTGCGAACACGCGTCGCCGATCTCATCGTCGCCGTGCGAATGGAGGAGCGCCATCTCGCCCTGCACCCGAGCCAGCTCTCGGGCGGCCTCAAGCAGCGCGTCGCCATCGCCCGCGCCTTCGGGGGCGAGCCGCGCGTCGTCGTCTGCGACGAGCCCACCTCCGCCCTCGACGTCTCGGTGCAGGCCGCCATCCTCAACCTGCTCGTCGACCTGCAGGTGAACGAACGGGTCACCTACCTGTTCATCTCGCACGACCTCGGTGTCGTGCGCTACCTCGCCGACCGCATCGCCGTCCTCTACCTCGGGCGCCTCATGGAGGTCGGCCCCTCCGAAGCCGTTTTCGGCGGCCCGCACCACCCCTACACCGAGGCGCTCCTCTCGGCCGTTCCCCGCCTCGACGGGGCGCATCGCGAGCGCATCCGTCTCGCCGGGGACATCCCGAGCGCCGCCAAACCGCCGCCCGGCTGCGTGTTCAACACGCGCTGCCCCCGCCTGCTGCCGGGAGGCCTCTGCACCTCGGTCGAGCCGCCGCTCGTCGAGGTCGAACCGGGGCATTTCATGCGCTGCCATATCGAGGTCGACGAGCTCCGGCGCCTCCAGTCCGAGGAGGCGCCCACCGTCGCCGCCACCGCCGTGACACCCGGCTGACACCGGCACGGCCCCCGCTAAACCCCGACTGACGCTGGCAAACAAGGTGCCGCGCCTACACTCCGCCGGCAGGATGTGTAACGCTTTCGTCGTCTACCAGTATTGCTATGGATTTGGTGGTATAAAGGGTTGTCGCTGCTCGGGGCCATACCCGGGCCGCCACAGGGACTAGGGGAAGCCATCATGGACATCGACCAGCGCAAACTCGGGCAGCTGCGGCGCAACGCCGGAGAAATCGGCAACCACGTCATCGACGAGTACACCGCCGGCCACATCTCTCGCCGTGAATTCCTCCGCCGCGGCACCGTCGTCGGCATGTCCATCCCGCTCCTCGGTGGGATCCTGGCGGCCTGCAGCAGCTCGACTTCCTCCGGCACCACGACCACGACGGTCAAAGGCGGGGGCACGCCCGGCGCCACCATCAAGGCCGGCATCGTCGTGCCGACGGGAGACATCAACC
Organism: Acidimicrobiales bacterium; assembly: GCA_052143575.1. Classification (GTDB taxonomy): domain Bacteria; phylum Actinomycetota; class Acidimicrobiia; order Acidimicrobiales; family Bog-793; genus JAKACA01. Next base: position 42,557 of record JBKQSP010000084.1, read on the forward strand.
CGTTGCTCGTGTCGGACCAAGGCGGCCTCGACATGCTCGCCCAGACCGGCGAGTACCTCTGCCTCTCGACGCAGGGCCTCACGCTGCAGCCGGTGCTGGCGACGAGCTGGAGTGCCAACTCTGCGGCAGACGTCTGGACCTTCAAGATCCGCCAGGGCGTGAAGTTCCACAACGGGCACGCCCTCACGGCCGACGACGTCGTCTACACCTACAAGCTGCAGACGCATCCGAAGGGCACCCAGAACGCCCTCTCCGCCTTCTCCGGCGTGCTGACGCCGAGCGGTGTGGTCAAGGTCGACGACTACACGGTGGCGTTCCACTTGGAGGCCCCGAACGGCAACTTCCCCTACCTGTGCTCGTCGGACAACTACAACATGATCATCCTGCCGACCAACACGGACCCGGCGTCATGGCAGTCGACCTTCGTCGGAACCGGCCCGTTCGTCCTCAAGTCCTACGTGGCGAAGTCGGGTGCCACCTTCACCCGAAACGAGGACTACTGGGGCACGAAGGCCCTCCCCTCCGAGACCATCTTCACGTTCTACACCGACCAGCCGCCGCAGATCGCAGCCTTGCAGTCGGGCCTTATCGACGTCATCGGGCAGTTCTCCGTCGCCGGCGGCGAAGCCCTCCTCACGGGCGCCTACAACGTCATCAAGCTGCGCTCGAGCGCCCACCGCGAGCTCTCCATGCGCTGCGACGTCGCCCCGTTCACCGATGCCCGCGTCCGGCAGGCCGTAGCACTGTCCATCAACCGCCCCAACACGATCCAGGGCCTCTTCAAGGGGGAGGCCGATCTCGGCAACGACAGCCCCTTCGCTCCCGTGTTCCCCTCGACGAACACGACGGTCGCCCAGCGAACGCAGAACATCAGCCAGGCGAAGTCGCTCCTGGCGGCGGCCGGCCACCCGTCGGGTTTCTCGACCCAGCTCATCACGGAGGACCTTCTCGAGATCCCCCAGTTCGCCCAGATCGTGAAGGGCTACGCCTCCGACATCAACGTGGACATCAACCTGAAGATCGAGTCGTCCAGCCAGTACTACGGGCAGGCCGTCTTCGGGAAGTCCGACTGGCTGGATGCCACCATGAGCCTCGTCGACTACGGCCACCGCAGCGTCCCCAACGTCCTTCTGACGGCACCGCTCGCGAGCTCCGGCACCTGGAACGCCGCCCACTTCAAGGACCCCGCCTACGACACCTTGGCAGCCCAGTACGTGGCGGCCGTCGACCTCGGCACGCAGCGGACGATCGCCGGCCAGATCGAGAAGCTCCTCTTGGCGGAGACGCCGATCATCTACGCCTACTTCTACAACTACCTGACGGCGACGGCGAAGAACGTCTCCGGCGTCTATCCGACGGCCATCGGGCACATTTTCCTCTACAACGCTTCGCTGAGCTAGCCACCGAGGTCGCCCGTGTCGTCACGCATCGCACCACCGCTCGGACCGAGCGGCTCCACCGCCGAGAAGGGCGTCGGCGTCGCCCGCATTGGCGCCGGTGGAGGCAGCGGTGGAGGCGAGGACGCCGGCTACGGAATGGCGACCCGCTTCGCGCTCGACGAGGTCGTGTCGGGCCTCGTGCCCCACGGCGCCCTCCTGCCGCCGGCAGCCCTCGGGCGCCTCACGGCCGGGCTCGCCGCCCGGTCGGATCTGTGGGAGGCACTCGTCATCGAGGACCGCGAACAGCGGTGGCACCTGAAGCTGCACCAGAGCGTGTTCTTCGACGTCTGGCTCCTCGGCTGGCAGACGAGCCAGGAAACAGACTGGCACGACCACGGCGGTTCGGCGGGCTCCTTCGCGGTCGCCGGCGGCACACTCGTCGAGATGTTCCGGCGCTCCGGCAACCGCCGGCTCAGCCGGCGCCAGCTCAGCGAAGGTGAGCACACGAGCTTCGGAGCGACCCATGTCCACAACGTGCGCCACACGGGCAACGGTCAGGCGCTCTCCATCCACGCCTACTCGCCGCCCCTCGTGGCCATGACCTACTACGACCTCGGCCCCTTCGGGCTCACCGCCAAGGAAACCCTCGCCGTCGACTCCCCCGAGGGCGCCCGCACCCGCAGCCCGGCGCGGCGCCCGTCGCGGTCGGGCAACGGCCCGGATGGCCGCTCCATCCGCGATCTGCTCGACGAGGTCCGTGGCGGCCTCGACCGTCTCGACCCGGCGGCGGCCTTCGCCGAAGTGGCGGCCGGCGCCGCCCTCGTCGACATCCGCCCGCCCGAGCAGCGACTCGTCGAAGGCGAGGTGCCGGGAGCCTTCATCATCGGAAGGAACGTGCTCGAGTGGCGGCTCGACCCGGAGAGCGACGCCTGCATCCCCGACCTCGCCCGCTACGACCGCCGCCTCATCGTGATGTGCTCGCAGGGTTATGCCTCCAGCCTGGCGGCGGCATCTCTGCGCCAGCTCGGTCTGCGCCTCGCCACCGATCTCGACGGGGGCTTCCAGGCATGGCGGGCGGCCGGCTTGCCGACTTGTGAGCTGAGCTGAGCTGAGTCCCGAGCGGCGCCGGCGCCTCAGCGCACGCCGCGGGTGCGGAACTGCACGCTGATGCGGGGACCGACGGGCCGCGCCGTCTTCGGCACGGCATGCTGCCAGCTGCGCTGGCAGCTGCCTCCCATGACGAGCAGGTCGCCGCGGCCGAGCTCGTAGCGGAGGGCGGCGCCGCCCTCGCTCGGGCGCAGGAGCAACCCGCGAGGTGCACCGAGGGAGACGATGGCGACGACAGTGTCCTGCGAGGCCGCCCGCCCGATGGTGTCGCCGTGCCAGGCGACGCTGTCGCGCCCGTCGCGGTACAGGCACAGGCCGGTCGTGCAGAGCTCCTCGCCGAGCTCGGGACCGTAGTGGCCGTTCAAGGCCCGCCGGGCGAGCTCGAGGAGCGGGTCGGGCAGGCGAGCACCCTCGCGGTAGAAGCAGAGCAGGCGGGGAACGTCCACGACGCGGTCGTACATGCGCCGCCGTTCCGCCTTCCACGGCACGGACTCCCGCAAGCGGTCGAAGAGCCCCTCGGCACCGGCGATCCAGCCAGGTTGGACATCGACCCAGGCGCCGTGGCTGAGGTGCGTGCGCTGCAGGCCGCTCTCCAGCCGCCGCGGGCCGGGCTCCTCGACGAGGTCCAGCAGCGAACCTTGCAGCGCCACCATCAGCCGTGCAGCCTAGCAGCTCCATCGAACATACGTTTGTACACCCGTCTACGCCTGCAGTTCTGCCCGCACCGCCGCCTTCTCCCTCGTTCATCCTAAGCCCTAGATTCTTTGTCGGACGTCCGTCTAATATCCCGACAACATCAGTCGCAGGGGAACCGCCGTCTCGGGGCCGGCGGGGAGCGGAGGTGCCTAGGGGTGGATGCCTGCTCGTCGCTCGTCGCTCGTCGCCGGCTCTCGCCGGCGGGAAGCTGAACGCCCAAGCACCTCAGCACGTGTGACTCAAGGGGGGAAACCAACCATGTCAGACACCCTGTCGAGAGATCCGCTCGGTGGACACACGCCGGCCCACGCCCGGCACACAGGCCACACCGGCACCGAGACGCCGGAGCAGGAGGCAGCCTTCGTCGAGCGATCGGGTTACAAACCGGAGCTTCGTCGCACCCTCCGGTTCTTCTCGATGTTCGCCATCGCCTTTTCCATCATCTCCATCACCACCGGCATCTTCCTCAACTACGGCTTCGGGCTCACCCATTGGGGCCCGGCCTCCATCTGGACGTGGCCGATCGTGGCGGTCGGCAACACGCTCGTCGCTCTCATCGTCGCCGAGCTGAGCACGCGCATCCCGCTGGCCGGCTACGCCTACCAGTGGAGCGCCCGGCTCGTGAACCCGACCTACGGGTGGTTCGTCGGTTTCGCCGGGCTGCTCTACATGACCGTCGGCGGTGGCTCGATCATGCTCCTGATCGCCTCACCGCTGCTGCTGAGCGAGTTCAACGTCAACACGCCCGGGCCGCACCTCGTGCTGACGGTGGCGATCGTGCTCATGATCCTGCCGGCGATCATCAACATCATCAGCGTGCAGGTGGCAGCACGTGTCAACAACATCGCCGTGTTCACCGAGATCCTCGGGACCGTCGTGTTCGCCGTGCTCCTCTTCATCCTGTGGGGGGTGAAGGACAAGCCGACGAACCATGGCTGGGGGATCCTGTTCAGCACGACGAACCCGAGCGGCAACCCCGTCTGGTACTCCTTCGTGCTGGCGAGCCTGCTCGGTGCCTACACCCTGGTCGGTTTCGAGCTGGCGGCCGACCTGTCCGAGGAGGCGGTCAATGCCCGCCACTCGGTCCCCCGCGGCGTCATCATGGCCGTCGCCGGCTCCGGCGTGCTCGGCATGCTCGCCTTGATCGGCTTCACGCTCGCCATCCCGAACCTGCCCGTCGTCGAGCAATCGGGCCTTCCGCTCCTGACGATCGCCGGCTACTGGCTGACGCCGTGGGTCGTGAAGGTCTTCGTGGCCCTCGTGGTGTTCTCGATGTTCGCCATACTCGTCGTCGGCGCCGGCGCCCAGGCGCGCCTCGTGTACTCGATGGCGAGGGACAACATGATGCCGGCCTCCAACGCCCTCCGGAGGGTGAACCTGCGGACCCAGACCCCGATCGTGGCCCTCGTCGTGTTCGGCGTCATCGACATCGGTGTGATGGTGTACGGCTACTTCCAGACGAGCGCCTACGGCACCCTCGTCGGCGCCACGGCCATCATCCCCTACATCATCTACTTCCTCATCACCGTCGCCTACGCCTACAAGCGCCGCGTGACCGAGGCCGTGCACGGTGACTTCAACCTCGGGGCCTGGGCGGTGCCCGTCATCGCCTTCGTCATCATCTACACGGCGGCGATCATGCTGGCGCTCTCGGCCCCGAGCATCTTCCACGGCTCGGACAAGTTCCTCGGCTACGGCGCCATCGTCGCCGTCCTCTGGTACGTCGCCGTGCTGCACTGGCGGATCAAGAACGGGCAAGCCGGCGTGAAGCCGGTCGAGGAGCTCGTCGACAAGGACTGACGGCGCCTCAGGGCGACTCCGCCCCCGGGGAGGAGCCACCTCCCCGGGGGGGCGCCAGGAGCTCGGTGGCGATGTCGCCGATCAGCTCGTCGACGGTGGGCACGGCGCCCATCTCGTCGGCAATGCGCCGGGCAGCCTCGCTGTAGGAAGGCTCGCCGAGCACCCTCTCGACGAGAGCCCGCAACTCCGCCGCCTCCTCGCTCCGCAGCACTGCCATGGCGCCTGCCGGATCCCGCCCCGGTTGCAGAACGACGCCGGCGCCGGCGGCCGTCACGAGACGGCCGTTCGCAGGCTGGTCGGCAAAGAGCGGGACGACCACGAGCGGGACGCCGGCGGACAGGGCGCCGAGGGTCGTTCCCGAGCCGCCGTGGCACACGACGGCGGCGGCGGTGGCGAGCACGTCGGCCTGCGGAACCCAGGCTTCGACGTGGACGTTCTCCGGCAGGCGGCCGAGGGAGGCGGGATCAGCCGCCCGCCCGATCGTGACGAGGACGCGCGCCGGGAGCGCGGCCACAGCCTCGATGGCCGCTCGAAACGTCGAGGCTGCAATCGGCAGGCCACCGGTGACGCTGCCGAAGGTGACATAGACGAGAGGCGCCCTGCTCCCCCTCCACCAATCCGGCAGCTCGTGGCGGCCAGCCGCCGCGCTCGCCCTCCACCGGCGCGTGCGGGCATAGGGGGACGGGTCGAGCGACTCCGGAAAAGGGGACAGATAGGGCGCTCGCAACAGCGCTGTCGCCATTCCCTCGACGTGACGCTGCAGCACGGGCGCCACGAGCGGCACCACGGAGGCCTCGACGGCCGCCAAGGAGATGGCGACCTGGGCGTGCGGGATGCCGCTGCGCTCGGCCACGACGGCCGAGGCGTACTCGCACGTCTCGCGTACGACGAGGTGCGGTCGCCATTCGTCGCAGACCTTCTCCATCGCCGGCAGCATGGCCTCCGTGCAGAGCCGGCCGAAGAGCTCGCGATCGATGAGCCCGGACGTCTCGGCTCCCGACGCCGTCGTGAAACGCTCCCAGACGGCCGCCTGCTCGTCGGCCGGCGGCTCCGCCCCGGCGCGGAACCGGTGCGAGGTCGCCGCCGCGGCTGCCTCGAGCGACGGCGGGCCGACGATGCAGACGTCGTCGCCGCGGCGACCAAAGGCCTCGAGGAGCGGCACGAGTGGGTTGAAGTGACCGGCGCCCGCCGTCGAGGCGACGAGGATGCGCACGGCGCTCGCCTGCCTAGAACGCCGGTGGGTCGCTCGCCGGGAACGACTCCCGTCCCGCCTCGTCGACGATGTCGTCGTCTGTCGGCCCAGCCGGCGCCGCCACGGTGCCCGGGCGTGCGGCCGCCGGCTCTGCTGCGTGCTCGGCGAGCTGCTCCCACTCCTCCACGAGCATCCCGAAGGCGACGACGTCGAGAAACTCCCCGTTCACCCAGGCCGCCTGCCGCAGGGCGCCCTCTCGAACGAAGCCGAGCCCCCCTGCGACGGCGATCATGGCGCCGTTGTCGCTCAGGGTCTCGACGCCGACGCGGTGGAGCCCCCGCACCACAAAGGCGTACTCGCACATCGTGCGCAGGACATCGCCGCCGAGCCCACGGCCGCGAAAAGCCGGCCGCAGCGACATCCCGACGTGAGCGCTCCGGTTGTGCGGATCGATGCCCCAGAGGACGGCTTCGCCGGCGAGGGGCTCGCCGTCGACGAGCTCGACGACGGAGAAGACAGCGAGGCGGTCGGACGGCTCAGCCAACCGGTAGGGCGCCTCCGGCGAGTCCGGGGAGATCGGGCGCCAGGCACGATCGTCCGAGCGCGAGCGCGTGAGGACGTCCTCGTAGAGCTCGGCGTGCAGCACGGCGGCATCCGACTCGATGCGCGCCCGCAGCCCGATCTTCCTGCCACGCAACATGCGACGTTGTTATCGGACGCGGGCCCTGCGATCAAGCCGCCCCGCCGGCGGGCCCTGCCCGGCACAGGGAGGGCGACGCGCCACCACCGCGCGGTGGTGAGTGGCTCAGCCTCGTCCGCTCACGTACAGCGTCTGCAGAGCCCTCCCCGCCGGACCCGACCCGTCACTCAGCACCGTCTCGGCGATGCCCGTGCCGCTCGGGTCGATCGTGGTGCGGCTCCCCAGCAGGATCCACTCCCCGATCGGGTCACGCGAGAGAGCCACCACGAGATCCACGTTGATGAAGATCCACTCCGTGGCGTCAAGGGCAGAGCTGACGCCGCTGCCGGAGTCGGCGGCGAGGACAGCCCGGCAGAACGGTGACATCTCCTCGCCGGCGAGAAGCGGGATCCGCGGCCGCGACCACACGTCGGCGGGCCCGAGCTTGGCGAGCGAGCCCCGCCCCACCCGCCACTCCATGGCGGCGAGGTAGCCCTCGGGGTTGAAGCCCCCCAGGTCGCTCGGGGCGAGCTCCTCCCCCATGGCCGGCAGCTCGTAGCGGTGGGCGACATGCGGCGGCTGCGGATCGCCCGCCCGCTCGATGCGCCAACCAGATGCCCTCACGACCGGCTCACCCCCGGCGCAGGCGACGGCGTCCACGAGGGTGACGCGACGACCCGAGCGGACGACGCCGGCGCTCACCGACAGCTCGCTGACCGGAACGGGGCGAAGGATGTCGACGCTCAAGCGGGCAAGGCGCTGAGTTGCCTGCGGCTCGCATCCCTCGATCGCCCGCGCCAAGAGGGCGCTCGGCGGCCCCCCGTGCTGGTGGCGCCGATCCCAGGGCCCCGATGTCGCCGGCGAGGCCAGGAAGCGCCCGTCGCCGAGATCCTCGAAGAAGGCCCGCATGCGCCGGACCCTAGCGGTGGCGACCCCGGTCGGGGCCGGCCCCGCCACCGGCTCGCCTCATCGTCGAGCCGTACGATCTGTCCGGTGTTCAGCTTGCACGAGCGAGCGGAGTTGCGTGACGCCTTGCTGTCTGCCGCCCGCCGGGAAGCCCGCATCACCGGTGCCGCCCTGACGGGCTCGGGCGCGCTCGGCGGCGAGGACCGATGGTCGGACATCGATCTCGCCTTCGGCGTCGGCGACGGCGTCGACCTCGCCGCCGTCGTCTCGGAGTGGACCGACGCCATGTACGGCCGGCACGGTGCCGTCCACCACCTGGACGTGACCGCCGGCGCCACTCTCTATCGCGTCTTCCTGCTCGCCAGCACCCTCCAGGTGGACCTCGCCTTCTCGCCGGCGTCGCACTTCGGTGCCGTCGCTGCGACGTTCCGCCTCGTCTTCGGCGTCGCCGAGGACCTGCCAGCCGCCGTGTCGCCGAGCGCCGGCGAGCTCATCGGGCTCGGCTGGCTGTATGCCCTTCACGCCCGCTCGTCCATCGCCCGAGAGCGCCTCTGGCAGGCGGAGTACATGATCAGCGGCCTGCGGGACCACGTCTTCGCCCTTGCCTGTCTCCGTCACGGCCTGTCGCCGAACCAGGGCCGCGGCATGGACAGCCTCCCCGCCGAGTTGCTCGCCGGCCTCTCGGAGGTACTCGTCGGCTCGCTCGAGGCCGCCCAGCTGCAGCGGGCGTTCCGGGCCGCCGCCGAGGCGCTCATCGTGGAGGCCGCTCACGTCGACGGCGGGCTCGCCCGCCGCCTGGCCGAACCGCTGCGGGAGCTGGCGAGCGGCCCCGGCGCCGCCTGAAGCGCTCCCTGCAAGCCTCAGAGGGCGGCGGCGGACCGCTCGGCTCGGTCGCGGGCGACCTCGTCATAGGTCTCGTAGTCGCTGGCGGTATCGTCGGCGAACTCGAACTCGAGGAGGCCGGCGGCTCCCCACTGCTCGCGCAGGTAGCCGTTGTTGGCATCGAGGAGGCCGAGCTTGCGGACGTTCGGCACGAGCTTGGCGAAGAAGCCGCGCTGGAATCCGACGAACGGGCTCACCTTCATCTTGGAGGCCGCCTCGACGATGAACGGGACGACGGCCTCCGCCTTCACGCCCATGCGCTCCCAGATCTCCGGCGTCGTCGAGCGGGCGCGGTTGCGCAGCGTGTTCTCGACGAGGAACTCCTGGCGGTCCTTCAGCTCGGCCTCGGACAACTCGGCGTAGAACTCCTTCAACGAAAGGACGCCGAAGGCGACATGGCGCGCCTCGTCGGACATGACGTAACGCAGCAGCTTTCGGAGCAGCGGTTCCGTCGTCCGGCGCAGCATGTCGCCGAAGGCAGCCAGCGCCAGGCTCTCGATGACGATCTGCATGCCGAGGTAGGCGATGTCCCAGCGGCTGTCCTCGATGAGCGCCATGATCTGGGCCTCGAGGAACGGGCTCATCGGATAGGCGCTCCCGACCTTGTTGTCGAGGTACTTGGCGAAGACCTCGGTGTGACGAGCCTCGTCCATCGTCTGGGTGGAGGCGTAGTACTTGGCATCGATCCACGGCACCGTCTCGACGATCTTGGCCGCCACCATCATGGCGCCCTGCTCGCCATGCATGAACTGGCTGATGTTGGCCTTGAACATCTCGATGCCGAGGGCGATGAACTCCGAGCCGGTCCAGGCCGCGATGGGAGAGCCCGGCGCCCCGGCGGCGGAGCGGATCAACTGCATGCCCGGGCTTGCGAGATCGACGAGGCCCTCGGGGTCCACCTCGGTGCTCCAGTCGAGATCCGTGACGCTGTTCCACTGCGAAGCCATCGCCTTGTTGTAGAGCGTGACGAGCTGGGGACGCGAGCGCTCGTAGTTCCAGGTGTAGATGCTGTTCGAGTGGTCCTTCACGACCTTGATGGCCGCTCGTACCTCGTCAGCGGGTGGGAGGGGCATCTCGGCAACCATGGCGTCAAGGATAAGACGTCTGCGAGCCGAGGCGGGGCGCCAGCCGTCAGGAAGCGGCCGCCGTCTTCGAGGTCCTCGGCGGGGCGAGCGTCTTCAAGGCCTGCAGGATCCCATCGGTGAACACCTCGAGGTCCGGGCACCGCTCGGCGTCGGCGAGGCAGCCGAAGGAGACCTCGCCGTCGTAGGAGAGGATGCCGATGCTGACGTCGAGGTTGCCGGCGAGCGGTACGAGCGGCACGATGCGGCGCATGCGGGCACCGAGCACGTAGCGTCCCGCCGGCGGACCGGGGATGTTCGTCACGACGGCGTTGGCGAAGCGCTGGTGGTGGGTGAGATGGGCCACAAGGCCCACGAGCGCCGTCGGCCAGCGGTTGGACGACCCGAGCACGGCGGCCACGACACCGGCCTGCCCCTGCCGCTTGCGCGCCTTGGTGATGCGATGCACCTCTTCGAGCTGATCGGACACCTCCGGCAGGCCGGTGGGGAGCGACACGAGAAACGCCGCCACCTGATTGCCCAAGGTCAGATGCCCGGTTGCGCCTCGCGTGGAGACGGGCACGGCCACCTGGAACCGCCAGCCGGGATCCTCGCCGCGAGACAGCAGCAGGGACCGCACCCCGCTCGTCACCGCCGCCAGGGCGACGTCGTTCACGGTGCAGCCGGCGGTCTTGGCGACGGCTCGCATCTCCTCGAGCGGCCACTCGACGTGCGAGAGCACGCGATGGCTCCCGACCGGCTCGTTGAGCGGCGTGTGGGGCGCCACGGTCGTTCGCTGCAGGAGCGAGAGCACGCCCCGTCCGAGCGCCCCCACCTCCTGGGCGAGATCGGCGGCGACCTCGGGGTGACGCAGGGCGCGGCCGAGCAAGCCGGCCATGCGGAGAGGGGCACCGACCATCGCCAGCGGCAGCCCCAGCTCGTCGAGGGCGCCGCCGGCGAGCAAGAGGGAGCGATCCGGTGCCGACGCTGCCGAGGCGCCGCCGACGGCACCGGCGGCGGCGCCCGTGGCAGCTGCGGAGGCCAGGCTCTGCACGCGAGGGGTCGGGTCCGTGACGAGGAGGGCGACGTCGACGCCGGAGACGCCGTCCATCATGACGTGATGCACCTTCTCGATGAGCACGATCGACCCATCGGCATAGCCGTCGACGACCCAGAGCTCCCAGAGCGGTCTCGAGCGGTCGAGGGTCCGCATCATGAGATGGGTGCAGAGGTCGGCGAGCTGCTGCTCCGAACCGGGGGCCGGCAGCACCGTCTCAAAGACGTGGTTGGCCACGTCGAACTCCGGGTCGTCCACCCACACGGGGCGCCCGAGGCCGAAGGGGGCCGAGACGGGGCGCTGGCGAAAGCGGGGGGCGAGCGAGAGGCGGTCGTTGACGAGACGCCGCAACTCGTTGAGACGGACGCGACCGCTGCGGTCGCGCAGCGGCCCTGGGTCGAGGTAGGCGACGGAACCGATGTGCATCGGGGTCGTGGGGGTTTCGAGGTCGAGGAAGGCGGCATCGAGCGACGTCATCCTCTGCAGATGGGCGAAGCGGTCGACGGCGTTCACGACAGGCTCCCGGCCTCGGCGACGCCGCTGCCGGCTCGCTTCGGCGCACCCGCCAGCGTCATGACCTCCTCGAAACCCTCCTCGAGGCACGCCACGAACACCTCCGTGTCGGGGATGGCGGCGCGATCGATGTTGACGCCGATGCAACAGTGACCGACGTGCGACAGCAGCGCCACGTTGACCGACGCTCCGCTCGGCGGGGCGAAGGCGTACTGGCGGAGGAGCTCGGCGCCGGCGAGGTAGGCGCGCACGGGCAGGCCGGGCACGTTCGTCGCGATGAAGTCGACGTTCTTCAACATGGAGCCGAAGACGGCAGTCACCGCTTGTGTGGGCAGCCCGTTGAGGGCGATGGCGAGCGTGTCGGTCAACGACAGGGCCGGCCCGGTGCGCCACTCCCGCACGAGCCCCGAGATGACCGGCACCATGTCGGCAGGACGGGGCTGCCCGAGCGGTATCTCGAAGCGCACCGGTGTGAAGCGGTTGCCGCCGACGGGGTCCTGTTCGGAACGGATGCTGATCGGCAGCGTCATGCGCAGGCTCGGGAGGGGAGCGCCGTGAGCCTCGTGGTAGCGCCGCAACCCGGCCACGACGGCCGTGATGAAGGCGTCGTTCAAGCTGCCGTGGCCGCGCCGGCCGGATTCGCGGAGGCGGGCGAAATCGACATCGAAGGCAGCAAAGGACAACATGATCCCGCGCGAGAGCATGATCGGAGAGCACGGTTCGGCGACGGGGGCCACCAAGCGGGCACCCCATCGGGCGGAGTCGGCGGCGGAGAGGGCTGACTCGAGCGGTGTCCGGCTGGCTTTGAGTGCGGTGGCGGCGAGCCCGAGGGACGTGCTCACGACGCGGCGGCCCGCCTCGGCGACCTGCTCTACGGCGGAAGGGCGACCGCCCGTGCCGTCTGACGGCTCGTCGACGAGCGAGGAGATGGGGGCGACCTTGCGAGACGGCCTGCTCTCGGTATCGAGCATCTCGAGGGCGAGGCGCATGCCGCCGACGCCGTCGGTGACGGCGTGGTGGAACTTCTGGATGAGAGCGGCCCCCTCGCCCACGTGGTCCACCACGGTGAACTCCCACAGTGGGCGTGCCCGATCGAACTCCCCCATTGCCTCGTGGGCGGCGAAGTCGAGGAGGGCGCCGATGCTGGTCGGCCGCGGCAGCTGCACCCGGCGCAGGTGGTAGTCGAGGTCGAAGTCGTCCGCCCGTTGCCAGCTTGGCGAGCCGAGCCCGAAGGGCGGCTCGACGACGACTTGGCGCAACCGAGGAATGCGTACCGAGGCCTGCAGCATGCGCCGCCGCAAGCGAGCCCAGTCCGGCGCCCGGTCGAGGATGCTGACTGCAGTCACCGTGGAGCGCAACACCGGGTCGCGCTCGATGCGCCACAGAAGCGATTCGGTCGCCGACATCCGCGTGCCTGCACCGGTCGGGGCCATGGCCGTCCTCCTTCTGTCTCGGGACGTCGTCCGAGGGACGGCTCCCACAGCTCATGGTCCGCTGCCGGCACCCCCGGGGGAAGGGCCGAAGGTCACGTCTTGGCGCCGGCGGCCGCCTCAGTCCGGCAATATGGGTGGCGAAGGCCCGAGCTGGCGCCCGAGCAGCACGGCCCGCCTCACCGAGGCGGAGCCGAAGCGATCGCGGACATCGTCGAGCGTACTGTCGAGGGCGCCGGCGCCGCGGGGGTCGAGGGGGAGGGCGAGCTGCACCGCACCCTGGTCGTCGAGGTTCGACACGGCGACGCCGACGAGTGTGAGCCCTCGCTCCTCGATCAGGTCGCTCGTCGCACTGAGCAGCGCCCGCGCCGTCACGAGGATCGTGTCGGTGTGCGCCGTCGCCATCGCAAGGGTGTGCGATCGAGTCGCACGCGAGAAGTCGCCGAACCGCAAGCGCAGCGAAACGGTGCGACCGAGCCGGCCGGCTGTTCGCATCCGTCGCGTGACGCGGTCGACGAGCTCGATGAGCACGGCGTCGAGGTCGGCAGCGGAGCGACGGGCACGGCCGAGGGCGCGCTGCGAGCCGATCGATCGCCGGCGGCGGCCGAGCTGCACAGGTCGTGGGTCGTCGTTGCGGGCGAGGGCGTGCAGGTGGCTGCCCGCCGCCTGGCCCAGCAGCGACACGAGCGTCGACTCGTTCAGTCGGGCGACCTCACCGACCGTGGAGATCCCGCGGTCGCGCAACTTGCGCGCCGTCACGGCACCGACGCCCCAGAGCCGCTCGACGGCGAGCGGATGCAGGAAGGCCAGCTCGCCGGCGGGCGGGACGACGAGCACGCCGTCGGGTTTGGCGACGGCGCTCGCCACCTTGGCGAGGAACTTCGTGCGGGCCACGCCGACGGTGATGGGCAAGCCCACCTGCTCGAGGACGTCGTGGCGCAAGCGCACGGCGATCTGGCTCGGGCTGCCGGAGACACGCCCGAGGCCGCCGACATCGAGGAACGCCTCGTCGATCGACATCGGCTCCACCAGAGGCGTCGTCTGCTCGAAGACAGCGAACACCGCCGTGCTCGCCGCCGCGTAGGCCGACATGCGAGGCTCGACGACGACGGCGTGCGGGCAGAGGCGCCGCGCCTGAGCCCCTCCCATTGCCGTCCTCACGCCGAAGGCCCGCGCCTCGTAGCTGGCGGTCATGACGACGCCGCTCCCGACGATGACGGGCCGCCCCCGCAGCCGCGGGTCGTCCCGCTGCTCGACCGAGGCGAAGAAGGCATCGAGGTCGGCATGCAAGATCGACGCCTCCTGTCTCACGAACATATGTTCGCATACCTCGGCGGCCACCGCTGGCCGTCCTACCCGCTGGACCCTCGGACACACCGGACCCTCGCACACGAGGGCCCCTCGGACATGCGAGCCGCAGTCGAGCCCGCCGTGCCCGGCAGTGACATGATGCGCCCATGCGCGGATGGCAGACGGGTTGGTGGGGCGTGGTGCTGGAAGCACCCGATGGCGTGGCCCTTGCCAATTTCTACGCCGACCTGCTCGGGTGGCCCATCGCCAAGCAGGAGCACGATGCAGCCGCCATCGGCGTGCCCGGCACCTCGTCCTATCTCGCCTTCCAAACGTCGCCGGACTACGTGCCGCCCGTCTGGCCGAGCGTGGACGGCCGGCAGCAGATGATGATGCACATCGACGTCGCCGTCGGCGATCTCGACACTGCCGTCCGCGATGCGGTCGAACTGGGCGCGACCTTGGCCGGCTATCAACCGCAGGAAGACGTCCGGGTCCTCCTCGATCCTGCGGGCCATCCCTTCTGCCTCTACCTCGACCTCTGATCACTGATCGACCCTCGGCCGTTCACACAGCAGCCCTCAGCTCTTCTGGCGCCTGCCTTTCGGAACACGGGCGACGGCACCGATGGCCGGCGCCACGGCCAGCCAGAGCCCGATGGTGACCAGCATGGCGGTGAGGTAGCTGAACGGGTGGATGCCGACGTCCTTGTCGACGATGCCGGCAAAGATCATCAGCATCCATGCGCTCACGAAGAACAGCGGCCCAGCCGTGATCACTTTGAAGAAGTCGGTCAAGACGCGCACCTCCTCCTGGCATCGTACGGGACCGAAGGCGAGCAGCCGGGGGCCGTGCGTCGTCGTGCCTCGGCGTCGCCGTGCCTCGGCGGCGTCGTGCCTCGGCGGCGCCGTTTCCATCGTCGCCCCACTCGTCGGCTCAGGAGGTCAACGCCTCGCTCGCTCGCTGGCGGAGGAGCCGGATCGAGTCGGCCGAGGAGGGCCGCGCCGACGCCCTGCCGAGCTTGATGTCCGAGTGCTGGCATCGAGCCGCGTAGGCGCACGCGGCGAGGTTCGCAGCATCGAGCAGTTCGCGCTCGCCGGCGTCGAAACGTCTCCCCCTGCTCTCTTCGTACTCGGCCACGAAGGCCCTCATCTCCTCCACTGACGGGAGCCCCGCCCCGCTTGCCCAGTCAGCGGAGAACTGGGCGGCGGCGGCCCCCACGAAGAACGCCTCAGGCGCCATGGCGACCGAGTCCCAGTCGTAGATCGCCGTGATGCGACCGCCCTCGAAGCCGACGTTGCTGACGCGCCAGTCGAGGTGCCCGATCACGGGCTCCCCCGTCCTCGCCCCCATCACGGCCGCCAGGCGGTCGCGCGCCAGGCGAGCGAGATCGTCGATCCACTCGGCGCCGGCCGCTGTTGCCGCGAAGTCGAAACGAAGATCGTGCGGCTCGGGCCACAGCGGCGCCCCGGGCGGTCGCAACAAGACCGGCGAGCCGAGGTCGGCGATCAGCCCGAGCGGCTCGGCGGCGACGACGAGCCGGCAGAGGCCGGCCGCCAGAGCCCGCCGGATCGGCCCGTCGTGACCGTCGGCGAGAGCCCCGTTTCGCAGCTCCTCCACGACGGCAAGGCCGGAGCCGAGGGCCATCGGAGGACAGAGTGGTCGAGGCACGGGTAGGCCACAGGCGGAGAGATGAGCCTGCACGCGCTGCACGGCGAGCAAGCGGGAGATCGAGACCTGCCAGCGATGCACCTTGACGACGACCCCGTGACCGTCTGCGGTTCGGAGTCCGGCGACGATCCCGACGCTCCGCCGGTAGAAGACGGCGTCGTTCACCGGTGCCAGCTGATCACGAGCGAACTCGCAGATGATGCCGGCGATCTCGGCGGCGACGTCGGAGCCGAAGAGGGCGCGCTCGAGGTCACGGTCCTCGACATCCGACTCCTCCTCGATGAGCGAGCCGAGGGATGGCACCTCGCCAGTGTCGCGCCAGGAGAGCGTTTCACGAAGCGGGAGTCCAGACCGAGTGAGGATCGCCCTGGCAGTCGAGCACGGAGCGGGCAAGCATGGGAGCCGTGACGGCGTCGAAGGCACGCTTCGTGGTGGTCTCCGGCCCGCCCGGAAGCGGGAAGTCGACCCTCGCTCCCCCCATCGCCGCCGGGCTCGATCTACCGCTGCTCGCCAAGGACACCATCAAGGACGCCCTCATGTCGGTCATGGCGGTGCCCGACGTGGAGGCGTCACGTCAGCTGGGGCGAGCCGCCGTGACCGTCATGCTGGCGCTCGCCGCCGAGTCGCCGTGCGGCGCTGTCCTCGAGGGCAACTTTCACCGCACCGTGGCCGTTGCGGACCTCCGCAGGCTTCCGGGCACGGTCGTCGAGGTCTTCTGCCGATGCGACCCGTCTGTGGCGGCCCGGCGCTATCGGGCGCGGGCAGGTTCACGCCACGCCGGCCATTTCGACTCGCTCCGTGCGGCCGAAGACCTCTGGAACGAGGAAGTCGCCGAGCCCGTCGCCGGCGGATGGCCGCTGCTGGAGGTCGCCACCGGCGAAGCCGTCGATGTCGATCAGATCATCGGCTTCCTTCGGGACCTCTTCTCAGGGAGGTGACCGGGGCGGATCCTCGCCCCGAGACGTGTCCGTCGAGGTCTCGGCCGGCGAGGCGGAGCCCGCCCCGGCAGGTGCCTCTGCCCCCACGGCAGCCCCAGCCCCGGTCTCTGCCCGGCCTTCGGCCGGGGCTTCTCCCGGGCCTTCTCCGGCCTCCGCCTCGGCCGCAGCCTCCGCTTCTGCCTCGGCCTCAGCGGCTGCCACCGAGAGGCCGACGCGGGCGACCACGACGTCGTCTCGGCCCCTCAAGGCCGCCGAGAGGACGAGGTCGATCTGGTTGTGGAGGATCCGATAGCGGGAGCGCACCGGGATGGTGACCGGAATGAGCACGACGATCTGCTCCTGACGCGTGGCCCGCAACTCGTCGATGAACTCCACGATCGGCACGACGACGGAGGCGTAGTCCGTCGTCAGGACCCGCAAGGGAACGCCCGGATCCCACTCCGCCCACGACTCGGCGAGGGCGGCGGCGCGATGATCGCCGGCGTCCACCTCCGCCGGCACGACGGTGACGGCGATCACCTCCTGGCCGAGCGAGAGTGCCTCACAGAGGGCGTGCTCGGTGACTCGTGAGATATAGGACACGGGAACGATGACGAGCGAACGCTTGGCCTCCGGCCTCAGCGGGTGATGCCCGAGCCCGAGCTCCTCGGCGGTGCGGGTGTAGTACGCCCGGATACGCAGGAACAACAGCACGAAGGCCGGCACGGCGACGATCACCACCCAGGCGCCCTCCGTGAACTTGGTGACGAGGAACACAACCGTCGCAATCGCCGTGACGACTGCCCCGAAGCCGTTGATGGCGGACCGACGGCGCCAGCGCGCCGGGCGCTCCCGCCACCAGTGCACGACGAGACCGCTCTGGGCGAGGGTGAAACCCGTGAACACGCCGATGGCGAAGAGGGGGATGAGGCTGTTGGTGTTGCCACGGGCGACCACGAGCAGGACGCCGGCGAAGGCGGCAAGCGCCCAGATCCCGTTGGCGAAGACCTGCCGCTCGCCCCTCAGGGCGAAGAGGTGGGGCAGGTAGTTGTCGCGCGCCAGCAGGCTGGCGAGCACGGGGAGCCCGCCGAAGGACGTGTTGGCGGCGAGCGACAGCACGAGCGTGATCGTGAGCGAGACGATGTAGTAGGCCCAGTGCCGCCCGACGGCCATGCCCATGATCTGGCTGAGGACCGTCTGGTTCTGGCGCGGACCGATGTGCCATCGGCGAGCCAGCTCGGCGAGGCCGAGGAGCATGGTGCCGAGGATGACGCCGAGGAGCATCTCCGTCCGCTTGGCCCGCGCTGCGCGCGGCTCTTTGAAGAGGGGCACGCCGTTGGCGATGGCCTCCACCCCGGTGAGGGCGCTGCAGCCGGCCGAGAACGCCTTCAGCACGAGCAACACGCCGACGGTCTCGACCACGTGGCTCGGCAGCAGTGACCGCCCCGGTTGGGGAACGTGCAATGCGAGCGGATGGATGAAACCCACGGCGATGATCGCCAGCAGCCCGACGATGAACACCATCGTCGGCAGCAGGAAGGCGCGGGCCGTCTCGCCGAGGCCGCGCAGGTTGAGCACCGTCACCATGGCGAGAATCCCGAGGCAGATGGGCACCGTCGCCGACGTCAGGCTCGGGAAGGCTGACGTCAGGGCCCCGACGCCGGCGGCGATCGAAACGGCGACCGTGAGGGTGTAGTCGACGATGAGCGAGGCTCCGGCGACGAGGCTCACGCTGGCGCCGAGATTCGCACGCGAGACGGCGTAGGCGCCGCCGCCACCCGGGTAGGCGTCGATGACCTGTCGGTAGGAGAACACGAGGATCGCCAGCAGGCCAACGATGACCAACGTGATCGGCAACACCAGGTGCAGCGCGCCGGAACCGGCCACGGCCACCACCACGATGATCGCCTCCGGGCCATAGGCGACCGACGTGAGCGCATCAAGCGACAGTGCCGACAAGCCCTCGACCGGTGTGATCCGCTCTTTTGAGACCTCCGAGCTGCGAAGCGGCCGGCCGACGAGAACGCGCCACGTAGACGCCAGGGCGCCGCGGCTACGACGGGGCGCCATGGGCTCCGATGCTAGACCTCGAGTCCGCCCAGGAGGCTGGCTCGTCGACCCGACGGAATGACGGCACTTGCCCATGGGTAGGGTGCTGACAGCTCAGGTCGAGCAAGTGCATTCCCCGTCGCGGAACACGGGAGATCGGGGGTCTCAGGTGCCGCCTCCTGAAGGCAGCGGCGTGGCGGCCCCATGGCCGCCCGAACAGGGAGAGGGCTTTCCACCGCAAGCGCCCGTCCCGCCGGCAAACCCGGAACCGCCCCCCTACCCCTCGCCTACCGAGGCGACCGCCGAGCCCGCTCCCACCGAGCACGCCACCGCCGAGCACGCCACCGCCGAGCAGGCCACCAAGGCCCACCCGACGATCGAGGCCGCTGCTCGCGTCGACGCCGTCGTGCCGACGACACGAGCCAGCCGGGCCTGGATGCGAATCGTCCCGTCCCTCATCCTGCTCGCCATCATGCTGGTGTTCGTCTTCCAGAACCTCCGCAGCACGAAGGTGACGTTCATGACCGCCTCCGGGAGGTTTCCGCTCGCCGTCGCCCTGCTGGCCGCCGCCGCCCTCGGCGCTCTCTCGGTTCTCGCCATCGGATCGGTCCGCATCGTCCAGCTGCGGAAGGTGATCCGCCGTCACCGTCAGGCAGACGTCAGCCAGACCGCGGGCGACACCTGAGCCGAGGAGTGTCGGGCCTCCCTCAGCTGAGGCGCCCCCTCACCCACTCCACGAGTTCGTCCGGCGGCACGATCTCGCGTCCGCCCTCGCCGTCGGCGCGCAGGGTGGCCTCGACGCCGCCGGCGGCCAGCGAGCGCTTCGAGACGGTCAGGCGCACCGGGCAACCGATGAGCTCTGCGTCGGTGAACTGCACCCCCGGGCGCTCGCCGCGATCGTCCAGCAGGACGTCGAGACCGGCGTCCTCCAGTTGCTGCGCAACCGACTCGGCCGCAGCGAGGACGTCGTCGCCGAGGGCGCAGACGTGCACGGCGAAAGGGGCGACCGATACCGGCCAGACGAGACCGCGCTCGTCGTGGTGCTCCTCGGCGATGCAGGCAAGGAGGCGCCCGATGCCGATCCCGTAGGAGCCCATGACGATGGGACGTTCCGTGCCGTCCTCGGCGAGATAGTTGGCGCCGAGAGCCAGCGAGTATCGGGTGCCGAGCTTGAAGATGTTCCCCATCTCGACGCCGCGAGCGGTCCGCAGCGGTGCGCCGCAGACCACGCATGGCTGCCCGTCGACCACGGCAGTGAGATCGGCCACGATGTCCGGCTCGTAGTCGCGGCCGACGTTCACGTTGAGGAGGTGCCAGCCAACCTCGTTGGCGCCGGCCACGAGATTGCAGGACTCGGCCACGATGGCGTCCACGACGACCACGGCTCGATCCCCCACGCCGATGGGCGAGGCGTATCCCGCCACGCAACCGATCTTCTCGATCTCCTCCGCCGTCATGGGCCGCAGCTCAGCCGAACCGACGGCGCTCGCCAGCTTCGCTTCGTTCAGCTGCATGTCCCCGCGCACGACGGCCACCACGAAACGACCGTCAGAGGTCGCCACGAACACGACCTTGGCGGTCTGCTCCGCCCGCACGCCGAGCACCTGGCACAGCCGCTCGATCGTCGTCGTATCCGGTGTCGCGATCCGTTCGGTCTCGAGCAGCGGCTCGCCCGGGAAGGCGACCGTGGCGGCCGTCGCCACCTGCCGGTTCTGGGCATAGCCGCACGAGTCGCACAGGACGATGGTGTCCTCACCGACCGGGTTCAGGTACATGAACTCCTCAGCCTCCGACCCGCCCATGAGCCCGACGTCGGCTGCAACCGGCAGCACCGGCAGTGCGCACCGCTCGAAGATCCGCACGTAGGCCTCGTGCAGCCGCTCGTACTGGGCATCGAGCCCGGCCTCGTCCCGGTCGAGGGTGTAGGCATCCTTCATCGTGAACTCGCGAGCCCTGATGAGGCCCGCCCGCGGGCGGGGGTCATCTCGAAACTTGAGCTGGATGTGGTACACGAGCTTCGGCAGTTGCCGCCACGACTGGATCTCGCTGGCGGCAAGTGACGCCACGACCTCCTCGTGCGTCATGGCGAGCACGAGCGGCCGGTCCCGCCGATCGCTGAAGCGAGCCATCTCGGGGCCGATGGCGTCGTAGCGGCCCGACTTCTTCCAGAGCTCACCCGGGTGGACGAGCGGCATCGACAGCTCGACGCCGCCGGCGGCATCCATCTCCTCGCGAAGGATCTGCTCGATCCGCCGCATGACGCGCCAGGCAAGCGGCAAGTAGGAGTAGATGCCCTGGCCCAGCTGGCGTATATAGGAGCCCCGCAAGAGCAGCTGATATCCCGGGGTGTCGGCGCCGGCGGGCGCCTCGCGCAGTGTGACTCCGAAGAGCCTCGACATCCTCATCTGTCCAGGCTAAGGGCTCCGCAGGGCGCCGACCCGCAGGACGCGTGAGCAGGCGCCAGCACGACCCCTACGATGGCGAGCACAGGCCCGGGGCACATCCGGAGCGATGGAGGATCTTATGAGCGACGAGACACAGATCTCCTACCTCGCCCTCAACGTGGGCACCCCGGTGCTGACCGTCACCGGTCAGATGATCGGCACGGTCGGACACGTGCTGCAGGTCCCCGAGCTGGACCTGTTCGACGGTATCGTCGTGCACACGGATGCAGGCTTGCGTTTCGTCGCTCGCGACCAGATCACCCTGATCACGACGACAGCCGTGCATTGCTCGCTCACCGACGAGGAGGCGGCCAACCTGCCGGCTCCCGAGGGCACCGCCGTCTACCACGTCAATGCCCTGCAGGACGTCGGATCGTCGCTCACCGCCCGCCTCGGACGCATGTTCGGGCGTGAGCACTGGATCCCCGACAAGTAAACGCCCACCGCCCGCCCGCGGGCGCCGATCGCCCGAGGCTGCGCCCGCACCGGGAGCGGCCGCCGGAGCGGCCCAAGTGTGTGACGTTGTGCCCTGGCGCCGGCCCCCTCGAGCAGGGAAGCTGGAGACACCCCCCTCGGAGAAGGACGTCTCATGCTCACGCTCGCGAACCTTGACGCCGTCGAAGTCCTCGACTCCCGTGGTCGTCCCACCCTGGCGGTCACCGTGCGCCTGGCGGACGGGACAACGGCACGCGCCGGCGTGCCTTCCGGCGCTTCGACGGGCTCGCGCGAGGCAGTCGAGCTGCGCGACGGGGACCCGAGCCGCTTCGGCGGCCTCGGCGTGCTGACAGCCGTCGGCCACGTCAAAGGAGAGATCGCCGGGGCGGTCGTCGGGCCGACCTACGGGGACCTCGCAGAGCTCGACAGAGCGCTCATCGAGCTGGACGGGACCGAGAACAAGTCACGGCTCGGGGCTAATGCCATCGTCGGCGTCTCGATGGCGGCCGCACGTGCCGGTGCGGCCGCTTCCGGCCAGTCGCTCTGGCGGGCGCTCTCGCCTGCGGGGGTGACACCTCGGCTGCCCGTCCCCCACTTCAACGTCCTCAACGGCGGCGCCCATGCCCCAAACAAGCTGGACTTTCAGGAGTTCATGGTGGCGCCCCTCGGAGCGCCCTCGCTCGCCGAAGCGGTGCGGGCAGGCGCCGAGGTCTACAGCGCCCTGCGCCGGCTGCTCTCCGACAAGGGATTCGCCACGGGCCTCGGTGACGAGGGCGGTTTCGCACCCGAGATCGATGCCCCCGAGGACGTCCTCCGGCTGCTCGTGACCGCCATCGAGACAGCCGGGTACCGCCCAGGCCGAGACGGTGTCGCCATCGCTCTCGACCCGGCAGCCAACGGCTTCTACAGCGGCGGGACGTACCACGTCGCCGGTGAGACCCTGTCGAGTGACGACATGATCGCCCGCTATGCGGAGATGACGGAGGCTTACCCGATCTGGAGCCTCGAGGACGGGCTGGCCGAAGCGGACTGGGATGGCTGGGAGCGCCTGATGGCGCGTCTCGGCGACCGCGTCCAGATCGTGGGGGACGACATCCTCGTCACGAACCCGGCCATCATCACCGAGGCCATCGCCCGTCGAGTGGCGAACTCGGCGCTCATCAAGCTCAATCAGATCGGCACCGTCACCGAGACCCTCGAGGCGATGCGGATCTGCCGCCTAGCCGGCTGGACGCAGATGATCTCGCACCGCTCCGGCGAAACCGAGGACAGCTTCATCGCTGATCTCGCCGTCGGGAGCGGATGCGGCCAGATCAAGAGCGGGGCACCCGCCCGCGGTGAGCGCGTCGCCAAGTACGACCGGCTGATCGAGATCGAAGCCGCCGAGGAACTCGCTTACGGGCTCGCCTGAGAGAAGCGGGCCGTCGTCGTGTCGCCGGCGGCCGAGAGGACAAGCGGGAACTCGCCACCGATCTTCAGGCTGATCTCCTCCGCCGCGCCGGCCACCAAGGAGCCGAGGGTGGGTACTCGTCGGAGGGTCAGCCGACTCGTCGGACCGGACACCCCGATCGAGGCGACGGCGCGTCCGATGGCGTCGAAGATCGGCGCCGCCAGGCAGCGGATGTCCGCCTCGCACTCCTCGTCGTCAAGGGCGTAGCCGCGGGCACGCGCCGCCTTGAGGTCGCCGACGAGGTCGTCGAGGCTCGAGATCGTCCGATGCGTGTGCCGGGGGAACGGCTCGGAGACGAGCGCCCGGATCTCGGCTTCGTCAAGGAAGGCGAGCAACGCTTTGCCGCTGGCGGCGCAATGCAGCTCGGGCTGGGAACCGATCTCGATCTCGACTCGCTCTCCGGCAGAGGGCAGCTCCTGCGCGATGTAGACACCGCCCGTCTTGATCCGGCGAGCGAGATGCACCGACTCCCCGCTTGCGCCGAGGAGCCGTCGCATCACCGGCGGCGCCGCCTCGAGCACGTCGAGGTTCTGGAGGATCACGCTTGCCAGCGTGACGAATTTGACCGTGGTGTGGAACAGCTTCGTCGTCGGGCTCTGCTCGACGTAACCCAGCCGCTCCAGTGTTCGCAGCAGCCGGTGCAGGTAGCCCTTGTCGAGCTCGAGCAGGCGGGCCAGCGCCGTCACGCTGGCGCCCTTCGGTGCCGCCGCCAGCTTCTCGAGGACGGCCATCCCCGTGACGAGCGATCCGAACCGGCGGGCTTCCACAAGCTCACACTCCCATCGTGGAAATGACAACTCAAGTCCTGAACCCGCCGCGCCGGATTCTGCACCGGCGAAGGGGCTACAGCTGATAGGCCGTTGCCGGGAGCGCCGCCAGCGCGCTCCGATCGGAGGAGTGGCCGTGAAGATCCGGATCGCCGTCGCTCCGGGCGGTGGCCCGTGGTCGACCGATACGTACGTGTCGCTCGTCGATGGGCTGGAGGAGCGCGGCTTCGACACGATGTGGCTCTCCGACGTGCCGCTGGCGCCGACGATCGATCCCCTCGTCGGACTCTCGTTCGCGGCGGCCCGCACGCGTCGCCTCAAGCTCGGGGCCAACGTCGTTCCAATCGGAAGAAACCCGATGCTGCTCGCGAAGGAGCTTGCTCAGATCGACCAGCTCAGTGAGGGCCGTCTCCTCCTCATGCTCGTGCCGGGCATCGGCCAGCCGGCAGAACGGCAGGCGCTCGGAGTGAGCGGGGCGGACCGCGGTGCCCTTCTCGACGAGGTCATACCCCTCCTGCGCCGCTTCTGGTCAGGCGAGAGCGTGCAGCACACCAGCGAGCGCTTCAGCTTTCGCGGCATCACCGTCACCCCCCGCCCGCGGCAGGACCCGCTCGAGCTCTGGCTCGGTGGCATGGGGCCGAGGGCCCTGCAGCGCGCCGGCCGTCTCGCCGACGGGTGGCTCGGCGCCGCCCTCAACCCGCTCGAAGCGGGTGCAGCGCGAAGGACCATCGAGGAGGCGGCCGAAGCCGTCGGCCGGATGATCGACCCGGAGCACTTCGGACTCTCGATCCCCTACGCCCGAAGCACCCCGTCGGCCGAGACGTTGGCACGGCTCGTGCAGCGGCGGCCCGACGCCGATGCGGCCTCGCTCGTTCCTGTCGGCCGCCACGGCCTGCGCAGCCTCATCGAAGCCCTCGTGGGCGAGGGACTCTCGAAGTTCGTCCTTCGCCCCGTCACGTCGCCGGCCGCCCGTGTCGAAGAGGAGCTCGATTGGCTCGCCTCGGCCGTGCTCGACCTGCAGACCTGAGGCCGTCGGATCGGCTCGCCCGGCGGGCGGCGCCCTCAGGGCGACGAGGGACGTTCAGGCCGGCGTCACCGCATCGGGCGGCGGCGCCACCACGGTGTTGTGGGCGGCCGAAACCTTCCATCGATCGCCTTCGCCGGTGATCACGAACGTCAGGATCGTCGATCGAGTCTCGCCCGGTCGTCGCTCGTCCCCGCTCAGCTCGGCTCTCACATGGCACAGGACGATGCCGGGAGCCAGGGCGACGGCGTCGTGCACGCTGACGGCGAGGACCGAGTTGCGGTAGGGGCCGGCGTGCACGCGGCCGTGCTGTTCCTCGATCTCGCCGCGGCCGGTCATGAGGACGCCCACGATGTTCACGAACGTGGCGCCCTCGTCGAAGAGGGCGCCGAACTCGGGCATGTCGTGCCGGTTCCACGCCCTCGCAAAGGCAGCGGCGATCTCCTCGGCGACGGCGGTCGGTTCCATTTGCGGCAACTCTCTCACGATTCGCCTCGATCAGGCCCGGAAATCCTTCGGACGCTCCGGTCCGGCGGTTGCCAGCGCCGCTCTGACGCCGTCCGCATCGAGGTCGGCCGCGTAGACGGGTGAGCCGGGCTGTTGACGCCACGACTCGTCGATCGTGCCGGCGTCGACCGGGTCGAAGCCCATCTCGTCGACGAGTCGCGAGACGACGCCCTTGGCGGCGTCATGGTCGCCGGCAAGGGGGATGGCCATCCGGCCCGGCGTGCCGGCCGCCTGCGGGCGGTCGAGTAAGTTGTGGGCGTAGACGGTGTTGAACACCTTGACGACGGGCCGACCGAGCTGCCGGCTCACCCAACGGCTCTCCGTCATGCCGTCCTCGATCTCGGCGATGCGTCCGTCGCGTCCCGGGTAGTAGTTGCCGGTGTCGACGATCGGGGCGTCCGCGCCGAGACCGTCGAAGAGGCCGGCCGGCAGCAGGGGTATGGCCCGCTCCGGGATCGTCACGATCACGAGATCCGCCCCGGCGGCCACCGAGCCGAGTGCCACGTTGCTCGCACCGGTCTCTGCTGCCAGATCGGCGAGGGTCTCCGATGCACGCGAGTTGGCGACGGCGACTTCGTGGCCGATGGCGGTGAGACGCCTCGTGAGGTTGCCTCCGATGTTGCCTGCGCCGATGATGCCGATCTTCACGGTTGCTCCCCTGGCTCCCGGCCATCGTCCTTGCGAGGCCGATGCCCTCACCTCACCGCACGGCCGGCCGATCCGGCATTCCCCGCCCGTGCCCCGGCAGCGGCTCGGCGTGCGCTCAGCCGAGGCTGCGGTCGCGCAGCTGGAGCGCCAGCTGCCTGAACCGCGCCACGGCCTCGGCTTCGTCGACGCCGTTCACAGCGCCGTCCTCGAACAGGACGCGGCCGCCCACCACGGTGTAGCGGACGTCGTCGGCTCGACAGGAGTAGACGAGGGCGGCGCTCACGTCGTAGACGGGCTGCACGTGAGCCCCGCCCAGATCGACGACGATGACGTCGGCCGGGCGCCCTGGGGCGAGCCGGCCGAGCTCGGGACGGTGCATGGCGGCGGCCGCCCCCGTCGTCGCCAGCTCGAGGAGCTCGTTCGTGGTGAGAAAGCGCGGATCCTCGACGTTCTGCTTGTGGAGGATGCCGGCGAACTTCATCTCCTGGAACATGTCGAGCGTGTTGTGGGAGGCGGGCCCATCGGTGGCAAGGCCGACGGTGATCCCCGCCTGGCGCACCTCCCGCATCGGCATCGTGCCCGAGCAGAGCTTGGCGTTGCAGACCGGGCAGGTGGCGATCCGCGTCCCTCGCTCGGCCAGGATCTCGATGTCGCGCCCGTCGAGCTGGGTGCAGTGGGCAGCCGTGACGTCGGGTCCGAGCACGCCGAGCGAGTCCAGCCATTGCACCGGCGTCGTGCCGTAGTGCTCGGCCACGTAGGCGACTTCCTGCCGGCCCTCGGCCAGATGGACGTGGATGGGCACGCCGACCTCGTCCGCCGCCCGCCGCACCGCCCGGAACATGTCGGCGCTGCACGAGTACGTGGCGTGCGGCGCCAGCGCCAGTCTGACCCGGCCGTCGCGGGCTCCTTCGTGCGATGCCACGATGTCGCCGAAACCGGCGATCGTCTGCCACGACCAGTCCGTGATCGACTCGTAGATGCCGCCGTCGGCGAAGCCGTAGGCGAGGGTCGCCCCGAGCGGGACGACGTCGAGCGCCTCGATCTCGGGATCCACTGCGTAGGCGTCGAAATGCTCGTTGAAGCAGGTGATGCCGGAACGCACCATCTCGACGAGGCCGACGATGCTGGCCCAGTAGAGGGTCTCGTGATCGAAATTCCGCTTCAGCCGCCACATCGAGGCCAGCCACTCGAAGAGCTGCACGTCCTCGTCGAGCCCGCGCAACAGCAGGTTGGAGCCGATGTGGGTATGCGGGTTGACGAAGCCCGGCATGATGACGCCCCCGGCGGCATCGATGCGGCGCCGACCGCGCAGCGACGACAGCTCCGCGGCGGGCCCGACCGCCACGATGGCGCCCCCATCGATTGCCACGGCGCCGTCGGCGATGGGGCCACGGCCGCCCATGGGAAGCACGGTGCCTCCCTCGATCACGAGGTCGACGTCGCCCTCGTTCCTGCCAGGCAGGTCTGTCATCGTCACCTCCAGGGTGCTCGGCCGGCCTCTGCGGGACCTTAGGCGAGCCCGGCGACGGCAGCGACGCACCCGGCGTCAGCGCCATCAGCGCCGCCGGCGCCGCCGGCGCCGCCGGCGCCGCCAGGACGGTCTCCTCGGGCGAGTCTGGCCGATCGGCTAACGCCCCGTCCACGTCAGGCGCTCGGAGGCGTGCACCATCGACCGCACGCTCGTCGTCCCGACCTCCTCGAGATGGGTGGCGAGGGCGAGAAAGGCTTGTGCCGTCGTCACGGCGTCGCTGAGGGCATGGTGAGGACGGTGCTCGGGGAGCCCGAGGTAGGCCACCAGCTCACCGAGTGGCAGGAAGGGCGGTGGAACCGTACCCCGTTCGGCCATGAGGAGGCGCCCGAGCACTTCGGTGTCGATGACGGGCACGCGCAGGCGACCGCCGACACGGCGCAACGCCGCTCCGAGGAAGGCGCGCTCGATCCGAGCGGCGTGGGCGACGAGCACCCGCCCAGTCATGGCCTCGACGAGCGGCCCGATCGCCTCCTCGACATAGGGCGCCTCCGCGAGGTCCACCATCCGGATGCCGTGGATGAGCACGGACGCCTCCGGCAGCGCACGCCTCGGCCTGACAAGGCCGTAGAGGGCCCGATCCGCCCCCACGCGCCCGTTGTCGACGGGGACGGCGCCGAAGGAGATGATCTCGTCGCTGCGGGCGTCAAGACCGCTCAGCTCCAGGTCGACGACGCAGAAGGCAGCCTCGCGCCACGGCGTGCGACCTCGTGCGACGACGCGGCTCGCCGCGCCGACGAGCGCCCCGCCGGGCTGGGTGCCCGCCGGCGGGAGGGAGCGGGCTCCCGTGCGGCGACGCTTCATCGCGTGGCGAGGGCGAGCTCGCTCGTGACGTGCTTTTGCACGGCGGCCACCGCCCGGAACGCCTCCTTTAGATAGCTCCGCGTGAGGGCGCTCAGCTCCGACGGGTCGACGAAGTCGTCGGGCTCCACCCCGGCGACGAGCTGAGCGACCTGATGCTCGAGCCGCAGCCCGGACACCAGCTCGAAGGATTCCAGCAAGGTGTCGGCGTCGGCTTGACTGAGGATGCCGGCATGGCCGGCGGCCCGCAGGCGCTCGGCCGTTGAGGCCGAGGTCACTCCGGCCGCCATGCCGGCCCAGCGAGCCAGGTCGACGATCGGCAGGGCGCCGCCCGTCTTGAGATCGAGCTGGCCGCGATGCTCACCGGAGTCCTCGACGACGAGGCCGCCGAGGAAGCCGGTCGGGGGGCGGTGTGACAGGGAGAAGCGGGCGAGCTGGCGCAAGAGGGCCGGGTACTCAGAAGCCTGCCGGAACGTGTCGGCCGGCGACTCGCTCGTCTCGACGGCAAAGACCAGCCGGCTGTCGACGAGCACGGATACGAGCACGAGTGCCTTGTCGAGCGTCGGATCTTCGAGCCACGAGCGCCCTGCGCGTTGCCACGAGTCGAGCGACCGAACGAAGAGCGGATCCGAGGCGCTCGCCCGATGCGTGTCGGGATGGAACCCGCAAGCCTGCATGATGAGCGTCGCCCGCTCCGCCAGCGTCTCGAAGTAGGGCCTGATGACGTCCCGATAGCGAGGGTCGGTGTCCTCGGCGACAAAGACGATGGCGCTGTCGAGATCCGAGCTCGGCACTGCCTCGCGGCGCGCCTGGCTGCCAAGTGCCAGCCAGGCGAAGGGTGTGGGTGGCTCGCCGAGCTCCTCGACGCTGAACTCGATCGCCCGGCGCGTGACGGCGTCCGAGACGATCGAATAGGCCGCTTCGATGTCGAGGGGCGCCATGTGGCCGGCGTGCAGGTTCACGACCGTCGGGCGCAGGCCGGCGGCGGCTTGCGCCAGCTCCGTCACGTCACTCGCCCGGCTGACGGCACGACGCAGCGAGAAGGACGAGCGTGTCTGCACGGCCACGAGATCCGATTCCGAGATGACGCCGAGCACCTCTCCCGTCGTCGAGCAGACGGGGAAGTGGCGAAACCCCCGGTCCAGCATGTCGAGCAGCACTTCCCCCGCCGGACGATCGGCCGCCACCGTCTCGGCAGGCGACGTCATGGCCTCCGATACGGGCGTGTCGGGCGAGCGGCCGGCTGCGAGGACGCGAGACCGCAGGTCACGGTCCGTCATGATCCCGAGCGACGATCCGAGATCCACCACGACGGCCGTGGTACCTCGAGCCGTCATCTCTCGAGCGGCCTCCCGGATGGACGTGCTCGGTTGACAGAGCACGAGCCGCTCGCGCACGAGCTCACCGACCGGCTGTGTCAGCTGGTCCCGATCAGAAGGCGCCGCACGCCCACTGCCGATCTTGTAGCGGTCGGCCAGGAGAGAACGCGTCAGGTAGCGGAGACTCGCCCGCTGTCCGAGCAGCACGGAGGCGGCGTCGACCGGTATCCGGTAGGTGAGCGTGTCCTCGGCGGCCCTCGCCGAGAAGCCCGTCGGCAACCCGGAGAGCATCGAGGCGTGACCGAACATCTCGCCGACCCCGAGGAGGTCGAGCACGCGTCCGTCGAGGACGATCTCGACGGCTCCGGCGCGGATCACGCGCAGGAACTCGTTCGAGGCGGTTCCCTGGGAGAAGATCACGGTCCCGGCACGATGGAACTCGACTTCCGTGGCGGCGGCCGCACGCTCCACGTCCGACGCCGGCAAGGCATCGAAGGGCGGGTAGGCCCGCAGGAACTCGACGATCTCCGGGACGACGCTCACCGGCACCAGTGTTACAGCGTGCAGGCTGCGCCGCCTCCAGGCGGCGGGAGCGCGACGGCCCTTTCATCGCCTCGTCGACCTCATCGGCCTCATCGGCCCCTCATCGACCCCTCATCAGCCCCTCATCGACCTCAGCGGGTGGACGGCGGGGGCATTGGACGATCGGCCTCGGCGACGAGGCCGACCATGTCTCGGTAGAACGGACGAAACCCGGCCCGCTCATAGAGTCGCGCCGCCGCCGTGTTCGCCTCGACGACCGTCACGCACCAGTAGCGGATCCCCTGGGCAGCGAGGGTGCCGCGGCAGGCGGCGAGGAGTGCGCTCCCGACTCCGCTTCCTCGCCGCCCCGGCAGGACGGCGAGTGATTCGAGTATGCCGATCTCCTCACCGAGGTCCCAGGTCGGCCCCGGTGGCTGCACTCGCAAGACGGCGTAACCGAGCGCTTCGGAAGAACCGGGCTCAGAGCCGATGAAGAGGGAGGCGACACCGGCATGGAGCCAGTCGAGGTACTGCTGACGACGCAACCGCCAGGCCTCATCGAGATGGCGCGCTGGCCACGTCTCCCCCATGAGGGCCTGATGGTGCTCGACCATGGACTTCCAGAGCGGTCCGACGAGGTCGATGTCCTGCGCCGTGGCGCTCGCAACCTGGCACTCCATCAGCGAATCCTAGAAGTCATCGCCGCGGTGGCGTCAGGCCAATGCCTCAACCCTCATCTCGAATGGGCCGATAAGACCGAAGGAGACCCGGCAGACAGTCGCGAAAAGGGGCATCTTGAACTCTCGGGCGGACCTCCACAGGGCCGTGAGGCGAGCGGTCGATCCGATGGGCTTGATGCAGCGGGTCGCCGAAGAGGCAATGGCCGTCGTGACGCGGGCCGAGGGCGTCCTCATCGGGCTCGTGCGCGACGGCGCCGCCATCACCTTCGTGTGCGGTGCGGGCTACCTCGTGGACCAGGTCGGCGACAAGGTGCCGCTCGACGGCAGTTTGTCGGGGCTGGCAGTGACAACCGGCGCCACGCTGCGATGCGATGATGCCGAGCTCGATCCCCGCGTCCATCTGGATCTGTGCAAGGCGTACCGGGTCGTCTCCTCGGTCTGTGTCCCGCTACGGCGCGGAGCGGCGGCCGTCGGTGTGCTCAACGTCAGCTCCTCGCGCTCGCACGCCTTCGACGGCGCAGACGTGCGGACGCTCACCAAGCTCGCCGAATTCGTGAGCGTCGTCACCGCCGCCGCCGACGACCTGACGGGTGTCACGAACACGCTGCTGTCAGCCGCTCAGCTCGACCGAAACTCCTTCGACGAGGACGGTCTCGCCGTGGAGGAACGCTTCGTGGCGAACGTCCTGAGCCCGGGCACGGTCGGAGGGCTCGAGTCGCGACGGCGAATCGAGCGCGCCATCGAGGAGAAGAACCTCGCCCATCACTTCCAACCCATCTTCGACCTGTGGAACGGCAGGCTGTTCGCCTTCGAAGCCCTCGCTCGCTTCCCGGGCAAGCCCAAGCGCCCGCCGGACGAGTGGTTCGCCGAGGCGAAGGCCGTCGGCCTCGGTGTCGACCTTGAGCTCGCTTCGCTGCAAGGAGCCCTCTCTTCGCTGTCGCAGCTTCCCTCCGGGGTGTTGCTGTGCGTCAACGTCGGGCCGGACGCCATCACCTCAGCCGAGGTGAGACACCTGCTCGTGGACTCCGAGCCATCGCGCACCGTCATCGAGCTGACCGAGCAGGTCCAGGTTGACGACTACCCACTCCTCGACAGCTCCGTCACCGGCCTTCGGCGCCTCGGCGCCCGCCTCGCTATCGACGACACGGGCGCCGGATTCGCCAGCCTCGCCCACATCCTCAAGCTCAACCCGGACCTGATTAACCGGCCATGACCGGCGCGTCAAGCCGCGAGGCCTGGGCTCGGCGCTTTTCGAGATCGGCGAGGTGAGCCTCGAGGGCTGTGGCGACTCGGTCGTGGCGTGCCGCCTCAGCGTCCCAGCCCCGCTCACGAGCGTCACGCCGGAGCGCATGGACGTCCTCGAGCTGAGAAAGCAGAACGGCGGCGGCTTCGTTCTGCGGTACGAAGTTGTCGCATGTCTCGCAGACGTTGGCGTACGCACACGGACCCGCGGCGAGATGGCGTGAACATGTCCCCGTCCCGAGCCGGGTCTTCAGGAGCTCGCTCGCGAGCCAGTCAACCTGGGACGGCGGTCTGGCTCGCTCTTCGACGAGCGGTGGGAGGGAGGCACGCAGCGTCCCGATGGCCGCGTCATAGGCAGAGCGGAGGGTCGGAGAGGCGAGAGTGGCGTAACGCAGCGTCATCTCCGGCGTGACGTGGCCGAGCAGCGACATGAGCGCCTGCAGGCTCATTCCGGCGTTCGCGAGCTCCGTCGCGTAGGTGTGTCGCAGTTGATGGGGGGTGACGTTCAGGACGACACCACTGGAACCCGTGAGACCGGCGGCACGTGCCGCCTCGTGGAGGCCCTTCCGGACTCTCCACGGGCCGAGAGGTCGTCCGTGTTCGGCGAAGAGGTAGTCGACGGTCTGCTGAGTCTTCGGATGGAGATGTGCCCGCTGGGGGCCGCGCTCTTTGGTCCACGCGTCGAGCGCGTTGACCGTCTCAGCGTCTAGTGGGACGGAGCGTTCGGTGCCGAGCTTGCCCAGCGGGACTCGCAGCCAAGTCCCCGTCGGTCCGTAGTCGACCACGCAGGACAGCTCGAGGTCGAGACACTCCCCGAGGCGCAGCCCCGCTCGTCGGAGAAGGAGGATGGCACAGCGGGCGAAGCCGTCCTCGAGCCTCGCGACGGCTGCCATGAGGGCGGAGTCGATGTCGGGACTGAGGGCACGAGGCAGCGGGCGGGGAAGCCGCGGGACGTCCGCCGCGAACAGGAGGCGACGTGGAGGCCGCTCCGCCCAGCCCCAGAGGGTGATGTCGTCGAGGAAGTTCCGAACGCTCAATACGCCGGCGTGGACGGCGCTTGGCGACACGCGCTGATCGCGGGCGACACGGCCGCGCCACGTACGCGTGCGATTCCAGGTGAGAAAGGCCTCGACGTGTCCCCGGTCGAGCTGACGCAGGGAGGTCAGCTCGGGGAACCGCTCACCGAGGAAGCAGCCGAAGCAGAGGAGGTCGCCCAGCAGTCCTTCGACGGAGGACTGGGAGAGTACGGCCGATCGCGCTTCGAGGTAGCGCAGAATCGAGCGTCGGATCTCCGTGGCCGGGACGGCAGAAAGGCGCTGCTCGATCGTTGAGCCATGGCCTCGACGCTGAGGAGGAGCGTCAAGGTGGCCGTCCTCGAAGAGGAGCTGACGCAGCCCGAAGAGCCGTCCGGACCACTGACGACGCGTCGTCGCCGTCGCGTGGGTGACATCGCCGAGTGCACGCTCGAAGTCCTCGAGTAGCTCGGTCGAGAGGCCGGTGATACGTGATCCGGAGAAGGCCAGCACCGCTGGGAGGAACTGGTCGATGATGCTGCGCGACCAGGAGTAGCTCCAGCCGAGTCGACGGGCGCGCTCCCACAACCGCTCGACGTCCTCGCGTTCGAGCTGACGGACGGTCGCGCTCATCGAGCCGAGGTTCTTCGCGCAGAGCAAGTCGAGGTCGAGTTGGATCCTCCCGCTGAGCGCCGCCCAGGAGAGGAACGGCCAGGCCTTGATCCGCGAGAGGTCGGCGAGACGGGCTCGTGTCGGGTCTGCCATCCAGGTGTCGAGATCCGAGTGACGGGCGAGGAAGTCCCGCGCCAGCCCCAGCCGCTCACGAAGCGCTCGATCGCTCACCTCGAGCTCGTGGCAGAAATGGGCATAGCCGTCCAGGAGGACGCGGTCGTCCGCGGTCGCGAACCGCGGAACGGCTGCCGTCATCGCCCGATCGCCGCTCTGGCGACGGCGTACTCGGCGGCGACGTGCTCGTTCGACAGGTGCACGTAGCCTGCCGTCGTCTCCGGTGAAGCGTGTCCCATCAGCTCCCGCAGCACGAGCAGGTCGATGCCTGCGGCGGCGAGCTCGGTCCCGTAGGTGTGCCGGAGCCGGTGGGGGCGGACCCGGAGCGCTCCAGAGGTCACCCGGTGATGGCGAAAGACGCTGCGAAGTCCTGACTCACTGAGGGCATGCCCCGATGTCGGCCCATGCAGCACCACGAAGCACTCGTGGGCCGCCCCCGAGGGTCGCTCCTCGCGTAGGTAGGCGGCGAGCTCAGTGAAGAACGGTCGATCGATCGGTACGATCCGCTCGCGCCCGCCTTTGCCGATGACGCGGACCTGACGGCGTGCCTGGTCGACATCGAAGAGTTTGAGGGAGCGGACCTCACCTGCACGAAGGCCACCGAGGACCATGGCGAGAACCATTGCCCGATCTCGATGTGTGCGCAGATCAAGGAGGAAGGCCGTGACCTCCGGGGCCTCGACCGCCTCGGGAAGGCGACGCTGCTCCCGGACGAGCCGTCCGCCTCGCCTGGCGCGGCCGGGGCCGAGATGACCGAGCATCCCCTGCGCTTTCGGGCGAATCCCCTGACCCCGTCTCGTCGTCGGTACTGGGTTGTCCTCTCGGGTGCCGGCCATGACGAGGTACTCGAAGAAGGCCCGCACGGCGGCGACACGCCGGTTGATCGACGCCGGTGCCGCCCCCCTCGGCCGCAGCGCCACAACTCTGCCGGCGCGTCGCGCCGGAGCCCCCTGCCAGGCGATCCAGTCGAAGAAATCCGTAGGGACCACGCACTCCAGGCGGATCGATCGCTCCTCCAGGAACCGGGCGAGGTTCAGTAGATCGAACGCATACGCACGAACGGTCGCCGACGAGAACCGTCTCGCCGCGAGATGAGAGAGGAAGCGGTTGGCCGCCTCGACGCCTTCCCAGGAGCCGAAGAGGTCGAACCCGTCCGAACCTCGCTGCACCCTCACCGTCACGTGGGTCTCCTCGGAAGGATCATCGCTCGTGTCGCAGGGACAGTGGTGGACCCTCAGGCGGCTCGGGCCACCGGCTCGGTCGAAGGCCGGTTAACAAGTATCAAGCTCGACCGCACCCTGACGAGCGGGATCGACGCCGATCCGGTCCGGCGCGCTCTGGCGGCTGCCCTCGTGACCTTCGCCGCCGAGACCAGGGCAGAGATCATCGCGGAGGGCATCGAAACCGCCGCCGAGCTTGCCGTCCTCGCCGAGCTGGGCATTCGGTACGGCCAGGGTTACTTCCTCGGGCGCCCGCGACCACTCGAGTCGGTTCGTTGGCAGCCTGCTCACCGCGTCCCGTCCCACTTGCTCGCCGACGTATCGGCCTCGCTCACACCCGACACGGCCGAGCTGCTGGCGCTCGGGCGGCACCACTGACAACCGTCCGCCGCCTCATCGGCTGACCCCCTCGATCGGCTGGCGCGGCTCCATCGGCTGACCCACATCCCAACCATCTGACGGAGCGACCGCCGGATGACTGGAGCAATCGCTCAGGAGATGACGGCGAGGGCCTCGAGGTCGAGGGCGTGGCGGGCGTGGCGATCAGCCATCGTGAGGAACATCTCGTCGCCCCGCTCGGTGCGCTCGACGAGCATGGATGCCGCCACCGCCATGAGGAGCCCGGACCACGTGCCGCGGCGGTAGTCCGTCCAACAGCGCTCCCATCCGTAGTCGCTCACGCCGGCAGCGAGGAGGCCGCCGTGGTAGCGGCGAACGAGCTCGTCCTCGACGGGTCGCCGGTGCTCTGGACGCAGGCCGGCGCCGATGAAGTAGGCGACGTCGTGCGGCCCCGGCCCGTCGCTCACGGTCTGCCAGTCCACGACGGCGATGGGCGTGCCGCCCGGCGTGCCGTCGAAGAGCAAGTTGTCGAGGCGGTAGTCGCCGTGCACCACCGTCGATGGCGCGGCGTCGAGCAGCAAGTAGCCCTCCAGGTTTGAGAAGAGGGCGGCACCGGCTTCAAGGACGTCACTTTCGAGGTCGGCGGCATAGCGCTGGCGGAAGCCGTCCCAGAGCCCAGGCAGGAGGGCGAGGAGGAACTGGCGGCTGACGTCCTTGTCGCCGTGGAGCCACTCGAGATTGGCAAGGCCGGGGTCGCCCCAGCGGGCGGCGTGCAGCTTGACGAGTTCGTCGATGGCCACCTCCGCCAGTTCCGGAAGGCAACCGGCGATCTGGTCGCCCGGTTCGGCTGGGGCGAGATCCTCCAGCAACAGGACGAATCGCGCCGTGTCGACATCGATGTCGGCATGGAACACCGCTGGCGTGCGCACGCTGAGCGTCGGTGCCAGCTGTTGGTAGAAGCGAACCTCGTTCTCGTAGCTGCGCAGGACCCTTGCCGTGGCACGACTCGTCTCGTCGAGCGCCGGCAGCTTGATGACCATGCTGGCCGGGGCCTGTGACGGCCGGTCGTAGCGCACGCTCAGGCGGGCGCACTGGCACATCTGGCCCGTGCCGATGGCACCGATGCCGACATCGAGCACCCGTTCGCCCTCGATGGTGACCGAGGCCGCCAAGGCGCTCGTGAGCCACGCCGGCGTCAGCTCCTGCAAGGTGTCGATGATCGGGACGGGTGCGTCGCTCACCATGGGAGCACGCCGTCGACGACGGTGTCCGGGAACCAGTGGTGGTGACGTGCACCCGTCACTTCGTAGATGGCGGTGCCACGCCGACCGTCGTCGGTTCGAACGCTCATTTGGCTGAGGCCGCCGCGATGGAACGGCTCGTAGGGCTGTGCGAAGTTGCCCTCGGCCTCCACTGTGATGCGGCCGCCGCCCGCCAGCGTGAACGTCGTCGTACCGCGCAGGCCCTCCACGGTCTCGCCGTGCTCGCCATAGCGGGCGGTGCCACCGTCGACCCCGGTCCATTCCATGTCGTGATCGAACGCCACGACGGGCACCGGGTCGCTCCCGTCGGCGGCCGCCCAGCAGCCGTCGGTGTAGATCCGGGCGCCATTGGCCAACTCCCAGTGCCAGACGCCGAGGAAACCGTCCTCGAGCTGAATCTGCAACCACATCCACAGCGGGCAGCGACCGTGGTCGCGGATGCCCCACGAGTGATCGCGCTGCCCGACCCAACCGTCGACCTCCCGAGTGAGGTCGCCGACGCTGTAGGTACCGCTGTAGTGGCCGGACTGGAGGATGTGGCTCTGGTCCCAGACGACATCGTCGCCCGCCCGCATGGTTCCTCGCCGCAGGGCGTACGGCCGCGTGCGAGCCCGAAACGTCAGGTCGACGCCGATCGCGCACGCCGACTGATCGGACCAGATGCGAAGCTCCTCGAAGGGGCGCACCACCTCCACCCGCGCCCCTGGCAGCTCACTCGTGTGGGGATCGTCGCCGTAGGACTCGCTGAGCAGGCTGCCGAACCGCCTGCCCGCGACTCGGCCCATCTGGATCGAATCCATGATCTTGCGGCTCGGGTACCTCGCCATCGTGAAGAACACGACGTCACCGCGGCCATCGGGATCGTGCAGCTCGAAGAAGTAGCTCTCCCGCCAGAAGTCGTTGCGGACGGCGACCGAGGAGAGCAGCTCGGGGATCTGGTGGACGAAGTACTCGTCCATCGGCGTCGGCTGGGCCATGTGTCGCGAGCTCCCCCCGGTCGAGCGGTCTGTTCGGACGGGCGACACTGTACCTATTCGCCGTCGGGCACCTATTCGCCGTCGTGCACGTAGTCGTCCTCGTGCACCGATTCGCCGTCGTACCTCCCCGGCGCCCATTCGGCGTTGCGGGGGGCGGCACCTGCTCGATCGGCACCACGGCGCCGGCGTGGCCGGCGATGGCTTCGAGCGGCACCTACTCGATCGGCACGATGGGTCGGCCGTCGCCGTCCAGCTGATGCAGGTACTCGGCGATGCCCGTACCGGACCGGCCCTCGTAGGTCCATCGCGTGAGACCCTCGTTGACCAGCGTGCTGCCGGCGCCTGAGGCGCGCCGAAGCGGTACGACACGGAGCACGTCGCCGTGCAGCTCATGGCATCGCCCGGCCTTGTCGAGCACGCTGAGCTGAACACTGCGCTGTGTCAGCTCGTCATCGGCCAGCTCGGTTTCGAGGCGCCATTCCGACACGCTCGTGGCTTTGCCGTCGCGCCACACCCAGCCGCGGTGCAGGTCGCCAACACCTGTGTCGATGCGGATGCCGCCGAAGGCGACGTCGTCGCCGATGTTGATGGAGAACCACCGCCACATCCTCGGACCGCCCCACTGCCGCGGACCCCAGGACTTGTCCCGATTGCCGCGCGCGTCGCTGAAGCGATGAACGGTGCCGTCGACGGCGATGGTGCCACTCCAGCGGCCAGCCTGTTCGAAGTGGCCCTTGCCGACGGACGTGCCGGCGGCCCTCGCCGCTCCGTGCCTGTCCTGGCCCTGACCGTCGACGCCGATCGCCGGCGTGAGGGCGCGGAACGTCACGTCGACATCGAGCTGGCACATGGTGGGCCCGCCGGGCGCTGCCGGCGTGCTCGCAAGGTGCTGCACGAGCGCCGAGCCGGTGCCTCGCACCCGCCACTCCTGCATGGGTGTCACGCAGTCATAGGTGATCGGAGCGACCGCCAGATGCGTGTCGATCACGTCGTGCTGTGGCCGCTGAGAACGGAGATGGGCGACGTGGCCGTCGGGCAACCACACCGAGAGAGAAGCGTCGATGGTGCCCTCGTTGGGCCGGATGCCGATTCGGGTGAAGAACCCGGTGTCGACGACCGCGTCGTAGGCGTTGAAGTAGTAAGACTCGCTCCACGAGCCATCGCCCTCGACCGGGTGCATTCCATCGTGGTGTTCCTCAAGAATCGGCATCGAGACCTCCAGGTTGTCGAGTCGGTCGTGACCTTGCCACCTTCGCGCGGACCGTCGCCCCGTCCTCAGTCGTCCGGCCGGATGAGCATCAGCAGGTCGTACTCCATCTCGGCCACGCGACGACCGCTGGCGGCGAGCACGAGCGATGACGACATGCTGGCGACAAAGGCCTCGGCCTGCAGTTGAAGGACAAGGCACCACCACATCGTGCGTGCGACCTTCCACCAGTGAAAGGCGTCCGCTCGCCAGGTGCCGCCGGCCTCCTCGTAGGCGTCGGACAGCTCCGTCAAAGAGGCGAACCCGCCCACCTCGAGGTGATCGGCACGGAACCTCCAGCACCGCAAGCACAGCCAGGCGAGATCCTCCATCGGGTCGCCCACGTGGGCGAGCTCCCAGTCGACAACGGCAGCCACCCCGTCGTCGTCGACGATGAGGTTGCCGTTGCGCATGTCTCCGTGAACGAGACAGGGTTTCGCCGCCTCCGGATGGTTGCGAGCCAGCCACCGCTGCCCGAGCGCCATCACGGGCGACGGCGCCAGGGAGGCGGCCACCAAGCGGAGGTGCTCGGCATAGGCCACGGTCGGCGTGGGATCGACGAGCCGGCTGACATCGTCGGGCACCTCCGCCGGGTCGAGCCCGTGAAGAGCCGCCAGGGTCTTGCCGCACTGACGCGCCAACGTGGTGCCGAAGCCCGGTCGGTCTGCAATAGCCCGCAGGATCTGTCGCGGAACGGTGAGACCGCGGACTCGGCGGCTGACGAGGAACGGCACCCCCACATAGCCGGCGTCGTCCGTGGCGACGAGGGGCTCGGCCACCGGCACACCGGCAGTGGCGGCTTGACGGACACAGGCAGCTTCGGCCGTGGGCGACAAGCTCCGGGCGAGGGCGGGGGCGAGTTGGGCGACGGCCTCAGTTGTCGAGCCGTCGCGAACGATGTCCACGAACACGGTGCGGCGCGTAGCCCCCGCCGATGCCACACCTGTGACGTGCACCGTTGGGGGCGGTGCCGCCGGATCGGCGTCCGCCAGCGCCCGAGCCACCCCGGCGGCAAGGTCTGCGTCACCTGCCGGGCCGCCGTGCCCCGATGGTGAGCCGTTTCTCCCTGCAGACAGTTCGACCGCGTCCGGCGCCAGGCGCTCAGGGTGTGGGCTCAAGAGCGCTCAGCCGCGAAGTCATAGCTGTCGTAGCCCGGCTTGGCGACGGCAAGCTTGTCGGCGACGATGGCGAGGACGGCGGCGTGCACGGCACCCTCCTCGCCAGCATCTGCAAAGGCGCCGGCCTCGAGCTCGCCCGCCAGCTCTGCCCACAGCCGCCGGCTCGAACCGCCGTGGCCGAGCAGGGCGGCGAGGCGCCCCTCGGCGTTGCGGTCTGCCTCGCCTTCGAGCGCCATCTCGCGCTGCACGATGCGACACAGGTTGGCGGCCACGCGGACCTCGTGCCGGACAGAGGGGTCGGTGGCGGCGAGGATCTCGGCCTCGAGGGTGTCCGCCACGGCCCCGAGCAGGCGGGCGGCGTCAGGCGAGTCCTGCACGCCGAAAGCCTGCCATACCGGTGGTGGTCAACGGGCCCCCGCCGGCGGGACGCCTACGCCGGCGGGACGCCTACGCCGGCGACGGTTCACAGTGTGTCGCGGTGCTTGCCCAGCAGATCGTCGAGCGCCTCTCGCAACAGGCTGGCCTCCGGCCGTCCCGTGCGCCGCGCCAGCTTTGCCAAACGGTGGAGGGTGGCGGGCGGGTAGTAGCTCGTCTTGAGAACCATTCGTTCCTCCACGGCCATCGAGATTCGATTGCCGCCGTCCCGTTTCGAACGAACAAGGGCCGTGTCGGCTGCCGCCAGCAGTTCGTCTGCCGAGACGCCGTGCTGTGGGCGACCGGCCACCCCTCCGGAGACGGTGACCGCCTCGGCGTCACCGATGCTCCGCCGCGTGCGGTCGAGGGCGACGAGGAGCGACTCCGGCGGAGCCCCGGCGAGGGCGACGGCGAATTCGTCGCCACGCACGTGGGCAAGCCGGGCCCCATCGGGCAGCGTGGACAGCAGCGCTTCCTCGAAGCGTGACAAGAGGGCATCGCCGCCTGCCTGCCCTTCGCGCTCGTTGACCGGCTCGAAGCCGTCGAGGTCGAGCACGGCAACAGCTACGGCGCCGCCCGGCTCGAGCAGGTCGATCTCGTTGCGCAACGCGTCAAGACCGAAGGATCGCGCATGGAAGCTGGAGGTCATGGCCTCCATCAAACCCCATCGGTATACATATGTCAAACATAATGCGGTTGCGCCGCATGATTCAGCCGATGTTGCGCTCCCGCCCCCGCCAGTAAGGCTCCCGCAACTGGCGTTTCAGCAGTTTCCCGGACGGGTTGCGCGGCAGGGCGTCCACGTAGTCAATGCTCTTCGGACACTTGTAACCCGCCAGGTGCTCGTGGCAGAAGGTCACGAGGGCGTCCTCGCCGACGGACTCCGGGGACTCGCCTGCCAGCAGCACGACCACTGCCTTGACGGCCTCGCCCCATTTCGCGTCCGGAACGCCGATCACGGCCACATCGAGGACGCTCGGATGCGCCAGCAAGGCGTTCTCGACTTCGGCCGGGTAGACGTTCTCCCCGCCCGTCACGATCATGTCCTTGATGCGGTCGTAGAGGAACAAGTAACCCTCGTCGTCGAGGTATCCGGCGTCGCCGGTGCGGAGCCAGCCGTCGGCGTCGATGGTGGCCGCCGTCTCCTCCGGGCGGTCCCAGTAACCCACCATGTTGAACGGCGATCGGGTCACCACCTCGCCGACCTCGCCCGCTTTCGCTGCAAGGCGGGTCTCGGGAGACATCACGCGCAATTCGACGCCGTCGTGGGGTTTGCCGGCGGAGCGAAGGAGGTGCCGGCGGTCGCCCGTCGGGTCGTGGTCCTCCGGCCGTAGCGCCGTGATGGCGCCGGTCGTCTCGGTCATGCCGTAGACCTGGGTGAAGTCGCACGGGAACCTCCTCATGCATTGCACGAGCACCTCCTCGGAGATGGGAGAAGCTCCGTAGAAGATGTTGCGCAGGCTCGAGAGATCTGTCGTCTCGATCTGTGTTGTCATCAGCAGTGACATGAGCACGGCGGGCACGAGGAAAGTCTCCGTCACCCGTTCGGCCTCCACGAGTCGCAAGATCTCAACCGGGTCGACCTCGCGCAGCACGACGGATCGGCCACCTCGCGACATCCCCGAGAGCGCCCAGCCGGAGCCGCCGATGTGAAACAAGGGCATGGCGACGAGGCTCACCGTCGAGGCGTCGACGTGGAAGTTCTCATCGGCACGGCCCACCGAGGTGGCGAGATTGGCATTGGAGAGCATGACGCCTTTCGGGAGCCCCGTCGTGCCCGAGGTGTACAGCTGCATCGACACCTCCGCCGGTTCCCCTCGGGCGCCTGGATCGTCCGGCCGTTCGCCGGCGAACCACTCGCCGTAGCAGGCAAAGCGACCGTCCCCGGCAGCGAAGTCCTCGGGGGCCTCCCCGAGCACGACGACGCGTTGCAGGTGCGGAAGCCGGCTCGTCAGCTTCTCGAGAAGGCCGAGATAGTCCGGGTGGACAACGAGCACGCCCGCTTCGCAGTCGTTGAGGACGGCTGCGACCTCGTCGGCGGCGAGGCGCCAGTTCACAGCGACGTTGACGGCACCGATGAGGGCTCCCGCGAACAACAGATCGAAGTAGGCGAGGCTGTTCCGATCGAGGAAGGCGATGCGGTCACCGGCGCCCACGCCGTCGCGACGAAGGGCGTTGGC
Source organism: Acidimicrobiales bacterium (assembly GCA_052143575.1). GTDB lineage: Bacteria > Actinomycetota > Acidimicrobiia > Acidimicrobiales > Bog-793 > JAKACA01. Next base: position 85,108 of record JBKQSP010000084.1, read on the forward strand.
GACGCGCCCGGAGCGCTCCAGCTGCTCTGCCCACGTGCGACGTTCGCCGCCGCAGGCGAGCATCTCGTCGTCGGGGCGTTCAGCAGCTTGGGCTCGGATCAGGCCGGCAACCGTGTATCGCTCCTCCATGGCGCACATCATCGCCGCCCGGATGCCTCGACCGCACGATGCCGGCTGACGAACGACATCGAGGTGACATCACTTCGGACCCTCGGACCCTCGGCCACAGAGGGTCAGCCGAGGCGTGCGCTCAGGCGCAGCGAAGGTCGTGCGCCACAGGGGCGAACGCGACGACGAGGAGGGCGACGATGCTCATCTTGCTAGTGCCTCGGGCCATCCTCGCTGCTGCCGGTCTCGGCCTCGCTCGAGCGGTCGCCACCGTCGAGCACCTCTTCCGGCGGCACGGGGAGCGGTCGACGCCCCGTCGGGACCGCCCTGGTCAGCCTGCCCCTTCAGCAGGCTGACCAGGCCGGCGCTTCAGCGCGGCGTGCGCTCCTCGCAGGCCCAGGGAGCGCCGCAGTCGTTCAGGAGGTCGAGGAACGGCTCGGGCGGCAGCGCCTCGGGTCCGAGGAGACCCACGCCTTTCCAGGCGCCGGAATCGATGAGCTCGAGAGCGACCACCGGGTTGATGGCGGTCTGCCAGACGACTGCTTGCGAGTCGTAGTTGGCCATGCACCAGTCGTTGTCGACGGCGTGGTGGAGGTAGACCTCGCGCTTGCGGCCGTCCCAACCGACTCCGGTCACCCAGGTGCCCGCACAGGTGACCCCGTGCATCAAGTGGCCGATCTCTGCCGGATCCGGGAGACGGGCGGCCACGACGTCACGCGGCGACACGAGGCCGCCCGACACGGCGACCGGCTCGGTCGAGTCGAGGCCCAGCATGTGGATGGTCTTGAGGACGCCGATGAACTCGTCACCGAGCCCGTACTTGAACGTCACGCGGTTGCAGTCGACCCAACGCGGTACGAGGAGGACCTCTTCGTGCTCGACGTTCACGCATTCGACCGGACCGATACCGGCCGGGAAGACGAAGGTCTCCGGCTCGCTGAACGGCTCCGTCGTGTACCAGCCGCGGCCCTTCTCCCAGATGACCGGCGGGTTCAGGCACTCCTCGATCGTCGTCCAGATCGAGAACGTCGGGCAGAAGTCGTATCCCTCGACAACGAGGTTGGCACCGTCGCGCACGCCCACCTCGTCGATGGAGGCGAACAGCTTCTCGGCGGCGTAGCTGGCGAAGACGTCAGACAGCCCCGGCTCGACACCCATGCCGGCGAGAGCCAGCAGACCGCGCTCCTCGAACTGTGGCGCCAACGCGAACTGCTCGTCACCGAGCATCACGCCCGGCTTGTGGTACGGGTCGGTCGGGTGCGGATGCGAGAGCGACATCGCCATGTCGAGGTACGTCACACCGGCCTCGAGGGCGGCCCGGTACAGCGGCATGACGAAGCGGGGGTCGACGGCGTTCACCATGGCGTCGATCTTCTCCGCCCGCATCAACGCCACGAGGCTGGCCTCATCGGAGGCGTCCAACCTGACACCAGTGAAGTGGTCGGCTGCCGACTTCGCCGCCCGTTCCGCCCGGTCGAGTTCGCGATCGCCGATCACCACCTTCTCGAACACACCGCGACGAGCCGCGATATGAGCAAAGGCACTTCCGACACCACCGGCCCCCACGACGAGAACACGCATGGCAAACCTCCTCTCGGGGCGGCGAGAGAGGAGTACACAGCCGACCGTCCCGGAGGGCACAGGGCCGCTTCGCAACTCGCCGTCAGTCCACCGTGATTCTGCGGCGCAACGGGCAATTCGACTAGTGCCGAAAGTCCCTACCGCTCGGCCGCGAATCGGTTTACAGCAGTCCTAGTTGGGGGTCACCGAAAGGCTCCTCGCATGGCGACAGGCATACAAGACCGGGTTTCCAGCGGATCCACGATCGGCATGACGACCGACCGGACGGACAAGGGGCTCAAGTCCGAGGCCCTCGGGCTCGTCTCCAACGTCGTGATCGGTGTCGCTTCGACGGCGCCCGCCTACAGCCTGGCGGCCACCCTCGGCCCCATCGCCCTCGCCGTCGGCCTCTTGTCGCCGCTCATCGTCGTCGTCGCCTTCGTCCCGATGCTCCTCATCTCCATCGGCTACAGCGAGCTCAACAAGGTGGACCCCGACTGCGGCACGACCTTCACGTGGTCGACGAGGACCTTCGGCCCCCGCGTGGGGTGGATGGGCGGCTGGGGCATCATCGCCTCCGACGTCCTCGTGATGGCGAGCCTGGCACAGGTGTCCAGCCAGTACGGCTTCCTCCTCGTGAATGCGAACAGCATCGGCCACGACCCGGCGAGCACGTGGGTCCTGTTGGTCGGTGTCCTTTGGCTGGCGGCCATGACGTGGGTCTGCTTCCGGGGCATCGAGGTGTCCGCCAGGGTGCAGAAGGTCCTCCTCGGGATCGAGATCGTCATGCTCGTCGTCTTCGCCACCGTGGCGCTGATCCGCGTCGGCATCGGTGACGCTCCCCACGGCTACCTGACGCCGAGCCTCAGCTGGTTCGACCCGCTGCACCACCGTTTCTCGAACCTCGTCGACGGCTTCATCCTCATGCTGTTCATCTACTGGGGCTGGGACACGTCGCTCTCCATCAACGAGGAGACCTCTGACAAGGAGCGCACCCCCGGTCTGGCAGGCATCTCGGCGACGGTGATCCTCCTCAGCATCTACGTCGTCGTGACCCTGGCGGCGCAGTCCTTCGCCGGAGTCGGCACTACGGGCATCGGCCTGTTGAACCCGGCACACGTCTCCGACGTCATCTCCGTCCTCGGCACGGCCGTGTTCGGCTCGGCCATCATCGGCCAGATCTTCTCGCATCTCCTGCTCCTCATGGTGCTCAGCTCGGCGGCCGCCTCCGCTCAGACGACCATCCTGCCGACGGCTCGCACCGCCTTGTCGATGGGTGTCTACAAGGCGCTGCCCGATGCCTTCGGCCACGTCCACAAGAAGTACCTCACGCCCACGGTGGCGACCTTCGCCATGGGTGGCATCTCGGTCGTCATGTACGCCGTGATGAACTATCTCTCCGGCGGCTACGTCATCGCCGACTCGGTCACCGCCATCGGCATCTGGATCGCCTTCTACTACGGGCTGACGGGCTTCACGTGCACCTGGTACTTCCGCAAGGTCCTCACGCGCAGCCGGCGCGACTTGTGGATGAAGGCCCTCTTGCCGAGCCTCGGGGGCATCATCCTCTACTCGGCCATGATCTGGAGCATCAAGACGGACTGGAACTTCAGCAGTAACGTCAGCTGGACGTCGTGGCAGCTCCCCTTCCCGCCCCACTCCGACCTCGGCGGCACCTTCATCATCTTCTTCGTGTCCCTCGTGATCGGGCTCGTCGTGATGGGGATCATGCGCTTCGCCAGCCCGACGTACTTCCGCGGTGAGAGCCTCAACCGCAGCACGCCGACGCTCGTGCCGGAGGAATTCGGTGCCCCGGTCGGGTCAGGCGTCGGCCTCCCAGGTGGACCAGACGAGGCGCCCGAGGACACGACCGAGGATCCGTTCGCGTCCCACCCAGGCTGAGCTGCCCGTCGCCGACGGCGTCCTCGCCTGAGCCGCCATCGGGGCCTGAGTCGCCATCGGGCTCGCCAGTCCTCCCAGCACGGCTACGAGGGCCGCCAGCTCGACGGCTGTCGGCTGGCCGCGCACGCTGAGGACCGGCCTTGCGTGCTGCGCTGTCCCAGGCGGCGCACCGGCGCCGCCTGAGGGGACAGCCTCGGAGGGATCAGAGCGGGATGTTCCCATGCTTGCGGCTCGACAGGGACGGGCGTTTGCTGGCCAGCGACGCCAGCGCCTTGGACACCTCGAGGCGCGTCTCGGACGGCATGATGACGGCGTCGATGTAGCCCTGCTCGGCGGCGAGGTACGGGTTGTCGTAGACCTCGTGGTACCGCTTCGTGAGCTCGCCGCGGACCTCGGCGAGCGTGCCGGCGACAGCAGCGGCCTCGAGATCGCGGTGGTGCACGATGCTGACGGCCCCCTCCGCCCCCATGACGGCGATCTCCGCCGTCGGCCACGCAAGGTTGACGTCGGCCAAGAGGTGCTTCGAACCCATCACGACGTAGGCACCGCCGTATGCCTTGCGCGTGATGACCGTGACCTTGGGCACCGTGGCCTCCGCGTAGGCATAGATGAGCTTCGAGCCCCGCCGGATGATGCCCTGCCACTCCTGGTCGATCCCGGGCAGGAAGCCGGGCACGTCGACGAGCGTGACGACGGGCACGTTGTAGGCATCGCAGGTGCGCACAAAGCGCGCCGCCTTCTCCGAGGCATCGATGTCGAGCGTCCCGGCGAGGTGAGCCGGCTGGTTGGCGACGATCCCGACGGAGGAACCGTCGACGCGGCCGAAGCCACAGAGCATGTTGGGGGCGAAGGCAGCGTGCACTTCGAGAAACTCGCCGTCGTCGACGATGGCGGCGATGACGTCGCTCATGTCGTAGCTGGAGGTGTCCGAGTCGGGGATGATCGTGTCCAGCTGCTCGTCGGCCGCTGTCAGCACGGCCGAGGCCGAGGTCGCACAACGGGGCGGATCCGAGAGGTTGTTCTGCGGGAGGTAGCTGAGCAAGGCGCGTACGTAGTCGAAGGCGTCCTCCTCGTCCCGGGCGGCATAGTGGGCGTTGCCAGACTTGGTGGCATGCGTGGCGGCGCCACCCAGCTCCTCGAAGGTGACGTCCTCCCCTGTGACCGTCTTGATGACGTCCGGCCCGGTGATGAACATGTGCGCCAGCTTGTCCACCATGATGGTGAAGTCGGTAATGGCGGGCGAGTAGACAGCACCGCCCGCGCAGGGGCCGGCGACGACGGAGATCTGGGGGATGACCCCGGAGGCGACCACGTTGCGGTAGAAGATGTCGCCGTAGAGCGCCAGCGAGGTGACGCCTTCTTGAATGCGTGCCCCACCGGAGTCGTTGATCCCGATGAACGGGCACCCGATCTCGAGGGCAAGATCCATCGCCTTGACGACCTTCTGGCCGAAGACGCGGCCGAGTGAGCCCCCGAAGACCGTGAAGTCCTGCGAGAAGAGGCACACCTGGCGGCCGTTCACCTCGGCGAGACCGGTGACGACGCCGTCGCCGTAGGGGCCGTCTTCGTCGCCGGACGGCGAGCCCGGTCGTGCCATGGCGTCGAGCTCACGGAACGTGCCGGGGTCGACGAGCTGCTCGATGCGCTCTCGCGCCGTGAGCTTGTGATGGGCGTGCTGGCGGGCGGCGGCGGCCTCTGCCTGTCCGGCGAGCTCCTGTCGACGCCGCCCCAGCTCAGCCAACTTGCCGGCTGTCGTTTCGGCGTCGGAGATCTCCGCCTCCATGCCGTCGTGGGCAGCGCCACCCTCGTCTGTGGACGGGCTCACGTCGCCGCCTCCGCGATGCGGCACAGGACCTGGCCCCGTTGCACCTGATCACCGACCTCGACCGTCAGCCCCTGCACGATCCCGTCCTTCGGCGCACGCAGTGGTTGTTCCATCTTCATGGCCTCCACTTGGACGACGGGGTCACCGAGGGCGACCTGATCACCGTTGGCGTGCACGATCTTCACGACGGTCGCCTGCATCGGGCTCAGCACGGCGTCACCGGAGGGCGAGTCGCCGGGCTGCACAGCCGATCGGCCCTTTCGCCGCAGCGGGACCGGCCGAACAGGCGCCGCCGCCGCCACCTCGCCGAAACCGGTCGGCAAGGTGACCTCGACGCGACGGCCGTCCACCTCGACGACGACGCTGCGCCGAGTCGAGGCCTCGAGTGGCGCCTCGTCACCGAACCCGGTGGAGTCGCCTTGTTCCACGTAGGGCTCGATGACGCCGTCGAAGTCGTCCTCGATCCAGCGGGTGTGGACACGGAACGGTTCCGAGCAGAAGTCGGGGTGGTTGACGACGGCGCGGTGAAACGGGATCACGGTGGCGATTCCACCGGTGTGGAACTCCGAGAGCGCTCGTCGGGCACACGCCAGTGCAGCGGCTCGGTCCTTCCCGTAGACCACGAGCTTGCCGAGCAGCGAATCGAACTCGCCCGGGAGCGTCTCGCCCTCCTCGTAGCCGGCGTCGACGCGGACGCCGGGACCGAGCGGGGGCCGCCAGCGGCTGAGCCGGCCCGGTGAGGGTAGGAAGTCACTGCCGGCGTCCTCGCCGTTGATGCGAAACTCGATGGCGTGGCCGCGCCGGGGCGGGTCGGCGTAGTCGATGAGGCCGCCGGCGGCGATTCGCAACTGCTCGGCGACGACGTCGATCCCGGTCACCAGCTCTGTCACGGGGTGCTCGACCTGCAGGCGGGTGTTGACCTCGTTGAAGGAGATGGTGCCGTCCGGCGCCAGGAGGAACTCGCACGTGCCGGCGTTCTCGTAGCCACAGGCCGACAGGATCGCCTTCGAAGCGTCGTACAGCGTCCGCTCCTGCTCCTGGCTCAGGAAGGGCGCCGGCGCCTCCTCGACGAGCTTCTGACTGCGGCGCTGCAGAGAGCAATCCCTCGTCGAGAGCACGACGACGGTGCCGGCCGCGTCGGCCAGGCACTGGGTCTCGAGGTGGCGGGCTCGCTCGAGGAACCGCTCGACGAAGCACTCGCCCCGACCGAAGGCTGCCGTCGACTCCCGCACGGCGGACTCGAAGGCGCCCTCGAGATCCTCCAATCTGCGCACGACCTTCATCCCGCGACCGCCTCCGCCGAAGGCAGCCTTGATGAGGACGGGAAGGCCGTGCTCCTCTACGAACGAGCGGATCTCGGCGACGTCGACGACGGCATGTGACAGCCCGGGTGCCAGTGGCGCCCCGACGGAAGCTGCCGTCCGACGCGCCACGGTCTTGTCCCCGAGCTCCATGATCGCCTTCGGCGGTGGCCCGATCCACGTAAGACCGGCCTCGATGACCGCTTCGGCGAAGCCGGCGTTCTCCGCCAGGAACCCGTAGCCCGGGTGCACGGCATCGGCCCCCGCTCGCATGGCTGCCGCGATCAGCTTCTCGGTGGCGAGATAGGTCGTTGGCGGAGACGTGCCGCCAAGTGCGAAGGCCTCGTCCGCCAGGCGGACGAAGAGGGCGTCGCGGTCCTGATCGGCGTAGACAGCGACGCTCTCGAGACCGGAGTCTCGGCACGCCCGGATGACACGAACCGCGATCTCACCGCGGTTGGCAACCATCACCTTGTGCACACGTGCCTCCATTTGTCGGCAAGCACAGCCGCCGCATCCATCGTCCCTGCAAGCCGCAGCGATGGGCTAGAGGCGAAGGTCACGATCGTCTCAACGTGAATACGAGCCCTGACGGGCTTCAGGTCGACGAGCCCATCGTCCCTGCCAGCTCCCAGAGGGCCGCCCGCGCCGCGGGATGGGCGGTCTCCTCGATCAGCAGCCGCGCCTGGGCGCGCTGCGACCGCCCGAAGATGCGGGCGCAACCTTGCTCGGTGACGACCGCCGAATGCTGGAACGACGTGGCGGGCGCATCGAGCAGGCCGACGATCGTCGACGATCCCGACTTCTCGTGCCAGGAGGGTAGGGCGATGATGGCCTGGCCGCCTCGCGAATGGAGCGCACCGACGACGAAGTCCGGCTGCCCGCCGAAGCCCGAGTGGATCCGCCCGCGCACATAGCTGGCGTTCGCTTGTGCCCAGAGGTCGACCTGCACGGCGGCGTTGAGCGAGCACATGGCGTCGTGGGCGGCGATGGCCGTCGGGTCGTTCACCGTCTCGGTGCGGAGCATCTGCACGGCCATGTTGCCGTCCACCCACTTGTACAGCTCTTCAGAGCCGAACAAGAAGGTGGCCGTGATCGGCACGTCGGGCGCGAGGGCACCGCAGCGGTCGAGGGCGAGCACGCCATCGCTCATGGCCTCGGTCCAGATCCGGAGGCCTCGTCGGCTCTGCAGCAGCCCGACGACGGCATCGGGAACCTCCCCGATGCCGACTTGCAGCGTGGAGCCGTCGCCCACGAGCGAGGCGACGCCCTCGGCGATCGCCATCGCCGTGTCGCCGCCTTGGCGTCGAGCGGGCACCGCCAGCTCCTCCTCGCCTTCGAAGGCGAGATCGATGGCGTCTGTGTCGATCTCGGCGTCGCCGTAGGTGTAGGGCATGTTCGGGTTGCACTGGGCGACGATGAGACCGCCGTTTGCCCGAGCATGGTCGATGGCGGCCGGGAGGATGTTCACCTCGATGCCGAGGGAGACCTTGCCCGCCCGCGGCGGGGAGGTGTGCAGCAAGACGATGTCCGGCGGCCGGGCGACGGCAAAGAGCCGCGGCACGAGCGAGAGGCGCATCGGGAGATAGTCGAGGCTCGGGTGGCCGCGCATTCCCGGCCCCACGAAAGGCGTCTCGTAGACGACGCCCTTCCGGTCCGGCAGCGAGAGCTGGGCGTTCAACGCGAAGAGGCGATAGCCCTCGACGGCTGAATCGAACAGCCCCATGAGACGGGTCGGTGTCGCGAAGTTCCCACTCACGACGACGCGCGGCTCCGCCCTTGGCAGGGAGCCGAATCTGTTGACGAGCTCGTGCTCGCTCACGAAGTCCACGGCTCGACCATAGGCCGACGTCAGCTACGTCGTGACCACCCGGCTGCCGAAATCTCCCGCGCTGTCAGTTCCGTGTGCCCTCGAACAAGGCGCTGAGGTCGAGCGAGGAGACATGCCGGCGCGCCGCCAGCGATACCCACGTGCGCGCCAGGGTGTCCTTGCCCGCCCCGATGACGGTTCCGACCAGGCCGGTCGCCTCGGCAAGCTCGTCAGCTGGCAGCTGAGCGATGACGACCCGCCAGATGGCCTCCTCCAGCACGTTGAAGGCCGTCTGCACCTCGGAGATGTCGAAGCCCGCCTCGAAGCGCTCCCGCGCCAGCCTCTCGGCGAACTGGCAGGTCGGCTCGAGCGTGCGCCCGCTCAAGCCGTCGATGACGAGGCCGAGGAGATCCTCGAGGCGTCGCCGCGACTCCTCTACCCCGGCGGCCTCGTAGTGCACGAGGTGCGCACGCTGTAAGGCATCAGATGCCGTCGAGAGGACATCTGCTCTCTCGGCTCGCAGAAACTCAACAAAGGCCATGCAGCCTCCTCCGAAACGAGGGCGGCACGTGTCTGCCCTCACCGAGGATAGAGGATCCGGCCTGTTTGCCTTCCGGCGGCGCCACCCCGGGTGTCGATGATTCGCGCCCTTCCCGGCCTGTGGGAACAGGCGATGGGACGGGCGAATCTCCTTCAGCCAGCCGGCCCAGCGGTCGATACAGACCTCGCAGGCACAACGAGAGCGGATTCCCTCATGCGCGTCTTTCGAGTTCTGGTCCCCGTCCTGGCGCTGGCGTGCGTCGTCCCGGCGACGCTCGTCGCCGCCGCGGCGCCGGCCTCAGCGGCAACCCCGCCGAACGCCAGCTCGGTGGCGAAGCTCGCCATGGCGAACCTCAACAAGAAGGCGTGTTCGCGCAACAGCCTGGGCGGCAAGGCGTTCGAGTCGAGCTGTACCGGCAACGGCGGCAAGCCGGAGTACTGGTGCGCGGACTTCGCCAGGTGGGTGTGGGGGAATGCCGGCGTGGCCGACACGGCCTGGTTGGACGCCGCAGCGGGCAGCTTCTACGCCTACGGCCTCGAATTCGGCACCCTCTCGGCGACGCCGGCCGTGGGAGACGCCGTCGTCTTCAACTACAGCGGCCACGGCGTCGCCGAGCACGTTGCCCTCGTGACCGAGGCCAACGCCAACGGCACGATCGAGACGGTGAGCGGTGACTGGAACGGCGAGTCCGGCAGTGAGGCCCGCTTTGCCTCCACGTCCTCAGTGGTGGCGAACACGCCGGCGTACCCGGACAACTTGGGCACCGCTCCGGCCGTCATGGGAATGACCATCAGCGCATACGTGGCGCCCGTCGGCGTCGCCGTCACGCCCGTGGTCGGGCGGTCGTCGCTCCCAGCCGGTCAGCTGCTCGCCGCCGGCGACAGCCTCACGTCACCGAACGGCCTCTACAGCCTCCGCATGGGCGGCGATGGCAACCTCGTCGAGTATGTCTCCGGGCGCCCCGAGTGGTCGACCGGGACCGAGGGCCACAACGGCGGGTACGCCGTCCTCCGCAACGACGGCGACCTCGTCGTGCACAGTTCCGGTGGCGGTGTCGTCTGGTCCTCTCGTACGGGTGACCACACGGGCACGTTCGCTCTCGTGCTGGAGGACAGCGGCCTGCTCCTCATCAGCGGGTCCTCCGGGACCCTCTGGTCGCGCCGTCCCGTGACCTCCCTTCTCTGGCAGGGAAAGACCCTGCTGGCCGGCCAGGAGCTCATCTCCTCGAACGGCCTCTACAGCTTGGACATGCAAGGCGACGGCAACCTCGTCGAATTCACGGGCGGTCGGGCCGTCTGGTCGACCGGCACGGAGGGCAACGCCGGGGACCACGCCACGCTGCTCGCCGACGGCAACCTCGTCGTCCTCGCCAAGAGCGGCAGCCGCCTCTGGTCGTCCCACACGGCGTCCCACACGGGCAGCGTCGTGCTCGCCCTGCAGGGCACCGGTGAGTTGGAGATCAACGGCTCCGCCGGGACGCTGTGGTCTGACCAGCTCTGAGATGTGTTCGAGCGGTCAAGCCATCGGCTGACCAGGCGGATTGTCCATTACGGTAGCGTAACGGACATGTCAACTCGATAACGGAGCCGCTGTGCGTGACAGGGGTGCGGTGCGGGTAAAGGTCATCATTCATTTGGTCATTGCGGCGCGGACGGTTGTCGGGTGGACGGCGCCTGATATGACAAATGCATTACGACTACGCTAAAATGCTGCCAGCTGAGGCTTCCCGCCGAAGGGAAGCCCTGAGCGTTCCGGTGCCAACAGCGACGTTGAGACAGGGAGGCAGCAGCCATATGGAAAAGAAACCGAGGCTGAGAAGAGCCTGGGCAGTAGGCGTGGGGCTCGCCGTCGGCGCCCTCGTGCTGGCTGCCTGTGGCAGCGGTTCCACGACGACGACGACACGGGCGGGTGCGACCTCAACCACTCCTCCCGTGATCCAGAAAGGTGGCACGGCCTACTTCGCCATGGCCCCCCAGGTCACGCCGGACTGGATCTTCCCGTTCGCCAGCCTGGAGTACTTCTCGGTGGCGAACCTGACGCAGTTCCAGTACCTCATGTACCGTCCCCTCTACTGGT
>JBKQSP010000085.1:0-3692 GCA_052143575.1 Acidimicrobiales bacterium
CTACTGACGGGAACCACCCTGCCACACAAGACCGCCACCCGGCTCGTCTTGTGCCCACGCACCGTCCTTGCGCAGGTGGAGGCGCCGGCGAGCTAGCCATCCTTGATCAGTGCCCCCTCGTCCGCGAGGAGGAGGTGCCAGGACTTCCGGTGTTCCTCGCACGGCCCGACCTCGAGCAGTGCCGCGCGGTGCTCGGGAGCGGCGTAGCCCTTGTTCGACCGCCACCCGTACCAGGGATAGCGATCGGCGAGCTCGACCATGTGCCGGTCGCGGGCGACTTTCGCGATCACGCTCGCCGCAGCCACCGAAGCGCAGGTCAAATCTGCCTTTACTTTCAAGGTGACCTGCTCAGGCTCGATCTCGGTGGGCGAGGACATCGAGCGCTCGGGGCGCGTGAACCAGTCGTAGTTGCCGTCGAGCAGCACCAGGTTCGGCCGGACCTTGAGCAGGGCAAGTGCTCGCTCGCCGGCCAGCCTTAGCGCCCGCAGGATCCCGATCTCGTCTATCTCGGCGGCGCTCGCATGCCCGATCGCCCAGCAGCACGACCATGACTCGATCCTCGAAACGAGGGACTCGCGCACGTGAGGTGCAAGGAGCTTGCTGTCTCTGAGACCTGCGGGCGGCCGACGGGTGGCGGCGTTCACGACGACCATGCCAACCGAGACCGGGCCACCGAGCGATCCCCGGCCCACCTCGTCGCAACCGGCGACAAAGCAGTTGCCTTCCGCGAGCATTTCGCGCTCGAGCTTGAGGTTCGGAGGACGTCCGGCGGTCATACCGGCTCCCTGCCCGACCCGGTCGCGCCGCTCACACAGACGAAGGTACCTCCCGGGGCCGGTCAGGGGTGGGTTACCCGAACGTGACGAGCAACACTTGCATATAGTCAGTTATACTTGCGCCTCATGAACCCTGCCATTGGATCACGCCTCAGCGTTACGGCAGTCTCACTCCTCGCCATCGTGGGGTTGGCTGTCTCGTCGGGGGCCGCCTCAGCTACAACCGCCACCGTCAACTCGGCCAAATCGACCACGCACGGAACCGCCAGCGTCGCCTACGCCGGCTCTCTCGAGTTGTGGGCCGCCACAGACCTCGGCCCGAAGTTCGAGGCCGCGACCGGCGACGGCTTCCAGGGCCGGGCGGCAGGCTCGGGCACGCTCGCCTCGGAGATTCTCGCCAACGAGATCAACCCCGGGGTCTTCATGTCGGTCGGCAAGAAGAACATCAAGCGTCTGTGGCCGAACAGGTCGAAGTTCGTCATCCAGCTCGCGACCGATCCGCTCGTGGTCGCCTATGACCCCCACAGCAAGTTCGCGCCGGAGTTCGACGCCATCGCAGCTCACAAAGCCTCCATCGCCTCGCTGTTCACACTGCTGAGCTCTCCTGGCATCCGCGTGGGACGCACCGACCCGAACGCAGACCCGCAAGGCGTCTACTTCATCTTGATGATGGAGCTCGCCCAGTCCACGCTCCACCTGTCGTTCGACCCCGCCACCACGGTGCTCGGCGAGTCCAAGTCAACCCCGTTCGGGTTGCCGGCACAGATGGTGGACGAGGACTCGCTCATCACCGACCTCCAGGCCGGCGAGTTCGACGCCACGAGCGCCTACCTGACCCAGGCGATCCAGTACCACCTCCACTACATCACCCTGCCCCAGAGCCTGAACTTCGCCGTCCCGGCTGACAGCGCCAACTACGGCAAGGTCAGCATCACACTCACGGGAGGGACCGTCGACCAGGGCGACCTCATCACGCTGAACATCACCCTCGTGCTGCCAGCCAACGCCAAGAGCGCTGCATCGCCAGCCGACCAGGCCGCCGACGACGCCTTTGTCGCCTGGATCGTCTCCGGGGCTGGTCGCGCCCAGCTCAAGTTGGGCGGCTACCCGCTCACTCCGGAGGTCTACATCAGTGCCACACCCGCGGACACCGCGGCGACAACGTTGCCTGCGAATGTGCTGAGCGCGTTCACCGCCTCGGGTGGTACAACCTCGTCCTGATGAGCACCACCGCCCCGGCAGGCAATCTGGCCGCCTCCGGGGTGGTGCCGGGGTTCCCTGTCGCAGGGCGCCTGGTCGCCCGTTCCTCGACGGCACTGGCGCTTCTCGGGGCGCTCGTCATCTGGCTGGCGCTGCTCGGGCCCTTCGCGGTGCTGATCCAGCACCTCTCGTTCCACTCCATCCGGGCGGCCCTCGGGCCGCCCGGAGCCCTCGACCCACTGTGGACCTCGCTCGGGGCGAGTGCCATCGCCCTCGGCGCCATGGTGCTGCTCGGTACGCCGCTCGCCTACCTGCTCGCCCGGGGGCGCCTGCCACTGGCGCGCATCGTCGAGCTCGGCATCCTCCTCCCCCTCATGATGCCGCCGCTCGTTATCGGGCTCTTGCTCATCTTCCTCATAGGCCCTGAGGGAACGCTCGGGAACCTCCTCGCCGACATCCACCTCACGGGCGTGAACACGTTCTTCGCGCTCATCGTCGCCGAGTTCTACGAGGCGGCACCCTTCTATGTGCTCGGTGCCCACGCCGCCTTCGCGTCGGTCGACCCCCGTATCGAACAGGACGCCACATTGCTCGGTGACCGCCCCCTGCAAGCCTTCCGCCGCATCACCCTCCCCTTGGCGGCTCCCGGGCTGGCGACCGGCCTTGCGACCGCCTGGGCGCGTGCCATGGGTGCCTTCGGGGCCGTGGTCATCATCGCCTACTATCCCCGCGGGCTCCCGAACCAGATCTTCATCGCCTTCCAGGAGTTCAGCCTCCCCGGCGCGCTGCCCTTCGCACTGCTGCTCGTGGTCGCGGCACTCCCCCTCCCGGTCCTCGCCTACCTTTGGAGCGCGCGCACGCGCTCGCGGGTGGCAGGGGCTGAGGCGCCGTGAGCGCCGCACCCCCACGACTCCTCGAGGTCGACCTCGAGGTGGAACGTCGGCAGGTGACGGTGAAGGCCGGGTTCACCCTCGATGCCGGCGAGCGCCTCGCCATCTTCGGCACGTCCGGCGCGGGGAAGACGACGATCCTCGAATCGATCGCAGGTTTCGTCCGCCTGAGCAGCGGCAAGGTGCTCGTCGACGGCAGGCTCGTCGCCGGCAAGCTCAAGGGCGAGGCGGCACTCGAGGCCCGCCACAGGCAAGTCGCCCTGGTGCGCCAGCCCACCACCCTGTTCCCCCACCTCACAGTCGAGCAGAACGTGGCCTATGGGATCCGGCGCTCCCCCGCCGCCCGAAGCCGTATCGCCGAGCTCCTGGAACACCTCGGGCTGGCCAGCCTCGCACGAGCGCGCGGCGCCGCTTTGTCCGGTGGCCAACGCCAACGCGTGGCATTGGGAAGGGCTCTGGCGAGCCCGTTCCGTGTGCTGCTGTTGGACGAGCCCCTGTCGGCCGTAGACGTCGCGGCGCGCGAGGCGCTGCGCCTGCTCACGATCGAGACCTCTCTCGAGCACGACGAGGCCGGGATCCTCGTGACCCACGACCTCGCCGAGGCGCAGGCGTTCAGCGATCAGCTCGCGATCATCGACGAGGGAAGGCTCCTGCAACTGGGGGGAGCGCACGAAGTGGTGCTCTCCCCCCTCACCCGCCGCGTGGCCGAGCTGGTCGGCTACAGCGGCTTCCTCCCAACCGGCACGGCCCCGGACACGTCGTTCGCGATCCACCCGGACCGGGTGGTGCTCGGAGCCCTACCAGAACGCGGCCTCGTGCTCGAAGG
>JBKQSP010000086.1:0-9237 GCA_052143575.1 Acidimicrobiales bacterium
CGTGAACCCAACCACCGACAAGGTCACGGGCGCCTACCACAGCTCGCGCATGTCGGTCGAGGTAGCGCTCGCCCCGCGGGACGGTGCCGGCCTCGCGCAGGCGCTCAGGGCGATCTACACCAAGAACAGCAGCTCGTATCACAGATGGCTGCGTACCGGGCAGTTCGACACGAGGTACGCACCCACGACGGCGACACGCGACGCCGTCCTCAGCTACCTGAAGAGCGAGGGCCTCACGATCACGAAGTCGGCATCGCCGTTCCTCATCGCCGCCGTCGGCTCGAGCCGGCAGATAAGCACCGCCTTCCACACCACGCTCAGCAACTACCGCGACCCACGCGGTGTCCGGTACTTCTCCAACTCCACAGCCGTCGAGCTGCCCGCCGCGATCGCGGCGAGGGTTCTCGGCGTTATCGGGCTCACCAACACGGTGCGCGAGCAGTCGAACGTCGTGCGCGCCCCGCACTCGATCCGCCCAGCGAGCGTCCACCCTGCTGCTGCGGGCAGCCCGCCGGCCTGCGAGACTCCCTATCCCACCGAGCAGCAACTCGCCGACGCGATTCTTGGCATCAGCGGGTTCCCCTTCGGCTACGGCGACGGCCCAGGCTGCAACGGCCTGACCCCCCAGCAGACCAACTCCATCTACAACGCACCGAACGTCGGCCCGCGCGGCAAGGGGGCGGGCGTGAACATCGCGGTCTTCGAACTGTCCGCCTACCAGGCGTCCGACATCGACACCTGGGCGCACACGTTCTATGGCCCCTTGTTCAACCCCCCGCTGGTGAACGTGAATGTCGATGGCGGACCGCTGAGCCCGGTATGCCCGGTAGGTGACGAATGCCCGCCGAGTTTCAACGGATACGCCGGTGACATCGAGGTCGACGCCGACATCGAGCTGCAGCTCACGATCTCGCCAGACGTGTCGCACCTCATCGTCTACAACGCGCCGAACGACTTCAGCGGGCAGACCGAGCTCGATGAGTACACGGCGATCGCCAACGCCAACACCGCCGCATCCGTCAGCTCGAGCTGGGCAGTCTGCGAGAACGACGTGGACGCCGCCTACGTGCAGGCCGAGAACGTCGTCTTCGAGCAGATGGCCCTGCAGGGCCAGAGCATGTTCGGCGCTGAAGGCGACACCGGTGCGTTCTCCTGCATCCGCTCCGACGGCACGACGATCCTGAACGTTCTCGACCCGCCGAGCCAGCCCTGGGTGACCAGCGTCGGCGGCACCTCGTTGGAGAACTTCAACCCGGGCGCCAACCCGAACCCGTCCTACCCGACGGGCCAGGAGACGGTGTGGAACTACCTGGACCTCTGCAACGCCACGGCCACTAACGAGGACGGCCTCAGCGGCTTCGACTGGTGCGCTGCCGACGGCGCGGGTGGCGGCGGCAACAGCCAGTACTGGGGCCGGCCGTTCTACCAGTTCGGTGCTGGGGTGAACAGCCCGTACACCGAGCACGGCAACGGCACGACTGAATGCGCGCTGGCCGCTACAGGCACACCGTGCCGCGAAGACCCGGATGTTTCCGCTAACGCTGACGAGAACACGCCGTATGCCGAGTACTGCACCGGCAACGCCAGCACGCCATACAGCGTCTGCGGTACGTTCAGCGGCGCACAGACGCCGCCTGGATGGTTCGGCATCGGCGGCACCAGCCTGTCGTCGCCGCTGTGGTCGGGCATCGCCGCCGACCGCGACAGCTTCCAGGGCTTCCGTAGCGGCAATCTCAACCCGCTGCTTTACCTGCTCTACAACCTCGCCCCTCGCCTGTACTTCCACGACATCACAGGGGCGGGCACACCAGAGACCAACAACGGCTACTTCCCGACCACGAAGGGATACGACGAGGCGACCGGAATCGGCACACCGAACATGGCTGCCCTCATCACCCGGAGCCTCTAACACCCATGGCCACCGAGGTGCGGGGACGGGTTGTCCGTTTCCGCACCTCGGCGCCTCACTGTCGACAGGTCGGTCAGCGACCGGACGCCGCCTCGGCTGCGGTCGCGGGACTCGGCGCCGGCCGGAATGTGAGTGCCAAGGCGGGGCAGTTCGAGACGGCCCACCGCGCCCGGTCCAACAGCTCGGGCGGGACGGCGGCCACAGTCACGATGGGGTAACCCCAGTCGTCGAGCCGGATCCACTCGGGCAACAGCTCGGCGCAGACACCGTGGCCGTCGCAGGCGATGGCATCGACGGCGAGCACGAGCGGGGGTCGACGCCGTCTCATCTCCACTCCTTCGACGGCGTCGGCACGCTGAGGGTCGGGCGGTGGGATCCTTCGCACGGGCGCCCGCCGAGATGCGCCTCGACGTCGCCGGCGAAGACGCTGAGCGCTGACCTCAACAATCGCACGGCACCGTCCGGGTGGCGGCACGCCCCGCGTCCTTCGATGTCCCCCGCCCAGCGCCCGAGCCGAGCGACGTCGGCGGGCCGGGCGCGGCCGCTTGCGAGCTCGGCAGCGGTGGCAGCAAGAGCAGGCAGGCCGAAGGCGCAGGGGCCGCACTGGCCGGCGCTCTCCCCGGCGTACCAGCGAAGGATGCGGGCCGTCTCGAGCAGCCCGCAGGCCGCTTCCGGCAGCACGACGAGGATGCCGGCGCCCGGGCTCGCCCCAAAGCAAGCCAGCCCGGCTCTCGAGAGGGGCGAGCGGGCAAGATCGTCAGCCGGCACCCAGGTGCCGAAGTAGCCGCCGACGAGCACCGCCCGCGGCGGCCGGTCGCCAAGGACGCCGGCTGCCTCGAGCACGGCGCCGCCCGGGGTGCCGAGCGCCGCCTCCGACACGGTCGAGCCGGCGTCGCTTGTCACCGTGAACAGCGCCGTTCCCGGCTCCTCGGCGGTTCCCAGCCGCCGGAACCAAGCGTCACCGAAGGCGGCGATCTGGGTGAGATGGGCAAGGGTTTCGACGTTCTGGACGAGCGTCGGGTGGCGACTGACGCCGCGCTCCGACGGGCGCGGCGGAGCCGTCGTCGGCTTGGCGGGACCGCCGTTCAGCCACTGGACGAGGGCGGTTTCCTCGCCGGCGACGTATCGGGGCGGTGTGAGGGCAAGGCGGAGATCGCACGATGTCGCTTCCTGCTCGGCTCGCTCGGCGAGCGCCCGCCGCAGCGCCTTGGCGGCCTGGCGGTGACGTCGATCGATGCAGACGATCACCTCCTCGGCCTCGACGGCGTGGGCGGCGAGCAGGGCGCCGTCGAGGACGAGGTGAGGCTGGCGAGTGGCAAGCAATTCGTCCTTCCGGCTGGCCGGTTCGCCCTCGGTGGCGTTGGCCACCACGACGCGCCGGCCGGGACCGTCGGCCACCGCCTGCAGCTTGCGCTCCGTCGGGAAGCCGCCACCGCCCCGCCCGCGAAGGCCGGCGCGCCCGACGAGATCGATGAGGCGGCCGTTGGGGCGGGCGCCCGGAGCCGGAGGCATCGCATAGAGGGAGCGGTGGTGAGCGAGGCTGCGCCACTCCCCTGCCGCCGGTAGGTCGGCGAAGAGTCGGGCAGGCCCGGGTTCGAGGCTGGCAGTCACCGCCTCCTCCGGCAGGAGCCGGTGCTGGCGTCGCGAGCGGTCCATTCGAACGGTGACGGGGAGCGATGTCGCAGCCGGAGTCATGCGGGGTTCCTTTCGAGGAAGTGGGCGCCATGCGGCGTGGCCACGAGCGGTCGCCGGCTGGAGGTGAGGGCCCGGTAGGCCGTGAGCAGCGTGATGACGCCGGCGACGCTGATCAGGCCCGCCTGCATGGCGAGGGTGTGGCGGTCAGTGCCGGCCGTGAGGCCGTGCACGGTTGCCACCGCGAAGAGGGGGAAGCTCAGCAAGTGGGAGGAGCGCCACACCCGCTTCGGCAGGCGTGCCCGCAGCAGGGAGCTGATCTCGAGAGCGAGGAGCAGGTAGAGGCCGGCGATGCCCCAGGCGACAGCCCCGGGATGCCACGAGGCGGTAAAGGGAACGAGGACCTCGACGACGCCGAAGTGAACGTAGGTGTCGAGCACGATCGAGGTGACGTGGATGGCGAGGAAGGCGGCGGCGGCGGCGGCGAGGAAGCGGTGCAGATCCAGGAGCCACGCCTGGCGGGGCCGGTTGCGCAGCAACCGCGAGCTGAGCGCCAGCCCCCAGAGCACGCTGGCGGCGAGCAGTGCCCACGTGACGAGCCCACTTGCTCGCGCCGTGTACCAGATGAGCTTGCTGTCCATGCCCAGCACTCTGACGGCCGTTCCTGAGACAAGCCTGGGATCACAGCGAGAAACCCCGCTGAAACCAGCGCAGGTCGGCCGGGAACTTGGCGGCATAGTTGGAGGCCGCTCCCAGCAAACTCAAAGACGCCACCGTCAGGATCGTGTCAGCAACCGAGCAGACCCTTCTGCCAACAAAGGAAAGTGTCCTGTGGACCGTCTCGACCCAAACAACGCCGGCAAGCGGACGCACGTGCCGCCATCGGCGGCCGCCGCCGGGCGGTGGGGGCCTGACCTCGCTCGGCGCCGCCATCCGGCTTGGCGAGCTCGCGCCGTTGCCGGGGCGGCAAGCGCCTCCGCCACGCTCGCCGTCGTCGGGGCGATGGCCGCCACCGCCACGACGGCGACGGCGACCTCCCGGCGGGCGGTGAGCAGCACGAGCACGACCCCGGCGGCCACCTCGACCTCCGGCACGACGGCTGCCTCCCGCCACCCAAAGAGCGGCCGCTCGACCAGCTCGAGCACCTCGAGCACGCAGGCAACCTCGACGACGACCACGACGGCCGCCGCCTCCACACCGTCTTCCAGCCCATCGACGAGCTCACGTGGCAGCTGAGTTGCGCTGGCGAGCCATGGGCGCCGACGCCCACGTCATCGTGGTCGGCGGAGCGGCCGATCTCGTCGAGCAGGCCCGCTCGAGGATCGCCCATCTCGAAGGGCTGTGGAGCCGTTTCGATCCCGATAGCGAGCTGAGCCGCCTCAACCGGTGCGCCGGGTCCTTCATGGACGTCTCGCCCGAGACGTTCCTGCTCCTCGAGCGCGCCCTCGAAGGCGGCACGATGTCGGCCGGTGCATTCGACGCCACGCTCCTCGATGCCGTCGTCGCCGCCGGTTACGGCCGCACCTTCGACGAGCTGGACACCTTCGGGCGGGACGAGGCCCCTGTGCCGCAGCCAACTCTGCCCATCTCCGCTCGGCCCGATGACGCCCCGATCGAGCTGCGCGCCGGTAGGGCCCGCCTGGGCGCGGGCCTCGGTGTCGACTCCGGCGGCATCGGGAAAGGCCTTGCAGCCGACCTCGTCGTCGCCGAGCTGCTCGGGCGAGGGGCGGCCGGCGCCTGCGTGAACCTGGGAGGCGACCTTCGGGTGGCCGGCGCAAGCCCCGAAGGCGACGGCTGGACCATCGGCGTCGACCACCCCTGGTCGCCGAGCCCGCTCGCCCTCGTCGGCGTGGCCGAGGGCGCCGTGGCGACCTCCACGACGCTCCGCCGGCGCTGGCTCGCCGGTGACGAGTGGCGGCACCACCTCATCGACCCGCGTTCCGGCCTGCCGTCCGACAGCGACCTCAACCATGCCACTGTCATCGCCGCCGAGGCCTGGGTCGCAGAAGTCCTTGCCAAAGCCGTTCTGTTGAACGGGTTCGAGTTCGCCTTCAACATCCTCGGGCGGACAGGCGCTGAGGCGCTCGCCGTAGGCAACGAAGGCGGCGTCATAGCCACTGACGGCTTCACCGCGTATCTCGGCGATGCCGTCCTTCCCGCCTCGCTGCCCGTTCCGGTCGGCGTCGGCCTCCCCGCTCGTTATGGCCAACGCCCCTCTGCCGGCATGCGAGAGGCATAGTCGGCGCCGCGTTCGCTGGTGCCGCCGAGGAGCCTCGAAGCCAGGCTGTCGGCAGGTCATTCGGCCCCATCATCTCGTCACATAGACTTTCAGACGTGGCGGACGCGGTTGTGAACCGAGAGGACGCTGCAGAGCATCCGGAAGGCGTCGACCAGTGGCGACAGGCGTTGGCCGAGTCGGGTGCATTGTGGACGAGCGGCGGTCTCTTCGATGCCTCAGCAGGCTGGTGTGCCGCCTTCAGCGGCGCTCCGGTCGTCGATTTCAACACGGTCTTCTGCTGGGGCGACGACGCCGCAAACCTGTGTACGAGAGCTGTGACCGAGGTGCAGAAAGCGGCAGTGCCCGCTCTCGCATTCGTGGCGGGACCTGCCCTCGGCGGTGTCCAGATCTTCGCCGACGCCAAATGGATCTGCATCGGCCAGGCGCCCATGATGCTCTTCGCCCTCGAGGACCTCCGGTCCGAGCCAGAACACGCCGTGCGCCTTCTCTCGCCAGACGACTTCGAGGACGCCTGGGTTATCGGCGGTGACGCCCACCGCCTTCCCGCGTCCGTCGCGGCAATCAGCCTGCCTGCACGGAGCGACGATCCGCACGTCGGCATCTGGGGGCTCTATGAGGACGGAACTCTGCGATCGGTGATGGCAACGTATCGGACCGGAGGCGGTGTCGGCGTCTGGTCCGTCGCCACCGCCCGCGCCAATCACGGCCGTGGATACGGCCGCCGCCTGACGTGCTCGGTGTTGTGGCATCTTCGTGCCGCCGGCGCCACTCATGCCGTGCTCTTAAGCTCGGTCGAAGGCGGTCCTCTCTACCGCAATCTCGGCTTTCGCACGATCGACAACTGGCAGATGTGGTCCCGCCCCCGCTGGGTGCTCGGGCGGGTGTGACCCTCAGGTCTCGATAGCCTTTCGCCATGCCGATCTACGAGTTCCGCTGTTCGGGGTGCGAGGCGCGCTTTGAGGCGCGCCGGCCGTCGGAGCTCTCGGATGCGGCTCCCCCGGCTTGCCCGAGCGGGCACGTCTCGACCCGACGCGTCCTCTCGGTGTTCGCCACGGCGGGGAAGGCCTCGAGTGGCCCGGCGGCGGCGGCAGGCGATTTCGGCGGGGGCGGTTGCGGCCCGGGGTGCGCCTGCGCTCAGCGCTGAGGGAATCCTGCGGCCCGTCGGTCCTCAGATGTGATGCGCCAGCCAGGAGATGCCCTGGTAGAGCCGCCAACCGAGGTAGACAACGGATCCCACCACGATGAACTTGAAATGCCAGGGCGCCTTCGCCTGGCGCTTCTCGTCCTCGCTTTCGGACTCCTCCGCCGGCTCGTCAGGTGCCTCCGCCCGCCCCTTCCTCGGTGCCGGCGGGTCGGTCGCCCGGGGGGCGGCGTCGGGCCGGCGGCCGGTCGGTCGCCCGGGGGGCGGCGTCGCGCCGGCGGCCGGCGCCCTGCTCACCGGGACGCCTCCTGAGCCGGGCACGGCGGGTCGCTGCGCGGCGGTGGGTCGGCTCCCTCGCGGGGGTGAGGCGGGCCGAGGGGCTCGCACGGGCGTCTCGGAGGGCGCATCCTGGTCGCCCCCATTCGGCTCCCGGGTCGGGTCTCGCTCCGTGCGGTCCTCTCCCTCGGCTCCACCGGGCTCGCCGGCCGGCTGTGACGTCACGGTCACACCGGCGGCACGCCGTGGCGGCGGTCGCTGAACCAGCGCGTCTTCGACTCGGCGAGGGCGAAGCGCCGCACGAGCTCCGAGCGAAGCTGCTCAGGCTGCACGACGGCATCGATCACGAGGTCCGAGGCGAGCCGGAGGAGATCGACGTCCGTCTCGTACTCGCGGCGACGATCGGCCACATAGGCCTCCCGCTCGGCGACGTCCTCGATGGCCGCGATCCGATTGGCGTAGACAGCGTTCACCGCAGGCTCCGGACCCATCACGGCGATCTTGGCCGACGGCAGCGCCAGGCAGGCGTCGGGGGCGAAGGCAGGCCCTGCCATGGCGTAGAGACCGGCACCGTAGGCCTTGCGAAGGATGACGGAGATCTTCGGAACGGTCGCCTCCGAGACAGCCGTGATCATCTTGGCTCCGTGGCGGATGATGCCCTCGCGCTCGACGGACGTCCCGATCATGAACCCGGGCACGTCGGCGAGAAACAGCAACGGCACGTTGAAGGCATCGGCGCACCAGATGAAGCGTGCGGCCTTATCGGCCGAGTTCGTGAACAGCACTCCCCCGCGCGATGCCGGGTTGTTCGCCACGATCCCGATCGAGCGCCCCTCGAGGCGCCCCCAACCGACCACGAGCTCGGGTGCATAGAGCGGTTTCAGCTCGAAGAAGGAGCCTTCGTCGACGAGGGCGTCGATGACGGTGTAGATGGAGTACCCGAGCCGATCGGACTCCGGAATGCTGGATGCCGTGAGCTCTCCGGAGGGCGGCCGTGGTTCCTCGTAGGGCGCCGCCTCCCGCCACGAGCCCGGCAGGTAGGAGAAATACGCCTTGGCCGCCTCGATGGCGGCGGCGTCGTCGCTGGCGAGGTTGTCGCCGCAGCCCGAGACGGTGGCATGCATGCGAGCGCCCCCCATCTCCTCGAGGTCGGTGAGCTCGCCGACGACCATCTCGGCCATGCGGGGCGAGCCGAGGTACATGGAGGCGTTGCCCTCCACCATGAACACGACGTCGCAGAAGGCAGGGATGTAGGCGCCGCCGGCTGCCGAGGGCCCGAACAGGCAACAGATCTGAGGCACGCGGCCGGAGAGCCGCACCTCGTTGTAGAAGATGCGGCCGGCGCCACGCCGGCCGGGGAACAGCTCCACTTGGTCGGTGATGCGGGCGCCGGCAGAATCGACGAGGTAAAAGACGGGCAGCTCGTGCTCGAGGGCGTACTCGGTCAGGCGGACGATCTTCTCGACGGTGCGGGCACCCCAGGACCCCGCCTTCACGGTCGGGTCGTTCGCCATCACACAGACCGGGCGCCCCTCCACCCGACCCCGGCCCGTGACGACGCCGTCCGCCGGCAGGTCGGACGCCAGGGTGTTGGCCAGGAGGCCGTCCTCGACGAACGACCCGGCATCGAGGAGGAGGGCGAGGCGGTCGCGCACGAAGAGCTTGCCTTGCGCCTTCAGCTTGGCGGCACCCGTTTCGAGGTTGCCCGATTCCGCCCGCTCCGTCGCCGTCTCGATCCGCTCGGCCTCGCTCACCGCTGCTGCCTCACCCGCACTCGCATCTCGATCGGCGTCGGGCCGAGCTCGAAGCGCTCGCGCAACGAACGCTCGAGGTACCGCAGGTAGGGAGGCGGCAGCCGGCGTGTGGCGAACAACGTGATCGTCGGCGGGTCGATGGCGCCCTGCACGGCGTAGAGGATACGAGCGCCCGGGGCCGGGTGGGCGCTTTGCGCCGCCTTCAGCGCCTCGTTCAGGCGGGACGTCGGGATGCGGCGGTGATAGGCCGTGATGGCCTGGTCGATGACCGGCAGCAGGCGGTGCA
>JBKQSP010000087.1:0-13143 GCA_052143575.1 Acidimicrobiales bacterium
TGAGCAGCATCGAAGGCTTCACGCCGACGGGCACGGTGACCTACAGCTTCTACGACAACAACACGTGCACGGGGAGCCCGGCGACGACCCAGACGGTGACGCTGAGCGGCGGTGCCGTGCCGAACTCCGATCCGACCGGTCCTCTGGCCACGGGCTCCTACGGGTACCAGGCGGCCTGGTCGGGCGACAGCAACTATGCGAGCGCCATCGGTGAGTGCGAGGGCTTCTCCGTCCTCGAGGCGGCGACGGCAACGAGCACGATCGTCTACGACGCGGCGCTGGGCGCGCCGTGGAGCGGCACGGAGACCACCGGTGCGTCGGCCTACGACACGGCCACGGTGACGGCGCCAGCGGCACCGCTCACCGATGTCGGGCGACGTCGGCACCTCGCACCTCGCGCCACGGGCATCGCGGCGACCGGACAGGTCACCTATGACTTCTTCGAGAACGCAACCTGCAATGGAGAGGCTTTCTCGACCGCAACGGTGACGCTTGCGGCGGGCGCCGCACCGGACTCGAGCGCCACGGCACCGCTCGGGGCCGGGAGCTACAGCTTCCAGGCCACCTATGCCGGCGACGCCAACTATCACCCATCGACGAGCGGGTGCGAGCCGTTCTCGGTCGGTCCCGTCCTGACGGCGACGTCCACGATCGTCTATGACACCTCCCACGGCGTGCCATGGAACGGCACGGAGGCCACAGGCGCATCGGCCTACGACACGGCGACCGTGGTGGGCGTGCCCGGCTTCGTGCCGACGGGCACCGTCACCTACGACTTCTTCGCGAACGGCACCTGCGGCCTCCCGGCGAGCACAACCGATGCGGTGACCCTCTCCGACGGCACCGTGCCCAACTCGAGCGCCACCTCTCCGCTCGGAGCCGACGGCTACAGCTTCGACGCCACGTACTCGGGCGACGTCAACGATCTGCCGGAGACGAGCTCGTGCGAGGCGTTCTCGGTGGCGAAAGCGGCGTCTTCGACGAGAAGTGCCGTCTACGACGCTGCCACGCGCAAGGTGTGGTCCGGTACCGAGGACCAGGGCGCCGCCGCCTACGACAGGGCGACGGTCACCGGTGTGGCCGGTTTCGCTCCGGCAGGAACGCTCACATACCGGCTCTTCCCCAACAGCTTCTGCTCCGGCACGGTCTCCTCCTTCCAGACGGTCACGGTCGCCGGAGGCCACGTGCCGGCGTCGGCGGTGACGGGCAGCCTGCCACCGGCTCGTTACTCCTACCGGGCGACCTACAGCGGGAGCAACGAGTACGACGCCTCGACCGGCACGTGCGAGTCGTTCCGCACACTGGCGGTCGGTTACCGGGTCGAGGGCGGCGACGGAGGCGTCTTCGACTTCCATGTGCCGTTCTACGGGTCGGTCCCCGGGCTTGGGTATCGCGACCTCTTCAACTTCGTCGGCATGGCCGACTCCTCGAAGGGCTACTGGCTCGTAGAGTCGAACGGCGGCATCTTCCACTTCGGCAACGCCCACTCCTACGGTTCGCTCCCGCAGCGCGGCAAGACCGTCGACAACATCGTCGGGATGGCCGCCACGCCGAACGGACGCGGGTACTGGATGGTGGCCTCCGATGGCACCGTGTACCGCTTCGGCAACGCGGCGGCCCACGGATCGCTGTCGAGCCGCGGCATCCACGTGAACGACATCGTCGCCATCGAGAGCCCAGATGCCGGTGGATACTGGCTCGTTGGCGCCAACGGCACCGTGTATGGGTTTGGTGACGCTCACTACCGCGGTTCCTGCTTGCAGGCGAATTCGGGTTGCAAAGGGATCTCGGACATCGTCGGGATCGCCGACGCCGGCTCGAGCGGCTACTGGCTCGTGTCGCAAAACGGCCGAGTCTTCAGCTTCGGCGCGGTCAAGTCACACGGTTCGTGTGGCCAAGCGGCTTCCGGCTGCGCGGGCGCTCACAACGTCATCGGGATCGCCAGCCCGGACGTCGGGGGCTACTGGCTGGCTGAGGCGAATGGCAAGGTGATCGGCTTCGGCGACGCCAAGCTCTTCGGTGACGAGGTCGGCAAGGGGCTCACCCGACCCCTCGTCGCCATCGCCTGATCACCAGGCAACCCGCCGCGCCGCGATCGTCGTAGCGCTCGGCTCCGGTCTCGCTCATTCGAGCGTCCGACGAGCGACGGCCGGCAGCTCACGCCCGGCGAACAGCCAGCCACCGGCGGCTGCGGCGGCCGGCAAGGCGACGAGGACAAGGAGCAGGTCGAGCAGGGCGATCCATTGGCCGTCGCTGAGTGCAAAGAGGAGTGGCAGCCGCGGTGGTCCTCGTGTCTCGTGGGCAGACGGCACAACCCGACCGTAGCGAGCAGGCTTGCCCGGTGCATCGCCCGCGAGGATGACCGGGGCGTACATCTCGGGACCGACGTCGCCCTCGGCAGCCGCAGAGGTGTCGGGTTCGGCCGGATGTACTCTGTGGCCGGATGAACCGTGCCGGCAAGCCCACGGGCAGCGCATTGACCCGGTTTCGTGAGCCGCAGGGTCGGGTCATCGAATCGACCCGGCCCGACTAGCGATCACCCGTCGGTCCCCCGCCGGTCGAGCACGTTCGACGTCTCGGAGGCCGACGTGGGCGCGCCGCGCCACTGCCGGGAGCAAGATCGGAGAGCATGATGCGGGACGACAATGAGGAGCGCCGGTGGCGCAGCTAGCGGTCATCGGCGCCGGATATGTGGGGTTGACGTCCGCCGCCTGTCTTGCTCATTTGGGGCACCGCGTCGTTTGTTCTGACGCGCTGGCGGAGCGCGTGACGGGGCTTCGCGGCGGAGAGATCCCCATCGTGGAGGAAGCTCTGGCCGACCTCGTCAAGGAGGGGCTGAGGAGCGGTCGGCTCTCGTTCACCGCGAGCAATGCGGCCGCTGTCGCCGAAGCCGAGTTCGTCCTGCTCTGCGTGCCGACTCCTCCCGCGGCCGACGGCCGGACCGACATGTCCTACATCCGGGCCGCGGCGGCCGAGATCAGGCCCCACCTGCGGCCGGAATCGATCGTGATCAACAAGTCGACCGTGCCGGTCGGTTCCACCCGAGTAGTCGAGCAGACGCTCGGACGGGACGACATCTCGGTCGTCTCCAACCCGGAGTTCCTCCGAGAGGGTTCCGCCGTGCGTGATTTCCTCTACCCCGACCGCATCGTGATCGGGGCGGACGACGAATCGACGGCGATCAAGGTGTCGGGGATGTTCCTGCGGACGAACGCTCCGCTCGTGGTCACGGATCCGGCGAGCGCCGAGATGATCAAGTACGCCTCGAACGCCTTTTTGGCAACGAAACTGAGCTTCGTGAACGCCATGTCCGCCCTCTGCGAGGCCGTGGGGGCTGATATCCGGCAGGTCGTGTTGGGCATGGGCTTCGACCGTCGGATCGGATCGGAGTTCCTGCGCCCAGGCCCGGGATGGGGTGGCTCGTGCCTGCCGAAGGACGTCGAGGCCCTCATCCACGCGGCAGACGACGTCGGGTACGACTTTGCACTCCTGAAAGGTGCCGTGCAGGCAAACGAGGAGCAGTACCAACGGATGGCCGACAAAGCCGTCCGCCTCGCCGGCGGTTCGGTCGACGGCCGAGTCGTTGCCGTCTGGGGGCTCACCTTCAAGGCTCGGACCGACGATCTCCGCCACTCGCCCTCGCTGGAGATCGCCGCCCGGCTCACGTCGGCGGGTGCCCACGTGCGGGGATACGACCCGACCGTTCGCCGGCCGCTCCCCGACATCGAGATCTGCGCCGACGCGTACGCCGCCTGCGAAGGTGCCAGCGTGATCGTCGTCGGGACCGACTGGGACGAGCTGCGGTGGCTCGACTTCGCCAAGGTCGTCGAGGAGATGGCACTGCCCTCGATCCTCGACTGCAGGAACCTGCTGGAACCGGCCGCCATGCGTCGTTACGGCTTCACGTACGAGGGTGTCGGTCTGGCGTGAGCCGAGTCGTGGTGACCGGTGGTGCCGGCTTCGTCGGCTCTCATCTCTGCAGCGCTCTCCTCGACAGGGGCGACGAGGTGGTCTGTGTCGACAACCTCTCCACGGGCACGACGACAAACGTCGAGCGACTTGCCACTCACTCAGGGTTCAGCTTCCTGCGAGCCGACGTATCGGAGGAGTTGCGACTCGACGGGCCGGTGGACGCCGTCGCCCACCTCGCCTGCCCGGCATCACCTCCCGACTACCTGCGCCTGCCGCTCGAGACCCTGGCGGTCGGAAGCCGCGGGACGGAGTGGGCCCTCCGGTTGGCCGAGCTGCACGGCGGGCGCTTCCTGCTGGCCTCGACGAGCGAGGTCTACGGTGACCCGACGGTCCACCCGCAGTCGGAGTCGTACTGGGGCAACGTCAATCCGATCGGGCCGCGGAGCGTGTACGACGAGTCGAAGCGCTTCGCCGAGGCGCTCACGATGGCTCATCACCGGGCGCTCGGTGCCAACGTCGGGATCGTGCGGATCTTCAACACTTACGGTCCGCAGATGCGCCTCGACGACGGACGCGTGGTATCGAACTTCGTCACCCAGGCCCTTTCCCGCCAGCCGCTGACCGTCTACGGCAACGGCGGCCAGACGCGGAGCATCTGTTACGTAGAGGACCTGATCCGGGGGCTCCTGGCCATGCTCGACTCCCCCCATACAGGTCCGCTCAATCTCGGGAACCCGACCGAGTTGACAGTGCTGGAGCTTGCCCGCATGATCGTCGAGCTCACGGGGGCGGACCTCGACATCGTGCACCGCCCGCTTCCGCAGGACGATCCCGCCCGCCGCAAGCCCGATATCAGCAAGGCCAATCAGGTCCTCGCGTGGCAACCGACGATCCAACCAGAAGAAGGCCTCCGTCGCACCATCGACTGGTTCAAGACCCAGCTCGAGACATCCGTTCCGTGACTTCTCGAACTCTGCTCGGTGGGCGAGTTCCTGAGGTTGCCTCCCCCTCGCCTCAGGCCGACCGGCGCCGGCGATGGCTGACCGGCGGAGAGGTCGCCCTCGCCGTCGTGCTGGCCTCGCTGACGTTCGTGGTGCACAACGTCAGCTACGTGCTGACACAGCCGCTCTGGCTCGACGAGGCCTGGGTCGCCGACTCGACGCGGGCCCCACTGCACCTCGTGACCTGGCTCACGTCCTCCACTCCACTGGGCTGGACCCTGCTGCTGCGGCTCGTGCCCGGCAGCGGGGAACAGCGCTTCCGCCTCGTCACGCTCGCCTTCTCGGCGCTGGCGGTCTTGGTCGCCTACGTCCTCGGTCGCGAGCTTCGGCTCATGCGGATCGTCACCCCGCTGCTCGTTGCTGCCAGCGTGCTGCTTGCTCCCGTGCTGCTCTTCGACGACGAGCTCAAGCAGTACACGGCAGAAGCGTGCGCCTCGGTTGTCGTGCTGTTACTGGTCGCCCGAGTCGAGACGTCCTGGAGTCGAGGACGCCTCGTCGCCCTGGCGACCGTGAGCGGATTTGCCCTCTTGTTCACCAATACGGTCATCTTCGTCGGGGCGGCCGCCATGGCGTCTCTCGCCCTCGTCGCCCTCGCGCAACGGCGATGGAGGAATCTGGCCGAGGCGGCGGTTGCCGGTGCCGTCATGCTGGCCATCCAGGGGGGCATTTATCTCGCCATCGACAAGCCCCACCAGATACCGAGCCTGGCGGCCTACTGGCGCGCAAACTACATACCGCACAACAAGGGCATGCACGCCGTCTTCTCGTTCCTCAGACACCATGGCGCCCCCGTGACCCCATACCTTGGCTTCCACGCCTCTGTCGTCAGCCTGGTGCTGGCCCTCGGTGGCATCGCCACGCTCGTCCGGATTCACCGCCCGGCGCTCGCTCTCACAACGCCCCTCACGATCGTGGCGGTGATGATCGCGAGCACCTTTCGCAAGTACCCCTTCTTGAATCTGCGAACCTCCACCTTCTGGTTGATCATGGTCGTGGTGCTCATGGCCATCGGCGCCGCAGGTGCCGTGCACGCTCTCCAGTCGCGCAGTGCGGTTGTGGCGGTGGTTGTGGCGATCGCCGCCCTGGGCTTCTGGAGCTATTCGACGAGCGGCTACGTGCGGTCGACGGTGCTCCCGAACCAGAACGTGCGCGCCCAGATCGCGTACTTCAACGCTCATTACAGAAGCGGGGACATTCTCGTTCTGGGCTATACGACGACATTTGAGTTCGCTTATTACGAGCCTCGGATAACACCGACGTACCGTCATGTCTCCTCCCTATCGACCGGCTTCTTGCCCACCTATCCCAACGTGAGCTGGATCGTCGAGGTGATGAACAACCACCCTGCCGGCGCCATCACCGCCTGGCACGCGGCGCAGCTCAAGGCGGCTCAACACCCGGGAGCACGAATCTGGATCATCTTGACCCGTCAGCCCGCACAGCTGCTGGAGTGGCACACCTTGCTGGAGGGCAGCAACGCGTCGTTCGTGTCGCTGGGAGGCCCAGAGCCGCTCGTGCTCGTGCCGAACGCCTAGCCTCGTTCGCCGTCAGACGAAACCCTGTCGATCACCGAGCGCCTCGCCCAGTCTGCCTACCGAGAGCGGGAGGAGCGGAGCCGCGCCGCCAGCGGCGAATACTTCACGATGCAGCGGGCAGCCTGAACGCCGTCACGCCAACCGATCTTCTTTCCCTCGGCGTAGGTACGACCGGAGTAGGAGATGCTGACCTCGAAGACCCGCCATTTGCCGCGGGCGACCTTGGCGGTGATTTCCGGCTCGAATCCGAAGCGATCCTGTTCGATCTCGATGCTGTCGAGGACTTCGCGGCTGAAGACCTTGTAGCACGTCTCCATGTCCGTGAGGTTCAGATTCGTCAGCATGTTCGAAGCCGTCGTGAGGAGACGGTTGCCGACGTAGTGCCAGTAATACAGCACGCGATGCGGGCGGCCGGAGAGGAAGCGAGATCCAAAGACGACATCCGCCCTGCCGTCGAGCAAGGGCTCGAGCAAGTGCCCGTACTCGGCCGGGTCATACTCGAGGTCGGCGTCCTGCACGACGACGAAGTCCGCGGTCGCCTCGCGAAAGCCGCGGCGAAGGGCCGCCCCTTTGCCCATGTTGTGCGGCTGTTCGATGAGGCGAATCCGCGGGTCGACAACCTTGCGGACACACTCGACCGACCCGTCGGTGGAACCGTCGTCGACGACGATCACCTCGGCTGTGTAAGGAGACCCGAGCACGCGCTCGAGGAGGGTCGCGACGCTGCCCTCCTCGTTGTAGCAGGGAACGATCACGGACAGGCATTTCATCTCAGTTGTTCTCACCTTGGCTCAGACGGTGCAGCCTGCCGTTGCGGCGCTGCACGCTACGCCCCCGGTGACGAAAGAAGCCAAGAGGCCCAACATCTCGACAGCGTAATGGGGTTCGGTTCCGGAAAAGATAACGCCCGGGTACTACCTCGCGTCGTTAGCGCGACCGGCGCAGGGCTGCAGCGACTCCTTCGGGGTCGTCGCAGCCCACGATCAGCTGGTCGAAGGGAGCGTCCTCCAGGTCCACCCGGACACCTCGCGGGGTGTCGTGATGGACCACGGCGAAGATCTTGGCGTCGCGGGAACGGAACGTGCCGATGGCCACCGATCCAGGGACGCCCGTCCCGACACGAAACCCGTGGACGGCACCGACGGCGTCGTCGAGGACTTCGACGGTGGTGACGGACCGGAGCGGCACCCTGACCTCGCCGTGTACGGCTTCGATCTTCTCCACCTCTCGGAGCTGCACGACGAGCTCGTCTCCATCGACGATGACCTCGGCCATGTTGTCCTCCTCGGCTACGCCGTCAAGCCCGAAACGCCTCGCACTCCATTCTGCCCCGGCGTCCTCTCATCGTGGAATCGGCATCGAGCGTGACGGCTGAGCGGCTGGCGGGAGTCGACAGACAGCTCTCACGGCACGTGCCCTCGAGGGTGGGGCGGCTGAATCGTCATTGTCACCAGCTGGAGGCCGAATCGTGAGACAGTGGGATCACTGACGGCGAGTCAGGGTCGTACCGGCGCCCGAACTCCCCGACTCGCCGTCAGTGATATGTCCCAGAACGCGATTGAACCCGCGACAATGAGACGGTGCTCGCTGTGCGTCGTCTCAGCCCCACAGACGTTCCCGCCGCCACCGCCATCGTGCGCGGCCTGCCCGACTACTTCACCGACGATGTGCCGGAGAAGGTCGCGCGCGACTGCAGCGACCATGACGCCTGGGCACTCGTCGACTCGGGTGACCTCATCGGATTTGCCATCGCCGAGAAGCGGTCCCCGGGCGGTGCCGAGATCCTCTGGATGGCCGTGAGGTCGGCGCGGCGCGGTCGGGGAGCGGGGACCGTTCTCCTCAACGCCGTCCTCGACGACCTCGCCACCGCCGGGATCAGCGTGGTGGAGGTCAAGACGCTGGACCGTTCGGCCGATTACGCGCCCTACGAAGGCACGCGAGCGTTCTGGGAAGCAAGAGGATTCGTCTTCGTCGACACCATCGATCCACTCCCCGGCTGGCAGCCTGGCAATCCATGCGCCATTTACGTCGCCGCCCTCCGGCCCACCCGGCGGGGGAGCGCCTCGGATCCTCCCCTCTGAGCGGCGCCGCGTTCGGCGCCCGCAGCGGAGGGAAACACCTGACGGCACGCCGGTCAGGCGCGCCCGCAGGCCCGACTCCCCGAGGAGCGATCATGGCCGGCAAATGACGACTACATTTTGGGCCAGTCCAGATTGGGGACGAAAGGGGGGTCGAGATGTTCGAGAAGATCTTGGTCGCGCTCGATGAGTCTGAGCACTCCAAGAAGGCGCTCGCCACGGCCGGCGACCTCGCCGAGATGTCGAAAGGCGAGGTCCGTGTCGTTCACGTCCGCGAGGTCCCGCTCGGCATGGGCGGGCCGTTGACGGAGATCGAGCCGAGCCAGGAGGCGCTCGCCTTTGTCGACGAATCCGTGAAGAGCCTCACCGCCCGGGGCATCACCGCCTCGGGCGCTGTGCGCAACTCACACAACGGTCGGATCGCCGCTGAGATCATCGACGAGTCCGGCAGCTTCGGCGCCTCGGTGATCGTCGTCGGCTCGAGAGGCGTGACCGCGCTCGAGGGTCTCGTCATCGGGAGCATCGCCCACAAAGTCCTGCATCTCTCGACACTCCCGGTCGTCGTCATTCGCTGAGGCCGCCGACCGTCGGCAGCCTCTTCGATACCTCCCGGGCAGCCGACATCTGTCGAAACGCGCCATCACGCAGCCTCGGCGACAGGCGCTGGCACGTCGGCCGTTCGTACCTCCCGACGCCAGCTAGCGGTGGTTGCGGTCTTGCCGCGCCGGTGACTTCTTCGGCACCGCCGTCAGCGTCACGCTGTTGGAGTAGCCATAGAGGTAGTAGCCGGGCTTGTAGGCCACGACGGCACGGTAGGTCTCGGTGTTTCCCGGCACGGTGAACGAGAACTTCCCGGCCGCCGACTCCGTCGTCGTGGCGACGCTGTACCACTTTTTCGACGCCAGCCTCTCGAGCGTCACGGTTTGACCTGAGAGGTGGGGCGACACCGTCCCCGACAGCTTCGTCGAGGCCCCGACGGTCACCGTGGAGTGCTCGAGGGTGACGTGCACCGACTGAGGAAGCAGGATCGGCTGGGCGAGCGAGTGATAGCTCCCCGTCCCGCTCTCGAAGACGAGGCCCGAGCCGATGCTGTCGAGCACGGGCACGAGGTCGCTCGAGGTGATCGCCGTGTTGTACACCGTGAGCCCGGACCACTTCACACCGTTGGTCGTCGTCTCCTGGTAGATGTCGTAGCCGTTGCGCCGGTTGAGGAAGAAGACGCGAACGACGCTTCCGACCTCCTCGAGGGTGAAGTAACCGTCGTCCCCGTTCTTCGGTTCTGGCACCTTGTGCGGCGCACCGAATGACGAGCCGTTGAAGAAGCGCAGGCGCTCGCTGCCACCGGTGATCGAACCTCCTTTGTCGGTGAGGAGGGCATTGCCGGAGATCCCGTTCAAGGTTTCGTTCGGTAGGTCGGCGACGAGCTTGTACGAGCCCGTGGCGTTGAAGTCGCTCCCGAACGAGGCGTACTCGACACGCGTGTTTGCGGTGTCGTCGCTTGCGACGAGGAGTTTATGGTCGTCGGTCGTGAGCGACGTGTTGCCGTCGATCGCCGTGTTGGGCTGCGCCGTGTTCGTCTCGGCGGTGGATGGGTTCGGAGGGAAGGCCTGTACGTCCAGCGAGCCACTCTCGTAGGTACCCACGACGATCTGACCGTCGGCGAAGGTGCCCGCGCCGGTCGAGCTGATCGTGCCGGCGTAGATCTCGTGCCCGAAAGTCGTGCCGTCGTTCGTGCTGTCGAAGACGGCGGCGCCGCCGGAGAAGCCAAGCTTGTTCCCGAAATAGCAGCAATCCTCTGCCACGATCGAGACGTCCTTGCCTCCCGTGGCGAGGACCTGTAGCGGTCCACCCCCGAAGGTGTCGCCGCTCGCCGCATGCAACGTCGCCGTCGAGGCACACTTCCGGTCGCCCGGGTGCAGTCGGCAGACGGAGATCGTCCCGTTACTCAAGCCGGCGGCGAGCACGAGCGTGCCGTCGGGCAGCACCGCACCAGCACCCGAGCCCGAGCTCGAGCCCACCTGGAAGAGGGCGAGCTCCGGTTGCGGTTCGCCGACTGTGCCACCGCCGGCAAGAGCCGTGGTCGCCGTCGTGAGGGCGATGGCTGCGGTCAGGGCCACCGTCATCACGGCGCAACGCTTGGCGGCCCACACGAGCCAGCTGCGGCCGCTCGTGACGGCGGCCCCCCTTCTCGACCGCCGTGTGGATCCTGCAGCCCGTATTGACGGCATAGAGCCTCACCCCCGTCTCGCCACGCCACCATCGGTGCCGCCGTCCCCACCGACGAGCGGCACGACCACCCGCGCGAGGATAGGTCAGAGCGACCTCGGTTGCATACAGCTCGGGGACTGAGGCGGCCCAGCTCGGCGCGCGGTGTGCAGGCTCGGGACCGGCGCCCACGGCCAGCGAGCGGTCCTGCAGCCGTCTCGATGCCTGATCCCGAAGCCCGGTGACCCGCAGCAAGGAAAGCGTGCGCCTGAGCTGGGACAATCTCCGGCAACTCCTGGAGCGGGCGACGGGAATCGAACCCGCGTTCTCAGCTTGGGAAGCTGATGTTCTGCCGCTGAACTACGCCCGCGAACGTCCTAGAGGGTAGTCGCGTTCACGAGTTCCGCCTACTCCTGGTGTCCGTTTCGCCGAGCGGCGCCGCACCACGACGACCCGGGAGCAGCGTGCCGGCGGAGGCCGGTTCGGCCGCCAGAGCCTCGGCTATCCACAGCCCCGCAACACTTCCGTGAAATCCCAACCGAGTGCTGATATCTTTCGTCCGAAAAGTCAGTTCGCCGACCTGCACATCGCAAGCCTGAGAACACAGATTCTCTCTGGGGGGAGGGCCCAAGCATGGCAATGCAAGATGTCGGACAACAAGCGAGCCTCGTCGCGGAAGACCTGAAGCGTGACGTCTCGCTTCTCGGTCTCACGTGGGCGTCTGAGGGCTCCATCATCGGGTCGGGGTGGCTGTTCGCCGCGCTGTACGCCACCGAGATCGCCGGCCCGGCGGCCATCTTGGGCTGGATCATTGCGACGATCATCATCATCCCGCTCGCGCTCGTTCACGCGGAGCTCGGCAGCATGTTCCCGGTCTCGGGAGGAACCAGCCGTTACCCGCACTACGCCTTCGGCAGCCTGGCCGGAGGCACGTTCGGTTGGTTCGCCTATATCCAGGCGGCGACGGTCGCCCCGATCGAAGTGCTCGCTGTCATTCAGTACGCCTCGGTCGCCTCTTGGGCTCAGAACTGGTACGTGCCCGCCGGCCCGGGCCAGCTCACCGGACACTTGCACGGGACTGGCATCGTCGCTGCAATCGTTCTTCTCGTCGTATTCGTGATCATCAACCTGATCGGGATCCGCTGGCTGGCGGGTGTCAACAGCGTCGTCACGACGTGGAAGGTCATCGTTCCGATCGTGGCGATCGTCGTCCTCCTCATCACCCACTTCCACGGCGGCAACTTCACCGGGGGCGGCGGTTTCTTCGCCAAGACGAACGGTGTCTCGAACCTTGGAGACGCCTGGAAGGACATCTTCATCGCCATTCCGGGCGCCGGAATCGTGTTCTCGCTGCTTGGCTTCGAACAGGCGGTACAGCTCGGAGGCGAGAGCAGGAATCCGCGAGACCTTCCCCGCGCTGTGATCTACTCGATCCTGTTGGGCGCGGGCATCTATATCCTGGCCCAGTTCGCATTCATCGCCGCACTGGATCCGAACGTCCTCGCCCACACGACCTGGGAGAGTCTCGGGTCGGACGTCGGGTTGAACGCAGCGCCGTACTACACGATCTCGAAGCTGGCGGGTCTCACGTGGTTGGCTTACGTGCTCCGCATTGACGCCGTGGTCTCGCCGGCCGGCACTGGTCTCGTGTACACGACGTCCACCTCTCGGATCAGCTACGGCCTGAGCAAGAACGGCTACATCCCGCGATTGTTCGAGAACACCAGTGGGAGGACCAAGGTCCCCGCCCTCGGGATCATCATCTCGGCGTGCATCGGCGTCTTGTTCCTTCTCCCCTACCCGAGCTGGAACAGTCTCGTGTCGATCGTGACGGGCGCTTCGGTGCTCATGTACGCGGGCGCCCCGCTCGCACTCGGCGCCCTACGGTCGTCCAAGCCGAACCTGCCGAGGTCCTTCCGGTTGCCGGTGGCCGGCGTCCTTGCCCCCCTGTCGTTCGCCGGGGCGAACCTGGTGGTCTACTGGGCCGGGTGGTACACCGTCGGCACGCTGATGATCGTGATTCTTGTCGGATACATCCTGATGCTCGTCTCGCGTGCATTGAACTTGAACGACAAGAGGCCGGCGCTCGACGCCAAGAGCGGCGCCTGGATACCCGTGTACCTCGCGGGAATGGCAGTCATCTCGTACTTCGGCAACTTCGGAACTGGCTACAAGCTGGTCGGCGGCATCGGCTGGTTCAACACCCACCTCATCGGACCGGACGGGAAGCTCCACTTCTGGTGGGACATGCTCATCGTCGTAGCGTTCAGCTTCGTCATCTACTACTGGGCAGTCGCCAGCCGGTTGCCTGAGAACCGCGTGAACGAGTACATCGAGGACGTGTACCCGCAACCACTCGCGAGTCACTAACGGCCCCGCAGCACAGAGAGAGATCGCCGGGTCGAAAGGCCC
>JBKQSP010000088.1:0-3184 GCA_052143575.1 Acidimicrobiales bacterium
GGTCGGAGGGTCGACCTCGGCCTGGACGACGAGACGCGGGAGTTGTTCTAAGCGACAACGCTCATCGGGTGTTCAACCTCTAGCGGGTCCAGGACCGGCTAACTGGAGAAGATCAGCAGGTTGAAGGCCGTCTTCTTTGCCATGGTGAGTTCGTCCTCGTTGAACACCTGCTCGACGATGCTGTTGTAGCCAACGCCGGGGATGTTGTCGTCGAGCGTGCCCCCTTTGCCGCCCGGATTGTAAACGGGCGTCGCGAAGACCACGGTGTTCGGGTTCCCGGTGGTCTGGGTGTTGTCGATGGTGGTGACGTCGTTATTGGTGTTCGATGCCGTTGCCTTCAGCACCACGCCCTTCCCACCGTTGCTCGGAGTGGCGCCCACCATGACGTTGAAGGAGAGTCCCACCGTCATGGCTGACTGGTCCTCGTTGAAGATCGCCCACTTGCTCTGCGCCGAGTCGTACCAGACTCCGACGGGGACGGTGTTGTAGCCCCCGACGACACCACCCGGGTCCCAGTTCTGGGTCACCTGCAGCATCGCCTTGGGATTGCCGTTGGTCAGGGGCGAATTGATGAACGTGGAGTCACCGGAGGTGTTCGATACGGTCGCGGTCTGCACGAATACCGAGCTGCTCGCTGTCGGCACTACGAGAACGTTGAACGATGCGCCGGCGACCATGGGCTCTTCGTCCTCGAGGAAGACGGCCCACTGGTTGACGGTTTCGTCGTACCAGACTCCCACGGTGGCCGGCTGGTAGACACAGCCGCACACACCGTTGGCGTCCCAGTTCTGCGTGACGAAGAGGAGGTCGTTCGGTTCGTTGTTGGTGGCGAAGTTGTTCAGGAACAAGGAGTCTCCCGTCGTGTTCGACGACGTGCCCGTCACGACGAAGTGCGACGTCACCGTCACGCCCGCCTCCGAGGCGGTCGGCTGGAGGAACAGCAATGTCGACGTCATCATCACGATGGCGGCTCCCCCCGGAACGAACCGTCGCGCCGCTTGGCGCCGGCGGCCGGTGGTGGTGCGAACGCGCAATGACATGAGCAGTGCCCCCTCGTCTTCACGCCGTCTTCGTCGGCGGCGTACTGACGAATCTTACGGAGGCGACTCGGGAAAAGGAATGGGCGGAGCCAGATGCCTACGATCGCCCGATGCGAGTCGAGGAGCTCATGCGTGCGGCAGAGCAATGGCTCCGTGCCGGCGGCGCCGAGAAGATCCAGCTCATGGTGAGGAGACCGGGTGGAGAGGTGGTGGGTTTCTATGAGCGGCTCGGCTACGAGGAGGCCGGAGTGACCGTGCTCGCCCGGTGGTTGGCCGCTCCCGGCGCCGAGTGAGGCCTCAGCACAGACCGTCGACGACGGCATTGAGACCCAATGCCCACCGGCGGTCGATGGACGCTCGGCTGGTGCCGAGCCGGCCGGCGTTCTCGGCTGCGGCGAGGCCCTGGACGAGAGAAACCACAACATGTGCGACATCAGTCTCGTCCCCATGAAGGACCCCGGCGTCGATGCAGCGCCGTACCCGGTCGACGATGAGCAGGCGAACCGAGCCGCTCGCCTCCGCCTCGGCGGGGCCCGGCTCGAAGTCGGTGAACGGGCGCGAGAACATCACCTGCGACAGCACCGGGTTCTCGCGGATGAACCGGCGGTAGAGGCCCGCCAGCCGGACGAGGTCGGCACGGGGGTCGTCGGTGACGGCGAGGGTTTCGAGGCGGCGGTGAAGCGCCCGAAACCCCTCGAAGAACACCTCCCTCACGAGTCCCGACTTGTCCCCGAAGAGCTCGTAGACCGCCGGCGTCGACGTGCGTGCCTCCTCGGCGACTCGCCGAGTCGTGAAGCCGGCAACTCCGACTTCCGGGAGCAGCGCGACGGCGACCGAAAGGACGTGATCGCGCAGGGCCGGCGTCCGCTGCTTGGTCCTGGGCAATCGCCCCGGCTCCTACTGCCGCTCCCGGGCGCTCGCCCAGCGTGTCGGGACGGCGTTCCGTAACATCGTTCCAGTATAGACTGCAGTCCTCCGGCAACCACGACCGAGGAGACGGCGATGAGCGAACTGGCCACCTACGAGCGGGACGGGGCGATCGGGACGATCGTGCTCGACGACGGGAA
Organism: Acidimicrobiales bacterium; assembly: GCA_052143575.1. Taxonomy (GTDB): domain Bacteria; phylum Actinomycetota; class Acidimicrobiia; order Acidimicrobiales; family Bog-793; genus JAKACA01. Next base: position 2,108 of record JBKQSP010000088.1, read on the forward strand.
GGTCAACGTCTTCTCGATCCCGATGCTGCGTGCCGTCCACGCTGCGCTCGACGAGGCGGATCGTGACGGCGTCGTCGTCGTCCTGACGGGGCGGGAGAACTACTTCTCCGCCGGCTTCGACCTGAAGGTCTTCACCGGTGGGCCGGAGGACGTGCTCGAGATGCTCACGCTCGGCGCCAGTCTGGCCGAGCGGGTGCTCACGTGGCCGAGACCGGTCGTGGTGGCCTGTACCGGTCACGCCTACCCGGCGGGGGCGTTCCTGTTGCTGGCCGCCGATCTGCGGATCGGCGCCGACGGGCCGTTCCGCATCGGTCTCAACGAGGTGCGGATCGGCCTCACGGTTCCGTGGTTCGCCATCGAGCTCGCCCGGTATCGGCTCCATCCCGCCCACTTCGATCGGACGGTCGTCAACGCCACGATGTACAGCCCGCGGGAGGCGGTGGCGCCTGGTTTCCTCGACCGTGTCGTTGCGCCGGCCGATCTGCGGTCAGCCAGCCTCGAGGCGGCTGCGGACCTCGCCGAGCTGAACGCCGAGGCGCACGCCGCCACGAAGGGCCGCGCACGGGCCGGTGCCGTCGCTGCGCTGCGGTCGGCCATCGCCACCGAGCTCGCCGGCGGCACCTGGCCGCCGTGAGGCACCCGGCTCCGAGCGGCAGCTCGGCAGAGTCTTAACATGGCGCCGATGCGCTCTTCCGCGAATGACCCTTGGCGGGCGACCATCTCGGTCCACCTCCGTGTTCGGGTCGTGGAGGAGCGGCATGGGGAGTTTCGCTCGTTCTTGCGCGAGGCGATTCCCTTCTACGAGGCTCCAGGTGGCATCCGGGTCCGCCTTCTCCAAGACGAGTCCGACCCGGAACGCTTCATCGAGCTCGTGGAGTACGCCGACGAGCACGCCTATCGCCAAGACGACGAACGCGTGCAGTCGGATGCCACGATGGCGCAGTTCCTCGCACGGTGGCGAGCGCTGCTCACTGAGGCGCCCACCGTCGAGATTTACCGCGACGTCGATCTGCCTGGCTGACCGAGGGCGCGCGACGGCCCGCCCCGCCGGCCTCAGGCGCGGCTGACGCTGACGAG
>JBKQSP010000089.1:0-5194 GCA_052143575.1 Acidimicrobiales bacterium
CCCGCTCGAGCAGTCGGAGGACTGTCTCAGCTTGAACGTCTGGACGCCGGGTCTCGACGACGAGCGACGGCCGGTGATGGTCTTCATGCACGGCGGGGGTTTCATCGGAGGGGCGTCCTCGGTGAGCGTGTACCACGGCGCCGCCCTGGCGCGCCACGGCGTCGTCGTCGTCACGCTGAACTACCGGCTGGGCGCCCTCGGCTGGCTGGCGCATCCGGTGCTGGCGGATCCCGGTTCGGGGGCGGCGGGTATCGGCAACTGGGGCTTGCGCGACCAGATCGCCGCCCTCCGGTTCGTCGCCGCTCACGCCGCTCGATTCGGTGGCGATGCCGACAACGTGACGATCTTCGGAGAGTCGGCCGGGGCCATGTGCGTGGCGGCGCTGCTGGCCGCTGAGGAGGCGCGACCGTTGTACCGGCGGGCCATCATGCAGAGCGGGGCGGCTGCGGCGGTCGGCGTGGCGGAGGCGACCCGCGTGGCAGAGGCGCTCGGCCGCGAGCTCGGGATGGCCGGGCTCACACGAGAAGGGCTCTCGGCGGTTCCCCTCGAGGAGCTCCTGGCGGCCCAGCAGAGCGTGGGGGCCTCCCAACCAGCCAACGGCCTGGCGTTCCAGCCCGTCGTCGACGGGGGTGTCCTGTGTCGGCATCCGGCCGCCGAGATCGCCGACGGCGCCTGCAGCGGCGTCGACCTGCTCGTCGGGACGAACCGTGAGGAGTGGACGTTCTTCACCTTCAGCGCCGCCGCCGCTCACGAGATCGACGAGGTTCGTCTGGGCAAGCTCGTGCGTGCCCAGATCAGGGCGGCCGGCCTCGGCGAGGTGGTACCCGCGGCCGAGCTCATCGAGACGTTCCGGACGGCCCGGGCGAGCCGAGGCGAGCCAGTCGACCCGCCCAGCCTCTACACGGCGCTCGGGACGGACTGGGTGTTCCGCGTCCCGTCGATGCGCCTCGCAGCGGCGCACGCCGCCCACAACGCCCGCACCTTCGCCTACCTCTTCGACTGGGAAACGCCCTTCGGCGGCGGGACGCTCGGATCGTGCCATGCGCTCGAGCTCCCGTTCGTATTCGGCACCGCGGACAACCCGTTTGTGTCGTTGTTCGCCGGGAGCGGGCCGGAGGCCGAGGCGTTGTCGCTTGCCATGCGATCAGCCTGGGTTGCCTTTGCCCGCAACGGTGACCCCGGTCCGGAAGAGTCCCTCGGCGAGGGGCGACGACCCGCCTGGCCGGCGTACTCGGCGGCCGCCCGGGTGACGATGCGCCTCGGCCGGGTCATCGAGCCGCTCGAGGCGCCCATGGAGACGGAGCGGGCGTGGTTGGATGGTCATCTCGGTCCGTACGGCGAACAGGAGACGTTGAGTCTCGATCACGTGCGATCGCCGGCGCGGGGGACGTAGCCCAACGGCAGAGGCAGGGCGCTTAAAACGCCTCCAGTGAGGGTTCGAGTCCCTCCGTCCCCACTCCCGTTGTGAATTCGACAACGTTCTCGCTGCTCAGCGGCGGCTTTCTGGTGTCCGAGCGCCTCGACCGCATCGACTCCAGTCGGCGCTGCTCGAGCGGCACACCGGCAAGGTCGGCAGGTCAATGAGCCCGACCCATTGCGGCCGCGAGCTCCTCCCGAGTAGCGACCCCGAGTTTCCGATACACGCTCCGCAGGTGGTACTCGACTGTCTTCGGGCTGAGAAAGAGCGCCGCTGCGACCTCCCGCGTTGTTCGGCGCTCGGCCAGCAGCAGTGCGATCTGCAGCTCTTGCGGCGTCAACTGGGTGGTGACGTTCGCCGGGTCACGCCGCCGAACAGTCTCCCCGGTGGCGGCAAGCTCCTTGCGGGCGATCTCGCTCCATGGCTCGGCGCCAAGGTGGTCGAAGATAGAGATCGCCTCCCGCAGCTCCTTTCGGGCTCTCACCCGCTGCCGACACCTCCGTAAGCGCGAGCCGTAGGCGAGATGAGTGCGGGCAGCCTCGAAGCCGTCGAGCGTCTCGGCGTTACGAGCTAAGGCCTCGGCGAAGCACGCTTCGAACTGGTCTTCGGCTGCGACGAGTCCCCGAGACCGTGCCGCTCTCGCCAGTGCCCACGGTAACCCCTTGACGGCCGCCTCGCGCTCGAACTCGGCGGCCGCCTCGGCGGCCGTATCCGCCCGCCCGGTGCGAAGGTACGCTTCGACGAGCTCCGGAGCGGGCGACAGATCGACGTCGTTGATGCCGCGCGCCTGCAGCGCCGCCAGCTGTTCTTCGTAGCGGAGCAACGCCTCCTCCGGCTTTCCCCGCCCCAGCTCGAGGTCACCAAGAGCGTTCAGAGCCCAGACTTCAGGAGGTCCGAGACCGAGGCGTCGGCTCAGTTCCAGAGCTTCGCTGGCGTGTGCCCGGCACCGGTCCTCCTTGCCCTCACGCGCCTCGAGCCAGGCAAGCCGAGCCAACGACATTGCCAACTCCGCGTCCTGCCCGCTCTCCCTCGCCAGGTCGATGGCCTCGTAGAAGGCCGCCTCGGCCTCCACCCAGCGATCACTTGTCCCGCGATCGATGGCGACGTGCAAGAGAACCCACGGCAGCACACCTGCAGCCGACCGAGTTCGCGCGACGGCGAGTGCGCGATCCACGAGCGCCGCGCCCTCGGTCGCTTCCCGAAGCCACAGCGGTGCCATCGCCGCCCAGGCGAGGAGGGTCCGGTCGTCCCGAAGCTCATCCGAGCGCCTAAGAGTCGCGATGGCGTGCCGAATCAGTCGGGGGCCCCGGTCATCCTTTCCCGAGTAGATGAGCGCCATCCCTTCGGCCATCGCGGCGAAGAACTCCGAGCGGGTGTCCACGCAGGCGCTTGCAAGAGCCGAGATCTGGTCGGCGATGCTACGCATCGCCACAGCGTCACCGAGATAGAAGGAGGCGTGCACCGCTTCCGCCAGCATGATGACGGCCCTCGCCTGGTCGATTTTCGCCGCTTCCTCCGCCGCCGCCAACAGGATTCGCCGGCCCTCGATGACATAGCCCCGGCGCGTGGCGACGTGCCCACGAAGGTGCTCGATCGAGATCCAGAGACCAGGTTCCGGCCGATGCTCTTCGGCGTCGTCCAGCAGTTCGTTGGCTCGATCACCGAGGCCGCTCAACCACGCCGCGTCGGCGGCGGCGAGGAGCAGGCGACCTCGTCGCTCCTCATTTGGAGCCAGCGAGGCGGCTCGCTCGAAGGTGCGGGAAGCAACGTCGTACGCACTCCGTTCACGTGCACGGACACCGGCCTGTTCGAGCGCAGAAGAGGCGACGGCGTTCGGGCCGAGGGTGGCGAGCGCCAGGTGCCAGGCCCGACGGTCGTCGTCCGCGTCTGGCAGGGCGTCCGCCAGCGCACGATGCGCTGCGCGTCGCTCGGCGGGAGCGGCACGCCCGTAGACCGCAGAGCGGGCGAGCGGATGGCGCCACTCGACCCGGGCACCTCGTACGTCGACGAGCCCGGCAGCTTCGCCAGGCGCAATGTCCTCGACGTCGAGCCCGAGCGCTGATGCTGGTCGGGCGAGTCCAGAGAGGTCGCCGGCGTCGCTGGCCGCGAGTAATACCAGCATTCGGCGCGCACCGGAGGCGAGGGAATCGAAGCGCTGCGCGTACGAGTTTGCCACGCTCGCCACGATCGGAAGCGGCTCGTGCAGCGGTGTCTGCTCCAACCACGCACGCTCGTCGCCCAGTTCCAAGAGCGCCAGAGGGTTACCGCCGGTCTCGCGATGCAAGCGATCGGCGAACGGCGCGTCGAGCTTGTGCTCGGCCAGGCCAGGCGCCCGTCGACGGAGTAGCACCATCGACGCTTCGCGATCGAGACCATCGAGCCGTAGGCGAGGAAGGTCGGCACCATCGAGAAGAGATGGCGTGCCCTCCCGCACCGCGAGAAGGACGAGGACCGGATCCGCGACCAGTCGTCGAGATGCGAACAACAAGGCGTTCGCACTCGATCCGTCCAGCCAGTGGGCGTCGTCGACTGTCACGAGGAGTGGCGACGACTCCGCGTGGGCGGCCAGCAGGCTCAGGGTGGCGGCGCCGATGGCGAACCGATCCTCCGCGCTGGCCGGCCGGAGCGCCAAGGCACCCTCGAGAGCGGCGGCCTGCGGCTGCGGGATGCGCTCGAGCGAAGCCAGGGCAGGTCGGAGCAGCTCGAACAGTGCCGCAAACGGGATGCGCGCCTCGGATTGGACGCCGCGGGCGCGAAGGATGCTCATGCCAACTGCCCGGTCCTGCGCATAGGCGAGCAGCGCAGATTTGCCGATACCCGCCTCCCCGACGATCGCGAGGACTTCACCGCGACCCGACCGAGCAGCGGAGAGCAACCGGTCGATAGCCGACTGCTCTCGATCACGCCCGACAAGCACAGTGAAGTGTACGACCCAGCCTGATGCGAAGATCGTGTGATGCCGCCGGCCGCGAGCGACATTCGTGGGCTCGGACTACCACGACGGTTCGATCACCATCACCCGGCCAAGGAAGGCGTGTCTTCTCAACTCCGAGAAGCGACCCTGCCGCCGAGGTAAGCGTCGACCTCCCAGGCGAGGTCTTCGGCATCGACACGGCCACCGTCGATGAAACTCGACTTCCGCCGGCGGAGAAAGGGGCTTCCGAGCAGGTACATCCCGGGCGAGGCGACAATGCCGCCTTCATGGCGAATCAGGCCCTTGCCGTCCAGCACCGCTACGTCCAGCCACGAGTAGTCCGGCCGGAAGCCCGTCGCCCAGATGATCGTCTCGATCTCCCCGCTCCCGAGGTCAAGGCCGAGGGGCGGCGATGAGGGCACGGCTGTCGGCTCGAACCGTTCCGGTGGCGGCAGCGAGCCGTCGAGACCACTCATCACCGCCCACTCGTCGATCCTGTCGAGGAGTCGACCCAGTTTGAGGTCGGCAAGCTCGCACTTGTTGCGCAGGGAACCGGAGAACTGGGCGCGCCCGCGATCGACTCCGGCGAGGCGGCCCACCAGGGTGACGCCGAGGCTTGTGAGGGCGTTGAGATCGAAGGTGGCCTTCTCGGGCGAACCGGCAAGCTGCATTGAGGGGACGCGGCGCGCTCTCACGATGTCGTCGACCTCGTCGTAACGCTCGTCCAGCACACCGGCCGCCTGCATCCACCACTGGATATCCCTGCCTCGGTAAAGGCGCGGCCCTCGCACGTGCTCACCCACCGAGAGGAGGACGCGGCGGCCTGAACGCCGCACCTCGGCGGCGATCTGTACCCCCGTGGC
>JBKQSP010000090.1:0-39173 GCA_052143575.1 Acidimicrobiales bacterium
CTCCCAGCGCCACGATCTCGTACGGCCGGCGCGCCGCCGTCGGGGCGGTTCCATCAGAGGGTATCCAAGGTCTTTGGGTCCGACTACCTGCTCAATGTCCCGGCCGGGACTTGAGCACCGACCGTCCTCAATGTCCCGTTGGAGGGCAGTCGCGAAACGGAACGCCGCCTCGAACGTCGATCCGCGTCTACTCAGTCCGAGCGCCGGACGGTTCCGCGATTGCGGCGGGCCGGCTACCTGAAGCCCCATCTCAATCGAACAGCGCCGCCCCGATCCTTTCCGCCGCCTCGCGTTGCGTGGACGGCGTGACGTGGCTGTAGAGGTTCATGAACAGAGACGGGTCAGAGTGCCCGAGGCGCTCGGCGGCGACTCTCGGTGGCACGCCGTTGGCGAGCATGAGCGTTGCGCAGGTGTGCCTGAGGCCGTGAGCCGTGAGGCGAGGTAGTGAGCAACATGAGCAACATGAGCAGGTTGAGCAACATCCTCTGAACCCCGGGCGGGGAACGACCGGGTCACCCATCGGCGGCACGCGAGTCTTCTGCGCAGTGCTGCACAAGGAAGAATACCGGAGATTGTAGGGCTGCCGTAGGGGAGAAGAGAGGCGGACCACCTCCTCGGTGGTCAGCTCCAGCCATCTACCTGGTACTTTCGGTGGAGGCGAAGGGACTCGAACCCTCGGACCTCTTGACTGCCAGTCAAGCGCTCTACCAACTGAGCTACGCCCCCGTGGTTCCTTGGAGCTTAGCAGCGACCCCGCGAGGCCCTCACCTCGGGCGGAGCTCGAATTGGCACCCCAGCGGGGAAAGTGAACCCGCCCGCCGCTCCCTCCGACCCGCCCACAGCCCGCCACTAGCCTGTTGCTCATGTCCGAGGGCTACGACGTTCAGGAGGTCGAGGCGCGCTGGCAGGAACGCTGGGCACGCGAAGGCACCTACCAGGTCAACATCGACGACCCGCGTCCTCCCTCCTACGTGCTCTGCATGTATCCGTACCCGAGCGGGCCCGCCCACCAGGGCCATATCCGCAACTACACCTTCGGCGACGTGCTCGTCCGTTACCGCACGATGAACGGCGACGCCGTTCTCTCCCCCTTCGGCTTCGATTCCTTCGGCCTTCCCGCCGAGAACGCTGCCATCAAGGGGGGCATGGCTCCCCGCGTCTATACAGAGGCCCGCATCGCCGAGTTGAAGCGTTCCGTCAAGCGCCTCGGCGCCGTGTACGACTGGCGACGCGAGCTGCGCAGCCACGACCCGGACTACATGATGTGGAACCAGGTCATCTTCCTCGAGTTCCTCGAGGCCGGCCTCGCCTACCGCGCCGAGGCGCCCGTCAACTGGTGCCCGGGCTGTCAGACCGTGCTTGCGAACGAGCAGGTCCTGCCGGACGGCACGTGCGAGCGCTCCGGCGACCTCGTCGAGCGCCGCAACCTCGAGCAGTGGTTCCTGCGAATCACGAAGTACGCCGACGAGCTCGTCGACGCTCTCGACGGCCTCGACTGGCCGGAACGCGTGAAGACGATGCAGCGCAACTGGATCGGCCGATCGCAGGGCGCCCAGTTCAGCATGCGGGTGAAGGACCGCCCCGATGTCGCAATCGAGGTCTTCACGACGCGCCCGGACACGGCCTTCGGAATGACCTACGCCGTCCTCGCCCCCGAGCACCCGCTCGTGGAGGAACTCATCACGCCCGCACAGCGGGAGGCCGTCGACGAGCTGCGCACGCGGGCCTCTCACGAGACCGACCTCGAACGGATGGCCTCGGAGGGATCCCTCGACAAGAGGGGCGCCTTCACCGGCAGCTACGTGGTCAACCCCTTTAACGGCGAGGACATCCCGGTCTACGTGGCGGACTACGTGCTCGCCAGCTACGGGACGGGTGCCATCATGGCGGTGCCGGCCGAGGACCAGCGCGACTTCGACTTCGCCGAGGCCTACGGGTTGCCCGTCGTCAGGACCGTGGCGCCGCCGGAGGGTTTCGAAGGGGGCGCCTTTGCGGGCGACGGCCCCCACATCAACAGCGACTGGTTGAACGGGCTCGACAATGCCGCCGCCAAAACCAAGGCGATCGAGTGGCTCGAGACCGAGGGCATCGGCCGCGCCGCCGTGAACTACCGCCTGCGGGACTGGCTGATCAGCAGGCAGCGCTACTGGGGCTGCCCTATTCCGGTCGTGTACTGCCCGACGGATGGCATCCAGCCGGTGCCCCGGGACGAGCTGCCGATCCTCCTGCCGGAGGACGTCGAGTTCCGCCCGACGGGAGAGTCACCCCTGCGCTTCCACGAAGGCTTCCTGCATGCCACCTGCCCCAAATGCGGGGGTCCGGCCATGCGGGAGACCGACACGATGGACACCTTTGTGGACTCGTCGTGGTACTTCCTGCGTTTTGCGAACCCGCACGACGAGGTCGACCCGATCGACCAGGCGGCCGCCCGCCAGTACATGCCGGTCGACCGTTACATCGGCGGCATCACCCACGCCATCTTGCACCTGCTCTACGCCCGCTTCTACACGCGTGCCCTCGGCGACGTCGGCCTATCACCGCCCGAGATCCGCGAGCCCTTCGCCCAGCTGTTCTGCCAAGGCATGATCCGCCTCGGCGGCAAGGCCATGTCGAAGTCGAAGGGCAATGTCGTGTCGCCTGACGCCTACTTCGAGAGCGTCGGCGCCGATGCCCTCCGGCTCTTCCACCTGTTCGCCGGCCCACCGGTGGAGGACATCGACTGGTCTGACCAGACCGACGAGATCATCGAGGGCTGCCTGCGCTACCTCGGGCGCGTCTGGCGGTTGGCGACCGGTGAGGTCGGGGGCGAGCCTGCCACGGGCGGGGTGGCCCTCTCGCCAGACGGCCTCCATCGTGAGGTGCACCGCACGATCGCCCGCATCACGACAGACATCGAGCGCTACGGCTTCAACACCTGCGTCGCCGCCCTTATGGAGCTCACGAACACGATCTACAAGCATGTGCACGCTGGCACCGATTCCGCCGCCGTGGGCGAGGCGATCGACACCTTGCTGGAGCTGCTGGCGCCCTTTGCCCCTCACCTGGCGGCGGAGGCCTACGAGCACCGCCACGGCGAGCATGTCCACCTGCGGCCCTGGCCGGCGGCGGATCCCTCCTTCCTGAAGGCGGAGCGCGCCACCCTCGTCGTGCAAGTGAACGGCAAGCTACGCGACCGAGTCGAGGTGGATGCCGAGATCACCGAGGACGAGGCGATCGCCGTCGCCTTGGCGTCGGAGAAGATTCGACAGCTGCTCGCCGGCGCCGAGCCCCGCCGCCTCATCGCCCGTCCTCCCAATCTCGTGAACGTCGTCATCTGAGCCTCGAAGAACCCATCGCCGGCGTCGACGGCCCGGCCAGCGCCGCCCTGAGCAGCTGAACGAGCGCCCGCCCGGCCGTCTCGTGGGCGTTCCGGCGCGGTGGCGAGCCCGTTTCCGCGACATTTCCGTCCGAGGACAACTGTGTTGTCCGAAAGCGGCTATAGTGTCACTCCGAGTGGTTAACTGACCACCTACGGCGTCTTCCCACCTGACAGCGGGTCATGTGGGAGCGAGGGGAGGCCGCAGCATGAGTGACGCGAACTGTCGGGGAACACGGCGATCAGTGGCTTGGAATCGCCGGAAGCCCAAAAGGGGCCTCCTGGCTCTCACCGTCGTGTGCTTAGGAGTGGCCGCCGTGAGCGGCACCGAGTCGGCGACGACCACCGGTGCCGCTCGTCAACTCACAGGTGCCGCTCACCAGTTCATCGTGCAGGGCGCCAGCAGCGCCGTCGCCGCCGCCGACGTAGCGGCGGCTCACGGCGTCACACTCTCGGATCTGCCCATCGTGCACGGCGTCGTCGCCAAGCTCACGGCGAATGAGGCCTCGGTCGTGACCGGCGACGGGCTGCGGGTCTCGCCCAACCTGCAGGTCATGGTGGAGGGCACTGGCCTGCCGGCCGGATCTCACCCGTCCGGCGTCTTCACGTCCGTCACCGGGGCGACGTCGATGTGGGCGAACGGCATCAACGGCTCCGGCGTCACTGTCGCCGTCCTCGACACCGGGATCGACGCCAACCTCCCCGATCTTGCTTCCCGCGTCGTTGCCGGCGTCAACCTCAACAACCCGAAAAACCCCAACGGCTGGGCTACTGACTCATACGGTCACGGCACCTTCGTCGCCGGTCTCATCGCCTCGAACGGCCAGTCCTCCGGCGGCACCTACTCGGGTGTGGCGCCCGGTGCCGACCTCGTGTCGATCAAGGTTGCCGGCTCCAGCGGCGTCACGAACGAGAGCACGGTCATCGAGGGAGTGTCCTGGGCCATCGCCAACCAGGCGTCGGACGGGATCCAGGTGCTCAACCTCTCCCTCGGCGTGGAGCCCACTTCCCCCTCCGCCCTCGACCCGCTCGACCAAGCCGTCGAAGCAGCCTGGGATGCTGGGATCGTGGTCGTGACCTCCGCCGGCAACGCCGGACCGGACAACGGCTCGATCACCTCGCCCGGCGATGACCCCCTCGTGATCACGGCGGGGGCCATGGACGACGGGGCGGCCGACGTTGCAGCCAACTTCGCCGTGCCGGCCTTCTCGAGCGTCGGCCCCACGTCCATCGACGGATGGTTCAAGCCGGATCTCGTGGCGCCGGGGCGCTCCGTCGTGAGCATCATGCCACCCGCCTCCACGATCTCCGAGGACAACCCGCAGGCGAGGATCGGCCGTTACAACTTCGTCGGCTCGGGCACGTCCTTCTCGGCGGCGATCGTCTCCGGCTTGGTCGCCCTCCTCCTGCAGGCCAACCCCGGCCTCACGCCAGACCAGGTGAAGGCCGCGCTCCTCTACGGCGCCAGCCCGGGGCCTGTCGGCAGCCCGCTCGTGGACGGCCACGGCGTCGCCAACGTCGTAGCGGCGGACGCCGACGCCGGCCAGGTCTTCCTCGACCAGGGACCCGCGGCGGCGGCCGAGTCGAGCTCGCCCGGAGCGACCGTCTCGCTGTCGTCGACCTGGGCGGCATCGTCGTGGAACCCGGCAAACTGGAGCGGTCCGGCCTGGGGCGGCTCCCCGCTCGGCACCTCGGTCGCCACGAGCACCGCCCTCGCCGCAACGGCCTCGGCGGGCATCTCGTGGCTGGGTGCGGCCTGGAACGGGGCGGCCTGGAACGGCGCTGCCTGGAACGCTCAGACCTGGGAGGGCGCCGCTTGGAACGGGGCGGCCTGGAACGGTGCGGCCTGGAACGGTGCGGCCTGGAACGGGGCGGCCTGGAACGGGGCGGCCTGGAACGGTGCCGCCTGGAACGGTGCCGCCTGGAACGACGAGATCTGGGGGTAACGGCGACATGTCGACCGTGGCAACATCGCTGACGCTTCCGCGTCCCGCCAGGGTCGTGCTCGGCGTGACCGTCGCCGCTGGAGTGCTCTGTGCCCTCCTGGTGCTCAGAGCGTTCGGAACCCTCGGCTTCGGCTCACCGGAGGTGTGGGGCGTACTGTCTGTTCTCGTCCTGGCCAGCTGGGTCTGGCCCATCGTGATGTACGCCGAGGGCTCCTCGCAGGCGCACCACCTCGACGAAGGCTTCTTCGTCGTTCTGGCGCTCGTGGCGCCGCCCCTGGGAGCCCTGAGTGCCTTCCTGCTGGCGACGCTGCTGGCACAGGTGATCCGGCGGCGGGCCGTTGTCAAGACGGCCTTCAACCTCGCTCAGATCACCATCTCGGTCACGGCCGGCCTCGTCGTCGTCCACCTCGTCGCACCTCCGGGGAGCCGGCTCGGTCTGTCCCAGCTGGCCGCCGCCGTCTTGGGCGCCATCATCTACTTCCTCGTCAACTCCTTGGCGTTGTCCGTCATCGTCGCCACCACGAGCGCCGTGCGACTCCGCTCGGCACTGCTCGACGGCATCGAGATACGGGCTCTCCTGCTGGCTGCCTCCGTGTCACTCGGCGTGATCTCCGCCCTGGCGGTGTCGGCCTATGCCTTCGCCGCCCTCTTCGTCGTGCTCCCCTTCCTGGCCTTCCGCCAGGCGCTCGCCGGCCACTTCCGTGCCCGCCACGACCGCAGCCGGTTGCTCGGTCTCTTCGACTCCACCCTGACGGTGCACGGTGCCATGAGGTCGGGCGACGTGAGCTCGTCGCTGTCGGCGGCCGCTTCGAAGCTGTTGCGCTGCCCGGAGGCAGCCGTCTCGGCGACGGAGCCGAACGAGGGCACCATGGCCGCCCGCATGGCGGTCGACGGAACGCAGTGCTGGCTGGCAGTGAGCGGCAGGAGCCGCGGCGAACCCTTCGACGATGCCGACCGCGCCCTGCTCGAGGCGCTCGCCGCTGTCGGCAGCGGCGCCCTCGCCAACTCCTCGCTCTACGAGGAGCGGCGCCGGGAGCACGAACGACTCGTTGCCATCACGGCCAGCTTGGCCGAAGGGGTGTGCGCCTTCGACGACGAAGCTCGCGTCACGTTCATGAACGCAGCCGCCGAGCAATTGCTCGGCTGGAGCGAAAGCGAACTCGCCGCCCAGGACCTCACCTCTACCGAGCTCGCCATCCTGGCTCGCATCGCCCGCCGCTCCATCGACAAGAACGAGGTCGTCGAAGGAGAGCAGTCGACGTTCCGTCGACGCGTCGGTGAGAACTTCCCCGTCGAGGTCACCTCCTCCCCCATCTGCTCGGGTGAGGAGGTGGTCGGTGCCGTGCTGACGTTCCGCGACATCTCGCAGCGCGTCCTGCTCGAGTACCACGCCTTCCACGACTCGCTGACCGGCCTCCCAAACCGCCGCATCTTCCTCGACCGCCTGCAGCACGCTCTCAAGCGGGTCGACCGCACGGGCGAGATCCATGCCGTCCTGTTCGCCGACATCGACCGCTTCAAGATGACGAACGACAGCCTCGGCCACCAGGCCGGCGACGAGCTGCTCGTCTGCATCGGCGACCGCCTCCGGCGCGTCACCCGGGAGGGCGACACGCTCGCCCGCTTCGGCGGCGACGAGTTCACCTTGCTGCTCGAGAACATCGACAGCCCAGAGGCAGCAGAGGCAACGGCCCTGCGGATCCTCGAGGCCGTCCGCGCCCCGATGACGCTCGCCGGCGGGCGCACGATCACTGCCAGTGTCAGCATCGGGATCTCCATCGCAACGGCCGGCTCCACACCTGACGACGTCCTGCACGACGCCGACGTCGCCATGTACCAAGCCAAGCGACTCGGGGCCGACCGCTTCGCCCGCTTCGATGCCGCTGCCATGATCACACGGTCGGTCGACTGGCTCGACCTCGAGTTCGGGCTGCGCCGCGCCGTCGATCAGCAGGAGCTGACCGTCCACTACCAGCCCGTCGTCGCGACGGGAAACGGTCAGATCGTGGGCGTCGAGGCGCTCGTCCGCTGGGAGCACCCCGCCTTGGGCACGCTGTCGCCTGCGAGCTTCATCGGGCTGGCGGAGGAGACAGGGCTCATCTTCGCCATCGGCCATCAGGTGCTCGAGGAGGCCTGCCACCAGGCCAAGCGGTGGGTCGACGACCACGGAATGCCGTTCAGCGTCGCCGTCAACCTCTCGGCCCGCCAGTTCCAGCAGCCAGGACTGCTCGAAGAGGTCAGCTCGGTGCTCGCGATCTCGGGCCTTCACCCGTCGCAGCTCTGCCTCGAGATCACCGAGGGCATGGCCATGTCCGACATCGATCACACCATCCGCACGCTGACCGATCTGAAGTCGCTCGGTGTTCGGCTTGCCATCGACGACTTCGGCACGGGCTACTCGTCCTTGAACTACCTCAAGCTCATGCCGGTCGACTACGTCAAGCTTGACCGGGCCTTCGTGCGCGACCTCGAGAACGACCCGGTCGACGCGGCCATCGTCGCCGCCGTCATGGAGCTCGCCCGTGCCGTCGGCATGACCGTCGTCGCCGAGGGAGTCGAGACGGCCGGCCAACTCGCCCGCCTCTCGGCAATGGGCTGCCCGCTCGTTCAGGGCTACTACCTGTCTCACCCCATGTCGATGGACGCCTTGTCCGATCTGCTTCGCCGACAGAGCGACAAGCCGGTGCAGCTGGCACTGCCCGATGGACAGCCGCTCCCGGTGCCGGCGCGCGCCAAGCTCCGCGTCGTCCGGTAGTCACCGAGCGCACCGGCCGTCCAGCAGCACGCTGACGGCTCGGAGGCACAAAGAAGGGGGAAACAGCCCCTTGACTCGGTCCGCTCCTGATATCAAACTCAGCCACTTGGGAGGGGTGGCTCCCACGTCTCGGGGGACCGGTTGCTCATGACCAACGATCCTGTGCATGCGGCGGTGCGGGCGGCGGTCAGACGGGCATGACGTCCTTTCCCGCCCGCAGCAGTCCACCCCTCGTGCGCACGCTCGAGCGGCCGCGGCTCTCCGCCATGTTGGAGCGCTCCTGGACAGTGCCGCTCACCGTGGTTGCCGCCCCGGCCGGCTCGGGCAAGAGCTGGCTCCTCGCCGGCTTCGCGCAGGCAGAGCACACGGCTGACCGCATGGTGCTCTGGTACCAGGCCGACCGGGCGACGGTCGACGACGTCGGCCTCGTGCGCCACCTCTTCGGCGTGCTCGAAGGGGCCGGCCTCGTCAGCGGACCGGCGCCGTCCTCCGTGGCCGACTTCGTGGAGTCCGCCCAGGGGGCCCGCCCGGTCGAGATCGTGCTCGTCGTGGACGATGCCCACGTGCTCGGCGGCTCCCCCGCCGAGGAGGCCCTCGGCCGGCTCATCTCGCACCTGCCGCCCTGGCTGCACCTTGCCGTGCTGAGCCGCCAACCACCTCGCGTCGATCTCTCCCGCCTTCGGGTGGCCGATCAGGTGCTCGAGATCGGGCCGGACGAGCTGCGGTTTCGCTCGTGGGAGGTGGAGGACCTCTTCCGGCGCCATCTCGGCCACGAGGTGCCGCCGGAGGAGATCGCCGAGCTGGCGCGGCGCACGGGCGGTTGGGCGGCCGGGCTCCACCTCTTCCACCTCGCCATCACGGGGAAACCGGCGGCGTACCGCCGCCACATCCTCGTGTCGCTGCCGACGCGGCTGCGAACGTACCGGGACTATCTCACCGAGAACATCCTCGCCGGGCTCGAAGGCGACCTGCGGTCGTTCCTCATCGACTCCTGCGTGCTCGACATCCTCTCGGGCGCCATGTGCGACGCCCTCCTCGGGCGGAACGACAGCGCCGTCGTGCTCGAGGAGCTGTCGGCGCGCCACCTGTTTCTCACGACGAACGATGCCGTCACGTACCGGATGCACGAGGTCCTCCGTGGTCATCTCGAGCAGCTCCTCTTCGAGCGCCTGGGTGAGGAGGGAGCTCGCCAGAGCTGTCTGCGGGCAGCGTGCATCCTCGAGGCCGAGGGGGCGCTCGGGGAGGCGTGGCGCGCCTACTGCCGAGCCCAGGACTGGGAGTCCGCCCGGCGCCTCCTCCACAGCTCGAGCGGCGAGTTGCTCGATGTGGCGGCGGCGTGGCCGGAGGCGATGTCGGGAGCCCTCGCCGGCAGCGACGCCTGGGTGCTCTTGGCACGAGCCCGTCGCCAGGTGCTGGCACTGCGCTGGCGGCAGGCCCGCGACACCTTCCGCCAGGCGGAGGGGCTCGCCGACGTCCCGCGCTTGGCAAGGACGTGCACGGCCGAGCTGATGGCCCTCGAGGGATGGGTGGAACCGAGCGCCACACCGCTCATCGGCTGGTCGGGGACGCTGCGCCAGGCGCTCACGGACGGGCCCGCTGCAACGGCCCAGCACGCCGCGGACGAGCCGATCGAGCTACTCGTGACGGCAGTCGCCTGCGTGCTCGCCGGCAGCCCCTCGCGTGCCTGGGATCTGCTCTCCAACGGGCTCGACTCGCCGAGCCAGACGCTCGAGCACTGGGCGACGCTCGTGGCGGCCCTCGCCGGCTGCCTGCTCGGGCGCCCCGGCAGCCAGGAGCTCGCCGCCACGGCGTTGGCCGGCCTCGAGCCGACGCTGCCGCCCTGCATCGCCCGCCTGCTCGGGACGCTTCCCGGCGGAGAGGCCGGCGCTCTTGCCGATGCAGCCCTCACCGCCTCCGAGGCACTCGCCGACACCGCCAACCCCTGGGTGGAGGCCGTTCTCGCCCTCGTGGCGGGGGCTGCGGCTCTGTTCGGCGGCGGGGGCGACGCCCGCCGGGCGGCCGACCGCTCCCTCCAGCTGGCGAGCGAGCTCGGCTCACGCACCCTGCAGGCCTGGTCCTCCGTGCTGCTCGGGCTCGTGGCGGAGCGGGAGGGGGCGGCGCCTGCCGCGCCACAGCTACTGGCGGCCGAGCGGCTCTCGCGCTCGGTGGGCTGCCCGGGTGCAGCCTTGCTGGCAGCCGCCGTCCGGGAGGGTGAGGGCGGCGGCGGAGTGGCGGGAGAACCGCCGGGTCTGAGCGCCGCCGACGTCGCCGTCTGGCTCCGGGCGGCGAGAGGGCTCCGGCGGCTGCCGACCCGCCTGGAGCCGGCGACGGAGGGCGGCGAGGTGCGGCTCCGCTGCCTCGGTGACTTCGAGCTCCGCATCGGCGGAACCCTCGTGGACATCTCGCGCGCCCAGCCGAAAGTACGGGCCGTTCTGCAACTGCTCGCCGTCAATGCCGGACGCGTCGTGCACCGCGACCGTCTCGCCGCCGACCTGTGGCCCGGCAACGCCGACGCCGCCACGCGGAACGTACAGGTGGCGATCAGCTCGCTGCGCAAGTTCCTCGACGCCGCGGGCGCACCTGATGAGACCCGGCATCCCGGCGGCTTTGACGAGGAGGGCGATCGCGGTTTCCTGCCTTCGGGCGCCGGCGCCCTCGTGGCTCGACGCGGCGATGGCTACCTGCTCGACCTCACGAGCGAGCAAGCCGACGTTCTCGTCTTCAACGATGCCCTGCGCGCCGCGCAGGCAGCCCGTGGCCGTCATGAGGACGACGGGGCCGTCGCCGCCTGGCGGGCGGCGCTGGAGGCCTACGGGGGTGAGCTGCTCGCCGGAGCCGGCACCGCCGACTGGCTCGTCGATGAGCGCGAGGTCTTCCGCACGCGGGCGGCCGAAGCGGCCGAGCAGCTCGCAGCCCACCTGCTCGAGGACGGCGACCCTGCCGAGGCGCTCCGGGTGGCCGGCCGCGGCCTCGAGATCGACCGCTACCGAGACGGCCTCTGGCGCACGACGGTCTCGGCCCACGAGCAGTCGGCGGACTACGCCGCCGCCGCACGTGCGACGGCTGACTATGCCCGCATGCTCGACGACCTCGGTGTCTCGGCGCCCCAGGCGCCGGCCGCCGGCGTCCTCGTGCGCTCCTAGTACTCAGGCGATCTCGACCCGGTGAGAAACATGGGCGGGCTTTGCCGCCGCCACGATCGTCTCCAGCTCGCCGAGGTCGCTGTCGCTCATCCCGGAGGCGGTCACCCGTACGACGATCGCGCCGCCGGCCGTGCCCGGTAGAGACCCGAGGGGTGTCTCCGACCAGGCGACGCCACCCGGGTCGATGATCTCGACCTCGACGCCCGTGCACAGCGCCACGTGGGCGGACAGCCCGTGCGCCGTGCCCTGCCAGCGGTACAGCTCGACGGCCTGGCGAACGAGCGCCCGCTGTCGCTCCACCGACCAGCCGCGCTCGGTTCCCATCCCGACCCAGCCCGCCAGCCAGGCCAGGAAGTCCTCCGGGGCAAGGCGCGGGTCGAGGTAGCACCAGAGGCAGTCCAGGGCGACGAGCGCAGGTGCCAGCACGTCGTCGAGCGCGGCGACGAGGCGAAGGGCGAAGTCGTCCTCGTGGAACATCGCCGGCAGCAGCTCGGAGAGGGCGTGCGGGGTCGGGCAGCTCCCTGCCTCGACGCCGCCCCGGCCGGCTGGTGGCCGGGCGACCAGGGTGGCGGCGGAACCCGAAGCGGAGCCGTGCGCGGGCACCCTTACGCCTCCACCCGCAGAACGTGCTCGTAACTGAACACGAGGGCGTTTGCATCGAGCAGGATCTGGGTGACCGACTCGCCCCGCTCACCGGTGAGCGGATCGGCCGGGAACAACCGGGTGTCCTCGAGGTAGTCGATGCCGGGGACGCCCTGCAGCACGGCGTACAGCTCACCCACGCGGACGGGCCGCCCGAAGGGCCAGCCGGTGAGGTTCGGCCCACCCGTGATCGGGTGGAAGTAGCCGTACAGGGCGCGCCGACCGTCGCGCTCGACCTCTGCAGGGTCGTAGCGGGGGCGGGCTCGGATGCGCACGACGGCCGTGACGCCCTGGTAGTGCGGCGGCTCCACCGAGACGCGGGCGCCGAGGGTGCGCCGCTCGTCGAGGTACTGCGAGACCCTCTCGAGCACTCCCACCGGCGGGATGAGCTGCTCGAAGCGCAGCCGCCCGACATCGTCACTCTCGGCGGACGGCACGATGAGGACGCGTACACCGTCGGCGTCGCCGCCGCCCGCCGCCAGGCAGCGGACACGTGCCACCTCGGGCGCCGCCTCGCGGGCGAGGTGCTCGTAGTCCTCCGCCGTGACGGCCCGGTTACGCGTGCGCAGGATGATGGGACCGCGCACCTTCGTCTCCTCGAGGGTCTCGCCGTCCACCCCACCGGCGGCAGCTGCCCGGTTCTCGACGCGGGAGACGAACGGGATCGTCGAGCGCAGGACGGAGATGGCTCCTCGCCCGACGTCGCCCCGGCTGCCACCGCCGATCGCATAGCTCGGCACGCGGATCGTGGCGCCCTTCGGCGGCACGGCGCCGTACTGGGTGAGCGAGCCGTCCGGCTGGCGGACCTGCGGGCCGAAGAGCACCTCGCCTCCGCGGCGGTCGACGACGACGTGACGGTCGTCAGCCCCGCTCTCGGCGAAATCGTCCACCTCGCCCCAGGGCTCCCACCCCTCCCCGTCCGCCGTCTCGACGACGGCCGGCTCGGCGCTCGGCAGCATCGGACCATGCTGGAAGACGAAGCGCTGCCCCGGCACCCCGGCCGAGACGCCGAGGACCTCCCGCTGGACGAGCTCGGCGTTGAGGACCGTCGTCGTGCCCCCGATCGTGAAGGCCCGTGCCGAGTCGATCTGGGGGGAGGCGGAGTAGGGCGGCTGGCCCTCGGCGGCAGCCACCACGACCGCCCGCAGCCAGCCGGCCCGCTCCCCGTCGATGACGGAGGCGGCATGACCAGCGGGGACGTGCAGCACAACGTCGCCGTCGCGGTTGAGGCCGCCCGTGGAGTCACGCTCGACCTCGCACGCCTGCCACTCGCGGCCGTCGAAGGCCTCCCACTGCAGGGGCGGGCGCGTCGGGTCGACACCGATCCCCTCGATGTGGCACCCGAAGCGCAGCGCCACGGCGCAGCGCGGGACGGGATCGGAGAGGCCGACGTAGAGAGCGTCACTCGGGGCGGGAACCGCGGCGAAGCACGGCAGGGTGACGGCGCTGCCGAGGGGCTGCTCGGCGCTGCGGCGGGCCCGCATGACGGCTTCGTGGTGATCTACCATTGCACCGCTGCGAGACGCCTCCGCCCGCTCGGCCGTCTGGCTGCGCAGGAGGAGGAGCTCGCAGGGCACGATCGCAAGGGCGTCGTCGACGCGGAACACGACGGCTTCCTCCACCTCGGTGCGCACGGTCGCCACCTCGGTGCCGACGGCGACGTTGACGGCCGACGGCGTCGGGGCGGACAGCCAGAACGTCACGTAACCGCGGGCGGCCACCGGCGGGAACTGGCGCACGCCGATGAGCTCGAGAAACTTGATGTAGTGGAGGTCCGGCACTCGGTTCAGGCGGTAGAAGAGCTGGTCGACCATGAAGGCGAACGTCTCGATGAGCGTGACGCCGGGGTCGGAGACGTTGTGGTCGCTCCACTCCGGGCATCGCTGCTGCACGAGGCGCTTGGCGTCGTCGACGAGATCCTGGAAGCGGCGGTCGTCGAGGTTCGGGGCGGGCAGCGGCATCAGGGCTCACCCTCCTCGGGGATGACGTAGAAGGGAAACACGAGGTTGCGTCTGTCGTTCGTGGCGCGCGCCGCGTAGGAGACGGCGACGAAGAGGAGCCCGGGACGGTCCGGGTCGTGGCTCACGCAGACGTCGAGCACGTCGATGCGCGGTTCCCATCGCTCGAGGCTGGCGCGCACTTCGTAGGCGACGCGTCCCGCCGTCGTGGCGTCCGTGGGCGCAAAGACGAGGTCGTGGATGCCGCACCCGAACTCCGGGCGCATGGGCCGCTCCCCGAGGGCCGTGCCGAGGATGAGCCGGATGCTCTCGTCGAGCTCGCGCTCGTGGCTGACGAGGGCGATGCGGCCCGTCGTGTCCGTGCGCACCGGAAAGGCCCACCCTCTGCCGATGAACTCGCCGCTCATGACCACTGCCTCCGCGTCCTCGTCGCCTAGTTCAACTTGATGGGCGTGCCGGAGACCGAAACCGGACCCTGGGCGCTGATCTGCACTTGCGAGCCCTGCAGGGACAGCGTGCCCTGGGCTTCGAGGGAGATGTCGCTCGACGAGGTGATCTTCACGCCGTTCGAGCCGTCGATGGTCACGGTCCCCGTGGCGCTCACCTTGATCGTCGTAGCGGTCTGGTTGAGGGAGATCCTGAGCGACTTGTCACCGCTCAGGAGGGCGACGCCGTCGTCGCCCTCGGCGTCGAAGAACACGAGCATGTGGCCGTCCTTCGAGACGATGCCCCGCCGCCTGACGCCGCCGGAGGTGCCGTCGACGAGATTGTCCCCCTCATTCGGCGTGTCGATGCCGTTGTAGAGCGAGCCGAGCACGATCGGATAGCTCTGATCACCCTGGTTGAAACCGACGACGACCTCGTCGCCCACCTCGGGGAGGAAGACGGCGCCCCGGTTGGCGCCGGCGCCCAGCTGAGCCATGGGCGCCCAGTCCGAACCGTAGCCGTCCGACATCCAGGGGAAGGAGACCTTGACGCGGCCCTGGTTCTCGGGATCGCCCACGTCGGTCACGATGCCGGTGACGACGCCGACGATTTGCTGTGTGCTCCCGGAGGCGCCCGTGCCGGCGCCGGTGGAACCTCCCCCTCCGCCTCCTCCTCCGCCGCCGCCGCCCCCACTAGCGAGACCGAGGAGGGAGCGCTGGTTCTTGCCGCTCACCGTGAAGGCCGTCGTGTAACCGTCGTGGGGGTCGAAGCGGTGCCTCGTCGTCGTGAGCACGTAGCGGCCGTCGAACGGATCGCCTGCCAGGCTCAGGCTGATCGCCGTCCCCGGCGCCAGCTGAGTGTTGCCGCGGGCGACGCCGCTCAACTCGGCGAAGCTGCCGCCGATGTGCTCGGCGAGGGCCTTGGCGGCCTGGTCGGCTTCGGCCTGCAGCCGGTGAGGGACCGTGACGCTCGTGAGCGTGCTGGCGCCGAAGACGTTCGCCAGGGCGGCGGGCGAGGCGGCCGTCGAGACGGACGACGTGCCGGCCGGAGCGGTGCTGACGATCGCCTGTTTCGTCATCGGGTCCCAGCCCCTCACCTCGACGCTCGCTACCTGGTCAGCGGAGGTGATGACGCCTCGCAACTTCAGGATCTGGGCGCCCATGGTGAGCTGGAGGGGGTTGTCGGCCCCGCTCAGGCTGCCCGGGCCGGGGGCGGTCGAGGAGGCGACCGGCTGGCGGAAGTTCAGCTGCCCGGCGATGACGGACACCTCGTAGCCGACGGCGCCCGCCAAGCGCTTCAGGAACTGCCAGTCGTTGCAGTTGTCCTGCGCCACCCATTCGTACACCGGCGTCGTGGCATCGATCTGCCCGGGCGTGAGGCCGGCCCGCTTGGCGACCGCCGTGGCGATGTCGCTGTAGGTCATGTTCTGGTAGGTCTCGGTCGTGCGCCCGCGAAAGAGGCGATGCGACTCGTCATAGCCGCGCATGATCACGAAGGTGCCCGAGGCGTCGAACTCGGTCTCGAGGGCCGTGAGATCGCCGCGCAACAGCTGCTCGCCCCCGGGCGAGACCGTGGAGAAGACTTTCATGACCACCTGGGAGCCGATGTGGGCGCCCGTGGTCGCCAGCACCTGACGATTGGGGTCGCGAAAGCGAAGGCTGAAGAGATCCGGCTGGTTCTGGTTGCGGTCGACGATGGCGACGGTGAGGAGCTGCGACACGGCGTCGGGCACGGGGTTGCCGTCGATGGTGACGACGATCGATCCGGCGGTCTGCTGGTCGGGCACGGCCGTCAGGCCCCTGCCAGGGCGTCGTCGATGTCGGGCACGAGGAGGCGGGTGCCCGGGCGGAGCCTCATGGGGTCGTCGATGCCGTTGGCGGCTGCAATCGCCCGCCACCAGTCGGCCTTGCCGTACTCCCGGTAGGCCACGGCCGCCAGGCTGTCGCCCTCGACGAGCAGGACGGAGCGGATGGTCTGGCGGCCGCCTGAGGTGGGGTTCTGGCTGGCGGGAGCCGGGGAGATCTCCTCCATCGTGACCGTGCACGTCGCCCGCAGGGGCGTCCCGTCCTGGTCGAACATGGTCACCCTCGTGTCGACGGACTTCACGAGGGCCGTGAGATGGACCGTGGAGCCCCAGCCGAAGATGACCCAGGGCGGGCTGGGCTTCTTGCTGGAGAGCGTGGAGTCGAGGGGGAGACAGCAGCTCTGCAGGGTGAGGAGGTCCGGCGAGATGTCGGCGCCGAGCTCGTAGCCGTCGAGGAAGACCTCGACGGTGAGGCTGGCCGGATCGGCCCCCTTGAACTCCGGCATGGCGGCGCTCTTGGCGCCCCGAGCGGGCTTGCGCTCCCACTGGGCGCTCTTCTTCAGGCTGAACTCCTTCGGGTTGTAGGGGAAGGTCACCCGCGAGATCTCGCTGCCGCCCGTCGTGTTCGGCTGGATGAGGGCGATATAAGCCTTCTCGATCGCCATGGTTAGTCACCCGCCAGGAAGCCGTGGTGGGCGAGCTCGAGCGACTCGGTCGCCACTTTGGCGCTGTCGACAGCGAAGCTCGGCCCCGTCCACTTGACGGGGATGACCTGGTCGAGTCCCCACGAGCACACGACGGTGCCGTCCGCCGTCATCGCCTGGATCTGGGCGGTGCGACGGTGGATCGAACCCACCATCGACGACATCCAGGAGGCGATCTGGGCGCTGTCGGAGTTCACGGGCCGTGTCAGCTTGACGTTCGTGAACTTCATCCGGCCGGGCAGCTGGTACACGAACCCGTTGTTGCCACCCTCTTCCCTCGCCTCCAGCGTCACCTCGCAACCGAGCCCGTCACAGGTCGTGAAGGTGCCGAGGTCGATGCCGTCGACGGTGACCGTGAAGCAGACCGTGATCGCCGGGTCGGTCATCGACATGGACAGCCTCCGCTTCCTTGGGGACAGGCGGGCGCCATCATCGTTGCCCGAGGTCGTTCAAGAGCCCCGCTCGCTCGCGGTCCATGGCGAGCTCAGCCGCGAGGTGCTCGCGGATGCGGTCGTAGAGGCGGCGGCCCAGCTCGTCGAGTTCGGCATCGGCCGCGCCCGCCCCGGGCGCCGGCGCCGAGCTGTCGCTCGGGAAGGCAGCGGGCGCCGGCGTGCCGCCACTTGAGTCCGGAGCTGCTGCTGGAGCCGGGGCGTCCTGGCGCTGCAGTGTCAACCGTTGAGCCGCGGGGGCGCCCGTCTCGCCCGGCCGGTCGGCGGCGCCAGGCGGGCGGCCGTCCGGGCCGGGGAACAGGATCACGGTCCCGTCGGGCGCCGTCAGTAGCGGCTGAGCCGTCCCGCCGAGGCTGGCCCGTTGCAGCGGCGCCACGTCGCCGTGCCCGGCCGGCTGTCGACCCATTCCGCCGGCCGGCGTCTCTCCACCTCGCTCGAGCCGCCGGTCAGGGCTCGTCGTCGCCCCCGTCCAGACGCTCGCCGGCGAGGAGGCCGGCCCGATGACGTCGCGCTGGGCGAGGATTGCCCGCCTCCCGACGCTGGGGTTCGGGGCGGAATCGGAAAGAACCGCCGACACCTCGACGCGTGCGGGCTCGGACGGGAGGGTCGCCGGTGCCGGCCCCTCGGGCGGGAGGCCGGCGTCGAAGGGCACGGACAGCGTCGGCGGCGACTCGCCCAAGAGCGGGCCAGCCGTCTCGGTCGGGCGGGGGCCGACGAGGGTCAGCGGCGCCAGCTCCGACACCGAGCCGATACGGTCGCCGGCAGCGGCGGGGCTAGCCGGCAACACGGGCCTCGCAGCCGCCGCCCTCTCCGCCGCCTGCGGCAAGCTCGAGGCCCTCGCCTGCAAGGGCAGGCTCGGCAGCGCACGGCTCATCGGGGCCGCCCCGAGGCCGGGTGAGGCGGGCGAACGAACTGAGTGGGGCGGTTGCGACGGCGGGGACGGCGGCGAGGCTTGCGACGGTGGCGTCGGCAGGCGGGCCGCAACCGGCGGCCCTCCAGGGCTGCGGTTGGTGGGGGCCCCGTCTGACGGTGGAGCGCCGGCGGCCGGCGGACTGGCCGCTGGCAGGTTCATCGAGGAGAGAGCGGGCGACGGGGGCACAGGCGCCTCGCGCTCCAACGTTTGCGGCTCGCCGAGGCGGTAGCGCTGTAGGCGGCGCGCCGTCAGAGGCGGCTCGCTACCGGGTGCTGTGCCGCCGTGCGCTTGCAGGCGACCGATGGCGGGTGGGGCGGCCAACGGCGGCGGCACGAGCTGGGTTGGCGGCGTCGGCGGCGGCTCAGTAGCGACGAGCTCGGTGGGCGAGCCAGGGCTGAGGGTCAACGGCGGGGACGCCAGACCGACGTCGCGCCTCTCCGCCGCCTCCTCCGACACCGGGACCTGCGGCGCACCGCTACGGCGCTCCACGGTCTCCTCGCCCGAGGCGGAGGGGTGGGCCCCGGATAGCTGCGCGGGGCGCGGCATCCCTGGCAGGCCGACGCTCGGCGCAGGCAGGGCGGCGCCTCCGGCGCTCGGTGGCCAGGCGCTCGCCGTCTCGGCACTCGGCCGCCCGGCGCTCGGCGAGCCGGCGACCCGATCCGCGGAGGACAACACGGCGGCGCTCTGGCTGCCCGCACTCGCTGCGGTCGGAGGCGTGCCAGGCACCCCCGACAGTGCGGCGGCAGCGTGCACAGGCAAGCGCATGACGCCGATGGGCACCTCGCCGGCGGTGACCGGGCTCGGGCCCGACGGGGGCGGCTCGGGGAAGCTCGGCAGAAGCTGGGGGGCGGTTTCTGGAAGGGTGGGCGCTTCATCGGCGAGTGCCCCGAGACGCGACAGCTGCGGTGGTGGCGACGGGAACCGCACGACGCCTTCTGCCGCCGGGGCGCTCCGAGCCGGTTGGGCGGCGGCCGCCACGTAGCCCGCCGGGCCGTCGATGGCGACGTCATGCAGCATCGAGCCGATGAGGCCGGGCTTCTGACGGGTCGTGAGCTCCGCTTCGAAGCGTGCCGGTCGCAGTGTCAGCTCGGGTGGCGCGAAGGTCCCTCCGATGGGCGCCAACTGCGGCCATCCCGCCTCGGCGCTTGCCGGGGCCTCCGTGGGCTGGGCGGCCGGAAGGGCCTCGCGGCCGAGGAGGCGTTGCAGCCAGCCCACGCGGTCTCAGCCTCCGGCGGCGAGCCGCCGGTTGATGCGGCCGATCTCGTCACTGAAGCGCCGCCGCGTGGCGTGCTCGAGGTCGAGGATGTCGTCGAGCGACCAGTGGAAATGGTAAGCGACGTACGCGACCTCCTCGTAGAGACGGTCGGCCGCGCACGTCACGATTCCCCCAGGCGACCACCGGCCATGTCGACCGAGAACTCGTGTTGGCACGCCGGGCAGGAGACCGCCGCCCGTGTGTGCCCCTCCTGGTTGACCCGGCGGTAGAGGTCCTGAAGGAAGGCGACGTCTGAGGCGAACATGTTCTCGACGAGGCCGGGGTGGACGTCGGTGATCGTGCCGAGGCGGGTAAGGACCCTCGAAACAAGCACGATCGTCAGGTAGGCGGGGTTCTCCCGCACGCGGTCGTCGACAAGCGGTACGAGCTCGTCGCGAGCCGTCGCCAGGCGCATGACGCCGTCGCGGTGCACGGTGCCGTGCGCATCGACGTAGCCGCGGGGCAGCAGGAACTCGAACTCGGTCCGGAGGGGATCGCGTGCCGAAGCGGCTCCGTGCCCCGCTCGGCGGTCGGCCACCTCTGCGGCGCTGAGCGCCGGCATCACTCGACCTCGATCTCCTCGTAGGTGAGCGTGAGCTTCTCGGTGAGCACGGTCGTGTCCCCCGCCTTCATCGAGCCGATCTCCATCGACTTCGGCCAGGCGTTCGTCAGCTTGTACCGCTTCACGGGCGCCCCCATGTAGTCGTACACGATGATGGCGCCGCCCTTGCGGGCATCGCCCATGTTGCCGAGGCGGGACTTCTCGACCCACTGCGAGAAGCTCGTGTCCGCCGTCAATCCACGCGTGAGGGTGACCTCGCCGGCCTTCGGGCGCCCGGGCAGCTTCTTGATGACGTACTTGCCGTCGGGAGTGTTCTCCTTCAGCTCGATGACGTCCTGCTCGATCTTGAGCCCGGTGACCTCCTGGATCTGCTTGATGACGATGCTGTCGAACTCGAGGCCGAACGAGTGTCCGACCCCGGCGTCCATGTCGGGGAGTGCCACGGCACTTACCTCCTCGTGTGTGTTATTCGATCAGGCTGGTCCCGCCGGAGAACTGCGACAGGCGGAAGATGACGAACTCGGCCGGCTTCACCGGAGCGACGCCGATCTCGCAGATGACCTGCCCGAGGTCGATCGTCTCCGAGGGGTTCGTCTCGTCATCGCACTTGACGTAGAAGGCCTCGAAGGGGGTCGATCCGAAGAGGGCGCCCTTGCGCCACTCGACGGCGAGGAAGGAGGCGATCGTGCGTCGGATCTTCGACCACAGCATCTCGTCGTTCGGCTCGAAGACGACCCAATCGGTCCCGTTCAGGATCGACTTCTCGAGGTAGTTGAAGAGCCGCCTCACGTTGAGGTAACGCCAGGCCGGGTCGGAGGACAGCGTGCGGGCGCCCCAGACGCGGATGCCGCGGCCCGGGAAGCTGCGCAGGCAATTGATGCCGTGCGGGTTGAGCAGGTCGTGCTCGCTCTTGGTGATGTTGAGGCTGACCGAGATGGCGCCGCGCACGACCTCGTTGGCGGGGGCCTTGTGCACGCCGCGGGTGTTGTCGTTGCGGCCCCAGATGCCGGCCATGTGGCCGCTCGGCGGAACGTCGATGTTGCGGCCCGTCGACGGGTCGAACACCTTGACCCACGGCCAGTAGAGGGTCGCCTGTTTCGAGTCGTAGCCGGCCTTGTCGATGCGCCACTCCCGAACCTGCTGGGCATTGAGGCCAGGCGGCGGGTCGAGGATGGCGACCCGGTCGCCCATGAGCTCGCAGTGGGCGATCATGGCCAGCTGCACCGCCTGCACGCCGTCGAGATCGATCAGACCGTGCTGGTAGGCGGCCATGAGGTCCGGCACCGAGACCATCGTGACCGCATCGATGGCCTCGAGGCCCCCGAAACCCGTCCGATCGGCCGAATCGCCGACGTAGTCCGCCGGCGACATGGGGCGCGTCGGCACGGCCGGCAGGGAGGCCCCGCCCCCGCGCAGTTCGACCGTGCCCGCGTCGGGGCGCGTGATGGCCGTCTCGCCCGGCAGCTCCTCCAACCGGATGAGGGCCGAACGAGCGTTGACGACCGTGACGACGTTCTGGCGCCCCCGCTTGGCGGAGACGCGGTCGAACTCCTCGACGACCTCACCCTCGCGTCGCACGACGACCCGGAAGGAGTCCTCCGGTGCGCCTTCCTCGGCGACGGGCGCGATCTCGACCGTGAGGTTGTCGCCGGCCGGGCCGGCTTCGAGGGCGCTCACGCGATAGGCCGGGCTGCCGGCGCTGACCTCGGGCTCGCCTTCCTTCTGCTCCCGCGCCGCCGTCAGTTGGGCGGTGGCATTCGGGAGGCCACCCTCGGCACCGTCGGGCCCGACCCGCACGACGTAGCAGCTACCCCCTCCGTTGAGGAAGTAGCCATACACGGCGTGGGCGAGGTAGGAGCCCTCCACGATCTCACCAAAGCTCCGTGTGTACTGCGCCCAGTTGGTGACGAGCGTGGGTGCGTTCATGGGGCCCGTGGGTGCCACCCCGACGAACGCCGCGACAGCCGTTCCGACGCCTTCGATCGGACGGGAGCCGGAATCGATCTCCTCCACATAGACGCCCGGGGACAGGTATTGCGGCATGCGGCGTCCCTCCTCCTCGATGTTGGATGCTCCCCTGAGCGTGCTTGCGGACGAGGCGGCGGGCAACGCCCGTGGAGCCGTCTGATCGACCCGAAGG
This sequence comes from Acidimicrobiales bacterium, assembly GCA_052143575.1. GTDB lineage: Bacteria > Actinomycetota > Acidimicrobiia > Acidimicrobiales > Bog-793 > JAKACA01. Next base: position 22,053 of record JBKQSP010000090.1, read on the forward strand.
ACCTGCCCGATCGGGCAGCACTCGCGACGCCTGCTCGCGGACCACGACAGGTTTCCCCTTCTGCCTGCCCGATCGGGACACGACTGGTGGCAATCGGGCAACGACGCCGCCCGCTGCCGACGCCGTGCGCGATGATCGGTGGAGCCGGCACATGGTGGGGGCAGGCACCTGCCAGATGATGCCGGCCGCCGCTGAGGCGGGACGACCGGATGACTCGGGCCGCCGCTGACACGGGCAGCCGGTGACACGGGCCGCCGGTGACAGGGGGGACGGAGGGTGTTGAGGTGAGCAGACAAGAGGAGTACCTCGCGGACCGCTCGGCCCGTCCGCAGCCGGCCGTGCGAACGGAAGGCGACGCGCCGGAGAGGGCCGAGTCGGGCGCCTCAGCCCGAGCCGGCCGGCCCGGAGCACAGTCCGTCGCCATCCCGCCTGACGGTGGGGCGTCGGTGCTGCGCCTTCAGCACGAGGCCGGGAACGCTGCGGTGTCCCGCTTGCTCGGGGAGGAGGTGGCGGCGGGGGCCGAAGATCACCCGTCCGTGCTGGAGGTGATCGGCAAGGGGGGCGCACCGCTCGAGACCGGCCTCCGTTCGGAGATGGAGGCCGGTCTCGGTGCGGATTTCGGCGACGTACGCGTGCACACCGACGCGCCGGCGGCTGCCTCGGCGCAGTCGGTGCAAGCCCGCGCCTACACCGTCGGGAGCGACGTCGTCTTCGGCGAGGGCGCTTACCGGCCCGACAGCCGCGAAGGACGCCACACGATCGCCCACGAGCTGACCCACGTCGTGCAGCAGCGGCTGGGGCCGGTCGAGGGCAGTCCAGCCGGCGGTGGCGTCACCGTGAGCGATCCCTCCGACCGCTTCGAGCGGGCGGCGGAAGCGACCGCCGAGGAGTTCATGGCTGCCGGGCAGGCTCAGGCAGCCGAGGCGGAGAATGCCGACAACGCAAGCAACGAGACGGCCGAGGCTGGCCTGCAGCGTGAGGCTACCGACGAGACGGACGAGGACGCCGTCAAGCCAACAGCCTGACGCCTGCCGGGCCGCTCCGCAGCCCTGGCGACCGGCTCTCGACCTGGTCGATGGCGGGCCGGAGACGAACCTCGTCAGCGGCCGCCGTCGGCCTTGCGGCGCTTCGGGCTCCCCTCGATCCGGAACGTCCGCCCGGGCAGCTCCGGCGAGCCGCCGATGACCGTCTCGACCGGCGGCTGCGGCGGAGCCGGCGCGGGGGTCGCCCGGCGGCCGGCAGCCCGCGATCTGCGCGCCTCGGAGACGCCGGGACCGCGCACGCCGAGCCGGATGGGCTCGAGCACGGGCGGGCCGAGCTCGACGGGGAGGCTGGCGTCGAAAGGAGCGCTCACGACGAGATCGAGCGAGGGCTTCAGCTCGCCGCCGAGCGCCGTCCAGACGTCCGACAGGGCGCGGTCCTGTGGCGGCGGGAGGGCGATCGTCAGCGGCATCACCAACCGGACCCCTGCCAGCTGGCCGCCGAGGACGTCGATCGGCAGCGTGTCGTGGCGGATCACGCAACCGAGCACGGCGGCGAGCAGCCGGTGCTCGTCCTCGGGCCGTTGCGTCCAAGCCGTCACGAGATAGGAGAGCTTGTAGTAGCGAGGGGGGCGATCCCGCCTGAGCACGCGGCCCTCGTCGTCACGAACGTCGATGAGGCCGTTCTCGCGCATGCGAGTGTCTTCGCGGATGTCGTAGAGGTAGAGGTCGACCGTGGGAGAGTTTCGCCGTGACGCCCATTCCGTCGTGGGGGCGTCGAGAGCGACCTCGACGTCCGTGCCGGCCAGGGCGTCGCGACGGATGAGCGTTCGGAGGGCCTCGTCGACGTCCTGTATCACCGGTGGTCACTGTGCACCCTGCGAACACGGTCTGCGACGGCCGATCGGCCGTCCGATCGGGCAAGCCGTGTGCCCGCTCGCCTCGGTCAGTCCTGCAAGGTGGCGAACCAGGGCCCGAATTCCGACTCGACGCAGAGGCGCCCGAGCTTGCGGTACTCGGCCGCCGTCGCCCGTATCAAGTGCGTCATCGTCATCGCAACACCGGAGTCGGCCGCCGCGAACGCCGCCGCCATGACGACGTTGTGGATGTTCCCCCCGGAGAGCTCGAAGGAGCGGGCGAGGAACCCGACGTCGAGCTCCCCGTCGACGGGCACCTCCCGGCGGATGAGCCGCCTCCACAGCTGCTCGCGCTGTTTGGGCAGCGGCATCGGGAACTCGACGACGACGTCGATACGCCGCAGGAAGGCCTCGTCGACGTTCGACCGCAGGTTCGTCGTGAGGATGGCGACGCCGTCGAAGCGCTCCATCCGCTGCAGGAGGTAGGCCACCTCGACGTTGGCATAACGGTCGCGGGCGTCCCGCACCTCGGAGCGTTTCCCGAAGACGGCGTCGGCCTCGTCGAAGAGGAGGACGCCATTGACCCGCTCGGCCTCTACGAAGATGCGGTCGAGATTCTTCTCCGTCTCGCCCACGTACTTGTCGACGACGCTCGACAGGTCGATCACGTACAGCTCGAGACCGAGGCTGTCCGCCACGACCTCGGCGGACATCGTCTTGCCCGTGCCGCTGTCCCCGGCGAACAGCACCGTCACCGCCCGTCCCCGCGTGGCGGCGGAGGCCATCTTCCAGTCGTCGAGCACGAGCGACCGATGGCGCACCCTCCCCGCCAGGGCACGCAGCTGGCGCTCGATGGCAGCAGGCACGACGAGGTCATCGAAACCCACTCGCGGCGTGATCCTCTGCGCCAACTGCTCGAGCCCGGCGGCGTTCTGGGAGCGGGCGCCCCAGCGCAGGTCATCGGGCGAGACGTCGCGCCCGGCTGCTCTCGCCCGCCGGCGGGCGGAGCTCGCCGCCAGCTGGATCTGCTCCGGGCTCAGGCGGTAGGCGCTCACTGCCTGCGACAGTCGCTCTGGGGCGAGGCCCGCCCGCCCGCCCGCCGGCTCGGAACCGCCGGCCGGCTCAGGCGCAGGCTCGACAGCCGGCTCGGGCTCGAGGGCCGCCTCGGCTCCGAGGAAGGGCTCCGGCCCGAGGGCCTCCCGCCACAGGGCTTCCCGCTGCGACTCGCCCAGCACCGGAGGGTCGACCAGCAAGGGCGCCCGACCGGACCACCGCGGATCCCACACCTTCGATCCGATGAGGATGACAGCGCCGGGCAGGTCGGCCCACCATCGCACGAGGGCCGGGCGATCGGCGAGATGGTCGATGCCGGTGACCACGATCGTCCTCCCGGAGAGGCGGCCCTCTCGAGACGTCACGCCGGCCAGCTGTCCGTGGTCGGTGAGGGCGTCGGTCATCTCGAGGTCGACCACGAGGGCGGAACGATGTGCCGCTCCGAGGCCGGCCGCCAGCCAGGAAAGAGCGCTGCCCCCCGGCGGGCACTGCACGTACACGAGGTCGACACCGGCGTCGAGCGCCCGACCGATGACGGGGCTGGGCGGACCGGGCCAACGTGCCGGCATGCGGAGGAACGGGCTCACGATGGGGTCCGGCTCGTCCCGGCCGAGCAGGTGGGCGACGACGCGATCGGGCACACGCAGCGCCCGGCTCAGCAGCGGCCGCTCGGAATCCTCGACGACGACAAGCCCGCTCGAGACGAGGCGAGAGCTGGGAGCAAAGCAGTTGCGGGCAGCGCCGTCGCTCAGCGAGGCGCCACACAGCTCCAAGGCCAGCCCGACGCTCGCCCGCCGTCGCGTGACGTCGTCGTTGAGGTAGCCGTAGAGCTTCTCGAAACGAGGATCGAGGTCAGGGGCGAGCGCCGCCACGACGATGTCGAGCTCGAGCTCCGAGAGGTCGAAATTTCGGCCGAGCTCCTGCAGCCGCCAGGCGAAGTCGGTCGTCGCCGACTCGCTGCCGTTCGCCGAGGGCGAATCGTCGGCGGTCGACGGTGCCAACAGCCGGTCGACGAGGGCATCGTCGATGTAGAGCCCGCGAAAGGGATCGGCCGGGTTCGGGTCGCTCTGGCGGCGAGCGTCGACGCTGGAGCTGACGCGGGCGACGAGGGCACCGAGCCGGGTTTCGAGCCGCCACGCCGGCTCGCCGCCCGCCTTGCCGTTCGCCTCCGCCCCGCGCTCCGCCACTCGGTAGCCGGCCGGAGCCACGACCCCGTCACTCCCCGGGCCGGTCGATGCCCGCGTCGCCGTCACGGCCTGGCCGAGCGCCTAGATGAGACCCTGGCGCAGGGCGTAGGCGACGGCGTGCGTGCGGTTGCGGAGGCTGAGACGCCGCGTGACGTCGGCGAGCACGTTCTTCACCGTCCGCTCCGAGTAGACGAGCTCGTGGGCGACCTCGGCCGTGTTGTGGCCGTCGGCGAGGAGCCGGAGCACCTCGATCTCACGCTTGGTGAGGTTGGAGAACGAAAGCCCGCGAGGCGCCAGCACTTGACGCTGCGCCATGCCGACTTGATCGAGCAGCCGCCCGAGCAGGTCTGGCGGCACGGTGCCGTCGCCGGCGGCGGCGCGCCGCACACAGGCGGCGAGCGTCTCCGGCCGGGCCTCGCTGCGTCGGATGAAGCCGCAGGCGCCGGCTTCGACGGCGTCGAAGACGGCGGCGGCGTCCAGTTCGCCGGCCACGACGACGACGCGGGCGCTGCCTTGGCGCTGGGCGGCCCGGATCACCCGCACCGCGCCGCCATCGACACGGTCGACGACGACGACGGCTACTTCGGCAGCCTCCGCCTCGGTGTCCTCGAGGATCGTGATGCCCGGGTACGCCCGCAGCTGTCCGATCGTTCCCAGCAACGACACGGAGTCACTTGCAAACACGACGACTGGGATCCGCGTCTCCATGCGACCGCTCCTTCCACGTTTCCCGCCAAGGTCGCGACGAGCATCACACGACCCGATCAGCAGTCGCTCAGCATCGGCTCAAGATCTGGCACTTCCCGGAAAGATTGCCCGATCGGGCAAGCCGAAGGCGAGGAAGGGCAAAAGGCTGCGCCGTGCGGGCGGCCGGTCTACGATCCTTGCGACCGGCACACAGAGCGGGTGGTTGGTGGCGCGAGTGGAAGACATCGTCTGCAAGTTGTGCGGCACGCATGCTGCTAGCGGCGAGTCTTTCTGCGGTGGTTGCGGCGCCTTTCTCGAGTGGGAAGGCGAGCGCATCGTCGCCGAGCCCGAGAGCGCTTCTGTCCCCGCTGCACCGGACTCGCCGGCTCCCGCCCCGGAGGCGCCTGCCTACGTCGCCCCTGCGGAGCCGGCGGGCGGCGCCGCCTCGGCTCCGCAGGAGGGTTCGGACGGTGACGGCACGACGAAGGCACAGCCCATCGCCGTGCAGCCCGCCGTGCCCATCGAGCGCCCGAAACCGGCCGCCCTCCCGCGTCCGAGCCGCAAGCTCGACTCGGACGCCGTCTACTGCGGGTCATGTGGCGACGCCAACGCCCCCGAGCGCCGCTTCTGCCGGCGCTGCGGTGCCCTCCTCGAGGCGCCGGCGCCAGTAGCAGTCGTACGCCTGCCGTGGTGGAGGCGGCTCTTCGGACAGCGCGCCGCCACGACTGCCGGTGGCGGTTCTTCTGCCGGCGCCCGCCGGGCTGCCCCTCCCGCCGGTACTGCCACCTCCGGCGGCGGGGCCGCGGCCGGAGCGCCGGCTCCTGCGCCGCCCGGCCAGCCAGCGATCCCAAAGGCTCCCCCCGTCCCGGAGATGCCGGCGAGCCCAAGGCTGCCGGCGACACCGAAGGCACCGGCTGGCCTCAGCCACTCCGCCGGGTCCAGCCCGGTGCAGACCTACCACCCACCGCGCATCCCGGGACACGCCCGTTCGATCACGCCTCCGGGGCTGCCGAAGAGAAGCAGCAAGCTCGGCAAGGGAGCGCTCGTCGTCGTCGTGCTGGCGGTCATCGCCTTTGCCGCCGTCCCCTCCCTGCGGCACACGGTCACGAACGCCTTCCACAACATCGTCACGAAGCCCAAGCCCATCCCACTCGCAGGAGTTCCCGTCTCGAGGAACCACGGCGCCTGCCAGGCTGCGGTGCTCGGGCAGGACAACGCCACCCTCTACTGGTACACGCGGCCGGCCGTCGACGGGCCTGAGTCCGTAACGGTCTCGGTGGCACCATCGTTCACCGGTTCGGTCTCTTCCATCGTGTTCACACCCCTCGTCGCCAATCCGTCAACGACCCTGGCGGGACCCTCGCCCCATCCGGTCGTCCTGCGCCTCTTCTCGGCACCGGCCGGCACGACAGCCGTCATCCATCTGCAGAACCCGCCCACACTGCAGAGCGTGGCCGTGTCGGTGGCAGGACCGACGAGCCTCACCTTGAAGCTCGTCTCCTCGGATCCGGGCGCCGCCCGCACCACTTGTGCGGAGACCGGCATCGTGTTCGAAGGAAAGAGCAGCTAGCGATGGGCACGCCGGCGGCCGTCATGGGGGACCAGATCACCGCCATCTGCGGTGCGCACCTGATTCCCAACCCGGCGTCGGGGGCGCCGCAGCCGTCGCCGCCCTTGCCGTTCAGCGCCCCTGTCACGCTCGGCACCGTCTCCACGGTGCTCATCTGCGGACAGCCAGCCGTTGTGGCGGGCTCGAGCGGCCTCTGCATGCCACCCCACGTCGGTCTGCACCCCGCCGACCCCTACATGGCCCCGCCCATGCAAGTAGGTCAGGTCGTGGCGGGAAGCGAGACCGTCATGATCGGCGGTCTGCCGGCCGCCACACTGTCGTCGCAGTGCACGGTTTGTGACGGGTTGCCGGGCGAGCTGCAGGCGAGCGCCGCCACGGTGCTGATCGGTTGAAGCCACGACATGAGCGCTGAGGAGGAGAACCCATGGGTGCCGAAGCCCACCTATCCGTATCGGCCCTGAGCGTCGTACCGGGCGAGACCGCCCAGCTCGACGTCATGGTCCGAAACAACGGGACAGTCGTCGACCAGTTCGGTTTCGACCTCGTGGGAGCCCCCAACGAGTGGGCGACCTTCGACCCGCCGAGCCTCTCGTTGTTCCCGGCGACCGAGCAGACCGTCCGGCTGACGATCGCGCCGCCCCGGGCGCCGACGACGGTACCCGGTCCCATGCCCTTCGGTGTGCGGGTGCACTCGGCCGAGGACGCCGCCGGCAGCTCGGTGGAGGAAGCCACGCTGTTCGTCGCGGCCTTCAGTGAGGTCGTCGCCGAGCTCATCCCGCACGCAGCCAGGGGGCGCTTCCGGGCCAAGTTGCAGTTGGCCGTCGACAACCGTTCCAACATCGCCTACCGGGCGCGTCCAAGCGGCGTCGACCCCGACGAGGTCGTCGAGCTCAGCTTCCTGCCGCCCTATGTCGAGGTGGCGCCCGGCGCCGTGAGCTTCGCCCGCGTGAGCCTCCGCACGCGGGCACGCCTCTGGCGGGGAGACCCGGTGACTCGGGCGTTTCAAGTCATGCTGGAGGAGCAGGAGGCGCTCAACGCCGCGGAGGCAGCCGCCTCCGGCCAGCCGCTTGCCTCGGCCGAAGAGCCCGTCCATCCGGCGACGATCCCCCTCGACGGCGTCCTCCTGCAGGATCCGATCCTTCCGTCATGGCTGTGGAAGGCGCTGCTCGCCCTTATCCTGCTCGCCATCGCCGCCGTGATCCTCTGGTTCAACCTCCTGAAGCCGCAGATCCAAGCCGCCGCCCAGAACCAGGTCGCCAAGCAGCTGGCGAATGCCGGCATCACGGCGACCACGACGACGACGACGGTGGCGGCGCCCCCGACGACGACCGCCAGCGGGGGCAGCGGCGGCAGCCATGGCCACACGGGCACCACCGGGAACTCGAGCGCAGGCACCACCGTCGGCGTCACCATCAACCAGAGTCTCGTCGTGAACGGCAACACGACCGCCACCTACGTCGTCCCGCCGGGCAAGATCCTGGAGATCACCGACGTCCTCGTGCAGAACACGGCCGGCAACAACGGCATCGTGCAGCTGTCGAGCAACGGCTCCGAGCTCATGAAGTGGTCGATGGCCGACTTTCGCGACCTCGACTACCACTGGATCACGCCGACCACTTTCGGTCAGCTCGTCCGTGTGCAGCTCACATTGAGCGGTTGCTCGGGCACCTGCTCGGCCGGCCTCTACTTCGCCGGCATGCTCGTGAAGAGCTGACGATCCTGTGAGCCTTCGCCGGCGTCGCTGGCGCCTCGCCCTCGGTGGGACGGCGGCCGCCCTCGGCGCCTCCGTCATCGGCGTCCTTGCCGGCGGTACCAGCGCCACGGGGGCTCCCACCGGCGTCTCCCCACTTGTGTACGTGGCAGCCGGCAACGCGGGCGCCGGCCTCGGGCAGGTGGACGCCTTCCGGCTGGCGAACATCGCCAGCGGGGGGCCGCTCTCGGCCGCTCAGTCGGACGACGTGAGCAGTGATGGCGTCCCGGCGGGGCTGGCGATCACGCGCGACTCGACGCGGGCGGTGATCATCGAGAACCAGGACGGCATCACCTTCCTCGTGGTCGTCGACACCTCGAGCGGCACCTTCGGCGCGCCCATCGACGTCGCAAGCGGAGGTGAGGGCATCCCGGAAGCGGTGGCGACCGACCCGGCCGACTCGTCGCTCGTCTACGTCCTCACGGCCTTTGCCCTCTTCGCCGTCAACATCGACACGGCGGTCGTCTCGGAGGTCGTCGACATCGACACGGCGCTCACCGTGGAGAAGTCTCCCTTCGTGGATCCCATAGCCAGGAGCCTGGCGGTGAGTGCGGACGGGACGACGGCCTACATCGGAGCAGCCGGCCTCGTCGGCGACGGCGACGGCGAGGCCATCCTCGAAGTGTCGCTCGTCACCGCCAACCCGCCCGTGACGGCCTGGTTCCAAGCGGCCCCGCCGGGCGCCGCCCGTGTCGGCGTCGTTAGCCTCGCCCTCACCCCCTCCGGATCGGAGATCTTCGCCTGCGACCGCGCCGAGGTCTTCGCCCTGCACCTGCCCGTCTCGCCAAGCGAGGCGGCCTTCGACGTCGTCGGAATGTTGGGTGTCGAGTCCGTCACCGTCGGCCCGCATGGAAAGAACGTCTACGCCGGGGTCATCAACGCCAACGAGCAGGCGATGGTGGAGGCCTTCGCCGTCACGGCCCCGACAAAGGTGAGCTTCGACTCCCTGCAGTCGACATCGTTCCCGCTCTCGGACCCCGCCGAGCACATGAGCCTCGCCGCCACCGCGAACGGCGGCACGCTTCTCGTGACCGTCACCCGCGAGACCGACGCGGGGGCGCTGGCGCCCTGCATCTTCGCCGTCTCCCTCGGGGGTGTCACCGCCTCCGGCAGCCCCGTGATCACGCTCGGGCCGGGCTTGCCGCTGCCGAGCGAGCTGGCGTACCCGGTGACGGTCGCCATCACGCCCGACCAGGCGCCCCATGCCAGCTTCACGGCCAGCCTCGGGCTCGCTGGCTCCTCCTCGAGCTTCAATGCCGCCTCCTCCACCGTCAAGTACGGATCCGTCGTCTCCTACGCGTGGACCTTCGGTGACGGCACAGGGGTCTCCACGACCTCGAGCGACACGACGACGCACGTCTTCGCCTCGGCTGGCACCTACACGGTGCGGGTCGTCGAGCGCGACTCGGCCGGCACGACCATCCCGCCGGCTTTCGGCGGCACGCCGGGGTCCTGGGTGGCGAACGGACCGGGGCAGACGCCGTACCGGCTCTCCTCGACGCTCGCCGAGACGACTCGCATGGTCACCATCAAGGGCAAGCATCACCCCACGAAGCCGGGCAAGAAGAAGAAGCCGTCGCTCACCATCGAGCCCACCGTCGGGCCACCCGGCAGCATCGTGACGGTGACCGGCCGCAACTTCCCAAACAACGCCATCGTGACCATCGAATGGTCGAGCCCGAACGCCGCCTCGACGGCGGAGAAGGTCAAGGTGCACAACGGCGGCTTCGTGACACAGCTGCTCGTGCTCGTACCCGATCTTCTCGGTCCGCGCCAGGCACTCGCCGTCTCTTTCCCCAAGGTGAACCGCCCGACCTTCCTCGTGGTGGCCGACTCCGAAGAACCGGGGGGACCGAACGCGACACCCGTCTTCCGCTCCGAGGGGCCGTAGCGCCCGCGGTCCAACCGGCTCGGTGCGGCTCCGCCGCCGCGCAGCCGGCCGCTTCCGAGGTGACCTACTTCGGCGGCGACAGCACCTGGAACGTCGTCTTCGCCGTGCCGTCGGGGTTGGAGAGCGTGATCGTGACCCCGCCCTTTCCGAGACTTGGCACACGGGTCGCGATGGCGACGTCGCCGCTCACCGTGAAGCGCGGATGACCACCCCCGAAAACAAGGGTGAGAAAGTCGAACCCGTACCCGCGGATGCTGACAGCGACACCCGGAGCCCCCTTGTGGGGAGAGATCGCCGTGATGACCGGCGGGGCGAACTGATAGGCGCCGGCGTCGCACTTGGAGGCCGGGCCCTGCTGGCGGGGTACGCCGCGCTCGTCCACACCGGCACAGAAGCGCTTGCCACCGATCGTGGCCCCCTTCGCCACGACGTCGTGCGCCGCGCTCGACTTCTTGATGCGCTCGGTGCGTGTCGGCCCACCGTTGGCGGCAAGCGGCAGCAGGCCGACGGCACCGGCAGTCGCCACCTCGGACGTCGATCCCATGCCGCAGGCGTGCTGATCGATGACGTTGTGCCCGAGATCCTTCACGCCGGTGCCCGAGCACACCGACCCCACGGAGCCGACGTTCGCAACGAGGATGTCGCCGCCGAAGCCGACGTGGCTGCTACCGACGCTGTCGACGAGACCGCCCAACCCATCTGCGGTGTTGCCGTTGAGCGTCGATCCGATGATGGAGGCCGTCCCTTGGCCATCCAGCCCGATGGCACCTCCGGTGGCCGATCCAGTGGCGGTGTTCCCGGTGACCGTGGAGTCGACGAGACTGAACTTGCCGTCCTCGATGAAGATGGCGCCACCCGTTCCGACACCCGTCACGGTGTTGTCCGTGAAGAGCGAGGCGGTGATGGTCAGGGTCCCCCCCGCCTCGGCGATGGCACCGCCGCCGGCCGCAGCCGTCGGGCCGACGGAGTTGTGGAAGAAGGTCGAGCCGGTGATGTTCATGATGCCACCGTCGTCCTCGACGGCGCCGCCGTAGGAATTCGCCGGCGCCGAGTTGTCACGAAAGGTCACGTCGGTGAAATCGGCGGTAAAGCCGCCCCAGTGCACAGCGCCGCCCTGGCTGCTCGCTGACCCGGTGGCGCCTGAGATCGTGAGATCCTCCATCGTAATGTTGGGGGCGAGGGTCAAGGCAAAGAGCACCTGACCCGAACCCCTCGCCGTCAACACGGTGCCCGACTCCGAAGCACCGATGATCGTCAACGATGGCTCGTTCACGAGCTTGTCGGGGAAGTTGAGGTGCGTCACGAACATGCCCTGCCCGACGTAGATCGTCACCGGCGTGCCGTAGGCGACGTGGTTGGCGAGCGTCACAGCCCTCGCAAGGGAGCTGCACGGACGGGACTTCGAACAGGGCCCGCCGGAGGAACCGCCATTCGCAACGTAGAACCGGGCGCCGGACGCTGCATCGACCACCGGCGCGGCGCAAGCGCCTGCGGCACCGAGCGAAACCGTTGCGGCGACCACCGTCACAGCCGCAACGACGCCTCCCACACGACCGACTCGAGACCGCCCGCGCACTGCGTCCATCGACGTACCCCCATCCCCGGTTGGCCCTCTCGACCTCGTGCTCGCCGGCGGCGAGGTGAGAGGCCCGAGTGCTACGCCGCGCAGAGCGTACCGGAGGCGACGGCTCGTGTCCCCGACGGTTCGATGGGATGTCCTGAGCGACTCGGGCAGATCAGCGGGCGGCCTCGCCGGCGTGCACGACGGCCCGCTCGAGGAACACCCGCACGACGTCCGCCGCCCGCTTCCTTGCGCCGCCCTCCTGGGCGATGGTCTCGGCGAGGAGGGCGTCCGGGTCCGTCCCCGCCGCCATGGCGATCTCTCGCTCGCCGTAGCCGAACCAACGCGCCAGCTGGGCACCGTCCACCTCCGGATGGAACTGCACGGCGAGGTTGCGCCCGAGCGAGAACGCCTGCGGCCCGATGTCGTTGTCGGCGAGCAGGACGGCGTCATCGGGCAGGACGCAGCGGTCGAAATGGAACTGCAGCCACGGCCCCGGACCGATGACCGGCGGCCCGACGGAGGCGATCGTCTTCCACCCGATCTCCGGCTCGGGCGCCGGCTCGACGCCGCCGCCGAAGGCGGCGGCGAGCACCTGAGCCCCCAAGCAGATGCCGAGGATGGGGACCCCGCAGCCGTCGGCGCCCCGCAGCCACTCGAACTCGTCACCGATCCAGGCGCCGACGGTGGCCTCGTCGTAGACCGACCACTTCGCACCCAGCACGACGATGGCGTCGAAGTCCTCGACGGACGGCAGCGGGCCCTCGTCGGGAAACACGTGCGTCGTCAGTGCTGCCCCTCGGTCCTCGAACGCATCGCCGATGAAGCCGGCGCCGTCCTCCTCGTGGTGGCGAATGACGAAGACGCGCATCGGGCCGACCCTACTGTTCGGGCGCCGCAGGAGCGCTCACACAAAGAACTCCACGAGGAGCGGCTGCAGCCGCTTCGGCTCAACGGAGTGCGTCTCACCCGCAAGGGTGCGGCGGGTGGCACGCGGGATGGCGGCAGCGACGGCGGCCACGGAGTTGCGCGCCCACTGCGGGCTGGCGCCGCCGTCCATCACGAGTGTCGGCACGGCAATGGCGGCGAGTCGCTCGGCCGCCAGGTCGCCCGTGCCCACGATGGCCAGGTCGTAGGGAAGCGTGTGGGCGAGTGCCTGCAGCGACGGCCACATCGGGCTCTGCTGCATCGCCTCCACGGTGGCGGGCGGCGCCGTCACGCACTCGATCAGGAACAGCTCGGCCGCCTCCCGGCGCCTCCCGGCGGCGATCAGCCCACGCAGTCGATCGAGGGCGTCAGGCGGCACCGGTGGCCTCGTGTCGTCGACGACGTAGGGCGGCTCGTAGACAGCCAGCTTGTCGATGGCGATGCCGGCAGCGGCCGCTTCGAGCGCCAGCGTGGCGCCCGAGGAGTGACCGTAGACGAAGGTGCTCCCGCCGGCGGCGGCGATGAGGGCGGCGAGATCCTCCACCTCGCGAGCGACGGCGTAGGGCGCCGTGTCGCCGCTCGAACCGCGGCCGCGCCGGTCGTAGGCGAACACCGTGAAGCTGGGCGCCAGTACCTCGGCGAGCGGTCGCGCCGACGAGTGATCATTGAAGGCGCCGCCCACGAGGACGAGGGGCCGGCCCTCGCCGGAGCGCTCGAAGGCGATGCTCGTGCCGTCGGCGGAGCGAACCGTCTCCATCCCTGCCTCCTTCGGTCTCGTGCCCGAGCGGGCGCGTGGGCTCGGCCCTCAATCGTCGATCGTCTGGTAGGCGAGCGTGCAGACGTCGCGGAACAAAGGTGGCGGCACGGGCTCCGAGAGTCCGCCCTGGCTCATCACGCTCCCTCGTTCTCGCCGGCCGCTGTACGAGCACCTAGCTCCGGAAGCCCGCCAGCACCTCCGCCCAACGCTCGGGCGCAAGGTGGTAGGGCGCATAGAACGAGAAACGGTCGACGAGATCGCCGTATCGCTTCGTCACCTCGGTGGCGACGTCGGCCGGCTCGGCCGTGACGGCGAAGGCGTCGAGCACGTCGTCGTCGATGAGGGTGGCCATCTCGGCCCACTCGCCTCGTTTCGACAGGTTGTTGAGGACGGTCTGCAGGTCGCCCCAGCCGTGCAGCTCGAGAACGGGCCGGTACGCCGGCGTCGAGCCGTAGAAGGCGATCTGCGCCTTCACCATCGACCTCGCCGTCTCCTGCTCCTCGGCGTTCCCCGTCACGATGAAGCCGGGGTACGACACCTGGAAGGCCTCGCGCGCCCGTTCGCCCTTCGCCAGCCCACGCCCAAGGGCGGGCATCGTCTTCTCCCGCAGGTAGCGCTCCGTCGTGAAGCCGTGGATGAGGATGCCGTCGGCGACCTCGCCGGCCACCTCCGCCATGAGCTCGCCGACGGCGGCCAGGAAGACCTTGGGCGCCCCGTACGGGTTCGGCCCGGGGCTGAAGAACGGCGTCATGAGCGTGTGGGTGTAGAAGTCGCCACGGAAGTCGAGTTTCGTGCCGTTGTTCCACGAATCCCAGATGGCGTGCATGGCGGTGATGTACTCACGCATGCGGGCAGCCGGGTGCGACCACGGCATCGAGTAGCGCTTCTCGATGTGAGGCTTGATCTGCGAGCCGAGGCCGAGCAGGAGGCGGCCCTTCGAGACCAGCTGCACGTCGTTGGCCATCGTGGCGGTGAGCATCGGCGTGCGCCCGAAGGCGACGACGATGCCCGTTCCCAGCTCGAGTGTCGTCGTGTAGGGCGCCGCCGCCGCCAGGATGAGGAGCGGCTCGTGCCCGGTCTCGGTCGACCAGGCGCCGTCGTAGCCCTGCGCCTCCACCTCGCGGGCACGCTCGCCCATCTTCTCGGAATCGAAGCCCAGCCCACCGTCGATCAACATGCCGGGAAACCTACTCGGGCAGGCGTGTCCGGCGCCGGAGGCCTGAGGGCGACGGCCCGGACGCGACAGCGGTCCGGCGCTGCCGGGCACCCTCAGGCATGGGCGCGCTCGGACAGCACCGGACCGTCGTCGGTCAGCTCAACTTGCGAAGGTCATCGTCTTCGCAACGGGGCTCTCGAAGTACGGCTCGATGATCTTGAGGAACCCGGGTGACGTGAGGTCCACCTGCCCGATGTCGGTCTCGCGGTCGGCCGGTCCGTTCGCCGGCGTGTAGGTGGCCGTCGGGACGAGGCCGCCGAAGTTGACGGTTCCGAGGTTCTCCTTCGCGCTGAGGAGGCCGGCCCGCGAAAGGTTCTTGGCCGCGATGGCCTTCTCCAGCACGGCCGTCTCCATCTCGGCCATGCAGTACCCGTACATGAAGTAGCCGTCGGGCACCTGCTTGGGGTAGTAGGCCTTCTGGATGGCGAGGAACTGCGCCATGCCCGGCTCGCTCAAGTCGCCCCAGGCAGGTTCGAAGCCGAGCACCCAGGCGCCCACCATGGCTCGCTCGATCGCCGTCGGCTTCCCGCTGGCGATGCCGGTAGACGTCATGAGGTACTCCGACCAGGCGGGGCCCTGCAGGATCCACTGCGGGAAGTAGCCGTCGACAGCGGCGTCGCCGATGATCTCGGCGGCCGCCGTCGGGATGGCCGTGAGCACGACGTACTGCGCCCCGTCGTTCTTCATGGCAAGGGCCTGCGAGGTGAAGACCGTGTCCGTCTCGGCATAGCTGGCCGACCCGACGTTGTCGAAGTGGTCAGCCGCCAGGGCGGCGTCGAAGCCCTTCACCCCGTCTGCCCCGTAAGCGTCTGCCTGGTAGACGATGCCCACCTTGGCGTGCGCCTTCCCGAGCGTGTGCGTGAGGTAGTAGAGGGCGTTGGCGACGTCGACCGCATAGGGCGTGCCGATGACGATGTTGACCGACTGGTTCACGAAGGCCGACGATTGCGCTGCCGTGCCGAGCAAGACGTCAGCCGACTGGGCGGCACTCTCGATCGCCGAGGTGGTCGGGCTGCCGAAGGACTCGGCGATCATGGCGACGTTCGCCACGATGGAGTTGTACATCTGGACGTGAATCTGGGGGTTGTACTGGTCGTCCTTGATGTCGAAGTCGACCTTCCAGCCGTCGATGCCACCGTGGGCGTTCGTGTAGTCCCAGTAAGCCTCCAGCCCGTCGGTAAGCGGCACGCCGAGCAGCTCGGCCGCCCCGGAGAGGGCCGAGAGCATCCCGACGGTGATGGTCTTCGTGGCCAGGTCGACGCCCGGACCGGTCGTGAAGGTGGTGGTCTTCGGCGTCGTGGTCGTCGTCGTCGTCGTGCTCGAGCTGGTGGAACACCCGGCGAGCACGAGCCCGAGTGCGCCGACCAACAGTGCGGTTCTCGTACGGATCTTGTGCATGTTCGTTGCTAGCCCTCCTGTGTAAGTGATGGGACGACGCCTAGTTCCTTCGGAGTAGCTCGACGGCGCCGGACGAGCGATCCGATTCGGTGGGCGAGGCCGACGATGCCTCGCGGCTCCACCAGAAGAAAGACGATGAGCAGCACGCCGTAGAGCAGGTCGGTGGCGTCGGTGACGGGGATGCCCGTCGTGCGCGTGCCACCCTCCAGGAACGGCAGCGAGGCCGCCTCGTTCTGCAGGAGCGCAGGCAGCCCGACGACGAAGAAGGCGCCGAGCAGCGGGCCCCAGAGGGCGCCGAGGCCTCCGACCACGACGATGATGACGTACTGGATGGAGAGCAGCAGGTCGAACTGCCCAGGTGTCACGAAGCTGAGGAACGACCCGTACATCGCTCCGGCGACACCCGCCATGATCGACGAAACGATGAAGGCCGTCGTCTTCGTACGGGCGACGTTGACACCGAGGACGGCGGCGGCAAGCTCACGGTCGCGAACCGCCGCCATGTTTCGCCCCACGCGGCTGTGGCCGAGGTTGTGGACGTACATCATGCCGAGGGCGAGCAGGACGAACGCCGTGTAGTAGTAGAGCCCATTCTCGGTGATGGAAAGGCTGCCGAGATGAAGCCCATTGGCGAAACTGAACGTCCCGTTGCCCGGCACCGCCAGCGTCCGCCCGCCCGAGCCGCCGGACACCGTCGTCCAGTTCGTCGCCACCCACTGGCCGATGTAGACGAGGCCGATGGTGACGATGCCGAGATAGAGCCCACGCAGCCGCATCGCCGTGGTCGCCGCCACGGCGCCGAGCAAGCCGGCGACGATGCCGGCGACCGGGATCCAGAACAATGCGCTCTCGTGCAGGTTCACACCGAGATAGCCACCGGTGTAGGCGCCGACCATCAAGAAGAAGGCGTGCCCGAGCGAGATCTGCCCGGTACGTCCCGTCAGCACGTCGAGACCGAGGGCGCCGAGGGCGGCCACGAGCACGAAGACGAGCGTCGAGAGCCAGTAGGCGTCCACCCAGAAGGGCAGCAGGATGCCGATGATCACGACGAGCACCGTGCTCAGCCGAGCGGGGTGCCGGCCGAGGCCGGCGAGTGCGGACCGCGGGAACGAGCTCACAGGCGCTCTGCCGGGCGGGAGCCGAAGAGTCCGTAGGGCCGAACCAGCAACACGATGATCATGACGATGTAGGGGGCGGCGATGTAGAAGTCCTGCCCGAGGAAGGCGGCATACGTCGGCTGGTAGCCCGCAGTCAGCTGCTGCACGACGCCGATGATGAAGCCCCCGA
>JBKQSP010000091.1:0-52080 GCA_052143575.1 Acidimicrobiales bacterium
ACGAGCCCGCTTCGCCCGGCGCCGACGGCGGCGAGCCCGTCAGGCTCCCGCAGCCAGAAACGGACCGATGAGCGACAACACCCGTTCGGGCCGCCTCATGACGCCCATGTGGGTGGTGCCCGGGAGCACGGCGAGCTGAGCGTCCGGCAGGAGATTGAACATCTCGACGGCGTGCTCGAGCGGGATGAAGTCCGTGTCGCCCACGATGAGGAGCGTGGGCACGGTGATCGCCCGAATCTCGTCATCGCTCCAGCCGTTGAACGTGTGCACCATGCCGGAGGTCTTGTCCGCCACGACGGCGAAGTCGTCCGGGCGCGGAGCCACGGCGGCGTAGGCGTCTCGCATCGCCTGGAAGTCGGACTCCGTCGGTAGGCGGGCAGCCATCTC
Source organism: Acidimicrobiales bacterium (assembly GCA_052143575.1). GTDB lineage: Bacteria > Actinomycetota > Acidimicrobiia > Acidimicrobiales > Bog-793 > JAKACA01. The sequence goes on from JBKQSP010000091.1 coordinate 388, forward strand.
GGGGGTTGGCGGGGTACGGATCTCGGCATGGTCCGGGCGAAGGTCCACCGATGCCACCACGAGCCTGCCCACGAGCGCCGGGCACCGCTGCCAGACGTGCAGCACGACCATGCCGCCGAGGCTGTATCCGAAGAAGTCGGCCTCGGTGATGTCGAGCTGTCCCAGCAGGGCGATGACATCGTCGGCGAGGTGCTCCAATCTCATCGGCCGCTCGATGTCGGCCGTATGGCCGTGGCCCTGCAGCTCGATCCCGATCACGCGGCGGCTCTCGGCGAGGGCAGGGATCAAGGGTCCGAACGTGAGCTCGGTCGTGAGGAGGCCGCCGTGCAGCAGGACGAGGGGCCGGCCCGTCCCCTGCGTCTCGTAGTAGAGCTGCAGGCCGTTGACGGAGGCGTAGGCACCGGCGGCGGTCGTCCCGTTCGCCTCGGCGAGATGGGTCATTGCGGGCGCTCTCCTTTCGACGACAAAGCCAGCCGCGAGCCGGCTCTGCTTCGATGGTAAGACGACGCAGAGGGCGCCGACTCATCGTGCGCCGGGAGCGATCGCCTCAGGGTGACCTCAGTGCGAGGAACGCCTCGGCGGCGGACCGGCCGCTCTCGAAGAGTCTCTGTTGCGTGGCGGCGTCGATGGCGAAGTCGGTCGCCTTGACGCCGAAGGTGTCCACGAAGATGGTGCGGCGCTCGACGTCGGGATCGTTGAGGCGCAGCTCGTCGTGCCAGGTCTGCATCGTCGAGAAGATCGCCATGGCGAGGCTGAGGTTGCCCTTCACGACGTGGCGCACTTCGTTGTGGGCATGTGGTGCGATGAGCTTGATCCCGATCGTCGGCCAGCGCGCCGGTTGACCGTCCGTTCGGTCGAAGGCGTCGACGGGGAAGTTCGAGAGCAGGCCGCCGTCCACCACGAGCGACGGCTCGGCACCCCGCACGGGGATGATGCAGGGGCGGAAGAAGAACGGAATCGACATCGAGGCCCTCACGGCGTCGGCCACGGAGGCTTCGTCGGCTTGCAAGCCGCAGGCGGCGTAGTCCCACGGCAGGCGCAGCAAGCGCCCCCTCGAGACGTCAGACGCCATGACGAGCAGCTTGTAACGCCGTTCCGGGGGCAGGTCACTGCCGGGATCACGCTGGCGCAGGTCGGCGAAGGTGGTGACGCCGAGGTCGGCGAGATGCTCGGCAATGAGGCCGCGAAAGTAGTCGCCCGCATAGACACCGCGGTCGTGCCAGAGCGACAAGCCTCTTCCGAGCACGGGGATGTGGTCGAGCTCGGTCTCGTCGAGGAAGCGCCCGTAGTCCAGTGAGGACATGATCTCGTGCAGGCGGGCGGCGGACATGCCGGCAGCCACGAGCGAGCCGACGATTGCCCCTGCAGAAGTGCCGGCCACGCGGGCAATAGCAAAACCGTGCTCCTCCAGCACCGAGATGGCGCCGACGAGGGCGATGCCCCTCACGCCGCCGCCTTCGAGCACGAGATCGACGGTCTCGGTCATGTCCTCCTCAGCTCCACGCCCGATGGGGTTCCCACCCAGTTTGTCGTGGACGCTCGGCGGGCGCAGGGAAGCCGGGACTGACCGCAGACCACCCCTTTCACCGTAGCTTGACAGTTACAGTATGAGCTGTTACTGTAACTGTCATGGAAGAACCCCCAGCGTCCACCTACACCCTCGCCGAGCTCTCGGCCGAGATCGGGCGCCGCCTCGCCGGCTCGGGCGTCGAGCCGGCGAGCGCCCGCGTAAGCGCCTTGCCCGACGGGCGGACGCTGCGCTACTACACGACGCTCGGGCTGCTCGATCGCCCGCTCGAGGTGCGCGATCGCCAGGCTCGATACGGCGAACGCCACGTCCTGCAGGCCCTCGCCATCAAGTCCCTGCAAGCAGCCGGTCACAGTCTGGCGGCGATTCAGTCGGCGCTCGCCGGTCTCGACGACCGCGAGCTGGCCGCCGTGGCGGCGAGCGCCGGCGAGCGCCCTCGGCGTGGGCCGGCTCGTTTCTGGTCTGCGGCGTCCGCTTCGTCCGCCCCGCGGGCGCAGACGGCTCGGGCCGGCGCCCCCGTCGCCGCTGCCTGGCGGTCGCACGGCGCCACGGCGGCGGATGCGACATCCATATCGATGGAAGCACCCCAGGTGCAGACCTCTGTGCCGCTGGCACCCGGCCTGTCGCTCGTGGTCGACGGCGCCTGGCCGGGCAGGACACTCGAAGGCATGCGCCTCGCCGCTCGTCCCCTCATAGAGGCGTGGGCCGCCCTCGTAGAGGTCCCTGCGACAGCAACAGCATCACACCACCTGGCGGGCGGCGACGCCCCTGCCCGCTCCGAAGAGATCAAGGAGCAGCCGTGACCACCGCCCTTCCCCGTTTCGAATCACCCGGAGGTCCTCTGCCTCCGTCGAGCTCTGCCGAGGACGTGCCCGGCTTCGGCGGCCTCAGTTGCGAGCTCGGGCAGCTCCCGCTGCGGGCCCTCCACATCGAAACCCACATCGTCGGCCTCGACGCCGTCGTCCACCTTCGCCAGCGCTTCGCGAACCCGACGGGTCACGTCGTCGAAACGACGTACGTGTTCCCCCTCCCGGCACGTGCCGCAGTCACCGAGTTCGCGGCGACCCTCGGCGGGCACCGGATCGTGGGGCTCCTGCGAGAGCGCCAAGTGGCGCGCGAGATCTACGACGATGCCGTGGCAGCCGGTCATCGTGCCGGCATCGTCGAGGAGGAACGCCCGGAGGTGTTCACCGCCCGCGTCGGCAATCTCGGCCCCAACGAAGAGGCGACCGTCGAGCTCGTCCTCGTCCACCGCCTCGCCGTATCCGACGGCGAGGCCACGTTCCGCTTCCCCCTCGTCGTCGCCCCCCGCTATGTCCCGGGCGACCCCATCGACGGATACCCGGTCGGCGACGGCACTGCCCTCGACACCTACGCGGTGCCCGACGCCTCGCGGGTGACGCCGCCGGTGCTGGTGCCGGGCTGCCCGAGCCTCGTGGCGCTCTCACTGTCGGTCACCGTCGACCCCGCTGGACTGCGGCTGTCCGATGCGCGCTGCTCGCTGCATGCCCTTGCCGAGGGAGCACCGCCGGCGGGGGCCGCCATCACCGGGCCGGTGCGCGTGGATCTCGTCCCCGGCGAGCCTCTCGACCGCGACTTCATCCTCCGGCTCCGCCTGGGCGCCGGCGACCTCGACACGGCGGCCGTGCTCGTGCCCGACACGGCGCCGGCGAGCGGCGCCGTGGCAGTCGGCGGCGGCGGGCACACCGCCCTCCATGGGAAGCCGGTGCTGGAAGGTGACGGTACGTTTTTCGTCACTCTCCTCCCGCCGGCGGCCGGCGCCGTCAGCCCGGAACCGACGGACGTCATCGTCGTCCTCGACCGCTCCGGGTCGATGGCAGGCTGGAAGATGGTGGCTGCCCGGCGAGCCGCTGCCCGCATCCTCGATGCACTCGGTCCGGCCGACCGCATCGGCGTGCTCGCCTTCGACAACCGCGTCGAGTCCTTCAACCCCGCTGGCGACCGTGGGCGGGCTGCCGCCACCCTGCAGGCGGCGACGGATGCCACCCGCTTCGCCGCCGTCGAGTGGCTCGCCCGCATCGAGGCGCGTGGCGGGACGGAGCTCGGAAACGCCCTCGTGGTGGCGCTCGGCATGGCGACGGCCCCAGAGCGTGACACCGTCGTGGTGCTCGTGACCGACGGGCAGGTCGCCGACGAGGACCGCCTCGCGGCGCTCGCCCAGCAGGCCGGCGCCAACGTTCGCCTCCATTGCGTCGGCATCGACCAGGCCGTGAACGGCGGCCTGCTCGAGCGCCTCTCGCGGCTCGGGCACGGCCACTGTGAGCTCGTCGAGAGCGAGGAACGCCTCGACGAGGTGCTCGTCGCCCTCCACCGGAGAATCCGCCCGCCAGAGCTGACCGGCGTCACCATCGCCGGCGACGGTCTCGAGATCCTGCCCGGCACCCTCACGCCGAGCGGCGTCCTCGACGTCTTCCCGGGTGCCCCGCTCGAGATCAGCGGCCGCTACCGCGGCAGCGGTTCGCTCATCGTGCGGGCGACCGGGCACGGCGGTGGCGCCGTCGAGCACCATCTCGCCCCGCTCACGTGCAACGAGGGGTCCCTCGGCGCCATCTGGGGACGGAGTCGCATCCGCGACCTCGAGGACCTCTACGCCGCCCACGGAGACGAGTCAGTCGCCGCCGCCATCGTGGCGACATCACTCGCGACGGGGGTGCTCTCGCGGCACACCGCCTTCATCGCCGTGGACGAGTCCGAACGGCTCGTCCACTCCGGCGAGATGGCGCGGCTCGTGCAGCCGGTGGCGATGCCGGCCGGCTGGGCGCCCGTCGCTCGACGGCTCACGGCGGGCTCCCGCCGCCGCCCGTCGATGGCCGCCATGGCGCCGGGTGAGTTCATGGCATCCGCAATGGCGCCCCGCGCCAGCCTGCCGACCTCGCCGGGTGACGACCTGCGGAAGGCTGTCGCCGCCGCCCGGCAGGCCGGTGAGGGGACGCTCGATCCCCTCACGACGCTGCGGGCAGCCATCGCACTGGCCAAGGTGCTGCTCGCCGGACTGCGCGCAGGCGAGATCGAGAGCCGACTCGAGGAGGCCCTGCGCGCCCTCGTCGTCGCCCTTCTCGAGATGGACCAAGAGCGCATCGAGAAGGCGGCCGACGCCGCAGTGCTGGCGCTACGACCCGGCGGGCAGCCCGGGAGGGAGGCCCCATTCTGGAAGCGTCCGTAGTGCCGGTGCTCAGCTGGCGGCAGCTTCCGCCTCGGTGAACTGGCTGTTGTAGAGGGAGAAGTACAAACCGCCGCGGGCGAGGAGCTCACCATGACTCCCCTGCTCGACGATCTGCCCGCCGGCCATGACGATGATGGTGTCCGCCCCCCGGATCGTTGAGAGGCGGTGGGCGATCACGAAGCTCGTGCGGCCGTGCCGCAGCCTCGCCATCGCCTCTTGGATGAGGACCTCCGTGCGGGTGTCGACGTTGCTCGTCGCCTCGTCGAGGATGAGGATGCCCGGGTTGGCGAGGAAGGCGCGTGCAATGGTCAGCAACTGCTTCTGACCCGAGGAGACGTTGGAGGCCTCCTCGTCGAGCACGGTGTCGTAGCCGTCGGGCAGCGTTCGGATGAAGTGATCGGCATAGGCGGCATCGGCGGCTGCCATGATCTCCTCGTCGCTGGAGGCGGGTTTCCCGTAGCCGATGTTGTCCCGGATGGTGCCGGCAAAGAGCCAGGTGTCCTGCAGCACCATCCCGAAGGTGCTGCGCACCTCGTCACGCGTGAGGTCGCGGTAGTCGGTCCCGTCGAGCAGGATGCGGCCGCCGTCGATCTCGTAGAAGCGCACGAGGAGGTTCACCATGGTGGTCTTGCCGGCGCCGGTGGGACCGACGATGGCGACGGTCTCGCCAGGCGCCACGTCGAGGTTGAAGTCCTCGATGAGGGGCTTGTCCGCTTCGTAGCGGAACGAGACATGGTCGATCAGCACGCTCCCCCGCGCCGGGGGGCGGGGGCCGGTGCCGGCGGTGCGGGGACGGTCAGAGATCTCCTCTTCGGCGTCGAGGAACTCGAACACCCGCTCGGCTGAGGCGATACCCGACTGCAGCAGGTTCATCTGGCTGGCGATCTGGGTGATGGGCATCGTGAACTGGCGCGAGTACTGGATGAAAGCCGTGACGTCTCCGAGCGACAAGAGGCCGGAGGCAACCCGGTAGCCGCCGAGGACGGCGATGGCCACATAGTTGACGTTCGCGATGAACTGCATCGACGGCTGGATGACGCCGGAGAGGAACTGCGCCCGGAAGCTCGATTCGTAGAGGCGGCGGTTCTGACGGCCGAACTCGTCGATGGTGGCACGGCGCCGCCCGAAGACCTGCACGAGGGCGTGCCCGGTATGGGTCTCCTCGACGAGCCCGTTCAGCGTGCCCGTGCGCTCCCACTGGGCGGTGAACTGCACCTGCGAGCGGCGGGCGATGAGGAACGTGATGATGACGGCGAGCGGGATGGTGACGACCGATACGACGGCCAGCAGCGGCGAGATCCAGAACATCATGCCCATGACGCCACCGATCGTGAGCACCGAGGTGAGGAGCTGGCTGAGGCCCTGCTGCAAGGTCGTCGTGAGGTTGTCGATGTCGTTGCTGACGCGGCTCAGGATGTCGCCGTGGGAATGGCTGTCGAAGTAGCGCAAGGGCAGGCGGCCGAGCTTCTCCTCGACCTCGCGGCGCAACCCGAACATGGTGCGCTGCGTGACCCCCGCCATGATGTAGCCCTGGCCGTAGTTGAAGGCCGCCCCGAGCACGTACACGACGGCCGCTAGGCCGAGGACTCGGCCCAGCTCGTCGAGGTCGACGCCGCGGCCCGGTGTCAGGTTCATGCCCGCCACCATGGAGGCGATCTGGCTCTCACCGTGAGCCCGCAGCAGGGCGATGGCCTGCGCCTTGGTGACGCCGGGCTTCAACCGCTTGCCCACCACGCCGTCGAAGAGGATGTTCGTGGCATTGCCGAGGATCCTCGGTCCGCTCACCGTGAAGCCGACCGACGTCACGCCGAGAACGAGAGCCATCACCAGTTTGAGGCGCTCGGGGCGCAGCCTGCCGAGCAACCGCCGCGTCGTCCCGCCGAGGTCCTTGCTTCGCCCCACCGGCATCCCGCCACCCGGGCGCATGCCGCCCCCGGGCCGGCCCCCCATCATGCGGCGGCGTCCTCACCGAGCTGCGACACGACGATCTCGCGATACGGTTCGCAACTCCTCAACAGGTCGTGGTGAGTGCCCATCCCGACGACATGTCCGTCGTCGAGCACGATGATGCGATCGGCGTGCATGATCGTGCTGACCCGTTGCGCCACGATGACGACGGCCGATTCACGGGTCTCCCCCTTGAGGGCCGCCCGCAGCTGGGCGTCCGTCGTGGCATCGAGCGCCGAGAAGCAGTCGTCGAACAGGTAGAGGTTGGGCTGCCTCACAAGAGCACGGGCGATCGACAGCCGTTGCCGCTGCCCCCCGGACACGTTCGTGCCGCCCTGGTCGATGGGAGCCTCCAGATCGCCCGGCATGGAGGCGACGAAGTCGCGGGCCTGCGCGATCTCGAGGGCACGCCACAGCTCGGCATCGGTCGCCTCCGGCCGGCCGAAGCGCAAGTTGCTGGCGACGGTGCCACTGAAGAGGAACGCCGTCTGCGGCACGAGGCCGATACGGCTCCAGAGCGCCTCTTGTTCCTGGTTGCGGACGTCGACGCCGTTGACGAGGACGCTGCCGCTCGAGACGTCGAAGAAACGCGGGATCAAGTTGAGCAGCGTCGTCTTTCCGCTCCCCGTCCCGCCGATGATGGCGCTCGTTTCGCCGGGCCGGAGCGTGAAGGAGAGGTCCTCGAGGATCGGGCGTTCGCTGCCGGGATAGCCGAAGCTGACGTTGTCGAACTGCACGAGACCCGACACCCGTATCGGCTCGATCGCCGGCGCCGGGTCGGCGATCCCCGGGACGGTGTCGAGCACTTCCTCGACGCGCTCGGCGCTCGCCACGGCGCGTGGGAGCAGGATCGCCATCATGACGGCCATCATCACCGCCATGAGGATCTGCAGGATGTAGGTGAGGAACGCCGTGAGGTTGCCGATGGGCATGGAGCCCTCGCTCACGAGGCGCCCTCCGAACCACAGGACGGCGACGCTCGAGAGGTTCAGGATCGCCATCAGCGCCGGCAGGGTGAGGGCGAAGATGCGGTTCACGCGCAGCGCCGTGGCGGTGAGGTCGGCGTTGGCTTCGTTGAACCGCTCCGCCTCCGAGCGGTTGCGCACGAAGGCACGGATGACCCGGACCCCGGTGATCTGCTCGCGCAGCACCTGGTTGATGCGGTCGATCTTGACCTGCATCGTCCGGAACTGCGGAACGACCATGACGAGGACCGTTCCGATGAACAAGGCCATGACGGGCACGGAGACCGCCAGCAGGGGCGACAGTGCGGCACCCTCCTTGATGGCCAGGATGACGCCGCCGACGCTCATGATCGGGGCGATGACCATCAAGGTGAGGGCGATCTGCAGGAAGATCTGGATCTGCTGGATGTCGTTGGTGTTGCGGGTGATGAGTGACGGTGTCCCGAAGTGGTTCATCTCATGGGCTGAGAACGACTGCACGCGGGTGAAGACCGCTCCCCGGATGTCGGCACCGGCTCCCATCGCCACACGCGAGGCCCAGTAGACCGCCACGACGGCGACGACACCGAGCACGACGGTGATTGCCAGCATCACGCCGCCGGTCGTCAAGATGTAGTGGAGGTTGCCCTTGACGACGCCGTTGTTGATGATGTCGGCGTTGAGGTTCGGCAGGTAGAGGTTCCCCAGCGTCTGGGTCACGACGAGCGCCACCACGACGGCAACCTGGGCGGCGTACGGGCGCAGATACGCCCGCAGCAGGCGGATCAGCATGGTCGGGCGCGTCGAGGCGCGCCCTCACAGCTCACGTGACCTCAAATCTCCTTCGAATCGTGGACATCCAGGATGTCGCGATCCCAGGTGATGGGAAACACCTGCTGGCGGTACTCCTTGGTGTCGCGGTACTCCTGTCCGATCGAGATGCCGGCGGGAAAGAGGGAACCCTGATGGGTGTAGAGGAACTCGCCGGCGTACACGTTCGAGATGAACTCACTCGCCAAGGCGACGCTTCCCATGCGGACCGCCCCGACCACGGGGGCACCGATGATGGTGAGATCGTCAGCCACTACGGCCGGGAAGCAGGTGCCTGCGTCGAGGCCCATGGAGATGCCGACGCCGTCGGGGAAGTTCTGCGAGTTCGCCCGAAAGAGCGGGATGAACTTGTCGTTGAAGAAGTCGATGGCCACCAACATGGCCTTGATGACCATTTCGATCGTGGGAATGAGGTCGCCCTGCCCGTACGGCCAGTAAGCGAGAAACCCATCACCGGTGAATTTGTCGAACCATCCTGCGTGGTTGCGGACGACGTGTTTTGCAGCGCTCACGTACTGATCGAGGGTGCTTGCGTATCGTGCGGGCGATACGGCTTCCTTCATGAGGAACGTGGACTTGCCGATGTCACACGAGATCACGACGCAGGTGAGGCTCTTGTGGTTGATGGCGGCGGAGACGACTTCCTCCAGGAACTCGCGCTGCTCTGGAGCATGGCGAGCCGCCAAGGAGCGAACGAGGGCCTCTTCGGGCGGCGCCGGCTCGGTGTCCGGGCTCTCGGACTCCCGGAGGGATGACCCGGCCCCGGCAGCACCCGCCGCATACGGGTGCGCCGCGTCGGAGGGATGGCCGCTCGTCACCTTGAGAGCCTGACACAAAGCTGCGGTGGTGGTCCGTCCGCAGCCTGCGCCGACCCGGCGGAGGGATACCCTGCACTGTGTTCTTCGTCGGCGTGCTGCTCGTCGTGGCCGCAGAGATCGCCTCCTTCGTGGCCGTGGCCGAACAGATCGGCTTCCTCTGGGCCTTCGCGATCCTGCTCGTCATGAGCGCCCTCGGGCCCTTCATCGTCCGGCGCGTCGGCTTCGGCGTTCTGGCGCAGACGCGGGAGCGGCTGGGGCGGGGAGAGATGCCGACGCGGGAGTTGCTCGACGGGCTGCTCGTCCTCATCGGTGGCGTCATGATCTGCGTGCCGGGCTTCGTCGGCGATGCACTCGGTCTGCTGCTCATGGTCGAGCCGGTGCGCCGCCTCGTCATCCGCGTGGCCGGCAACCGCCTCACCCGCCGAATACAGAACCTCCGCCCGGGCCGCTGGCGGGTCATCGACGTCGACTCGCGACCGCTGCGCCACGACGTTCCCCTCCCACCGGGACGGTCGCGTCGGCCGCCCTCGCCCGGCGACGGCGCTGGGGGCTGATCCCCAAGGCGGGCGCTGTCCACCTCGCCGTCCGGTCGGGACGCTCCCGCCGACGTCTCCCTCTCTTGCCGGCGCGGATCCCCTGTGGGGTCGCTCACCATCCCGCGTAGGGGGCGATCTGCTCGTCGCCCACCTTGCCGGCGGCGGCGTCGGCAATCGCCGTCCCGATGAGATCGACGGCGAGATCGACCTCGCCGTCGCTGATGACGAGGGGAGGCGTCACCTCGAGCACGTTGCCACCGACGTAGTAGAGGACGGCGCCGAGCTCGAAGGCCCGGTAGACCGTCTTTGCCGCAAGCCTTGGCGCCGGCTCCTTCGTCGAGCGGTCCTCCACGAGCTCGACGCCGATGGCGAGGCCGTGTCCGCGTACATCGCCGACGGAGGCAAGCCCGAGGGCGGCGAGTCCCGTGCGCAGCCGCTCCCCCGCCCGCCCGGCCCTTGCCGGCAGCTCCTCCTCGACGAGAGCCCGGAGCACCGCCCGACCCGCAGCCGTGCAAATGGGATTGCCGGCCGTCGTCAAGAGCGCCGTCGCCGCCGGTCCGTCGAGCACGGCGGCCGGACCGACAGCCGCCGAGAGCGGCAACCCGTTGCCGAGGACCTTTCCGAAGGTGACGATGTCCGGCACGACGTCGTCGAGCTGGAAGGCGTGCAGGACTCCGGGCCGCCCGAGACCGACCTTGACCTCGTCGCAGATCATGAGCGTGTCGTGCGCCTTGCAGCGTTCATGCAGGGCGGCGAGGAAGCCGGCGGGCGGGACGACGAGCCCACCGTCGGAGAGCAGCGGCTCGACGATGAGGCAACAGGCAGCGCCGCCCTCCAACTCGCCCTCGACGGCTTCGAGGGAGGCGCCCAGCACAGAGTCGGCCCCCTCCGGGCCCGCTGACGGGGAGCGGTACGGGTTGGGATAGGGGACGAACACGGAGTCCGGGTCGGAGGAGACAGCGCCGGCGTCGATGTGGACGCCCGAGACCGACATGGCGACACCGAGGCCCCCGTGGTACGAGTGCTCGAATGCGATGACCCGGCGCTTGCCTGTCGCAGCACGGGCGGCGCGGATGGCGACGTCGTTGGCATCGCTCCCGGCATGGCCGAGGTAGACGCGCCGTTCCCCGCTGCCGGGGACGAGAGCGAGCAGTTCTTCCGCCAAGCCGACCGAGTCGGGGTGGACGGCCGAGAGAGCACTCGCACCAGCGGGACGGCGGGCGGCGCCGGCGATCGCCTCGGCCACCTTCGGATGCCCGTGACCGAGACCGGCGGCGGTCCACGTCGCGCTGAGATCGAGGAGCCGCCGTCCTCCCGCCTCGACGAGCCAACTCCCCTCGCCCGACTCGAGCGCCAGCGGGAAGAAACGGAGCTTCTCGATTCCGGCCACGGAGGCGAGATCGCGGGCGTAGAGCTGTTGCGCCTCGGCCGCCAACGTGAACTCAGGTTCGCTCACCGGCCACAGCCTCGCGCAGGAGGCGGTACGGAGGTCAGCTGCGCAGACGAGGCGCCGCCCATCGAGCGGCCTGCGGGGCGCGGCGCTAGCATCCGGGCCTCGCCGGCGCTGAGCACGCGCCTGAGCAGAGGGGGATGCGCTTGATGAGTCGTTCGCTCCGCCGCAGAACGCCCACGGGCGCCAGGCGTGCCAGCTCGGCGTCCATCGTCGCCCTCGTGGGCGCGCTCCTCGTGAGCCTGGCCGCCTCCACCGCCACCGCTGCCACGCCGCCTCATCTCACTGGCGCCTCCTCGATGTCGATTTATCTCACCGGGGTCGCCGCCGTTCCGGGGGGCACGGGCGCTTGGGCGGTCGGGTTCGCCAACTCGTCGAGTCCCCCTTATGACGATGCCCCCGTGATGTGGAAGTGGAGCGGGTCGAAGTGGGCGACGGAGCCAATCCCGAGTCTCGGTAAGGACGGGTCACTGACGGCGGTGGCTGCAACAAGTGCCTCGAATGCCTGGGCGCTCGGGCTGTCCGGGCCGAGCTCCTCGACAGCCGATCCCGTCCTGTTGCATTGGAACGGAGTCGCTTGGACGATCGTGAAGTTCCCGTCGAGCGACGACACCGACTACTTCGAATACATGGCCGCCTCCGGCGCGGGAGTCTTCGTGGCGGGCGGCACGAACGGTTCGACGAGCCACCCCCTCCTGCTCGGCTACATGAAAGCGAGGTGGACGGCCGAGAAGCTTCCGGCACTCCCCCTCAACACCGACCTTGGAGCGCTCTCGGCCACGTCGGCTTCACCCTCTGGCCTCTGGGCGACAGCCATCTCTTGCGTCTCGAGCCTTTGCACATCGTCGGTGCTGAAGCCTGACAAGTCCGGCTGGTCGCTCGTCTCTGTGGGAGGGAAAGGGGCAAGCCTGACCGGCCTGGCAGCTCTCTCGTCCACAGACGTCCTCGTCGTGGGCGAAGCCGGCGCCAAGGCAGGGACGTTCGGCAAGCTGCTCATCGAACGAAGCAAAGGCTCCTCCTGGACCGCCATGAAGGCGGCGAGTTCGATCGCCACTGGCACGCTCTCTTCGGCCGATCTGAGCTCTCCGATCCGCGGGTGGGCGGCTGGCGACACCGAGACCGATACCGCAACAGCAGTTCTCGTCGACCGCCTGGAGGGATCGACGTGGTCTGCGACGAAGGTGAAGATCCCGGGGAAGAACGGACTGCTCATCGCCTTCAGCGCCGAGTCAGCCTCATCGGCCTGGCTCTTCGCAAGGTCGTACACGGGCAAGGTCTGTCTCTCCCCATCGACCATCGTGGCCGAACGTTGGAGCGGGTCCAGCTGGTCAGTAGTGAAGACACCGCCGCTGACCCTTGGGGCGGCCGTTCCCTTGACCGTGCCCGCCATCGAGCCTCACTGCTGACGACTGAGTTCGGCAGGGCGCCCCACTCGGCGAGAAGGGCTGGAACGACCACAACGCCCTTGTCGAGCGCGAATCGCCCCTCGAGCTCACATCGCAACGTTGGCTGCTCCCTCCTTGCTGACGTCTGGGCTCCCCTCGGGCCAGGGCAGCGGATGTCGCCGGCGCAATCCTTCGCGATGGCGGGGTCGTATCACTCGATCATCGGTTGTCTCACTGACGGCCCGACTTGAGGGAGGACCTTCGCATGGACTCGAGTACTCGCCCATCGAGGAGACGGCGTCGCCTGCTGATTGGCGGTCTCATCGCGACCACGAGCATCGGCGGGATCGTCGCTGTGCCCCTGACCGCCGGAGCACAGCACTCCGCCGACACGAGCCCGAAAACGACGCTCGAGGAGCGCAAGGTCGGCCAGTACGGCGAGGTGCTGGCGAACTCGGCCGGTCGGTCGCTCTACGTCCTCAGCACAGAGTCAAAGGCCAAGCTTCACTGCACGAGCAAGGCGTGCCTCGTGAACTGGCCCCCGCTGCTTGTGGCGAAAAATGCCACGATCACATTCGGCCGCGGGGTGAAGGGCAAGATCTCTCACGTGGCGAGAGGCTCCAAGTGGCAGGTCACCTATAACGGCTGGCCCGTCTACACGTTCCTGGGCGACTCAGGTCCGGGTCAATCGAACGGTGAGAAGATCCACGCCTTCGGTGGCACGTGGTACCTCGTGCACGCGGCGGCGCGGACCAACGCCACAACCCCCGTGAAGACCGTATCGGGCGGGGGCGGCAGCACGACGACGACCACTTACGCCTGGTAGTCCCGACCTGAAGCTCGACCGGCAGTCCTGAATTGCCCTCGGGCTCAATCCGCCGGTACTTCACCTTCGCGGAAGGCGTCCGCCGCTCGCTGGAGGATCTCGGCCAACTGGCGCTCCAAACGCGCGATTGCGGGCACCGTGGTGTCCGGGACACCTCGCAAGAGGACTGAGGCGGAGCGACCGCCGACGTGCCCTGACCAGGTCACGTCGCTCCCGCCGATCGATGTCCCCTCCGGCGTGTACTCCGCTTGCAAGTCGAAGAAACCACAGTCCACGATCGCCTGCGCAAGTTCGCGGACGTCCTGCGGGTGAAGCGGGAACACGGCCCGCCAGGCTCCTTGACGTTCCGAGGTCTCCTCGTAGTGCCCGTCGGTGCGAATGCGGCGGGCGCAGAAGAGCTGCGGGCGTTCGATTCGCTGCTCGAGGAGTACGGAGCCGTCGTCTGTGGCGGCTTCGGGCTGACCCACCGTCTACTCCACCGCAGTCGCTGCATTGGGTGGGGCCATCGGGTAGTCGCCAGGCCCGGCCGGCTCGCAGGAGGGCACCGGAATCGGCGGGCCGAGGGACCAGTCGTACAGTCCGCTCACCTGTTTCAGCCCAGAAGAACGTGGCGTATGCCTCGGGTCGCACGACGCTGCCGAGCGCGATGATGTTGTCGTTGTTCTCGGCCACCGATCCCGGCAGCCCCATGTCCTTGGCCAACTGGTCGTGCTTGGCGGCGCCTCCCGCCGCGAGACCGGTGCCCGTGATGGCGCTGCCGGCACCGACGGCGTACTGGTCGCCGAGGCCGAACACGTGGCCGGCTTCGTGCGCTGCGACGGCTTGGGCGACTCCTCCCTCGGCGACCGCCGTAGCGCCCACCGTGTCGGCCGCCGCTTCGACACCGCTCGAGCCCATGCGCACGCGAGCATCGACGTCGACGAATCCGGCCGCAGCCAACCCCGCCTTGATCGCCTTGAGCCGGGCGGCGCAGCTGGCGGCGTTGTCGGCGCCGCCCTGGCCCAGCACGTCGATGGTCAGGACCGGGCCCTCGAGAGCGGGGACCATGCGGCCGCACATGGCGCAGACCGGGTTGCCGGCTTTGAATGTGTTGGCGATGGTGGTCACATCGCTGGCTCCATCGCTGCTCAAGGGGTCCGAGCTGGGCGTGAAACGGATGTCTTGCATCAAGAGGTTGTCGGTGCGGGGAGCAACATCGGTGCTGGCGATCGTCATGGTGCTGTCGAGCGGGCTGCCGGTCCTCGAGTTGACGACGCCGACTCCGGCCGACACGTCATCGGGCACCTTGAAGACCGTGAGCGACACGTGCTCGTTGTCTGCCTTCGGGCCCTTGTGCACGTGAACCTCGACTTCGACGTTGGCCTCGAGGTCGGTCCAATAGTCCTTGGTGCAGCGGAATTGGAACTTCTCGCTCCAGGCAGACTGAACGACCGATCGAAACTTTGCCAGCCACGCTTCGTCGTCGCCCGCCCAGTGCCATGGGGCAACGGCCGCCGCCCGCTTGTCCGGCGGCAGCAGGCTGATGGCGTTAGCCGCCGGCACAGCCACGGGAAGACCGGGGGTTGGAATCACGACGCCTCCTTCGACCGTGATGTCGTCGGTGAACGTCACGCCGCCGTCAAGGGTGATCGTAAGCTTCTTGGACGCGGGATCGTACTGGGCGCCGAAGCCCCCGATGCCGGTGGGGGCCTGCAGGTCCTCCGGCCCTCGTACGCCATCTTCGATGTAGTCGCGCTCTCGGTCCACGGCCAGCTTGCAGTCGGCGCCGGCGACGCCGAGGCCAGATTCGACGGCAAGGACGCCCTCCTCGAACCACTGCCCGATGCTGCGTTGGAGGCCGACGGCGGGAAGGCCCGAGGCATCGGGTCCATTCGGCCTCCTGCCAGCCTGCCCCTCTTTGCCGCAGGAGCAGCCGCCACAGCCGGGACAGGGCGGGCGAGATGCCTGCACCCAGGCGGCCACCGCCCGGTTGCCCACAAGGCCCTGGGCCTGGAGGAGCCGAGCGTTTCCCACGACCGGCCCAGCGGCGCGAGCTGGCTCTGCGGGCCGGTGCGTGTCTCTCGACTCCATGAGCCGGGTCGACTCGCTCACCACGACGAGTGTGCCGTCCGCCGATGAGCGCTGTCGAGCACGGTCGTCGCGCCGATGGGGCAGCTTTTGTGCCCGATCGGACACTCGTCGCCTCGCTCGCCTGCAAACTCCCAGCCCGCCTTGGGTATCCGAGCGTTCTGCTGGGCGAGGTGGCGGCCGGCGCCAAGGCGTTCTCTCTTCAGGGTCGGTCCAGTGGTTGAGTTCGTGACGCTCGGGCGCCAAGCTGTCGAGGATGACCCTCGTGGGGCGCAGTCGGGAGCTCAGCGAGATCCACTCCTGGCTCGCTCTCACTGGCGGCCCCAAGTCGACGACGGCCCTCGTCATTCTGGGTGAGGCAGGAATCGGCAAAACCGAGCTCTGGAACGAGACCCTGCGCCTCGCAGCCGACGGAGGTCACCGCGTCCTCAGTTGCCACACCAGCCCGTCTGAGGCCCATCTCGGCTATGTCGCCCTGTCCGATCTGCTCCGGTCGTGCTCCGGCGCTGCCTTCGAGCGGCTGCCCGACCTGCAGCGACGGCCGCTCGAAGTGGCCTTGTTGCGCGCCGAGGCGCCCGAAGGCGAGCTGGATCCCCGTGCGGTCGGGACGGGCTTGCTGTCGCTGCTCGAGACGATCTCTTCCCAACAGCCGTTGCTCCTCGGGATCGACGACGGGCAGTGGCTGGACTCCGCCTCCACCAGGGTGCTGGCCTTCGCGCTGCGGAGAGTGAGCGAGCTGCCCGTACGCCTCGTCGTCACCATCCGGACGGCCGAGCAGGCGACGGGAGGCAGCCTGTCGACGGCCCACCTCGAACGCGAGCTCGGCGCCGCCTCGATCTCTCGTCTCGAGGTCGGGCCACTCAGCCTCGCCGCCATCCACGAGCTGGTGCGCAATGCGCTCGGAGTCTCGGTCGCCCGGCCGGTGCTCGTGCGGATCCACCGGGCTGCCGGGGGAAATCCCTTCTATGCCCTCGAGATCACCCGCGAGGTGTTGCGCCGGGGCTCCCCCAGGCCCGGAGAGCCACTGCCGGTGCCGACGGACCAGCACGAGGTGGCTCTCCTCCGGCTCCGCCGCCTTCCTCTCCGGACCCGCCAGGCGCTCCTCGTCGTCGCCGCACTGCCTCGGCCGACGCTCGGCGACATCGCGCCCGCCGACCTTGCTCCGGCCGAGCGCGTCGGGATCGTCCGCTCCGATCCCGACGGTCGTCTCTCGTTCACCCACCCGCTCTTCGGCTCGGCGCTCTACTCGTCGATGTCCCTGGACGAACGACGTGCCCTGCACACTCGTATCGCCGAACGGGTCGAAGCCCTCGAAGAGCGCGCCTTGCACCGAGCGCTCGCCGCCGCCTCGGCCGACGGCGAGACGGCTGAGTTGTTGGACCTGGCGACCGAGTCCGCCATGCGTCGCGGAGCGGCGGACGCCGCCGTCGAGCTGAAGGAGCTGGCGCTCCGCCTCACCCCGCCGGACGACGAGGCCGCCGCCCTCCGCCGGGAGCGGGAGCTGGCGGACCGGCGTTACTTCGCGGGCGACGCCACCGGGGCGAGGCGTCAACTGGAGGAGATGCTCTTGCGGCCGATGCCGGGGGAGGACCGTGGCCAGGTGCTGCTCGAGCTGGGAAGCGTCCTATGGACCCAAGGGGAGCCGGACAGCGGTCTCGCCCTCCTGTCCGAAGCACTCGAGCAGGCCGAGAGCACGCCGCTGCGCGCCCGCATCCATTCTCGCATCTCGTCGTTCTCCCTTGACTGCGACGCTGGGCTCGAACATGCGGAGGCAGCCCTGCGCCTCATCGACGAGAGCACTGATCCTTTGCTGTACTCCTTCGCCCTTCACAACATGGCGATGTGGAAGCTCTACGCCCACGGAGTCGCCGATCATGCCGCCGTCGAGCTCGGCACGAAACTCCAGGAAGCGGCCGCCGCCTGGGAGATGAGCACGGTTCCGGCGACCTGGGCACGGCTCTTCGACGACTTCGCGACGGCTCGTCGCCTCACCGAGGAACTCCTGCGGGCCTTCGAGAAGGCCGGCGACGAGGCGAGCACCGCTGGCATCCTCAGCCACCTCGCCGTCCTCGAGGCCGTCACCGGACACGCCGAGCGGGCCCGTGAGCTGGCCGATGGGGCGCTCGAACTGGCGCAACAGACCGAGCAGGAGACCTATGTCACATTGGCCCTGCACGCCCGAGGGTGCGTAGCGGCCCACCGTGGCGATCTCGAGGCGGCACGACGGGCCGGCGAGGAAGTGCTCGGGCGCCTCGAGGTGGAGCCCGATCTCACCTTCGAATCCATCGCGAGAGGGATGCTCGGATCGGTGGCTCTCGCCGCCGGCGATGCGGCTGAGGCGGACCGCCAGCTCAGCCGCGTGCAGGAGATTCTCGACGCCCTGCACACCCGCGAACCAGCGGCCGACCGGATTCAGGCTGATCACGCCGAGGCGGCCATCCGGCTCGGGCAGCTGGAGCGGGCCGAGGAGATGATCGAGGCGATGGAGGAGCGGGCTCGGCGCCTCCCGCGGCCCTGGATTCTTGCCGTCTCCGCTCGTTGCCGCGGCCTGCTCAGGGCGGCGCGGGGTGACGTCGACGGGGCCATCGACGATTGTCGACGGGCCCTCACGGCCCACGAGCAGCTCGATATGCCCGTGGAACGGGGTCGCACGATGCTGACGCTCGGGCGGCTCCACCGCCGCCGCGGTGAACGTCGGGAGGCCCAGGCTTGCCTCCAGGCGGCGCAGCACACCTTCGAGGCAGCCGGCGCCCTCGGATGGGCGGAGACGGCAAGCCGCGACCTCGAGCGGGCGAGCGCCCGGCGAGGCCCGGAGCATGAACTGACCCCCACCGAGCGGTCGATCGCCGAGCTCGCCGCCTCCGGCCTTCGTAACGAGGACATCGCCGCCCAGCTGTTCGTGACGACGAAGACCGTTGAGGCGAACCTGACTCGCGTCTACCGCAAGCTCGGTATCCGCTCACGGGCATCCCTCGAGCGGCGGCTCGCTCCCAGAAGGGACGTACCGGGGCAATCGTAGGGTTTCCCCCGATGCCGGCGCCGCCGGGGTTGCTTACCGTCGAGCTATGGCCCAGGTTGCAGAGTCCAGCTACCAGCTCGTGGAGTGCATGCTCCCGGGAGTGACCGAGGAGCAAGCGCGGGCGCTTGACCGTCGCGTACGGGGCGGCTTGCCCGCCATGCCGGGCGTCTCGTACCTCGGAGCCCTGCTCATGCCTGATGACGAGGTCGTCTTCTGCCTCTTCGCGGGTCCGCTCGAAGAGGTGAGAGCCGTGAGCGAGCAGGCGTCGGTCCGTTTCGAGCGGATCGTGCCCTGCCGCCCCATCGGCTTGCTGGCGCCGAGAGCCTCCGACCCATCCGCGTTCTGACCGCCACGACACAGCGAAGGAGAGAGATGCCAAAGATCATCAGGAAGACGTTCCGCCTCGCTCGGACAGCCCACCAAGGGCGCGCCCGTCACGGCGGAGGCGTTGTGCGGGCGCGCCGGTTGCTCCTCGTCGCCCTCATGGTGCCGGTGGTCGGCTTTGCCAGCACGGCTGCCGGAGCTGCCGCGACGCCCCGACGGGTCACTTCGCCGGCGTTGCTGACGTCGCCCGGGCCCGGTAAGTGGACCGAGATCGGCACGACCAACTGGGGAGGACCGGCGGCTATGTGGCGAGCGCCCGACAACCGCGACTGGGTGATGTGGGCGCCGAACTCCACGACGTACGACCTTGCCCTCCTCGCCCCGGACGGTGGCATCGCCGTCGGCCGGAAAGTGGCGATGAAATGGGCGGGCCTCGCCAACAACCCGACCTTGATCTCGCACGGCAGCACGCCGCTCGTCGTGTTCAGCGGGATGAACGGCGGTAAGTACGACTTCGGGTGCATCGTCGGGGCCGTGCCGGGCACGCCCTACTGGACGGCGACCGGGTGGTCGCTCTCGAGCTCCTGCGACGCCTCCAACGTCGGCTGGGGCAGCGCCGCCGTCAACGCCAAAGGCGTCATCTCGGCAGCTTATGCGGCCATCGGGGGTGGCGTCCTCTACCAGATCGGCGTGTCCCCTTTCATTCCCTCTCCGGGCACGGACCCGTCCTTCCTCATCGGAAAGGGTCCCGAGAACGAGTTCAACGACGTCGTCGACAGTGACGGCAACGGCGACTTCTACCTGGGGTTCAATCGCTACTTTGCCGAGCCGGCGAGCGGCAACGGCGTCTGGGTCAAGGACCTCTCCAGCAACGGCCCCCTCATGCACGCTCCCGGCTCGAGCACGTACAACACGAGCACAGCGCCGAACAGCGAGCCAGTCGCCTTCGCCAACCGCACCGGCAAGGGTGGCGGCGTCTTCGCCGCCTACTGCGTCGGGTACACCTGCTCCCACCTCGTGCTCTGGCACGCTGGGGCGAAGCACGCTCTCGTCGTCCCCGACAGCGCCGGTGCGTTCTTCTACGAGATGGCATCTGGTCCCGACGGCCGCCTCTGGATCGCCTGGATGACCAGGAACGCCTCGACGCTCTATACGGTCCGCACCAACGAGGCGGACACGAAGTTCGGGCCGGTCGAAAAATACCCGACGCCCTTGTTCACGGTGAACAGCTTCGCGATCAGCGGCGGTCCACTCGGGCGTCTCGATGTGACCGCCGCCGGCGACGACAACAGCCTGAAGCCCGTCTTCTTGGCAACGCAGTCGCTCACCGCCCTGACCCTCACGGGAGGCGGGACGATTATCAACACGACCACGAACAAGGTGACCTTCTACGTGACCGACGCCGGTGACCCGGTGGCCGGCGTCAAGGTCAGCGTCGACGGACACACCGCTTTCACCAACATCGCCGGAAAGGTCGCCATTGCCCTCGCCAAGGGAACGAACCCGGGCACTTACGGGGTGTCAGCATCGCAGGTCAACTACTTCCCTGCCCACGGCAAGCTCGTGGTGAAGGGGTGAGGCATCGCGGCGGGAGCGCTCATTCATCCCGCCTGCGATGACGTGACGGTCACCTCTCAAGACCATCGGCTCGGCGTCTCGTCTGCCCTCTGGGGCGGCGAGGCGCCGACGTCGCGGGCCGGGGCAACGGCGGCGGCAGTGGCGGCAGTGGCGGCCCCCAGGCTCACGCCTCCCTGGTGCTCGCGCGGAGGGCTGCCAGCACGACACGCACCTCGTGATAGCGGCCGAACTTGCTCATCAGCAGGGAGCTCACGTTGTGGGCCGCCGCGGCCGTCGTGGAGCTGGCGAGCACGGTCGCGACGTCGATGAGGAAGTTGCAGCCAGCCGTCTCGAGGTGGGCGAAGAACCGCGGGATGGCGACACCGTCGAAGGCGGCCGCCGTCAGCTGACGCTTCACGATGCCGGCAAGGAAGTCGCGGGCTGCCTCGAGCCTCTGCAGCGCCCCGACGACCGCCTGGTAGGTGGCGTCGCCCGGGCTGGTGCTCTCGACGGCGTTCGTGTCGGCGATGAGTGTGGCAGCGCCGAATTCCCCCACGCTCGAGTTGAGCTGCTTGTAGCAGGTGGCAAGGCGGACGGTCGAGCTCCGGTCGAGGGCCGAGTTCGGCCTGGCCAGGATCTGGCTGATGACACGGCCATCAGGGATGTAGTCGTCTCGCAAACCCGTCACGTACATCATCGTCGGCTGGATGTCTGTTTCGTCGATCCAGGTTCCCGGGTTGTTGTTCTCCACCGCAGTCTCCTGACCGCTGTTCGGGCCGGCCGAGCTCGGCCCCTCTGCCGGGGTGGATCCGTCGAGGCCGAGATGGGCGACGCCTGGACCGACGAAGCCGGCCCAGTTGTTGTTGATCTCGGCTGCATAGTCGCCGTGGTCCCAGGCGTAGCCGGTGTCCTGCGCCACACAGGCGCCCGAGCAGCTCGTTCCGCCGTCATAGAGGTAGTAGTCCGGCTTGGCGAAGAGGGCGAAGGTGGGGGTCCTGGCGGGATCGGCGTTCACCATGTGGAGGATCGCCTCCTCCGTCGGGTCGGCGAGGTAGTTGGTGATCAGCTGGTCGGCGTCGCCGGCGTAGGGGTTGTCGGCCGTCAGCCCGGCGACGTCGTGCTCGAGGGTCCGCACGGGCGACGTGTCGGCGGCAGGATCCCCCGTAGCGTAGATCTCAGGGGCCGTGTCGTCCTCCATCGAGAGCGGAGTGGTGTCCCCCTTCTCGGTCGCCAGCATGCCGGTGAGGTTGCCGTCGAGCTCGCCGAACGAGCCCGCCGGGTAGGTGCAGGCGACGTCGGGCGTGACGACCAGCCCGCTGACGGTGGCGCCGTCGCAGTCGGCCGGGGTCGGCTGGATGGCCCGCCCCACGTTGGCGCCCGCCTCGTGGTCGCCTTCGTCCGAGCTGAAGACGAACAGGGTGTTCTTCGCCGTGATGTTGTCCGCCGCCAACCGCTGGAAGAACGTCGCGAAGGCTTGGTTGTAGTACTGCGCCTGCGCCACGTAGCACGCACTCCCGCTACCGAGGGCGGCGGGGGCGTGGTAGCAGGCCTCTCCCTTGCCGGAGAGGGCCGGGATGTAGTCGTTGCCGTGGATGTCGGAGATGTACCCGTAGGTGACCGGTACGCCGGCTTCCTGCATGTCGGCCATGTAGGCGAGCGTCTGCGAGGCATTGATGCTCGAGAAGCCCGGGAAGCCCGGGTAATCGGTCAGGTAGGCGCCGTCGATCTCGTTGTCGTTCTCGTCGACGAGGTTGCCGGCGGCGTCCGTGACCTCGTAGCCGTCATGGCTGACGTTCGCGGTGCCGGCGCCGAGCTCGGGGGCGATGTACTTGCTGCCGAAGAGGACCTGGTACCCGTGGTAGCCGCCCGGCTCGTTCGGCAGCAGGTCGGGCACGGCTGTCGGCGAGGGCGTCGTCCCGCCGTACTTCACCGCCTCGGCCTCGCCGCACAGAGAAGCGCCCTTGGCGCAGTGGATGGCGAGGCCGATGTAGTCGGCCGTCTCCGGATCCTTGTAGGGGTCCGGGTCGGCATTGAGCTGCTGGGTCTCTGGGCTGTCTGGCCCGAACACCTTGGGGATGTCGATGGAGGGGTTCTCGAGCTCCATGTTGGCCGAGGCGACGTCGCCGACGTTGCAGCCGGCTCGGGTGAAGGGCACCCAGGGCGCCGGGGTCACCGTGGTCGGAGCGATGGGGTGCCGAGACGTGGCCGGTGGCACCGGCGAGTAGACCAGGGAGGGGTTCGTGTCGTGCTCGGGATTGGGCGAGCTGGCCGTGTCGAAGATCGGGTCGGTCCAGTAGGCGAACGACGAGGCGGAGTCCGTCGTGCCGTCCGGGTTGTAGACCTGGTAGTCGTTCGAGATGGGCATTCCCGCCCGGTCGCCGTAGAGACCCGTGTAGGTCGTGATGCTGTCGTCGGCGGTGTGGGCGATGAGCGGCGTGTGGTTGTTCGAGAGCAGCGTGCCGTTGTCTTCGATGAAGTGCTCGAGCGAGGGGATCATCTCGACGTCGGAGGGGACATTCGGGTTGTCGCGGTTGAAGTGCACGTTGTCGAAGAAGATCTCGACCACGTGATGGATGCCGTCCTTCAGGTCGCAACTCGACCGGACGCCCGTCGTAACGCCCCGGTGCGAGCTCGTCCCCCGCGAGGCGACGGCGGCGCCGGCTTGCCCGCTGGCTGCCACGACGGCCATCGCCGTCACGACGGCTGCCGCGACGGCTACGCGTACGAAACCCCGCTTCAGCTCCATGTCCACTCCTTCATTCGGCTCATCGTCAGTGATCGCTTCGAAAGTGGTAGCGGCGTCGGTTGGGTGCTCCCCCGGGTGCTCCCGGCACCACACTGTCTATATACCGCACGAGCCGCCCCGACGGGTGACGATTAGCTAAACGAAACGCGAACTTCATGGAAACTGTTGGCTGAGCACTGTCGTGGCAGGCGATCGCCACCTGGTTGGGCCGAGGAGGAGTTGCCGAGCAACCGGATCACGACGGTGGCGAGGCCACCATGACCGTCAGGACAACTTTGGCCCGTTAGACGTCTCGCTTCACCATCCGTCGGGCCCCGATCACAGTCCAGGCGACCAGCCAGCAGACGACCACGAACACAGCCTCCTTCGTCGTCACGGGCACCGAGTGACTGATTGCGCCAGGTCCGCCACCGTTGCCGAATATCGGCACGAGGGCCTTCGGCTCGAGGTGGGCGGTCGAGAGCCCCACGACGGCACGCTGCAGATTGACGGCGTGCGGTATGGCCACCCGGGCGACGATCGGGGTCACGACGAGCTCGAGGACGATCATCAGGATGACTGACACCGTTCGCTGGCCTATGAGCGAGCCCAAGCCCAACCCGATCATGAACCCGACAAAGGCCTCCAACTCCACCCACAGTCCGCTCTCGACCATGAGGGATACCGGCGGAGACAAGAAGGTGTTCTTGTAAGAGTTGTAGTTGAACCTGGCGATCTTGACGGCGGCGGCCTTGTACTCGGCCGTTGGCGTCGTCGTGACGCCACCCGCAGCTGCTCCGCTCGGGGGGATGAGACCGTTCGGCCCGCATGTGAAGTTGGCAAGGTTGCCTTGATACGGGAAGTCGCAGATGACCTCGCTGTAGTGGGCTTCGGACCATGCCTCGAAACCCGAGACAGACAGCCCTGCGGGCACGTTGACACCCTGGTAGTTGAGGGTTGTCGGTGCGGCGTAGACGCAGACGACGCACACGATGGCAAACCCCACCGCCACCAACGGGGCGAATATGGCCGTGCCGGCTGGAATCCGAGCAAGGTAAAGCGCTAGGCGAGAGCGGCCGGTTACAACTAGGTGCCGGAAGACGCCATCGGACAAGTCCGAACATCCGGCAGTGCATCCCAAGGTGGCGGCGACGATGAACCCGAATACGTACATCAAGTTGCTCACGAGGGGTGTGAAGATGTCGTAGCCGCCCGCCGGACCGTAGGACTTCGGGTCTACTGCGTGACTGATCAGGCGAACGGCGAGGAACAGGGTCGGTAGCCCGATGTCGACGGCGACAAGGGCGATCATGAGGCCCCGTCTCTTGCGGAGTTCCAAGATCTTCGCCGCGATCATCCGGCCGTTGGGGATCCACGAGCCCCGCCGATCTCGTCGGTCCGGCTGCGTCCCCGGCATCTGTGGGCCGGCCGGGCCGGCTTCGATTGCGATTGTCATGACGATTCCCCGAAGCGACTCGTAACCTCGAGGAACCACGACTCGAGCGACGTCTGCATCGGCTGCACCCGGTAAATGGCGATGCCTCCGTCTGCGAGCTCACGCACGAGCCCGGCGATGACGTCCCGCCCGGTCCCGGATGGGAGGATCACGCGAATGCCCTCGGGGCCGCTCGTCACCTCGGTCGCCGTCCTTCGCTGCGCGACGAGTGACCTTGCCCGCTCCGAGTCCGAGCACTCGATCTCGACGACGAGCGAGGAACCCGCAAGCAGTTCTGAGATCGACCCCTGCCGGATCACGCGGCCTTTGTCGACGATGGCCACGGCATCGCACGTGCGTTGCACTTCGTCGAGCAAGTGAGACGAGAGAACGACGGTGCGCCCTTCTTCAACCAGGGACTTGATCATCTCCCGCATGTCTTGCATCCCGGCGGGATCGAGGCCGTTCATGGGCTCGTCGAGCATGAGGAGCTGAGGATCTCCGAGCAGGCAAGCCGCCACACCAAGGCGCTGGCGCATGCCCATTGAGTACTCCGCCACGCGGTCGTCGGCTCGCTGGCTGAGGCCGACCCGCTCGAGCGCCGGGGCGATGCGAGGGCGCGACTCCGGCTCTCGGGAGGCGGAGAGGATCTCGAGGTTCTGCCGGCCTGTGAGATGGCTGTGGAAACGCGGTTCGTCGACGATGGCGCCGACCCTGGCGAGGGCGATGTCGCGGTCCTTCGGCACTTCGTAGCCGAGCAGTGACATCGTGCCTGAGTCGACTTCGGTCAAACCGAGCAGGAGACGGATGAGCGTCGTTTTGCCAGCACCGTTCGGGCCCAAGTAGCCGAAGGCACAGCCTCTTGGCACGCGAAGCTCGACGTCGTTCACGGCGACGTTCGGCCCAAAACGCTTTGTTAGTGCGTGGGTTTCGACTGCCCACTCAGTCTCTGTTGCCGTCATCCGCTCTCCTCGGTCTGCGACTTTGGCAGTAGTCGACGCCTTGTCATCAGGGTCGCATCCCGGTGCGGCCGTGTCGTCGGCTCGCGGGAGGTTTCTCGCGTAAGCCGTAGGGAGTAGAGCGATGGCTGGCGCGTACGTCGAGGGGTGTAGCCGCGACCGCTCCGGAGGGATGATGACGGGGCCCGACTCGGTCGGTAACGTCGAGGGGGTGAGTGGTTCAGAGCAACCAGTGCTGAGCCCGCCTGCTCCGCTCCTCCATCGGGTCACGCCACGGCAGTTGCAGATTGTCGACGTGGTTGTCGCTTCGTTGGTCATCCTGCGGACTGTGCCTCAGGCCACGAACCCAGGCGGCGTGAGCCGGATCCTCATGATCGTGCTTGGCCTTCTCTATGCCACTTCCGTCGCTGCGAGGCGGCGAATCCCAACGACTGCTCTGTTGCTTGCCACGGCTGCCGTTGTCGCGGGCATGTCAGTCGGACTGAACGATTCCTTGCTGGAGCTCTGCATAGCGATCCCGGCGTTCCAAGTGGCGGCCGTCTACGAGCGGCGGCGATCGATCCCAACCGGCGTGCTGGCGGGTGCCACCCTGCTCGCATCCGCAGTCGTGCTGCTTGTCGTGCGCAATCTTGACCGGTCGAGTCACCTGCCGGGAATTCTCACGCCGAGCTTCCCCGCCCTCTCCGTCGTCGCCTTGGTTGCCGCCTGGTTCGTCGGCGACAGCGTGCGGGTACGACGGGTGTACGTCGCCGGCCTGGCCGAGCAAGCCGCCCAGCGTCAGCGGGAAGCAATGGAACGGGCACAGCGCTCCGTCGCCGAGGAGCGGCTGCAAATCGCTCGCGACTTGCACGACGTCGTCGCCCACAGCTTGAGCGTCATCGCCGTGCAATCCGGCGTGGGGCGCCACGTCATCGACGATCAGCCGAGCGAAGCAAAGAAGGCGCTCTCGGCTATTGAGACGACCAGCCGCGCCGCCCTCGTCGAGCTGCGCCGCATGCTCGGCGTGCTGAGGCGCGACGACGGCTTGCCGGCGGAGCTGGCTCCGGCTCCTGGCGTCGCCGCCCTCGACCCGCTCGTCGACCAAGTGCGGGCGGCCGGTTTCGCTGTGAATCTCGATGCGGCGGCTCTGTCGGATCGCAGGCTCCCGGCGACCGTCGAACTGTCCATTTACCGCATCGTGCAGGAGGCTCTCACCAACGTCGTCAAGCACGCCGGCCCGGCAACGGTCACTGTGCAGGTGCGGAACGAGCCTGACGCACTCGTGCTCGAGATTCGCGACAACGGCCGGGGTGCTGACGCTGGGGCAATGAGCGGGAGCGCTGCAAGCACGGCGGGCTCCAACGGGTCCGGAGGTCATGATGGGATCGTCGGGATGAGGGAGCGAGTGGCGATGTTTGACGGCTCGCTGACTGCTGGACCGTTGACGGAGGGAGGCTTCCGCGTCGAGGCGAGGTTCCCGAACGGGTGCTTGGTGTCGTCGTGATCGGGGTACTGGTCGTGGACGACCAGGCATTGGTGCGGGCGGGGTTTCGGGTGCTGGTCGACTCTTCAGCCGATCTGAAGGTCGTCGGTGAGGCGGCCAACGGCGCCGAGGCCGTGCGTGTCGCTATCGAGGCGCGCCCCGACGTCGTCTTGATGGACATACGAATGCCGGTGCTCGACGGGATCGAGGCAACCCGGCAGATACTGAGCTCACCTGAGTGCACCGCCACGCGGGTGATCATCCTCACCACCTTCGAGCTCGACGAGTACGTGTACAACGCCTTGCGTGCGGGTGCGAGCGGCTTCTTGCTGAAGGACACCGCACCCGAGGAGCTCCTCGACGCCATCAGGGTGGTCGCCTCCGGCCAGGCACTCTTGGCACCGAGTGTGACAAAGACGCTCATTGCGGAGTTTGCTCGCCGGGCCGCTCCGCCAGCGACGCCGTCCACCCTTCTCAGGCTCATCACGCCACGTGAGCGAGAGGTCCTCGTCCAAGTCGCTCGGGGCCGATCGAACTCCGAGATCGCCGAGGATCTGCACATGAGCGCGGCCACGGCCAAGACTCACGTGAGCCGGCTGCTGATGAAGCTCGACGCTCGGGATCGGGCGCAACTTGTCGTCATCGCCTACGAGTCTGGCCTTATGACCTCCGGCTGACCCAGCGCATCCTTGCGCCTTCGGCGCGAAGACCGCCGCGATCCCGGGCCGGTGCGGACGTGTATGGCGCGATCTCCCCGGCCCCGCAGCTCCCGGTCGACATTGGACGTTTACGAATGGAGCTGCTCGAATGGGTGCCTCTGACCGGCGGGTGATGCATCGGACCCGTGCAGGAGGTGCTCCGTGATGAGGAAGAGCGCGTTGTTCTTGATCGTCGCCTTGGCGGCGATAAGCCTCACTACCGCTCGGACGACGACCGCGTCCACAACCGGGAAATGGCCTGCTTCGATCCCTGCGGGGGGTTCTGCGCTGACGGGGGTCCGTGTGCTTGGGTGGCGGTTCGACTACCCGAACGCCCTGGCGGTGAGCGCGGGCGACCTGTTCGTGGCAAACGATGCCGGCGACTCGGTCACCGAGCTCATGGCCTCGACCGGGGCGCTCGTGCGGGTGATATCGGGCTCGTCGTACAAGTTCGACTTCCCGCGAGCCCTGGCGGTGAGCGCGGGCGACCTGTTCGTGGCGAATCTCGACGGCGACTCGGTCACCGAGCTCAAGGCCTCGACCGGTGCGCTCGTGCGGGTCATCTCGTACAAGTTCCACGCCCCGGAAGCCCTGGCGGTGAGCGGCGGCGACCTGTTCGCGGCGAACTACGAACCCGAGGGCGACTCGGTCACCGAGCTCAAGGCCTCGACCGGTGCGCTCGTGCGGGTCATCTCGGGCTCGTCGTACAAGTTCGACTACCCGAACGCCCTGGCGACAAGCGGGGGCGACCTGTTCGTGGCCAACGCCGGCGGCGACTCGGTCACCGAGCTCAAGACCTCGACCGGTGCGCTCGTGCGGGTCATCTCGGGCTCGTCCTACAAGTTCGACGACCCGGTCACCCTGGCAACAAGCGGGGGCGACCTGTTCGTGGGGAACGGCTACGGCGACTCGGTCACTGAGCTCAAAACCTCGACCAGGGCGCTCGTGCGAGTCATCTCGGGCTCGTCGTACAAGTTCCACAACCCTTACGCCCTGGCGACAAGCGGGGGCGACCTGTTCGTGGCGAACGCCGACGGCAACACGGTCACCGAGCTCGAGACCTCGACCAGGGCGCTTGTACGGGTCATCTCGGGCTCGTCCTACAAGTTCGACGACCCGGTCGCCCTGGCGGTGAGCGGGGGCGCCTTGTTCGTGGCGAACGACGCCGGCGACTCGGTCACCGAGCTCATTGCCACGACCGGGGCGCTCGTGCGGGTGATATCGGGCTCGTCGTAAAAGTTCGACTTCCCGCTAGCCCTGGCGCTGAGCGGGGGCGACCTGTTCGCGGCGAATCGCAGACCGCTGGCAACTCGCATGAAACCACGAGTCTGCCCTCGTGCTGGCTCGCTGAAGAGTGGAGCTTCCGCTTCCTCGGTGCCGCTCACGCTGAGGTCCGTCACGGGTCGGAGCGGCCCTCGGGATAACAAATGTCGCCTGTCACGCGGTTTCAAGATGGGTTGCGTACGCACCACGGCCGTCTGATCCACCGAGCGGCCGCGTGCGGCGTCGCTCGCACATGCCCCCCCCCCCCCCCCGAGAGCAGCCCCTCCCGGCGCATTCTTGCCGGTTTCGGCGCGACACTTGCCTGATCACCCACGAACGACGTGGGACAAACAACGGAGGGGGATGTCATGAGCGTCTTACGACGAGGCTCAAAACGGCCCGTCGCCATGGCGGTGATCGCCCTGTTGACCATGTCCGGAGGGCTCGTGGCCGCGGGTGCGGCGACGGCCTCGGTGCGCACGCGCCCCATGATCACCACGGTCAGTCCTTCCCCGGCCAAGGCCGGCGCCGTCGTCGTCGTCACCGGGCGGAGCTTCACCAAGGTGACCAAGGTCTCGATCGACGATGTCAGCGCCCACTTCACAGTCATCTCGACCAAGAAGATCGAAGTAACAGTGCCGGCAACGGCCACCTCGGGTCCTGTGAGCGTGACCGCCGGAGCCCTCACGGCCACGAGCCCGAAGAAGCTCTTGGTCGACCCGACGATCACCTCGTTCACTCCCACCTCGGGTGGTGTGGGGAGGACGGTCACGATCAACGGGACCGGGTTCATTTCGCCCTGTTCGATCAAGTTCAACACGACGAAGGCGACAAGCTGCACCGTCGTCTCGACCACGAAGATCACCACGACCGTCCCGCCCATGGCTGCTACAGGAACCATCTCAGTCACGACCGGAGGCGCAACCGTGACGACGGCCTCCAGCTTCACGGTCACCCTGGGACTGGCCCTCTCTGCGAACATCGGCCCACCGTCGACACTCGTCACCATCAACGGCACCGGCTACGACCCAAACGAGATCGTCGATCTGTATATCGGCGAGACTGACGAGGCTCTGGTCGCCACCAACGCCAACGGCGACTTCACGTACCCCGGATTCTCCATTCCGGCCTCGACACAGCCCGGGACCGCCTGGATCAGCGCCGCCGGACGCCGGAGCGGCTTTGCCACCCAGGCGACCTTCACCGTCCGGACGAATTGGTATCAGTTTGGCTTCGGCCGAGCGCACCTTGGTACCAACCCGTACGAGAACACCCTCGACGCCGCCAACGTCGCAGACCTCGGTCTGCAATGGCACTACACCACCGGTGACTCCGTGACCTCATCGCCGGCGGTCGTGAACGGCGTCGCCTATGTCGGGTCGTATGACGACTACGTCTATGCCATCAACGCCGCTTCGGGTGCCAAGCTCTGGAGCTACAAGACGGGCGCCGCCGTGCTGTCCTCGCCGGCGGTCGCGAACGGTGTGGTCTACATCGATTCCACCGACGGCTACTTCTATGCCCTCAATGCCAACACCGGCGCCGAGCTGTGGAGATACGCGATCGACGAGTCCGTTTCCTCCCCCACCGTAGTCGACGGTGTGGTCTATGTGGGCTCTGTCAACGGCCTCTACGCCATCGATGCGGCCAACGGAACTAAACGTTGGAGCTTCGCGACCTCCGACGAGTTCGAGTCCTCGCCGGCGGTCGCGAACGGTGTCGTCTACGTCGGATCTGATGACGACGACCTGTACGCGCTCAATGCGACCAGCGGCGCCGAGCTGTGGCACTTTGTGACCGACGGGAATGTGTCTTCCTCGCCCACCGTCTACAACAACTTCTTGTACGTTGGCTCGGACGACGAACGCCTCTACTGCCTTGACGCCACGAACGGCACCGAACTCTGGAACTTCAGTACGACCACCAATGACGGCTCCGGGGTCGTCTCTTCGCCAGCGGTCGTTGACGGCGTCGTGTATGTGGGCTACCCCGGTGACGGCGTGTTTGCCCTCAATGCGTTCGGCGGCGGAGTCATCTGGGGAGACACGATCGACGCCCTCGGCGGAGATGTGGAGGGCCAACCAACCGTGGTCAACGGCGTGGTGTATGTGGGCTCGACGGACCACAACTTCTATGCCCTCAATACGTCCAGCGGTGCCAGGCTCTGGGTGTACAAGACCGGCGGCGAGGTGAACTCCTCCGCCGCTGTGGTCAACGGCATGGTCTACGTCGGCTCGTACGATCACAACCTGTACGCGTTCAGCCTGGCTGAGGGACTGGCCGAGACGGCCGCGCAGGCACCGAACATCGCCAGCCTCCGCCCCAACCTGGCGCTCACGGCGAGCAAACAGCCGCGAGATCGAAAGGATTGACACATGCGACAGGTGGCGGGGCGTCGGGTTCAGAAGCGCGATGGAACGGCGTGTCGCCGACGCGAACGCCACGGACAACGAGGCGTGAGACGCATGGAGATGGCCACGTCCTCAACCGTCGCTCCGGCGACAGAGAGACCGCGCATAGCGTTGGGATCATGGCACCGCCGGCAAAACCCAACGTCCTCCAGATGCGCATCTCCCTGCTCGACTCGCCCCGGATCTGGCGTCGGGTGCTCGACCCCAGCTCCGTCCGCCTCGACAAGCTCCACCTGATCTTCCAGAACGTGATGGGCTGGACCAACAGTCACCTGCATGCGTTCCGGATTGATGAGGCGCTCTATGGCACGCATTTCGACGAGTACCCTGAAGACGAGCTCGACGAGAGGAAGTTCGTCCTCGGCACCGTGGTCGGACCCACTGAGCGGTTCGTCTACGAATACGACTTCGGCGACTCCTGGGACCACGAAGTGGTCATCGAGCAGATGAGCAGGGTGCATCCCGTCCTCAAATTCGCGGTCTGCATCGACGGCGCAAATGCCTGCCCGCCCGAACACGTCGGCGGCACCGGGGGGTACGAGGAACTCCTCAAGGTGCTGGCGGATCCAGCTCATGAGGACTGCAAGCACTACTCGAGTTGGGCCGGACGTGAATTCGACGCGACAAAGTTCGATCTCGCCCAGGTGAACGCAGCGCTGCAGCGCATTACCTGAGTCCGGGGCCGCTTCACCCTTGTCGAGCGCAGTCATAGCTGCCCAGGAACCTCGAATGTGTCATGGCCGGTCGAGTCGAGCCGATGGTCGCCGGGCACCAACGGTGCGCTGAGCCACGTCCGCGAGCGGCTGGCACTGTGTGCAGCGCGAGGTCCGAGCTGCACGTGAGGCTGGATGTGAGAATCGCAGACAACGAGGCCGCGTCCGCGACACGGGTCCGGGAGCGGGGCGCGGTCGTTGATCGGCTAGGCACACCTGCTCACAGGTGCGATGCTCCGACCGCTCTCATCACCCGGTGACAAAGATTGTTGGGACGTGCCGAGGGCGCGTCAACCGGTCAGCTTCCGGCAAACCGTTGACCAGGACTTATTCGGTGGGCCGCCAGGGTCTCGAACCCTGCACCTTGGGATTAAAAGTCCCCTGCTCTACCCGATGAGCTAGCGGCCCTCGCTCGGTCGGCAGATCCTGAGTCAGCCGAGCCGTCATAGATGAGCGTAGAACACCAATCGGCCGACCCCGAGGCGACGGCCTCGAGACGATCGACTCGACAGACCGTACCGTCGCACGCTCCGAGCCGGCTCCTCATTCCGCAAAGCGCCGAGCCATCGCCAGCGCGATGACGAGCGGGCGAACGACGGTGCCGCCGAACTCGGCCTCGATCAGCTCGCAGAGCTCGGCAATGAGTCCCTCTCGGTCGTCCGATGCCATCACTTGCACGTTCGAGTACGACCGCAGGAGGTCGGCGTAGCTCGCTGTCGAGTACGTCTGGTCCCAGCGGTATCGCATCACGACGGCGTCGCGCAGACCGGTGTGGCCGCGCAACTCCTCGAACTCGGGCGGAGTCGCCTCTTCGGGGGCCGGCGCGACGTAACCGTGGTCTCCTGCCTCGTGGTACCTGGCATAGATCGGAGCCGTCCGCTCGAAGAAACCTCTCGCCACATCCGACTGCACCTGCACCGTGGACAGCGTCGCCAGGACGCCCGAAGGCCGCAGCAGCTCGACCGACCTGTCGACGCGGACGGCAGGATCGACCCAGTGAAACGCCGTCGCGGCCGTGACGACGTCGAAGCTCGAAGCCGGCAAGTCCACCTCCTCGAAGGCGCCCTCCACCACGGTGAGCGCCTTCTCGCCTGAGAAGGCGTTGCGGAGGAAGGCCGCCATCTTCGATCCGAGCTCGACTCCCGTCACCGTGGCGCCGGCGTCGAGGAACGCGCGGGTCGCCTTGCCGGTGCCCGGCCCGATCTCGAGGACATCGGGGTGAGCGACATCGCGGCGCTCGCGCAGATACGCAAAGAGGTCGGCGAAGGCCGCCGGCGGGTAGGAATGCCGCGCTCGGTCGTAGATCTCGGCCACCTCGTCGAAACTGACACGCAGCTCGCTCCTCGTACCCGGCGAACCGAACGAGTCGGCGGAGCTCGCGGCGTGTCCGCCGGCTTCCTCGCCGGAGTCTGGGGTGGTTTCCACGGGGACATCTTTCCCGACCCGCAGGCCGCTGCGGACGGCCGGAGTGCCCGGCATGGTGCGCTAAGACAAGAACAACGACGACGCCAAACGGGCGGGAGGGAATCGCCATGCCGGAAGTCAACGACTGGAACCGCAAGATCATCGAGGAGTTCCGCTCCAACGGGGGCAAGGTCGCCGGTCAATTCGAGGGAGCTCCGGTGTTGCTGCTCACGACGACGGGTGCGAAGTCCGCCAAGCGCCACACGACGCCGATGATGTACCTAGCGGAGGACGGACGCCTCTACGTCTTTGCCTCCAAGGCGGGCGCTCCGACGCATCCCGACTGGTATCACAACCTCGTGGCCAACCCGACGGTGACGGTCGAGGTCGGCCCGGACACCTACGAGGCGACGGCCACGCCGCTTGCACGTGACGAGCGCGACCGAATCTTCGCAGAGCAGGCAAGGCGCTACCCCGGCTTTGCCGAGTACGAGGCGAAGACGACCCGTGTGATCCCGGTCGTCGAGCTGGTCCGCTCGGACGATTAGGAGTCCTGCCCTGTACACCCACGGGCACCACGACAGCGTTCTTCGCTCCCACCGCTCGCGTACGGCGGAGAACTCCGCCGCTTACCTGATCCCGCGCCTGCACCCCGGTCTCGATCTCCTCGATATCGGCTGCGGTCCTGGCACCATCACGAGGGATCTCGCCCGTCTCGTCTCACCGGGTCGTGTCGTCGCCATCGACGCCGCCGCCGACGTCCTCGAGGAGGCTCGGGCCACGTGCGCCGAAGGGGGTGTCGACAACGTCGAATTTCAACAAGCCGACGCCGAAGCTCTTCCCTTCGACGACGGCAGCTTCCACATCGTTCACGCCCATCAGGTGCTGCAGCACGTGCCGCATCCGGTGCGCGTGCTCGGGGAGATGGGTCGCGTCTGCCGGCCCGGAGGCACGGTGGCGGCCCGCGACGGCGACTACCACGGCCAGATCTGGTGGCCGCAGGAGCCGATGCTCGACCGTTGGCTCGAGATCTACTGCGAGGTGGCGCGTTGCAACGGCGGGGAACCGGACGCCGGGCGGAGGCTGAAGGCCTGGGCGAGGGAGGCGGGTTTCTCGACCGTTGTCTCCAACACCAGCACATGGTGCGCCAACACGCCGGAGCTGTGCGGGTGGTGGGCGGATCTCTGGGCGGAACGCACGACGTCGTCGACGCTCGGGGCGCGGGCGCTGGAGCTTGGACTGTCGGACCCCGACGAGCTCGCCCGCGTGGCCGAGGGCTGGCGGCGCTGGGCGACCTCGCCGGACGCCTGGCTGGCCTTTGTCCACGGTGAGATCCTGGCCGAGGCCTGACGGTACAGCCCTAAGCCCACACCTCGTCGTCGTCCTCGGCGACCTGCTGGCAGGTCGGACACCAGTAACGCACCTCGAGGGGGGTCCCGCAGACGGCATGAGCCGGATGACCTGCCTCCTCGGTCGCCTCCGAGGAGGCGTCGGCAGGCACCACCGAGGCTGCGCCCCACGCCGCCAGCATCCGCATGACCCCTGCGAGCTCGGCCCCGAGCGAGGTGAGCTGATACTCGAAACGCGGGGGGCGGCGCGAATAAGGGGAGGCGGTAACAAGGCCCTGCCGTTCCAGGTCCTTCAATCGGCTCGAGAGCACGTTCGTGGCGATACCGGGGACGACCTCCTGCAACTCCCCGTAACGCATCGGGCCGTCGAGGAGGGCTGCCACGACGAGCAGCGTCCAGCGATCGCCGACGCGCTGCAGGGCGAGAGACAGGGCTGCGGTTGTGTCTGGCACGAGAGATCTCTACACCTCAGCGGCCCGCCAAGGCCGCATAGGGCGGGCGAACCCCGGATGGGGTTGCGTCGCTGGCCACTAACTTGTACTCTGCAAGTAACAAGCTACCGCTGAAGGAGAAACACCCGCTCATGACCGCTCTTGACGAAATCACCGCCACCATCACTGCTGTCGCCGAGAAGGCAGGCGCCGCCGTCGTCGGCGTCAACCGCCACGGAACCGGGTTCGTCGTCGCCGACGGCTTCGTCGTGACGAACGCCCACAACCTGCGCGGCGAGGCCAGC
Source organism: Acidimicrobiales bacterium (assembly GCA_052143575.1). Taxonomy (GTDB): domain Bacteria; phylum Actinomycetota; class Acidimicrobiia; order Acidimicrobiales; family Bog-793; genus JAKACA01. The sequence goes on from JBKQSP010000091.1 coordinate 35,959, forward strand.
TACGTCACCTTCGCCGACGGCCACGGCGTCACCGGGACGAGCGCCGGCGTCGACCTCGACGGCGACCTTGCCGTCGTGGCCGTCGACACCACCGGCACGGCACCGCTCGAGTTCTCGACCGCCCCCGTCGCCGTCGGGCAGTTCGTCGTCACGCTCTCGAACCCTCGCGGTCGTGGCCTGCGGGCGACGATCGGCACGATCTCAGCGACAGGCCGGGCGTTCCGCGGACCGCGCGGCCGGCGCATCCCGGGCAGCATCGAGCACACCGCCCCCCTGGCGCGTGGCTCATCGGGCAGCCCGGTTCTCGACCGTGAGGGCCGTGTCGTGGGGGTGAACACGAACCGGGTGCAGGAAGGCTTCTACCAGGCGATCGCCGCCAACGATGAGCTGACCCGTCGCATCGAGGCGCTCTCCAAAGGTGAGGCGCCGGTCCGGCGCCGCCTCGGCACGGCCATCGGTCCCCCGCACGTCACGAGCCGCCTGCGGGCGGCAGCCGGTCTCCCCGAGGTCGAGGGCCTGCTCGTCCGAAGCGTCGAAGAAGGGAGCCCGGCGGAGCGCGCCGGCCTGCTGCGAGGTGACGTCCTGTTGCGGGCCGGCAGCATCGAGCTGACGTCCGTCGATGCCCTCTACGAGGCGCTCGACCTCGCAGGTGACTCGCTCGAGCTGGCAATCGCCCGGGCGGCAGACGAGCTCACCGTCACCGTGAGCTTCGCCTGAAAGAGGGCAGGTGTGGTTGAGGCGGAATGCGCCGGCGCCGTAGGTCGTTGATCCCGACATGCCGATCACCCGCCTCAACCACGCCGTCCTCTACGTGCGTGATGCCGAGAAGAGTGCCCGCTTCTACACCGAGGTCCTCGGTTTCCGGCCCGTCGGTGTCGGTCCGGACGGCTTCAAGGGAGCAGCCTTCCTGCAGGCGCCGGGCTCCACGAACGACCACGACATCGGCCTGTTCACGATCGGGACCGAGGCGGCGGCCTCCCGAGCCGGACGATCCGAGGTCGGCCTCTATCACCTCGCCTGGGAGGTCGACACGCTGGCGGAGCTGGAGCGGCTCTCGGCCGTCCTGAGCGAGGTCGGCTCACTGGTGGGAGCCTCCGACCATGGCACGACGAAGTCGCTGTACGCCAAGGACCCGGACGGCATCGAATTCGAGGTCGCATGGGTCGTGCCGGCCGACCTCATCGACGCGGCCACGCTGGAGGCGCGAAAGGGCATCGGGCCGCTCGATATCGCCGCCGAACAGCGTCGCTACGGTGCCACCACTCGCGGGGGTATCGGCATCTCCACGCCGCAGCCCGCCTGACCACCGGCGGCATTTGCCAAGCCGGTGACCGTCGCCGAAGATCGCCGGATCGGCACCGGCACAAGGAGGTCCCATGACCGAGCGCCCAGCGGCTCCTGCCGGCTACTCCTGGCATGACATCGTACTACCCGGCAGCCGCCGCCTCGAGGTCCTGAGCGGCGGCCCGGAAAACGGCTTCCCACTTGTCTTCCACTCGGGCACGCCGAGCGGCGCTGCAGCCCTGCCGCTCCTCGTAGAGCCGGCAGCCGAGCGGGGCTTGCGGACCATCACGTACTCGCGGCCCGGTTACGGCACTTCGACGGCTGCCCGTGGCCGCACCGTGGCTGACGCCGCCGCCGACACTGCCGCCGTGCTGGGTTCACTGGGCTACGGGGAAGACTCCGCCTTCGTCACGGTCGGCTGGTCGGGTGGTGGACCACACGCGCTCGCCTGCGCCGCGCTGCTCGCCGACCGATGCCGTGGCACCGCCGTCATCGCCGGCGTGGCACCCTTTGACGGCGAGGGCCTCGACTGGTCGGCCGGCATGGCAGCCGAGAACCTGATGGAGTTCGACGTCGCTCGCGCCGGAGGCGAGGAGTTCGAAGCCTTCCTCAGTTTCGCCAGCGAGATGATGGCCGCCGTAACAGACCCGTCGACCGTGGCAGAGGCTTTGGGCGGGCTCGTGACAGAACACGACAAGGAGGCGCTCAGGGTAAGCGGCTTGGCCGAGTACATGATTGCCGGTCTGCAGCAGGCCATCCTGGTGGGCACGGCGGGATGGCGAGACGATGACGCGGCGTTCATGAGCCCCTGGGGGTTCCGCCCGGGCGACATCCATCAAGGCGTTTCGATCTGGCAGGGAAGCGAAGACCGCATGGTCCCCGTCGCCCACGGCCGCTGGCTGGCGGCGAACATCGCCTCTTCCCAGCTCGAGATCGCCGAGGGCGAAGGTCATCTCTCCACCGTGCCGATCGCCGTGCCCCATCTTCTCGACGACCTCGTGGCGGCAGGGCCCGGCCGCTGAGTCAGGCGGCTCGCGACGCAGGCTCAACCTCGTTGAGACCGTCTCGAAGGCGGCCGGCCGTCGCCGTCTCGACGAGGTGGAGACCGGACAGCCCCGGCAGACGGTCGATGTGGCGGTCGATGCGACGGGCGGCTGCTTGGCCCGCCTCGTCGCCGAGGAGATAGCCCGCCAAGAAATCGACTTCCTCGTCAGGCATCACGCCTGAGCCGACGGGCGCCCAGAAGCGCCGGAGCGCCATCCTCGTCAGGTGCTGGGCGCGGCGGCTGGCGGCCAGTCGGTCTCCGGCTTCCCCGACGTAGAAGTCGATGTGGCGCCCCTCCTGTCTCATGATGCGCTTGAGGAGGTCGGACAAGACGGGGTGGCCGGCGCGTTGGCTCAACTGTGAGTAGCCGGTCTGGGTCGTCCACTCGTTCAGGGCTCCCCACGTCATGTGCACGGCCGTGAAATCACTCCCCCAGAGCCACCCACCGAGGGCCATGAGGATCGGGCGCGCTTTGTCAGGGAAACCGAGCTTGCGGCGAACGGCGCCCACGCGCTCCTCACCATGGGCCTCGCCGTGCGCCGCCAGGACGGCGGCCAAGGCTTCCCCGTGCCAGTACTCCTGGTAGGTCCACATGTTGAGGAAGGCGGTGACGCGGGCGTCGGCATGCGCCGGCGTGAGCAGCAGCTCCCGCAGGTAGCAGACGGTGTGGAACTCGACGTCGTGCATGTACTTGACGCAGCGAAGCGCCAAGGCGTCGAGCGGCTGGCTCACGAACGAACCGAGGTCGAGGTCGTCCCACCGCAGGCGGTCAGACGAACGCTCGACGAGAGTCGCTGTATCGAGTCGCATGCCTCAGATTCGTTGCCGGTGCCCGCTTCGGATGACCTTCGCCGCCTGCGACAGCCTCAGTCGTCCTGCTCGGCGTCGTAGACACCCTGCTGCGGCGGTTGCCGCCGAGGACGGATGAGGCCGCTCAACACGGCACCGGCCTTGCCGGCAGCTGAGCTCTCCCCACGCCCGCCGCGGAATCCCGCCTCGCCGGGCGGCTCGGGGTCGAGTCCCGGCGTGGCGACACCGGGATCCGCAACCCGGCGCTCGCCGCTCCCGGCCGGAGACGGACGCGGGCTGTCTCGCATCACCCGCTCCATGGCGTTCGCCTCGGCATCGGCGTGACGGGCCGCGGCGCGGGCTGCGTCACGATCGCTCGGGCGCACGAAACGCTCCATCGGCCCGGTGGGCACGTCGAGTCCGGCGCCTTGCACCGCCGGCTGCTCGGTCGAACCGAGGACGCCAGGCAAGTGGGGTGACTCCACCTCGGGCAGGATCGTCTCGGCACGCGGAGGGCGCTCGCTGGGCATGCGCTCAGCGGCGGAACCCTCGGCGGCGGCCGCCTCTGCTGGCGCCCGGCTCGCGACGGAGCGCTCGCCGAGGTCGTCAGCTCCCGGGCGGTCGGCGCCCCCGAGGCCGCCGGGGCCGACGCCCGACATGAGCCCGGAGAACGGCGCCGCCGGATGGGCGCGAGCCGAAGCGGCACGTGCGGCCTTGGCGCCGTCGGCGGCTGCCTCGGCCACGCCGGGCGCCGGGCGGCCGAGCGGGCTGCGCACCATCTCTTCGATCGTCGCTTGCACCGTCGCCTGCAGGCGCGCCAACTCGGCGATCGCTCCCTGGCGCTGATCGTAGAGATACGTGATCTGGGCGATCGCCTGCTCCCGATCGCGTTCGACTCGCTCCAGGTAGGCCTGCCGGCGCCGCTCCGTCTCGTCTCGGATGTGGAGGGCGCGGCGGGTGGCCTCGTCGACCAGTTCGGCCGCTTCCCGGCTGGCGACCTCTCGTAGCTCGTCGACCTCCGAGCGCGCCTGCAGCCGCATCCCCTCCAGGTCCTGCTGGGTCTGCTCGCGCAGCTCGTTGACCTCGCGTTCGGCCTCCTGCCGCAGGTTGTAGGCCCCCTCCCAGGCTTCCTGCAGGATCCGCTGCACACGCTCGCCGAGCGTGTCGAGCTGCGGTGGCTGGGCGTTGCGGGCTTCGCTCTCGTAGACCGCCACGCGACGGTGCAGCTCGCGCAGCTGCCCAACAGCAGCAGCGAGCTTGCGTTCGGACTCGGAGGCGCGGTGGACCGCCTCGTCGAGCCGGCGCTGCTGGTCGCCGACGTAACGGTCGACCTGCTCAGGGTCGTAGCCGCGGCGGTACACACCAAAGATCGGTGTGGCGGCAGCCGCCTCTTCCTCGACTGCTTCGCTCTCGTCCATGCTGGCCTGCCCTTTTGGGGTGCGCGATGCACCTGTTCGGGTCGGCCCCTGTCGGGCCGACGCTCCGACCTTCGGCTCGTTCTCACGTGTTCCGGCTCACGCGATCTTCTCTCGGGATGCTACGCGCGGGGCTGCCGCGAGGGGTGGATGCTCGACCGTCTCGACTGTCCCATCTCCGCAGGGCAAACTGGCGGGACGACCGACACCCGCCGGCGAACGACATCACAAAAGGGGCTGTGACGATGCAGGCAGAAGTGAAGGGCTCAACACTGCCGGTTCTCGAGATGATCCTCGACCCGGGCGAATCGCTCATCTCCGACCACGGTGAGCTTTCGTGGATGACGGCGAACATGCAGATGACACAGCAGACCTCGATGGGCGGCGGGGGTGGCGGTGGACTGCTCGGTGGCCTCAAGCGGGTCATGTCCGGCACGAGCATCTTCCTCACCAAGTACGAGCCGATGGGGAGCCAGGGCATGATCGCCTTCGCCGCCAAGATGCCCGGGCGCATCTTCCCGCTCGAGATCAGCCCCGCCGGCGGCTACCTCGTGCACCGTCACGGCTGGGTCTGCGGCACGCCGGAGATCAACTGCACCGTCGGTTTCAACCAGGGCCTCGGCGGCATGCTCTTCGGTGGTGAGGGCTTCATCCTCCAGAAGCTAGAAGGCAACGGCACGGCCTGGGTGGAGCTGTCGGGTGAGATCACGACCTACGACCTCGCCGCCGGCCAGACGCTGCTCGTCCACCCTGGGCACGTCGGCGTCTTCCAGGACACGGTGAACTTCTCGATGACGCGCATCCAAGGCATCGTCAACCGCTACTTCGGCGCTGACGGTCACTGGCTCGTCGTCCTCACCGGCCCGGGCAAGATCTGGCTGCAGTCCATGCCGCTCGCCATCCTCGCCGCCAGCCTGAAGCCCTACATCGGCGAGGACAAGAAGGACGCCGTCGGTGCCGGCGCCGTCGGCGGCATGCTCGGGAACATCCTCCGCTGAGCGACGCAAAGGCCCGGTCGGCGGACACCCCGCCGGCCGGGCGCGCCGTCACCCATCTCGTCGAGCCCGACGTGCTCGAACGAGTGCTTGCTTCTGCCTTGCACCGGGGGGGTGATTTCGCCGAGGTCTTCGTGGAGGACCGCACGGCCTCGGGGATCTCACTCGACGACCGAAAGGTCGAGGAGCTCTCCTCCGGGCACGACCGCGGGGCGGGCATCAGGGTCGTGATCGGGGAGACGACGGGCTTCGCCCATACGGCCGACCTCTCCGAGAACGGGCTGCGGAGCGCTGCCCAGGCAGCAGCCGCTGTCGCTCGTGAGGGCGGCGGTGGCACGCGGACCATCGCCCTCACCGAGCGCCGTTTCCCTTCGCCGAACGGCATCACCGGCCTTCCGTCTGATGTCTCGAAGTCCGCCAAGGTCGAGCTGCTGTTCCGAGCAGACGACATCGCCCGATCGAAGAGTTCGTCGATCGCGCAGGTGAGCGCCGGCTACGGCGACTCACGGCGCCGGACGCAGATCGCCAATTCGGACGGGCTCCTCACGGGCGACGAGCGCGTCCGCACGCGCTTCAGCGTCGTGTGTGTTGCCGCCGGCGACGCCGGCTTGCAGACCGGCTACGAGACCCTCGCCCTCACGCTCGGCTTCGAGCTCTTCGAGCGTCGCAGCGTCGAGGAGGTGGCGGAGGAGGCCGCCCGCCGTGCCGTCTCCAAACTGCAGGCCCGCCCCGCCCCGAGCGGCGTCCTTCCGGTCGTTCTGCAGCGCGGCAGCGGCGGCATCCTCTTCCATGAGGCGTGCGGACACGGCCTCGAAGCCGACCACATCCTGAAGGACACCTCTGTCTACACCGGCCGGGTCGGTGATCTCGTCGCCAGCCCCCTCGTGACGCTCGTCGACGACGGAACGGTGGGACCGGAATGGGGTTGCATGACCGTCGACGACGAAGGGCGTGCGGCGCAGCGCAACGTCCTCATCCGCGACGGAGTTCTCACCGACTACATGTGGGACTACCTGCGGGCCCGCAAGCAGGGGCGGGAGTCCTCCGGCAATGGGCGGCGGGAGAGCTACCGCCACTTGCCCATGGTCCGTATGACGAACACCTTCCTCTTGCCCGGGGACGACGACCCGGACGAGATCGTCGCCCAGACTCCGCACGGCATCTACGTCTCCCATCTCGGAGGCGGCCAGGTGAACACGGCCACAGGCGACTTCACTTTCGGCATGACGGAGGCCTACCTCATCGAGGACGGCCGCATCACCGAGCCGATCCGCGACGCCAACCTCATCGGCAATGGCCCGGACGTGCTCTCGAAGATCGACGCCATCGGCAGCGACTTCGACATGTCGCCGGGAACCTGTGGCAAAGACGGGCAGTCCGTGCCCGTCGGCTGTGGGCAGCCGACGCTGCGGATCAGCGGCGTCACGATCGGGGGAACCGCCGGTGACTGATCTCCTCGGCGTCGCGCGCTCGCTGGCGCAACGCGCAGACGCCGCGGAGGAGATCGAGGCGTACGTGTCGCGGGGGCGGGAGACCTCCGTGCGGATCTTCGAGCAACAGATCGAGTCGCTCTCCTCGGCGGAGTCCGCCGGTCTCGGCGTGCGCGTCGTCTCGCAGGGTCGGGTGGGTTTCGCCTGGGTGGCAGCCCTCGATGACTCCTCGGCCTCGGAGGCCCTGGCGGCGGCCCGCGACAACAGCCGCTTCGCGACCATCGACGAGCACGGCGGCCTCGCCATGCCGGACGGTGTCGAGGCAGCCGCCCTCGACCTGTGGCGGGAGGACCTCCTCGCCACACCGACCGAGACGAAGGTGGATCTCGCCGTCGAGCTCGAGCGGATCACGAGAGCGGCCGACCCGCGCATCCGCCAGATCGTCCACAGCGATTACTCCGACGGCATGGGAGAGGCCGCCATCGCCACCTCGACGGGCATCGAGGCGACGACGCGGCGAACGACGTGCTTCGTCTCGGTCTCGGCCATCGCCGGGGAAGGCGACGACAGCCAGACGGGCTACGGCTACAGCGCCGGACGCCATGTCGCCGACCTCGATGTCGAGAAAGCCGCTGCCGACGCCGTCACGCGGGCCACCCGTTTGCTCGGCGCCACGAAACCCCCCTCCGCCCGCTTGACCGTCGTCCTCGACCGGCGCATCACGGCGATGCTGCTCGGCATCCTGGCGGGCACGCTCTCGGGTGAGGAGGTCGCAAAAGGGCGCAGCTTGTTCGCCAACCGGGTCGGCGAGGAGGTCGCCGTGCGAGAGCTCTCCCTCGTCGACGATCCCACGAACCCGTCGGCCTGGGGGGCATCGCAGGCGGACGCCGAGGGCCTCGCCTGCCGGCGCAACTCGCTCATCGAAGGCGGTGAGCTCCTCGGCTACCTCTACGACACGCACGCCGGCCGGGTCGCCGGCACGGCTTCCACGGGCTCGGCCGTGCGGGGCGGTTACCGGACGACGCCCGGCATCGGCGCCCGCGCTGTCGCCATGCAACCTGGCAAGCTCTCCCAGGAGGAGATCATCAGCCGGATCGACCACGGCCTGTTCGTACAGTCGGTGAGCGGGGCCCACTCCGGCGTGAACTCGGTGAGCGGCGACTTCTCGGTCGGGGCGGAGGGCTTGATGATCCGTCAGGGATCGTTGGCCGAGCCGGTCCGAGAGATCACCGTGGCTTCTACGATCCAGCGCATGCTGCAACACATCGCCTTCATCGGGGGCGATGTGGAATGGCTGCCGGGGGCGGCCGCCGGCTTGACCCTCGCCATCGACGACATGTCGATGAGCGGAACCTAGGAGCGGTACTGACCGGGGTGGGCCCGCTCCGGCCGAGCGCAGCGGCGATCGCTCGCCACCCCCATCTCGCCGAGCCGCTGCCGGCCGGGCAGGTGCGCGTCGACTGCCACCTGCACACCATGTGGTCGGGCGACTCGACGACGACGCCCGAGGAGCTGGCCGCCGCCGTGGCAGCCGCCGCCATCGACGTCATCTGCATCACAGACCACAGCACGATCACCGGCGCGGTGCGGCTCGCCGGCGAGCTCGACGCTCGCGTCGTTGTCGGCCAGGAGCAGCGCACGCCGGAGGGCGAGGTGATCGGGCTCTTCCTCTCCGAGCGAATCCCTCCGGGCTGCCGCTCGGTCCGGGAGGCGGCGCTCCACATCCGCCTGCAGGGTGGTCTCGTCTATGTCCCCCACCCCTACGACCCCCTCCGCCACCGCATCGACGCCCAAGCGCTCGAGCACCTGGCGGCCGAGGGGCTCGTCGACGTCATCGAGGCGCGCAACGCCAAGACATCGCTCGATCACCTCAACGAGGCCGCCGCCGAGACGGCTCGGCGGTGCGGGCTCGCCGCCGGCGCCGGGTCGGACGCCCACGTGCCCGATGCCGTCGGCGCCGCCTACGTGGAGGTGCCCGACTTCGAGGACGCCGCCGGCTTCCTGCGAGCCCTCGTCCAAGGGCGAGTCGTCGGACACCACTTCGACAGCGCCCGGCCGTGGCGGCAACGCATCGTCCCGTCCACTCGGCCTTGAGACGCTCTTAGGAGGCGGCGGCGGCCTTCGTCGAGCTGGCGGGGGCGGGCGCGCTCGAGGAGGGCGCCGACGCCGACGAGTCGGGTTTCGACTCCGACTTCACCGTCTCCTTGGCACCGTCGCCCTTGGCCCCGTCGCCCTTGGAGGCAGAACCCGAGCCGGAATCCGACGCCGAGCTCTTCGAGGCCGACGAGCTCGACCGGCTGTCGGTCTTGTAGAAGCCGCTGCCCTTGAAGACGATGCCGATGTTGCCGAAGACCTTCTTCAGCTCGCCGCCGCAGTTGTGGCAGACGGAGAGGGCGTCGTCGTGGAACGACTGAACGACCTCGAGGTGCTCACCACACTGCCTGCAGGCGTACTCGTAGGTCGGCATCGCTCCTTCATTCCTCCAAACAGCGCTAGCACTCTCACCGCGTGAGTGCTAAGTCTATACCCGGAGCGCCACCGGACAGACCCGTCAGCCCGGTGTTCGGGCTGGCCGGGTGCCCGATCGGAGGAGGACCATGCCAGCTCACGACGAGGAAACCCTTGCCCCCCTGTCCGAGGTGCAACGTCTGGCGCTCTCGCTGGCCCATCCGCTGCCGCCGGTGCGGATGCTCCTCGACGATGCCCTCGGCTGCGTGCTGGCGGCCGACGCGATCGCCGCCGAGGACGTGCCGCCCTTCGCCAACACGGCCATGGACGGCTACGCCGTGCGCGCCGGTGACACCATCGACGCACCCGTCGAGCTCGACGTCGTCGACGTGCTGGGGGCCGGGAGGGCCCCGACCGTCCCCGTCCGGGCAGGTGAAGCCGTCCAGATCATGACAGGGGCCCCCATCCCTGCCGGGGCTGACGCCATCGCCATCGTGGAGCGGACTGAGCCCGTCCTCGCGAACGACGGCGGCGGGCGACGGGTGCGCATCCTCGACACCGTCGAGGCCGGTGCTCACTTGCGTGCCGCCGGCAGTGACCTGAGGGCCGGAGCGGTGGCGGTGGCGGCGGGCACGCTGCTCTCACCGGCTCACATCGGCGTACTGGCGAGCGTCGGGGCTGGCGTCGTGACCGTTCACCGTCGCCCTCGCGTCGGCGTGATGATCACCGGTGACGAGCTCGTCGAGCTGGCAGCCGACGGGACGGCGGCGCCCCTGGCGCCCGGGCAGATCCGGGACTCCAACCGCCACGCCATGCTCGCCACGCTGCGCCGGGACGGTTTCGAGGCCGTGGACCTCGGCCTGGCAGCTGACACGGAGGATGCCGTCAGGGCCGGTCTCGAACGGGCCCTCGAGTCCTGCGACGCCGTCCTGACGACCGGTGGGGTCAGCAAGGGCGAGTTCGACTACGTGAAGGTTGTGCTCGCCAAGCTCGGTGCTGCGGCGGCAGGGGGCGGCGTGCATGAGCTGAGCGTCGCCATCCGGCCGGCGAAACCCCTTGTCATCAGCTGGCTGCCGGGCACGGGCAGCGCGGCGTCCCGCCTCGTGCCCGTGTTCGGGCTGCCGGGAAACCCCGTCTCGTCACTCGTGAGCTATCAGACGATCGCGCTGCCCGTGCTGCGCGTGCTCGCCGGTCAGTCGGCCGCCCCGCCGCCGACGGTTCCCGCCGTCGCCGGCGATGGCCTGCGCCGGCGACCCGATGGGAAGACCCATCTCGCCCGCGTCGAGGTCGTTTGGCAACGTGACGGTCGCCTGCGGGCGGCGCCCGTGGGCGGCCAGATGTCGCACCAGCTCGCCGGCATGGCGCTGGCGAACGGGTTGGCGATCGTGCCGGACGGCGACGGCTTCGCAGCCGGAGAGGCCATTGAGGTGATCCTCTTCGGTCCCGTCGGCCCCGGCCGGGACACGGACGCGGCCGGCTGAGAGATGTAAAGCATTTCTTGCCATGAACAAGTGAAACTGTCATGAGAGAAAGGCCAGCTCAGGCCTCTAAGCTGAGGTGGATGACGGTGCCGGATTCGCACGCAGATGTCCGCCTCCTGACCGACTCATTCGGCCGGGTCGTGCGTGACCTGCGCGTCTCGGTGACCGACCGTTGCAATTTTCGGTGCCAGTACTGCATGCCGGCCGAGGGCCTCAAATGGTTGCCGCGTACCGACATCCTCACCTTCGAAGAGATCGAACGAGTCGCCCGCCTGTTCGTCGAGCGACTCGGCGTCGAGTCCATCCGCCTCACCGGCGGCGAGCCCACGGTCCGAGCGGACCTGCCCGTTCTCGTGCGCATGCTCGCAGACCTTCGCCGCCCTGACGGGCGCCAGATCGATGTCGCCATGACGACCAATGGCGCCAAGCTCGACCGGCTGGCTGCACGCCTCCGCGAAGCCGGCCTCGGACGGATCAACGTCTCGCTCGACTCCCTGCGGCGCGAGCGCTTCGCTGAGATCACCCGGCGTGACTCCCTGCCGGAGGTGCTCGCCGGCATCTCGGCCGCGCTGGAGGCCGGCCTTGACCCGGTGAAGGTGAACGTCGTCGTCGTCAGAGGATGGAACGAAGACGAGATCGTCGATTTCGCCGAGTTCGGTCGTCAGACCGGTGTACAGCCGCGCTTCATCGAGTTCATGCCTCTCGACGCCGACGCGACCTGGTCGATGGACAAGGTGGTGGGCGCAGACGAGATCGTCGCCGCCATTCACGCCGTGCATCCGCTCGAGGAAGTCGAGCACGGACCGGAACCCGCCTCCCGCTGGCGCTACAGAGACGGTGCCGGAGAGATCGGAGTCATTCCGTCTGTCACCAAACCGTTCTGTGGCGATTGCGACCGCGTGCGCCTCACGGCGGAGGGCTCGTTCATGACCTGCCTGTTCGCCAGGGACGACTACGACTTCCGCACGGCGATGCGGGCCGGGGCCAGTGACGACGAATTAGCGGATCTGGCGGCGATGGCGGTCGGGCTGAAATGGGCCGGCCACCGCATCGGGAAGGTCGATTTCGTCCGTCCCCGCCGCTCGATGAGCCAAATCGGGGGCTGAGCACCGGCTCAACTTCAGGCAACGGCTTGACATACGGGCCGCGGACCGTTCCGCCTGACCAAATCCGCTGCCGTTGGCATCCTTGCAGGTCACGGCGCTCGGAGAGACAAAACAAGGGCGACCCCCCTAGACTCGGTGCAATGCCCGAGCGTGGCCTCACCCATCTCGACCCTCTAGGTCGGGCCCGGATGGTGGACGTCACCCCGAAAGAGACGACGCACCGGCGGGCTCTTGCCCGCTGCACGGTGCACATGCTGCCGGAGACGACGGTTGCCATCGCCTCCAACGCCATCAACAAAGGAGACGTACTCGGAGCAGCGCGCATCGCGGGCATACAAGCGGCCAAACGGACCGCCGAGCTCATCCCTTTGTGTCACCCGCTGCTGGTCGGCGCCGTGGCCATCAACTTCACCATCGGCGACGACTGCGTCGAAGTGGAGACCGAGGTAGAAGCAGTCGACCGCACGGGTGTGGAGATGGAGGCGCTGACGGCTTGTGCCATCGCTGCCCTCACCATTTACGACATGTGCAAATCGGCTGACCGGTCGATGATGATCGGTGATCTTTGCCTCTGGGAGAAAACGGGAGGACGTTCGGGGACCTGGCGCCGCTCGGAAATCCACTAATCACACGAGGCCCGCTTGTAGGGTCTCCCGAAGAGCAGGGGATGGTACGAGGACGGTGAGCATCATGATCGTGGTCGTCCTGGCAGTCGTATGGGTCGTGGCACTCACGCCCATGGTGATACGCAAGATCTCGGAGCGGCAGTTCACCTCTGGCGTCCGCTCATACCACCGGCGCCTTCTCCGTCTCGGATCCTCGAGCGAGGCGTCCGCCGCTGCCGACCGTTCCATCGGTTCGGTGCCGGGAGCGATGATCGGTTTCTCCGCCGCCGCACAACGGGTGCACGCGGAGCGCTACGGGGTGCCGGCGACCCCGCCGGAGGTTGCGCCGTCGGAGCGCATCCGCACGGCTGCGTCCGTGTCGACGACGGCGTCGCCCGCAACGGCGGCCCGGCGCCGCCAAGTTGTCGCCGTCCTCGGGGGCGCCACCATCTTCTTCTTCCTGGTCGGCATCATCCCCGCTGCCCGCGTCATGTGGGACCTCGCCCTCTTCTGCTTGGGTTGTTCGGCCGCCTACGTCGCCTTGCTGATCCACTTCCACCGGTTGGCCGTAGAGCGAGCTCACAAAGTGATCGCTCTCGAGACCCGTCGCCAGGCCACTGCCGTGCTGGAGAGCCGCAGACACGTCGTTGCCCTCGACCGTGCCCGGCACGCCGTCGGTGCCGGGTTCGGAGGTCGCGGCTATGCCGGCGCCGGACCAAGCTACGCGAGCGGTGCCGGCCGCCTCATGGGTGGTTCCGGTTGGTCAGTCATGGCACCGCAGCGTCACTAGTTCGCTGACGACACTCCCACCGCAGCGCTTGTTGTAGACGGTTTCCGCAGCTCCCAGGGCCGGGTGCTGCCACCTGGCCGAGCGATCCGCCTTCAGCTCGCGATCTCCTTGGCCGTTGCGGCCGGGCGCACCTTGATCCGCCGGGGCTTTGCGTCTGCCGCCACCGGGATCGATACGAAGAGGACACCCCGGTCGTAGTGAGCCTCGATGTGAGCCGTGTCCAGCCGCTCGCCGAGGAAGACGCGCCGCGTGACGGTGCCGTGCGGTCGTTCCGTCGCCACGGCCACGAGGTCATCGGTCATGGCAGGAACCTCGCGCTCAACCTTCACCGTGAGTATGTCGTGCTCTACGGTGAGGTCGATGGCATCCATCGTCACACCAGGAAGATCGAACTGGAGCAGATAGGCGTCGTCACCTTTGCGATAGGCGTCCATCGGCATCGCAGGAGTTCGCAGGGTCACCTCCTCCATCAACTCGTGCATGAAACGGTCGACGTCCCGGAACGGATCTGCGTGAACAAGAAGTGGCATGGCCGTACCTCCTTGCCTTTCTGCCTCTCTGAATTTTAGCACTCTCTGCTACAGAGTGCTAATATGCCAGTTCAATGGCGCCAACAGTCGACGCTTGGCGAGCCGTCATGCCCTTGGCGATCCAGAGGACAGCCGTCTGTGCCCAGTTGTCGTCCCGTCTGGGGCGACCTCGGTCGACTTGAGGGGTGTCCCCGGCCCTCCGCTATCGTTGGGGTCCCGCGCCGGCAGCTTGCGCACCGGGTCACCCGGGTGCTCAGACCGGCTCTGGGGGTGTAGCTCAGCTGGTAGAGCGCCACGTTCGCAACGTGGAAGTCGGCGGTTCGAGTCCGCTCACCTCCACTCGATATTTTCCCTGGTAGACGGCTTGCTGGGAAGTTTATCCACAGCGCTGAATCCGGTTTCATCCCGCGGTTATCCCGCGGAGCATCGCTCATCCCGCGGCGAAACCATGTGAGCGCCGAGTGGATGGCCCTCACGGCCGCCGGTAAACCGTAGGCATCGTGAACTCTCTCGGCGCCCCCTCCCCGCCCGCCGCTGACGACGTTTGTCTCTTCGGCGCCGAGGCACTCGCGCGGGCGCGGAACGGTGGTCATCTGCACGTCGACAGCTGGCCCGACAAGGTCGTGCGCAACAGGCCCACCCCCGATCTTCTCGCCCACGACGAAGTCGGCAACATCGTCGTTGAGCACACGACCGTCGTCGCCTACACCGACCAGGTGGAGGACAAGGTGCGAACTCGCGACGTGTTCAGCGGCTTCGAGGGTCGCTTCGCCGCCGGCCTCGAACGCCCAGGCAGGTACACGCTGGTCATCGACCCGACCGACCTGCATCTAATACGGCGGGAGGAGCGAGAGCACCGTCTCGACCAGCTTGAGACCTGGGTACGAGATCAACATCTGCCCTATCGCGACGACGTCGCGCTCGGACCAATCACCGCCGGGCAGCCCGACCTATGGGTCTCGGTCCAGCTGTATCGCCGCCGTTGCTTAGCCGAAGAGGAGGGGACTCTCGTCTGGGCACCGGCCCGCTTCGCCGATGCCGACGCCCGGCTCCGCGACATGGTCGCCTAGGCACTCGCCAAGAAATGCCCGAAGCTCCAGGTCGAAAAGAGCCGCCACCCTGGCAGCGTGTCCGTTCTCGTGCTCGGATCCCACGACGTGCGCATGGCGAACCCGACGTTCCTGATGAGGACCACCTACACCGCAGCGCAGGACTTCGTTGCGAACGGAAACGGCTCGATCCCCGACGTGATCGTCTGGGTCGATACGGCGGCCGGCGAGGGCCACTGGAACGCCTATGTGACCAAGAACGGGACGTGGTCCGGACGCGCCACCAGCCCGACTCAACAGGGCCTGCTCCTCCCGGCGGCAAGAACTGGTGTGATGCGCCGCTCCAGGATGGTGTTGCCGGGATGAGTGATCCGATCTCTGAGATGAACGCGCGACTGGTGTGGTTCTTCGGCCCCAGCTGCGCCGGCAAGGCGACGCTCATCCGGGAGGTCGCGGCTGATGTCACACACCCGCTCAGCCGCCACCTTGCTCTCGAAGCACCCGTCGAAACGTGCGCCGCCAGCCTGGACACCGGCGGACGCTCCGTCCTCGACCAGACCATTCGCGACCAGCTACGACCCGGGCTCACCATGCTGATCAAGGGACAGTCGAGCGACATTTGGACTCCCGAGCGCCGGGTGCCGTTGCAACTCGCAGGGGACTTGCTCGGTTCCCGCCACGATGTCGTTGTCGTTTGGGCCGATCCCGCGGAGCTGGATCGGCGCGCTCTAGTGCGGGCGGACGAGCGACCTAGGGAGCGGGAATATTGGATGTGAGGTGACCCCCCTCTAGTGATCCAGCAGTTGTGCGAGTCCGATGCTCCAGACTTGGAGCAAGGAGGACCGCACCATGCCAAGACGTCGGAGGCACACTCCCGACCAGATCATCCGCAAGCTCGCCGAGGGCAACAAGCTGCTCGCCGGCGGCGCCGAGCTCGACGCCGTCTGTCGGCACCTCGAGATCGCCGAGTCGACCTGGCACCGCTGGCTCGCCCAGTACGGCGGCATGAAGGCATCAGATGCCAAGCGTCTGAAGGAGCTCGAGGTCGAGAACACCCGGTTGAAGAAGCTGCTCGCTGAGGCCGAGCTCGACAAGGCGATGCTGAAGGAGCTGGCGGAGGGAAACTTCTAACCCCGAACCGTCGTAGGTCTGCAGC
>JBKQSP010000092.1:0-10138 GCA_052143575.1 Acidimicrobiales bacterium
CCCCGCGAAGAGGCGGCGGCGGCGGTCGCGGCGGAGAGCTCGACCGGTACCTGGACGACGGTATGGACCGATCTTCTCACCGATCTCGACCATTACAAAGGCCGGGCCTATGGGGTCGAGGACGTACCGGGGGATCCGAGTTGCTTCTACGCCTTTGTCGCCTACCCGATCGACCTCTTCGAGGAGGGCAGCGTCGTCAACGTGCTCACGTCGCTCGTGGGCAACGTGTTCGGGTTCAAGGCGATCCGGGCGCTGCGGCTCGAGGATGTGCGATTCCCGCTGCACTACGTGATGACGTGCGGCGGACCGCCCAACGGCATCATCGTCGAGCGAGACAAGATGGACAAGTACGGACGCCCTCTGCTCGGGTGCACGATCAAGCCCAAGCTCGGCCTCTCGGGGAAGAACTACGGCCGGGCGGTCTACGAGTGCCTGCGGGGCGGGCTCGACTTCACCAAGGACGACGAGAACGTCAACTCGCAGCCGTTCATGCGCTGGCGTGACCGCTTCGAGAACGTGGCCGAGGCCGTCAAGCTGGCCCAGGAAGAAACCGGCGAGCGCAAGGGCCACTACCTCAACGTGACGGCCCCGACGGTGGAGGACATGTACGAGCGGGCCGAGTTCGCCAAGGCGCTCGACATGCCGATCATCATGCACGACTTCCTGACCGCCGGGTTCACGGCGCACACCTCACTCGCCAACTGGTGCCGGCGAAACGGCATGCTCCTGCACGTCCACCGGGCGATGCACGCCGTGATCGACCGGAACCCGTATCACGGTGTCCACTTCCGGGTGCTCGTGAAGTGCCTGCGGCTCTCGGGGGGCGACCACCTCCACTCCGGGACGGTCGTCGGCAAGCTCGAGGGGGACCGCCAGGCGACGCTGGGTTGGATCGACCTCATGCGGGAGCGCTTCATCCCCGAGGAGCGGGCGCGGGGGATCTTCTTTGACCAGGACTTCGGTCACATGCCGGGACTCTTCCCGGTCGCCTCCGGCGGCATCCACGTGTGGCACGTGCCGGCGCTCGTCTCCATCTTCGGAGACGACTCGGTCTTCCAGTTCGGTGGGGGCACGATCGGGCATCCGTGGGGCAACGCCGCCGGGGCTACCGCCAACCGGGTCGCACTCGAGGCCTGTGTGGAGGCTCGCAACGAGGGCCGGGAGGTCGAGCGCGAGGGCGCCGAGATCCTCACCCGCGCCGCCAAGTCCAGCCCTGAGCTGGCGGCCGCCCTCGAGACGTGGCGGGAGATCCGATTCGAGTTCGACGTCGTCGACAAGCTCGACGAGACGGCGAAGTGACCACGCCAGAGCGAGGAGCGATGGAGATGAACATCCGCGATTACCCGTCACGGCTCGGCGACGCCGCCTCGAAGCGGCTCGGGACCTTCTCGTACCTTCCTCGCTTCGACACGTCGGCCGTGAAGACGCAGATCGAGTACCTCGTCGCCAAGGACCTGACGCCCATGATCGAGCACGCCGAACCGGATCGGGCCACTTCCCGCTACTGGTACATGTGGAAGCTTCCCCTCTTCGGCGAGCGGGACCCCGAGGTGATACGGAGCGAGGTCGAGGCGTGCATCGACGCCAACCCGACTCACCATGTGCGCCTGATCGGCTTCGACCCTCGGCGCCAGACCCAGGTCGTCGCCTTCGTCGTCAGCAGGGGCGTCGAAAGCGACTGATTCGCGGAACCATGCCAGCTGCCGGCGATCCGCCATGGCCGCTCGGGTGCAGCGAACCGTCGACTATCGCCTCAGGATTTCGGCGAGCTGATCCGCTTGCCAGGCCGCTTCCCTTCTCTCCGCCGTGCGTCCGCCGTCGTTCGAGGCGACGGTTCGCGCGTGCCTCGCCGCCTCGCGCGCTTCGGCCCACGACGGCTCATAGGCGGGGCCATGAAGGCCGCCCACGGCCATCGGTCCCCACGGTGTGACCGTCACAGACGGTGTCGGCAGCGGACGCTCACGCTCCATGAGCCGATGCTCGGCTCGGTTCTCGGCCTTCTCCTCTTCGGCTTCTAGCCATTCGAACATCGAATGGTGACGCAGGGCGGCAATGGCGGCGAGAACGGCGTCGATCAGCGGTTCGAGGGCTTCGTAGGACGGATCATCGAGGGCGTCGAGATCCTCTGCGTTGTCCTCGGTGAGCACCCCGATCGCGATGTCCCCGAGCTCCTGGCGCTCCTTCTTCAGGCGATGCAAGGCGAACAACCGGGCGAGATTGCCGAGGTGCTCGGCATGAACGTTCGACGCCTCGTCGAGGTTCCGGCGGGCCTCGGACAGCACTGCTTCGAACGTCGTCCCGTCAGGAAGTGGCACCTCGGCGTAGCGCCCGAGCACATGAGCAGCACATTCGATGGCGAACCTCGTGGCGGTCTCGGTGTCCCAACCCGTCTGACGCACGAGCCGGGCACTCGACACCTTCATGATGCCGTCCCGGCACTCTGGTTTCCCTTCCGTGGGCGCCGCCTCGAAGATGAGCTCATCGAAGACGTCGAGGAGGGCGATGGGCTGCCGAAGCTCGAGTTGACGCCCAGCTGAGGCCGGACGAGCCCCGCCCGTCGCTTCGGGCAGATCCCAGGCGATGTCGCCGCTGGCGTTGTGCTCTATCCCCTCGCTGTCGACTGCGACATAAAAGATCTCGGGCAATTCGGGCCGCCCCCTCTCAGAGGTGAGACTGGGTGAGAACGCGAGAACACGTCCGAGAACGGAACCTAGATGAAATTCCGATGATCTCCGCCCGGCTCACTGGCGGATCGAGCGCGCCGTTGGATGCCCCTCGACGCGCCGCCACGTTGCCCAGGGAACGCTGTCCCGTCACGTACGTTGTTCGCGTGACAACTCCGTCTGCACGCCGGCCTGCTCGGGCGACGGCATCGTGACCCGCAACCAGAAAGTCCTCTTCGGCCTCGGGCTGGAGACCGGCGTCCATCACGTGAGCGAGATGCTCGGGCGCGCCCGCTTCGCCGACGGCGCCGGTCTCGACCTCGTCAGCCTCTCCGACCATCCCTACTTCGCCGAGCGCCTCGACGCCTACGCCGCCCTGGGTTTCGTGCTGGGCGCAACGAGCGACATCACCGGAGTCGTGATCTGCACAAACCTGCTGAGCCGTCCCGCTCCCATGCTCGGCTGGACCGTCACGGGGCTGTCCACGATCTCTGGCGGCCGCGTCGTTCTCGGGATGGGCGCGGGCGGGCTGGAGGAGGAAATCGCCGCCCTCGGCGTCCCCCGCCTCTCGCCGGCGGCCCGCATACGAGCGCTCGAGGAGGCGATCATTGTGGTGAGAGCGCTCTCCGGCGGCGGCGATCCGGTCACGTTCGACGGCGAGTTCTACCACGTCAGCGGGCTGACACCGGCGGCCGCAGCAACGCCACCCATCTGGACGGGATCGCTCGGCCCGAAGGCGCTCGCTGTGACCGGCCGACGGGCGGACGGATGGATACCAGGACACCTCGCCGACTGGCGCAGCACGCAGGTTGCCGAGTCTCGTCCCATCGTCGACGAAGCGGCTGCCTCGGTCGGGAGAAACCCTGCCGATGTCGACACCATCTACAACGTGTCCGGGCGCCTCAGCCGGGCCCCGCTCCGAGAGACCCGCGACGACGAGGGCCGCTGGATCGGGGGCGGGGCGGCGCAGTGGGTAGAGGAGCTGACGTTCGCCGCGCTCGAACACGGTGCCGCCGCTTTCATCTACTTGCTCCCTCCTGGCGAGAGCCTCAGCGACGTGACGCTGAACCTCTGGGCACGCGAAGTCGTGCCCGCCGTGCGAGAAGCAATCGCCGAGCGCTGACGTCGGCGGCCGACGAGCGAGCTCACTCACAGAAGGTCGCCTGTGTCGTCACGACTCCACCAAGAGCTCCTGCCAGTTGGCGGGCACCCGTCCGGCGGGTCCAGGTACGGGTTGTTCGACGGGATGATGCTGGGGGGGTGCGAGGCGGGGCCCCTCGGTGTATTCGTTCGTTGCGTAGTTCCAAAACCAATCCTCGCCTGGCTCGAAGCTGCAGATGACAGGGTGACCTGCCGAGCCGGCGTGTGACGTGGCGTGCTGGCCAGGCGAGTTGTCGCAACACCCGATGTGGCCGCACTCCGCGCACCGTCGGAGGTGTAACCACCAGCCTCCGGACTCGAGACAGTCCACGCAGCCGGTCCCGCTCGGTGGAACCTCCGGATCGATCGAATGGGTCATGTGTGCACCTCCTGCTACGAATCGGTCAGCGGTGTGGGAAAGGGCGATGACGACGGGCGTGCTCAAAAGGCGAGGTACTGGTGCACGGATCGCACGGAAGCCGAGCCCTCCCCGACGGCAGCCGCCACTCGCTTGGTGGATCCCGATCGCAGGTCGCCGACGGCGAAGAGGCCGGGGTGGCTGGTCTCGAACGAGAGGGGCGAGCGGGCCAGCGTCTGCCAGACCTCACCGAGCTGCTCGGGGGCGAGCGAGAGGTCGGTCAGGACGAAGCCTCGGTCGTCGAAGGCGGCGCAGCCGTTGAGCCAACCCGAGGAAGGGTCCGCTCCGATGAAGGAGAAGAGGCCTGCGCATGGAAGGACGCTCTCGCCGTCGGGGCCTTCGAGATGCACGGCTCGTAGGGTTTCGTCCCCGTCCAGGGCCGCCACGGTCGTGCGTGTCCGAAGTGTGATGTGGGGGCTGGCCTCGACTCGTTCGACGAGATAGCGCGACATGTCCTTGCCGAGATCCGAGCCTCGGATGGAGAGCGTGACGGCGCAGCCGCCTTGGCTCAGGAAGATGGCCGCCTGGCCGGCCGAGTTGCCTCCCCCGACGACCACGACGGGCGACGGGCCGCACATGCGTGCCTCCATCTCGGTGGCGGCGTAATACACGCCCTTGCCTTCGAAGTCGCTGAGTCGTGAGGCCTCGAGCCGGCGGTAGGAGGCGCCCGTGGCGGCGATGACGGCCCGTCCCGCCACCCTGGTGCCGTCGCTCAGTCGCGCCACCAGGTACCCGCCGTGGCTTGCGAGCGAGGCGACGGTGCACGGCGCCGTGAGGCTGGCCCCGAACTTCTCGGCTTGGATGATCGCCCGCTGGGTGAGCTCCGCACCGGAGACGCCCATGGGGAAGCCCAGGTAGTTCTCGATCCGAGAGCTCATGCCCGCCTGCCCGCCGGGCGCCGTCATGTCCAGGCCGAGCGTGTGCAGCCCTTCTGAGGCCCCGTAGACGGCCGCCGCCAGGCCCGCCGGGCCGGCACCGACGACGACGAGGTCGAAGCAGCGCTCCGGCAGGCTCTCGACCGTGAGCCCGAGATAGCCCGCCACCTCGCCGGGGGTGGCCCGGCGCAGCACGGTGCCCGTGGCGATGACGACGGGCAGCTCCGTGGCAGCGATGCCGAACTGTCTGAGCAGAGCTTCCACATGCGGGTCGCGATCTGCATCCAGCCACTCGTGAGGTATGCGGGTCCGCACGAGGAACTCCCTGATGCCGAGGGATTCCGGCGAGAACTGTGACCCGATGACCCGGATCGCAGGCGCCGCCCCCGTCATCAGCAACCCACGCCGGGCCACGAAGGCCGCCAGGATGGTGTCTCCCAGCCGAGGGTTCGTCGCCATCAGCTGCCGCAGCCGGTCCCGCGCCACGGCGACAACCTCGCCCGCCGTCACGACCCTGGCCGATACGAAGACCCGTAGCCCGCTCAGCATGTTCAGCTCGCCGAGAAACCGGCCGGGTCCGTGCCGAGCGATCACGCTCTCGCCGTCGTCGAGCGCGACCACGATGTCGACTTCGGCGCTGACGAGGACGAAGAAGTCGTAGCTGACGTCGCCCTCCTGGTAGAGGTAGTCCCCCTCCTGCACCTGGCGTCGGGTCCCCAGCTGTGCGACGAGCGCCATGTCTCCTGCGTCCAGCGTCGGAGCGGCCTCTTGCTCATCTGCCATGGTGCGGACCCTCCGTTTCTACCCAACCCACCCCGAGCGACGCCGTCAGCTCTCAGCAACGGTATTCGCAGCGGGCCGCCCACGCGGCTCGGCGCCCTCGGCGGGGTTCTCGAGGGAGCGACCGTTGCAGGAAGGCAGGGCCGATTCGTGTCCCGGCCAGCCGGGGCGGACCTGGGTCGTGGTCCTCATGCGCCTGGCGGGACCGCGTGTGACGGCCGAGTGAGACCGAGCGCCGATGTGCACCGAGGACCGGTGCAGCACGGGGCGCGCTTCGACCGGGACTGCTGCGGTCCAGCAGCCGTGCGGGTGTCCGGGGTGCGCCTCAGCCGCCGCCGGCGTAGTACTGCGAGGCGTCACCTTCGAGCGCCACCGACTGGCGGCCATCGACGCCGACGGGGACAGGCCCCGCCACGGTGACCCGCTCGGCCCGGCGGCGGGCGCTGCCGTAGTCGAAGCCAGCCGGCGCCGTCGAGGGCGACACCGAGGAACAGCTCGCGACCGCGCCCGCTCCTCATGTCAGAGGAACCTCTGTGCCGCCACGACCCATTCGTCGAGCCCGGCGGGCGACTCGTAATCCGAGTCCAGCAGGAAGAGGCCCCTGACGGGGCAGGAAGCGCCGAGCTCGACCAACACCGGTTTGAGGAACACCTCGGGGGCGAGCGCGTGCACCCAGGCGCCGCCCAACATCATCGGGAAGGCGACGACGCCTGCCAAGCTCCCGGATGGGATCTGGTCCAGGAACAACTTGAGGAGCCCGGTGTAGCTGGCTTTGTAGGTCGGCGACGCCACGACCAGGGCGCTCGCCTCCTGCACCTGGGCGACGGCGCGAACAACCTCGTCATCGCCGGGGCTGAGCAGGCGGGGACCGAGCCCGGCGAGATCGATCACCACGTCGGCGGGACGGCCCGCCAGCCGTGCCGCCACCTTGGTGGCGGCCTCCAGCGTCCGGGAGGCCGGCCTCGGGTTTCCCACGACCACCACGATCGTCATGGGCCGATCCCCCGAATCCCGACCAACATGGTCACATTTATACCGTGAGACGTTGTAGGGCCGTCGCGCCGTGCAGCATCGCCTGCGTCCCAGGGGAGGGCACCGCCACCGTGCGGCTCTCGACCTTGCCCCCGGCCATCATGCGGTCGGTGTCGGCCGCCTTGTCGATGCCGACGGTGATGACCAGGCCGGCCCTGCCGTCAACCACTCGGCGATGTCGCTCACCACGGCGGGGTCGAGGTGTCGCACCGGCTCGTACTCCGCCGGCGAAGACGGGCCGGAGCCGGGGAAGAAGAGGTGGTTGTCGGCGGGATAGATCCGCACCGACACGTCCGAGCGGCCGGCGAGGCCGGCCTGCCAGCGGGCGAGGTCGTCGGCGACGGTGACCTGGTAGTCGCGCCCGCCCTGCAGGAGAAGGATCGGGCGGTCGAGCGATGCGGCGACGGCGACGGGGTCGACGGCGCGCAGGTCCAGCCAGTAGGAGGCCGGGGCGCCGAGGGGCAGCTCGCCGGGCGGCGTCGCCGCCGACAGCCGAGGGCCGTCGACGAGCGTGGCCTGCTCGACGAGCGCCTCGATGGCGCTCTGCGAAGCGGCCGCCGTGGCGGGGTCGAGCGAGGCGAGATAGCGCACCTGGCGGACGATGCTCCACTGCAGCGGCTCGGCCCCGGCCGCCAGGAGGACGAGCCCGGCGACGGCGGGCGCCGCGACGGCCACGCGGGGCGCCGCGGTGCCGCCGAGGCTGTGGCCGAGCAGGACGATGCGCCCGGCGTCGACTCCGGGGTGGCGCCCGAGCAGCTCGACGGCTGCGACGGCGTGCGGCACGTACTCGTCGGCGAGCGTGAAGTCCGCGGCGCCCTTCACCTCAGCCGGGTGGGCAAAGGTGACCTTGTCGAAGCGGAGGACGGCGACGCCGCCGGAGGCGAGGCCCCAGGCGAGATCCTTGAACGGCTTGTTGCGGCCGATCGTCTCGTCGCGGTCGAGCACGCCGGAGCCGGCGAGGAGCACGACGGCAGGATGGCGGCCCGGCCGGCGGGGGAGGCTCAGCGTCCCGGGGACGGCACGGGGCGGGGAGCCGAGCACGACGTCCTCCTCGTCGAAGGTGGCGGGGTCGGCGTACGGGGGCGGCTGCCAGGCGCCGTCGGCTCCGCCGCACCCTCGGGCGCCAGCTGGATGCCGGCGAGCAAGCCCGCCCCGGTCACCGAGACCAACAGCGTGAAGGCTGCGCGCTCGCACGTCACCGGCACCTTCACGACGACGAGGCCCGTCCCCACCGGCTCGCTCAGCGGCTCGCCGACGGCGGTGAGGGGGCCGCACCGTTCGAGCTCGGCGGCCCAGGCGACTTGGAGCGCCTCGGGCGTCACCATGGGGCGCAACTGGGGGGCGAACAGCTCGCGGATCTCGCCGAAGCGCCCGCCTCGGGCCATCTCCAGCACGGCGAGGCTCATCGCAATCGGTGCCGGCGCCATCACTCGCCCCCCTTGTCCCGCCGTGGCTCCTTGCGCATCCCCGCCGTCTTGGCGGCGGGAGCCGGCGCCGTCTCGGGAGCCGGCAGGAAGACCGTGTAGATCATGCGGCGGCGGCGCCCCTTGCTCGGGGCGTTGGCGAGGCGGGGCTGCAAGACGGCACGGAGGTCGCGGGCGAGCTCGGCGAACTCGGAGTCGCTCAGCCACATGGCGCCCACCCGGTAGGCGGCACCGTCACGCACGGGGTCGGGACTGCCCGTGCTGAGGTAGCGCTCGGCGTCGGCGAGGAGGCCGGCGACGTAGGCCATGAAGGCCTGGAAGTGCTGCTCGGGCGTCATGACCGCCACCTCGTCCGGCTGGATCTGGGCGGCGAGGAGGCGGAGCGTGTAGGTGCGCTCGACGACGGCGCGCACGCGTCGTTCGGCCACCACCTGCAGGACCCCGGCCTTCGTGAGGAGGGCGACGTGGCGGTAGAGGCTCCCGGCCGGCACGTCGCCGAGCTCGGCGGCAAGCTGGCTGGTGGTGAGGGCCCGGTCGCCGAGGAACGCCTGCACGATGCGGAGCCGCACGGGGTGGAGCAGGAGATCCGCGCTTGCCACACCGCCATCCTAACGCACTGTTATCATTAATGATAACGTTCGCGCCAATGTGAGAGCGAGGAGGCCGGGATGGCAGAGCTGCGGATCGAGGGCGACGAGCTGGTGCTGCACCTCTCGGGCGCCGAGAAGCTCGAGTCGGTGCACGGCGACCTGCGGGCTCCCCTCGCGGCGGTGCGGTCGGTCGAGGTGCTGGACGATGCCCATGAGCCGGCCGATCACGGCTTCAAGGTGGGGGAGCGCATCCTCGGCGTCTCCGAGGTGGCGAGCATCCGGAGCGGCGGCCAGAAGCTCTTCGCCGCCGTTCATCGCGACACGCCGCGGGGTGTCCGCGTCGTGTTCGAAGGTGCCGACTACGACGCCTGGATCGTCGGCTGCGCCGACCCGGAGGGCGTGAGGAGCCAGATCGAGCGGCGGTGATCCTCGGGGCTTGAGCGAAAAGCTCGCTCCTCGACGAGCGGCCTACCGGGACGCCGAAGCGAGTCCCGGCAGCGCGCCCCCGGGCTGCAACGTCCCGGCGGCGACCTGTTGGCTCGCCCAGTCGATCCACTCGATCTGCATGGCGAAGAAACGCCGCCCGAACTCGATGGAGAGCCGGCTGGCGCGAGCGACCGGGCTGGCCGCCCAGTCCCGCATCGCGATGACGTTCTCGAGGTAGCCGAGGTGGCGGGCGTACTCGGCCCGGTCGCGCGAGAGGCAGGCGAGGGCCTCCTCGGTCGGGAGCACCCAGAGGCAGAAGACCCGTAGGAGGGCCTCGTTGCGAAACGAGTAGTCGGGCTCGCTGTCGCGTAGCCAGCGTCGGAGCTCCTCGATCCCCGCCGGCGTCGTCTCGTAGACCTTGCGACCCCGTGCACCCTCACCGGTCTGGGAGATCAGACCCTCGGCCGCAAGTTTGCCCAGCTCGGGATAGATCTGGCTGTGCTGGGCCGGCCAGACGTTGCCCATCGAGGCACCAAAGAACCGGGCCAGGTCGTAGCCGCTCATGGGTTCACCAGCCAGCAGGTCGAGTAGTCCATGGCGCAAGCTCATGCGAAAGATTCTACATATATATCTTGACATGTCAAGTTAGATGGTATTGAGTACCACATGTAAATCTCAACATGTAGGAGGAACCATGACAACCCCGACCCCTGAACAGATCCATTCCCGGCGCTGGGCCACCCTCGGCGTCCTCTGCCTGTCGCTCCTCGTGGTGGTGGTGGACGGCTCC
>JBKQSP010000093.1:0-7410 GCA_052143575.1 Acidimicrobiales bacterium
CGCTCGAGGCGCCCGGGATGTTGACAGGCGAGAACGTGTCCGTGTGGAAGTTGAACTCGTACCCGTGGGCGTTGCCCTTGTGGTCGGTGTAGAAGCCGACGGCGATGCCGTTGTCGTCGAGGCCGAGCAGCTGGTTTGTCGTACCGGTGGTGTGCGGGTCGATGACGACGGTCCAGATGCCGTTCTTGAGCACGAACCCGAAATTGTCGCCGGCGGCATCGGCGTAGAAGCCACACGTCGTGCCCGAAACGTTGATGCCGGTGACCTGCGTCTGCTGCGAGCCCGGGAAGTTCTCGTTTGCGTAGTTCGCCTGCCCGTACGGCCCGCGCAGCACGTAGCCCTTGTTGGGGTGGGTCGTGGCGGGCGTGCCACTGCCGAAGTACCCGGCGATCGCTCCGTTGTCGTTGATCGAGAGCAGCTGGTTGAACGTCGTGTCGTGGTCATCGTCGTGGGTCTTGAAGCTGAAGCCTCCCGCCGCTGCTGCCGCGGGCGTGACGTGGCTCGTCACGGCGGCACCAGCCACAGCCGGCTGGCCGAGCACGAGCGCGCCGGAGGCGACCGTGGCGAGGGCGAGCAGCGGTCCGGCAAGCCGGCGCAGGGTAGTGCGAGTGGTTCGTGTCATGGCAATGCTCCTTTGTCGTTGTGTGGCGTTGAGCGCCTGCTCATCACGGCAGGACACCCGAGCGGAGGACCTGTCCCGTCAAGGGCGCCGTGCGGCATCCCTCGGTTATCAGCATGAGCATCCGGGAACCCGCTGACCAGGCACAACACCCTCAGATCACCCTCAGATTGCCCTCATTTGCATCCCCCGGCGGGATCGGGCACGAGCGCTCGAGGCGGTGCCCCTCGGCTGAGGCTGCGAGCTCAGCCGGAGTGCAACACGACGAGGCCCGCGATGGCGACGCCTCGCGGCCCTCGAGGGAGGTCGCCGCGGGGCGGTGTCGCCGGGGCGACGCATCGGTAGGTGAGCGCCAGCTGGCCGGGAGCACGCAACGTGCCGAGGTCGATGACGTACCAGTGGAAGCCGGGACTGAGCACGAGCGTCCGGTTGCCGGCCCCGGGGCTCTGCAGGGTGAGGCGCTGCGGCTTGCGATCGGAGCAGGCGGAGGGGTCGAGGTCCAGCTTGACGCCGTCATCACCAGGTTGGAGGCGGATCGTGGAGCGCGCACCGATGGACCACTCCCAGGCGGCGTCGCCCGAGCCATTGCGGCCGGAGGAGGTGAAACCGATCGTCTTCGTCCAGCCCGACCCGAGCACGGCGAGCTCACCGTGCAAGCGGCGCACCACCGTGCCCGCCTTGATGGCAGGCGGCAGCGCCCCAGCCAGCGGCACGAGGCAGACGAGGGCCACCCAGACCCCGAGCAACCCAGCCAGGAGATGACGGGGCTTTACCCGATGCCGTCGACTGACCTTGGCGTGGGCGGCGACAGGACGCTTCAATCGATCCACTGTCCCGTGGCGAGATGGCGCAAGAAGACGAGCGTGCCGGCGAGGAGGACGACAATCATGACGATGGCGAGGCGGGGACGCGTCAACGCGCCGTACACCGGAGCCACGACGCCGACACCGAAGCCGAGGGGAACGAGCAGGCGGGTCGTGCTGAACTCACGGCCAAAACGGGCGGACTGCACCTGGGCAAGGACGAGAGCCAGCACGATGACCCAGAAGCCGAAGGTGCGCCAGGCCCCCTTCGTGGCCGCCAACGTGATGATGAGGGCGACGACGACAAGCGCGGCGGCGGCATCGATGAGGAAGCTCAGCCCCGAACCGGTCGGCAGGACGACGTACCGCGTGAGTGCCACTCGCACCGGCTCGAAGGTGACGATCCGCTCGATCGTGGTGGAGAGCGCCAACTGGCCGACCCATCCGCTGGCGGCCTGATAGAAGGCGCCCGCATCGCCGAAGCGCTCGAAGAGGTAGAGGAGGTAGCCGATGAGACCCGAGAGGCTGATCAGGGCTTGCGCTCCGAAGACGGCGAGCGAGCGCCTCGTGACCGAGCCGCTCGTGGCGACCTCGATGAGCGACGAGAGGATGAAGGCGCCCGCCGCTGCGATGCCGATCGGGTTTGTGGCGCTGGCGAGACCGAGCACGACGGCAACCCGCCACCGCTGCCCACGCTGGGCGAACAGGAGGGCAAGAAAGCACAGCACACAGAACAGGGCGCTGTAGTAGCCCATGATGTCGAAGACGACGGGAGGGCTGACGAGGAACATCGTCACCCAGATCGCCGCCTGCCGCTCGCTCGCCCCGTTCCCTCGAGCGATGAGCACGAGCAGGGCGGCCGCCACCGCTTGCAAGACAATGCTCGACGGCACGGCGAAGTCCCCCACGGGAAGCCCGCTCAGGGCGTGCACCGCCCGCTCGAGGAGCGGGTAGAGGGGAAGAAACGCCACATTCTGTCCTCGAGCACTGTGCGGGTTCCACGAATAGCCCTGCAGAGCGATCGACCGGTACCAGCCGGCATCCCAGCGCATGAGGACGCTCGCCAGACTCCGGTTCGCCGGAAGCCACAGCAACACGACGAGCAAGCAGACGAAGCTCGAGACGAGGCTCATCAGGGCGGCGGCAACCGGCAACCGGCGAGCGTGCACCCGATGCTCGGGCGCGCCGCCTCGGCCCGCTTCGGGAGCGGCACCCAGAACGTCCGAGCGGGGGGGTGACGAGTTGCGCCTCCGTTGCGCCTCGCCGGCGGTGACCAAGCTCAACGGCGACCCAGACGACGGCCGCTCTCTGTGCCGATCGGCGTGTAGTTCAGCTCGAAGTGGTGATAGAGCGTCGACTCGTCGGCCTGTGAGAGCTCCTCGCCGTGCATCTCGATGTCCGGCGCCGACCGCACCTGCTCCTTCGTCACTGACACCTGGAGACCGTCGGGACCTACTTGGACCCCGCCCAGCGGCACGAAGGTCAGGTGGCGGCCGATGAAGCCCTCCTTCACCGTGGCGAACTGCGGCTCGTCCGTCTCGACGTCGACGTAAACATCCTGCAACTTGCCAATCTTCTCCCCGTTGCGATCAACGAGCATCTTGCCGTGCCACTCTGCGACATTCCATTGGGCCTGTCCCTGAGCGTCGGTCATGTCGGCCTCCCTCATCGTCCCGGGCACCAGGCTACCGAGAACACGATGCCCGCAGAGGAGGACTGCGGTCAGCTCAGGTGGTGACGCAACCGGATGCCTTCCGGGAGGCCGCTCACCTCGGCGCTCGTGCCGGTCGCCCGGATGGAGATACGTGCGCCGCCCAGCAACAGGTTCTCGACGTGCAGTGTCCCGAGCCCGGACGGCACGGCAGGGGAGCAGTCCAGCGTTCCGTCCGGAAGCGACGGCTCGAGGTGGAGGAGTGACGTCCGCAGGAGCCAGAACGGCGCAGCCGACGCCCAGGCCTGCGGCGAGCAGGAGGCCGGGTAGGGGACCGGGATGGGGAACGCTGTGCGGTCGAACCCGCAGAAGAGCTCCGGCAAGCGACCGCCGAAGGTCTCGGCCGCCTGCAAGAGGCCGACGGTCACCGCCTCGGCTTCCGCGAGGAGGCCGCAGCGGGCGAGGCCTGCGGCACAGATGGCGCTGTCATGAGGCCACACCGAGCCGTTGTGATAGCTGACGGGGTTGTAGCGGCCCATCGAGCTCGCCAGTGTCCGGATCCCCCAACCGGTGAACATCTCCGGCCCGCACAGCTGCTCGGCAGTTCTCTTCGCCCTGTCGTCGTCGACGATGCCCGCCCACAGACAGTGCCCGACGTTGGAGGTGAGGGAGTCGATCGGGCGCTTGTCACCGTCCAGCCCGACGGCGTAGTAGCCGCCCTCCTCCAGCCAGAAGCGTTCGTTGAAGGCGATCTTGAGCTGCCCGGCGCGCTCCTCGAACTCGCCGGCAACGGCGAGGTCGCCGAGTTTCCGTGCGATCTTGGCTCGGGCAAGAAAGGCCGCATAGACGTAGCCCTGCACCTCGCACAGAGCGATCGGCGCCTCGGCAAGTCGGCCGCTGGCGAAGCTGACGCCGTCGAAGGAGTCTTTCCATCCCTGGTTGGCGAGCCCTCGCTCGGTCGCGCGTTGATACTCGACGAACCCGTCGCCGTCCCGATCGCCGAATCTCACGACCCACTCGAGGGCGCGGTCGGCGTGTGGGAGGAGCTGGGCGAGCACATCATCGGCCACTCCCCACGAGAAGAGCTCGCCGAGGAGCACGACGAACAGGGGCGTGGCGTCTATGGAGCCGTAGTAGACCGAGCCGGCTCGCGCATCGACGACGGTCGTCAGTCCACGGCGTACTTCGTGCAGGATCTTTCCCGGCTGCTCCTCGGTGAGGGCGTCGACGCGCTCTCCCTGCATGCGGGCGAGGGTGAGCAACGTGCTCGAGGCGAGGCTCGGGTCCACAGCGAGCGTCATGAGCGACGTGATGAGCGAGTCCCGCCCGAACAGCGTCATGAACCAGGGCGCTCCCGCCGCCACGACGGCGCGATGTGGGTGCTCCGGGTCGAAAATCCGGAGGGCGCCGAGGTCGCGTCGGCTCTGCAGGAACGTGGCGTTGACGCCTTCGTTGTCGGTGTGCACGCGGGGCGCCATGGATTCCCACTCCCGAAGGCGTGCCACCGGCGCCGAGGCTTCGACGGAGTCGCTGCCGTCGTAGCGCAGCTCGACCGCATCGCCGTCCACGACGAGCCGGAACTCGAGCGTGGCACGCCACTCGCCGCCGGCGGGGACGACGACGTCCAATCTCGCCAGCCCCGGGGTCAGGCGGGCCCCCGGCGGAAACTCCACCTCGAGGCGGCGCGAGACGTCGCGGTATTCGTAGTTGAAGGTCATGACGGTGCCAGCCACAGCGACGCCGTGGTCTCCACGCACCCGAACGCGGTTTTCCTTCACCTCGAACAGGTGAGCGAAGTCGGCCTCGAGCTCGAACGACATCGAGCAGGCTGCCGGCTCGCGGCCGAAGTTGCGGACGACGAGATCCTCACGCATGCCGTTGCCGACGTAGCGGCTCCTCTCGACGAACAGCGTGCTGTCAGCCTGGCCGGTGTGCGGTTGCCCCCTCGAGACGAAGGTGGCGGCAAAGGGGCTGTGCGGGATCGACGCCAGGCTCTGCAGCTCGGTGTCGTCCAGGCGAAGCCTCCAGGCAGAGACGAATCGGGTGTCCTCGAAGAAGAGTCCCTGGGCACTGCCGGGCTCGACGTCGCCGTTCAAGGCGGAGATCGAGAACGAGGCTCCCTCCACCAGCGTGATGGAGGCGCCCGCCAGGCTCTTCACCGTCGGCTCGCCGGCGAAGGCCCAGGGCTCGGTCACGAGATCGGCACCGTCAGAGCCTGATCAAGCCGCATCGTCCACGAGCATCTCAAAGGGCTCATTGAGGAGACCGGCAGCCGCCTGTTCGTACAGCTCGACATGGTTGGCCACCATCTGCTCTACGGAGAAACGCTCTTCCACCCGCCGACGGCAGGCGGCCCTGTCGATCTCCCGGACGTGCCCGAGTGCGGCGACGAGCTCGGCAGGGTCGGAGCGAACGTAACCGACGACGCCATCACGCACGATCTCGGGCGCCGCCCCGAAGGGAGTTGTGATCACGGGCGTTCCGCAGGCGAGCGCCTCGATCATGACCATCCCGAACGGTTCGGGCCATGCGATCGGATTGAGCAGGCATTCGGCCTCCGACAAGAGCGCCAGCTTGCTCGGGCGATCGAGCTCACCCACGTACTCGACGTCGCCACCGAGGAGAGGTCGCACCATCGCCTCGAAGTAGGCGTGCTCGGCCGGTTCGTTCATCTTGGCAGCGATCTTCAGTGGGAAGCCGGCCTCCCGAGCGATCGCGATGGCGGTGTGGGGCGCCTTGCCTGGGTGCATACGGCCGAGGAACATGGCGTATCCCCCGCCCCCGTTGCCCACGGGGAAGTCGGCGAGGCTGACTCCGTGGTGGATCACGGCAGCGATCCGGACGCCGCGAGCGGTCGATGCCTGGTGCTCCGAGATGGCGATGACCGGCACACGGTCCGAAAGCACCCGGTACAGGTCGATGAGCTCGGCGTTGAAGGGACCGTGGTTCGTCGTGACGACGGGCAGATCCGGGAAGGCGGCCGAGTAGAGCGGCCCGACGAGCGTGTGGTCGTGCACCACGTCGCAGTCCTGGATCTCCTCGTACGCGTGCAGGACATGGCGGATCTCGTCCACGCTGCTCCCGGACCCCACCCCGATGGCCTTGTCGAATACCGACGTCCGACCGACCGGGCAGGTGCTGTCGCCCGTCGTGCACAGAAGGACGTCATGACCGGCGCCCTGCAAACCGCGAGCCAGCGCGTCGAGGAGGTTCTCCGTCCCGCCGTAAGCAGGGGGAGGAATGGGAAGCCATGGTGGTGCAACGATCGCGATTCGCATGAGTGGAGACGCCCGTCAGACGGAGCGAGACTCCTCGCCGTAGCAGCGGGCAGAGTTCTCGTCGTGGAGGGCGCGAGAAGCCGCTCGCGAAATTTTACGCTGGTCGAACAGGATGGGTCCCACGGGGACCGCCGATCTACCCCCGAACAGGCGAGAGCACAGTGGCTCCGGGTGAGCCGGGGCCATCCTACCGGTCGGGAGGCTCGACACCAGCAATCACCAGGCCAGGGCCGCCCCTGGCTGGTCGGACGCGCTCAGGCTCTCGTCGCCTTGCTGACCTTTGTCGCAAGCTCGTGTCGGTAGGCACGCCCGGTGGCGAGAAAGAAGAGCGCTGCGGCAATTCCGGAGGCGATCTCTGCTGCCCAGACGGCAGTCGAGCCCTCGTAGCCCCTACCGATGGCCACCACCGCCAATGGCTCCAGGCACAGCGCACCAGCCACGAGCACGGCACTAGTCCACGCTCGGCGGGTACGCCAGCGCTGCCCGAGGAATCCGTAGAGCGGTCCGGTCACCAAGCCTCCGACGATGTTGAGCGTGTTCGACACGAGCAGCCCTCTGACCTCGTGCGAGTCGAAGCTTGACCGCCCTCCCTCGAACGGGCTCATGATCATGAGGAAGTAGCCGGACAGGGCCGACAACGTGACGACGAGACCGACCACGGCGGCTCGGCCGGCGCGGCACAGGCAGGGTTGTCGGCCAGGACGGTGAGATCGGCCCGAACGGCAATTTGGGCGGCTTCAACGTGAAGGGCAACGGGACAGCGGTGTTCACTGGCGTCGGACGGTGCCCGAACCGGATCCCCGTGTCCACCGGGCCTCACTCGCACGCCGTTCCGGCGACGCAGGCCGCCCGCCAGCGCTGCGTCGACAGCTTCCATCTACGCGAGGTGGTCACCTACCAGCCGCCCAGCCGCTATTGGCCGCTGCAGTGGTCCGAGGCGGCGATCTTCGTCGTCCTCGCTGTCGCCCTCGGCGCGGGTTGCGTCTGGTGGGTGCGCCGGCGCCTGCCGTAGCGGCGGTCGTGACTTTCAACAGTGGCTGCCCCCGTGTGAGCTCCGAC
>JBKQSP010000094.1:0-43034 GCA_052143575.1 Acidimicrobiales bacterium
TAGTCGAGGGGGTTGCCGCGCTGGAAGATCAGCCCGTTGATGGAGCTGGAGCCGCCGAGCACCTTGCCGCGGGCGTGGTAGATGCGCCGCCCGTTCATGTGCGGCTCCGGCTCGGACTCGTACTTCCAGTCGTAGAAGCGGCTCCCGATGGGGAACGTGAGGGCAGCAGGCATGTGGATGAAGACGTCGAAGGGGTAGTCGGGGCGGCCGGCTTCGAGCACGAGAACCCGGTTGGAGGCGCTCGCCGTCAGCCGGTTGCCGAGGGCGCTGCCGGCCGATCCTCCGCCCACGATGATGAAGTCGTAGTGCCCGTTTGCCACCGGCGCCTCCTTGCCTCGCGACGGCGGGATGGTACCGCCTGTCGCACAAAACGTCGTTGTGGCAGTCTCGTTGTATACACCAGGTCGCCTCGCGACCCGTCAAAGGAGACGCTGAGAATGCCGATGCCGACGACACAAGAGATCGCCCGGAACGCGTCGTTGAAGCCGGTCACCGAGATCGCCGACTCCATGGGGCTGCCGCGCCACCTGCTCGAGAACTACGGCGACTACGTCGCCAAGATCCGCCTCGCGGCCATCGAGGAGCTCGCCGACCGCCCGGCGGCGAAGTACGTCGTCGTCACCGCCGTGACGCCCACGCCGCTCGGAGAGGGCAAGACGACAACGACCCTCGGCCTCGGCCAGGGCATGGCTCACATCGGCAAGCGTGCCGTCATCGCCATCCGGCAGGCCTCCATGGGACCGACCTTCGGCATCAAGGGGGGCGCCGCCGGCGGCGGCTACAGCCAGGCGGTACCGGCGAACGCCCTCAACCTGCACCTCACCGGCGACATGCACGCCGTCACGGCCGCCCACGACCTCTGCTCGGCCATGCTCGACGCTCACCTCTTCCACGGCAACGAGCTCGGCCTCGACCTCAACCAGATCACGTGGCGCCGCGTGCTCGACGTCTGTGACCGCGAGCTCCGCAACGGGGTCCTCGGGCTCGGCACCCGCCTCGACGGCATCCCGCGCCAGACCGGCTTCGACATCACGGCCGCCTCCGAGGTCATGGCCATCTTGGCGCTCTCGACGTCCCTGCAGGACATGCGCGCCCGCCTCGGACGCATCGTCGTCGGTTACACGAAGGAGGGCGAGCCCGTCACCGCCGAGCAGCTGCGCGTCGCCGGCGCCATGGCCGTCATCATGCGGGAGGCGATCAAGCCCAACCTGCTGCAGACCCTCGAGAACACGCCCGTCCTCGTGCACGCCGGCCCCTTCGGCAACATCGCCCACGGGAACTCATCGATCATCGCCGACCTCATCGGCCGTCACTGCGGCGAGTTCCTGCTGACGGAGGGTGGTTTCGGGGCCGACATGGGAGCGGAGCGCTTCTTCAACATCAAGTGCCGTGTCTCGGGGCTGGCTCCCGACGCCGCCGTCATGGTGACGACGGTGCGGGCGCTGAAGGCGCACTCCGGCAAGTACAAGATCGTGGCCGGGCGCCCGCTTCCTCCCGAGCTGCTCGAGGAGAACCCGGACGACGTCGCCGTCGGTGGCGCCAACTTGCGCAAGCAGTTGGAGAACATCCTCGTGCACGGCGTGACGCCCGTCGTGGCCATCAACGCCTACCCCGACGACCACCCCTCCGAGTACAAGGCCATCGACGAGGTCGCCGATGCCCTCGGCGTTCGCAGCGTCGTGTGCACGAACTTCGCCGACGGCGGCCGCGGGGCGGCCGACCTTGCCGAAGCCGTCGTGGAGGCGACGGCCGAGCCGAGCAAGTTCTCGGTGCTCTACCCGGACGAGGCGTCACTGCGAGAGAAGATCGAGACCGTCGCCACCCGCATCTACGGCGCCGACGGTGTCGACTACACGCCGGCGGCCTCCCGTCAGCTCGACAACTACGAGCGCAACGGCTTCGGGCACCTGCCGGTCTGCATCGCCAAGACGCACCTGTCGCTCTCCTCCGACCCGACGCTGAAGGGTGCTCCCACCGGTTGGCGGCTGCCCGTGCGAGAGGTACGGGCCTCCGTGGGGGCCGGCTTCGTCTACCCGATCTGCGGCGACATGAGCACGATGCCGGGTCTCGGCAAGGATCCTGCGGCAGCCCACATCGACATCGACGCTGACGGCGAGATCGTCGGCCTCTCGTGAGCGTGGCGGGCGTCCCGGCCGGCGGAGGGCCGTTCGCCGAGCTGACCGTGACCCAGCTGCTCGATTCGCTGGCGGCGCGCACCTCGGCGCCCGCCGGCGGATCCGCCGCCGCCGTCTCCGTCGCCTTGGCGGCGGCGCTGTGCGGAATGGCCGCTCGTTTCTCGGAAGCCTCCCTCGGGTCGGCGGCCGAGATCGCCCGCGCGGCCGACCGCCTTCGCGAGCGGGCGCTCCAGCTCGCCGATGAGGATGCGAGCGCCTACGCAGCCGTCCTGGCGGCCCGCCGCCTGCCGACCGACATCGGTGGCGACGAACGAGACGCCACGCTCTCGGAGGCGATGGCGAGAGCCATCGCGGTGCCGCTCGAGATCGCGGAGATCGGCGGCGAGATCGGCCTGCTCGCCACGAGGCTGGCCTCCGAAGGCAATCCCAACCTCCTCGGCGACGCCCTCACCGCCATGCTGCTGGCCGAAGCGGCCGCCTCGGCGGCCACGACGATCGCCGAGATCAATCTCGGCGATCAACCCTCGGAGCTGGCGGCCGAGGCGTGATCGTCATCTGGCGCAGCTCAGGGGGCTAACAGCCCGTCGGGGGCGCCATTAGCGTGTCCAGCGTGGACTCCCTCTCGATGCCCCCGACGAGCGTCGATGACGTCGTCGCCGCCCTCGCCGCCAACGACTACCTCGCCGATGAGGGCTTGGCCACGGCCATCTTCCTCGCCGTCACGCTGCGCCGCCCGCTCCTGCTCGAGGGCGAGGCCGGCGTCGGCAAGACCGAGGTCGCCAAGGTCCTCTCCCGCTGGACGGGCGGCGAGCTGCTCCGCCTGCAGTGCTACGAGGGCATCGACCTCTCGCAGGCCGCCTACGAATGGGACTATGCCCGCCAGCTGCTCCACCTCCGGGCGGTGGAGGCGAGCGGGCAGTCCGCCCGGGCGGCGGAGGACGAGCTCTACGACGAGCGCTTCCTCGTGCGTCGGCCGCTCCTGCGTGCCCTCGAACCCACGATCGGACCCGTCCCCGTGCTCCTCGTGGACGAGATCGACCGTGCCGACGACGAGTTCGAGGCGTTCCTCCTCGAGATCCTCTCGGAGTACGCCGTCACCGTGCCCGAGCTCGGCACGATCCGGGCGGCGGAGCCACCCGTCGTCGTGCTCACGTCCAACCGGACCCGCGACGTCCACGACGCCCTGAAGCGCCGTTGCCTCTATCACTGGATCGAGCATCCCGACTTCGAGCGCGAGGTGCAGATCGTCCTGCTGCGCGCCCCGGAGGCGGCCCCCCGCCTCGCCCGCCAGATCGCCGCCGCCGTCGAGGCGCTCCGGTCGATGGACCTCTACAAGCCGCCCGGAGTGGCCGAGACCATCGACTGGGCAGCGGCTCTGGCGGCGCTCGGGTCCTCAGAGATCGACGCCCACGTCATGGACGTCACCCTCGGGGCGGTCCTCAAGTACCAGGAGGATCAGCACCGTGTGCGCGCCTTCGGGCTGGCGGGGCTCATCGATGCGGCTGCTGCGCGTGCGGTCTGAGGCCTCCTTGGCCGACGGTCGGTGGCCGCGCCGGGCGGAGAAACCTCCGCACGTCACGTCACGACCGTCGGAGTGGGGCGTCCGACCGAGCACAGCGGGGCTGGGTGTGGAGAAGGGCCGTGTGATGGGTTCCGGTGCCGGGGCGCCGGCCGGTCGTGGCGGGGGGCCGGTTGACGAGTTCCGGGGCGGGGCGGGCTGGCTGTGTCGGGGGACGGTGTGACCGACTCCGGCGGGGGCGTCGGCGGGCGGGTGGCGGTCGGGTTCGCGACCTTGCTGCGGGCGGGCGGGGTGGAGGTGCCCGTCCGCAGTGTCGTGGCCTACGCCCAGGCGCTCGGGGTCGTCGGTCTAGATCGGCGCGACGCCGTCTACTGGACCGGGAGGGCGACGCTCGTGCAACGGCCGGAGGACGCCGCCGTCTACGACTGGGCCTTCGGCTTGTTCTTCGACCGCGTGCAAGGGGTGCCGCCGCCGCAGGTCGTCGTGCCGCTGGCCGTGCCGACGGACTTCGCCGCCGACGAGGACGAGCCTCCGGCGGGTGCTGACGACACGCCGGAGGAGGCCGCCAGCCGGCGTGTCGTGCGATACAGCGCCGTCGAGCTGCTCCGCCAACGCGACTTCGCCGCCTACAGCGATGCCGACTGGGCCGAGGCGCGGCGCCTCCTCGCCCAGCTCCGTCCGATCACGGCGCGGCGCCGTTCCCGCCGGCTCGCCTCCACCAAGCACAACCGCGGCGAACCCGACATCGGCCGCACCCTGCGGCGTGCCTTGGGCTCGGACGGCGAGCCGTTCCATCGGGCGTGGCGGGCGTCCTCGTTCCGACCCCGGCGCACCGTCCTGCTCGTGGACATCTCGGGGTCGATGGAGGAGTATGCGCGTGGGTTTCTCCGCTTCGCGCACGCCGCCATCTCGGCCCGCAGCGCCGGTCTCGTCGAGGTCTTCGTGCTCGGCACCCGCCTCACGAGGATCACGCGGTCGCTGTCGTGGCGCGATCCGGACGTCGCCCTGGCCGAAGCCGGCCGGGCCGTTTCCGACTGGTACGGAGGCACCCGCCTCGGCGACGGCCTGAAAGCGTTCAACGACAACTGGGGCATCCGCGGGATGGCGAGAGGAGCGGTCGTCGTGATTCTCTCCGACGGATGGGACCGTGGCGATCCCGCCGTCCTGGCGTCGGAGATGCGCCGGCTGCGGCGAGTCGCCCATCGTCTCGTCTGGGTCAACCCACTGAAGGCATCCCCCGGCTACTCGCCGGTCGTGCGCGGCATGGCGGCCGCCCTCCCCTTCGTGGACGACTTCGTCGACGGGCACTCGCTCGCTTCGCTCGAGAGCCTCGTCGACGTCATCTCCGACGACGGCCTCCGAAGCAGCCGTCCGTAGCAGGGCGGGCGCCGACCCATCGGGCGGGCCGATCGGGGTGTCCCGCCGGATGCCACCCGTAGTATGCCCCGATGCCTTCGTCCCGAAAGAGCCCGGCTGCCCACCTCGCTCCAGGCGGGCACCCGGAAGCGGAGCGCACTGTCGCCTACTTCACCATGGAGGTCGCTCTCGACCCTCGACTGCCCACCTACAGCGGTGGCTTGGGCGTGCTCGCCGGTGACTTCCTCCGCTCGGCGGCCGATCTCCAGCTGCCCCTCGTAGCGGTCACCCTCGCC
Organism: Acidimicrobiales bacterium; assembly: GCA_052143575.1. Lineage (GTDB taxonomy): Bacteria > Actinomycetota > Acidimicrobiia > Acidimicrobiales > Bog-793 > JAKACA01. The sequence goes on from JBKQSP010000094.1 coordinate 5,307, forward strand.
TACCGTGACGGCTACTTCCGCCAGCGCATCGATGCGGCCGGTCACCAGGTCGAGACGCCGGAGCACTGGGATCGCGCCGCGCTGCTGCGCCGGCTGGGGGCGACCGTGAAGGTCGACATCGGCAGCCGATCGGTCGTCATCGGTGCTTGGGAGCTGCTCGTGCGCGGCGTCAGCGGAGGTGTCGTACCCGTCGTCTTCCTCGACACGGACCTGGCGCAGAACGTCCAGGCGGACCGTGACATCACCGACCAGCTCTACGGCGGCGACCTCGAGCATCGCCTCCGGCAAGAAGCCGTGCTCGGCATCGGCGGTCCCGCCATGCTGCGCCAGCTCGGCTACGGCCATCTGTCGAAGTTCCACATGAACGAGGGGCACGCGTCTCTGCTCACCCTGCGGCTGCTGGAAGAGGAGATGGGCGATGCGACGGCTCCCACGCCGCGAGACGTGGCGGCGGTGCGCTCCCGCTGCGCCTTCACCACCCATACGCCGGTGCCCGCCGGCCACGACCGCTTCCCGGCAACCCTCGTGAAGGAGGTGCTCGGCGCTCGCCACACCGCCGTCCTCGAATCCCTCGGGCAGTTGAGCGGAGACGTTCTCAACATGACCTCGCTCGGAACCGCCCTCTCGGCCTACGTGAACGCCGTCTCGAGGCGTCACGCCGAGGTGGCCCGGGCGATGATGCCCGGGGTCGAAGTGGCCTCCATCACGAACGGGGTTCACGTCGCCTACTGGGCGTCAGAGCCCATGGCGACGCTCTTCGACGAGCATCTCCCCGGGTGGCGGCGGGACAGCAGCATGCTCCGGTACGCGAGCGACATCCCGCTCGAGGCCCTCGGGGCGGCGCACGCTCGCTCCAAGCAGGCACTGCTCGGGATCGTGGCGGCGCACACCGGCGTCCGGCTCGACGAGGACGCTCTCACGATCGGTCTTGCCCGCCGCGTGACGCCGTACAAGCGCGCCCTGCTCTTGCTCTCCGACCCGCAACGACTGACGGCCATCGCCGAAAAGCATGGCCGCCTGCAAGTCGTCTGCAGCGGCAAGGCGCACCCTCGTGACCTCGCCGGCAAGGAAACGGTGAGCGCCCTCGTGGCTGCGGGCCGTAGGTTCGCGTCCTCCGTCGAGGTCGTGTTTCTCGAGAACTACGACATGGCGCTGGCGGCGGCGCTCTGCGCCGGGTCCGATGTCTGGCTGAACACACCGCAACGCCCCCTCGAGGCGTCCGGCACGAGCGGGATGAAGGCGGCCGTGAACGCCGTCCCGAGCTTGAGCGTCCTTGACGGATGGTGGATCGAGGGATGCGTCGAGGGCGTCACGGGCTGGGCCGTCGGCGAGGAGCCCGACGGGGAGAACGCCATCACCGGCACGGACGAGGCGGCGGTCCTCGCGGTGGCAGGACGCGACGCCGCCTCCCTCTACGCAAAGCTCGACGACGTCGTCGCCCCCACCTACTTCGAGAAGCCCGACGACTACCTCCGCATCCGCAGAGCAGCCGTCGCACTGAACGGCTCGTTCTTCAGCACCGACCGGATGGCTCGCGAGTACGCACGGGCGGCGTACGGGCTCGGCCCGCACGACGTCCTCTAGGTGTTCTACCCAGAGACCTTGTAGACGCGAGTCGCGCCCCGCTCGAGGTGCACCAGCTCGACGTGCACTAGGAGATCCGGCGGTGGTATACGACCATGGCGAAGACGTAGGTGACGATGAGGATGCCGACACACCAGGCAAGGGCGATCCAGATTTCCGTGCCGACCGGCTGCCGCGTGTACAGGTCGCGGATCGCGTTGACGATGGAGGTCACCGGCTGGTACTCGGCGAAGGCGCGTACTGGGCCAGACATGGTGTGGGTGGGCACGAATGCCGAGCTGATGAACGGCAGCAAGATGAGCGGGTAGGAGAACGCGCTCGCGCCGGTCACGGACTTCGCGGAGAGACCGGGGATGACAGCAAGCCACGTCAACGTCAGGGTGAACAGGATCAGGATGCCGGCGACCGCCAGCCACGCCAGCACTCCCGCCCCCGAACGGAAGCCCATGAGGAGAGCGACGAGCACGACGACCACGAGCGAGATCAGATTGGCGACCAGCGAGGTCAGCACGTGCGCCCACAGCACGGACGAGCGTGCGATCGGCATGGACTGGAACCGCTCGAAGATGCCGCTCGTCATATCCAGGAAGATCCGGAACGCGGTGTAGGAGATGCCCGAAGCAATCGTGATCAGCAGAATGCCGGGCAGCAGGTAGTTCACGTACGAACCCGACCCTGACTTGATGGCGCCGCCGAACACGTAGACGAGCAGCAGCATGAAGGCGATCGGCATGAGCGTGGTTGTGATGATGGTGTCCACGCTGCGCGTGATGTGGCGCAGGGACCGTCCAAGCAGGACGGCGGTGTCGACGAAGAAATGCTTGGTCATTGTTGTTCCTTACTCCTCCGTGCCGACGCTGCGATGTTTGCCGGAGTCGCCGTTCTTGCCCTCGGCACCGACGAGGGCGAAGAAGACGTCTTCGAGGGTCGGCTGCTTCTCGACGTATTCGACCTTGGCGGCCGGTAGCAGTCGCTTGAGCTCGGTGAGGGTGCCGTTCACGATGATCCGACCCCCGTGGAGGATCGCGATCCGATCGGCGAGTTGTTCGGCTTCATCGAGATACTGCGTCGTCAGCAGCACCGTCGTGCCGAGCTGGGCGAGTTCCCTGACGGCCTGCCACACCTCGATGCGCCCTTGGGGGTCGAGCCCGGTCGTCGGCTCGTCGAGGAAGATGACCTGCGGATTCCCGATGAGGCTCATGGCGATGTCGAGGCGGCGGCGCATGCCACCCGAGTACGTCGAGACCCTCCGCGTCGCCGCCTCGGTCAGCGAGAAACGCTCGAGCAGGTCGTCGGCGATCGCGCCCGGATCCTTGAGGTGCCGCAACCGGGCGACCAGCACGAGGTTCTCTCGTCCGCTGAGGATCTCGTCGACGGCCGCGAACTGTCCGGTGAGGCTGATGGACTCCCGCACGTCAGCAGCCTGCGTGGCGACATCGAAGCCGTTGACCCTGGCAGTCCCCGCGTCGGCCTTGAGCAGCGTGGACAGGATCTTCACGACCGTGGTCTTGCCCGCCCCGTTCGGGCCGAGCAGGGCAAAAATTCTCCCCCGGGCCACGTCGAAGTCCACGCCGCGCAGCACCTCCAGCTTCTTGTACGACTTCACCAGGCCCTGCACGTGGATCGCAGGCCCCTGAATGTGATTGTCTGCCATTAGATATCGGTTCTCTCCTTCGTCACGGTTCGTTGCCCGCGACGCGATCGATGGCGTTGGTCAGCCGTTCCCGCTCCCGGCTGATCCACTGACCCTCCGGGTAGTTCCGGAGAAACGCCTCGGCGAACTCCACAGGGTTCTCCCCGACGACGGCGCGGACCGGGGTTCCATTCGCTGCGCTCAGCTCGAAGAGATCAGCAAGATCCTCCAGCATCGACAAAACGGCGCCCCCCGTGCCCGGCCCGAAGCGATACATGTACCGCACCAGCGCATCGATCGCCGTGTGATAGTTCTCCGGAAGCTGTTCCGTGCGCGCCTTGTACTGTCGGTAGCGCCTCTTCTGCTCAATCCACCCTGTGGCCATGTCTACTTCCCTTCTTCGTGGAGCTGTTCGAGCCGTTCGGCGAGAAAGCTCCACGTCCTCCAGAACTCTTCGAGACATTCCTGCCCCTCAGCGTTGAGCGAATACACCTTGCGCGGGGGTCCTTTCTCGGACGGGATCTTCTCCACGCTGACGAGGCCGCGCTGCTCGATCCTGATGAGCAGCGCGTAGACGGTCCCTTCGGCGATGTCGGAGAAGCCCTGCTCCCGCAGCCATGCCGTGATCTCGTAGCCGTACGCGGGCCGGCCGGAGAGGATCGCGAGGACGATGCCCTCCAGCGTGCCCTTGAGCATCTCCGTCATCTCCTTGCCCACGGATCACCTCCTTCGAGCTACTCAGCGATACTGACTACCGGTACATAGTAACACTAAATAGCGGGGGCGCAAGCTCCATGTGACGCGGCAGCTCGGGCGGGGCAATACGTCAGGCGATGGAGCACACAGAGACGCTGTACGAGCGGGCCGGCGGGGACGAAAGCCCTTCGTCGTCTCGAAGAGCTGCCCTACGACGAGGTCCCGGCGGACCCGGTGCGGCGATTCCAGTTCAGAGAACGGAGCGCGAACCGTGACCACCTGAGGTGGTTCACGCCGATTCGGCGCTCCCGCAGGCGATCAGCCCAGACGAGCGGCACTAGGAGGGCGCGCCGGAGGGGGCCGCAGACTGAGTGTCGGCGAACGGGTCCGTTCCCAGCGGCACGACCGTGACGTTCCTCGCCGCCGGCGCCAGGACGTGCACCGGCGCCCCGTAGTCGAGATAGGTCGTGGCGAGGTCGATGGTGAACTCCTCGCCGTCCTCGACCTTGGTGATGTGCCCCGTCGTCCGCCACACGAGGCCGCTGCTGTTGATGTAGATGTCGCCGTCGAGGCCGCCGGCGATCTGGGCGAGTTCCCTCCGCAAGGGAGCCCGCCCGATGACGGAGGCATCGAGGAGGCGCACGATCATGGCGTGTGAGATCGAGTAGCCGATGACGCGAGAGCGCACGCCTGCGATGGTGGCAGCAGGCGCCGGCATGAGGACCGCTCCCTCGCTCAAGAGACGTTGCAACTGTGGTGGCGAGGTGGAGTCGCCCCCAACCGTGAGGGCGGAGGTCATGCCGTCGGTGTTGAGATGGGCGATGTCGGCGATCTCGACCCACTTTGCCGAGGCAGCGGCCTGCTCGTAGACGGCGTTGCCGACGACGACCTCTCGGATCGTGAACGCCTGGTTCGTCGACGGGAGGGCAAAGGTGAGGGCGTACGACGTCGCAGCCGGGCCCGAGAAGCGTACGACGCCGCTTCCCGTGATCGTCAGCGTCTCTTCCTCGCCGCCCTGGGCGATCGTCAGCGTGCCGCTCATGGTCTCGTGAGCCGACTTCGTGCTCTCGGTCGAGGCGGCGGCGTCGAGCACGAGGGCTCGAACCTGCGCAGCCGGCGTCGTCGTTGTGGCGTGCCGTCGGGCCGGAGCGGCCGCCGGCCGGCTGCACGCCGCCAGCGACGCGACGATCACGGTGGCGGTCAGGGCGCTGGCAAGCCGGCGCCGCTTCACGTCACACGGCCCGGATCTGGCGGTACTGCGGCCTCCACATGGCTGCCTCGACGGCGGCGGAGGCCTGCTCGGGCAGTGCCCAGCGGGCGACGCCGTCGTCGAGAGCCGCCTCGGCCACGGCGAGCGCCACGGCGGCGGACGTCGCGTGCAGCGAGTCGATCTCCGGGAGCAGCGCCGCCCCGGCAATCGTCATGTCGACCTGAGCCGAGATGGCCTCGGCGGCGGCCGTCAACATGTGGTCTGTCACCCGCACGGCCCCGACGAGGGTGGCTCCGAGGCCGAGTCCGGGGAAGACGAGGGCGTTGTTGGCCTGTCCGATGTAGTGAGTCGACCAGGCGTAGGTGACCGGGTCGAAGGCGCTCCCGGTTGCCACGAGGGCTCGTCCACCTGTCCACTGCAAGATGTCCCACGGCTCCGCTTCGACGAGGTCGGTCGGGTTCGAGAGCGGCAGGATGATGGGGTGCTGGCACGAGAGTGCCATGTTGCGGATGATGTTCTCCGTGAAGGCGCCGGGCTGGCCCGAGGTGCCCACGAGCACGGTGGGTCCGGCGTGGCGGACGACTTCGTTGAGGCCGATCCTGCCGTCGTCCTCCGGCGACCAGTCGAAGACCTCCTCGTCGCGCCGTGCCCACGGGCGCTGGAACTCGCCCATGGCGGCGCCGAGGGATTCCACGAGGAGACCGTTTCGGTCGACGAGCCAGAAGCGGTGCCGCGCCGCCTCGGCGTCCAACCCGTCTGCCACCATGGCGTCGCGCAGCTGCTCGGCGATTCCCACGCCGGCCGTGCCGGCGCCGAAGATGACGACGCGCTGTTCGGCCAGGTGCCCGCCTGAGCGCCTGAGACCCGACAGAACGGCGGCCAGCGCCACGGCGCCGGTGCCCTGCACGTCGTCGTTGAACGTGAAGGCGTCGTCGCGCCAGCGATGAAGGATGCGGCGGGCGTTGCGGGCCGCCAGGTCCTCCCAGTGCAAGAGGGCGCTCGGGAACAAGCGGGTGACCGTTTCGACGAAGGTGTCGATGAAAGCGTCGTAGGTCTGCTCGTCCACTCGAGGGTGCCGGTTGCCGAGGTAGAGCGGATCGTCGAGAAGTGACTGCCGGTTCGTGCCGACATCCAGCATGACGGCGATGGCGCGCCCCGGGTCGATGCCGCCGGCGGCGGTGTACAAGGCGAGCTTTCCGAGCGAGATGCCGATGCCTCCGACGCCCCAGTCGCCGATGCCGAGGATGGCCTCACCGTCGGTGGCGACGACGAGATCGACGTCGTCGGCGCCGAGCCTCGTAGCCGTGAGGGACAGCTCGATGTCCTCGGGGCGGTCCACCGAGAGGAAGACCCCACGTGGTCGCCGGTACTCCTGGCTGTAGTGCTGGATCGCCTCACCGACCGTGGGCGTGTAGACGACAGGCAGCATCTCGGGAAGATGCTCCGAGAGGAGGCGGAAGAAGAGGACCTCGTTGCGGTCCTGCAGCAAGGAGAGGTAGACGTGCTTAGCGAGCGCCGTCGGTTGGGCGTAGTACTGGCCCAACGCCCTCGTGAGCTGCTCGTGCAGCGGGACGACCTGCGGTGGGAGCAGGCCGACGAGACCCAGCGAGCGCCGCTCCGCTTCGGTGAAGGCGACGCCCCGGTAGAGGCGGGGGTCGTTCATGACCTGGCGTCCTCGCAGCGTCGTCTCCCAGGCGCCGTCAGGGGCCACCCAGCGACCCCGCGCCCGGCCGCTCGCCTCGAGCTGGGCCGCCGTCGGCGCCTCTCGCTCGGGTAGTTGGCCGCCCGGTCGAGGTTTCGCCGTGACGGGGGCGGTCGCGGGCTCGTCCGTCGAGCTCGGCGAGGAGGCGACGGCAAGGTCGCCCGCCAGTGCGGCCAGCGTCACCCCACCCGGGACGGCGCTCCCGGCCTCGCTCCCGAGAGCGGCGGCCGCCACCGACTCGAGCGTCTCGGACTCCGTCTCAAAGGACCCTGGCTCGAAGGACCCTGGCTCAAAGGACCCTGGCTCAAAGGACCCTGGCTCAAAGGACTCCGTCTCAACTGACTCCGTCTCAACTGACTCGGGTTCGACGGACTCGGGCTCCTCGTCGTCCGGCGCCGGCTCCTGCGCCGAGGCAGCCACCGCTGCCGAAGCCGCTGCTGACTCGACCGTCTCGGAGGTTGCCGACTGGTCCGTGTCAAGGGCCACATCATCCGGCTCCGGCTCTGGCTCGCCGGCCTCGGACTCGGCTGCTGCCGGCTCCGGCATCTCGGCCGTGAAGGTTTCCTCTCCTTGCTCGCCGGCCGGCTCCTCCTCAGGCGTCGCCTCCGCCGGCGTCGCCGACCCGGTTGTAGCCCCGCGCCGAAAGCGCTTCACCGTTGCTCGTCCGCCGACTCAGCACGTGACACGTCGCCACCCTGGTTGGCTGCGGTGCACGTCACTCGTAGTAAGCCCACGCGTCTTGCTTCCCCAGTCCCCCTGCAACTGTACGCCAGTTGCCCGAGACCTTAGGAAAAATCGCGTGCGGGCGCCTGCTCGATCTCAGCGGGCGAGCAGGCGCCCAACTCGGGTCAGGCGCCGGCGGGGTTGTTCACGACGCTCGAGAACAGGATCGTGCCCGTCACCGTGTCCCGGATGAGGAAGAGGTACGGGTGGTCGAAGGCGATGGTGGCCGTCGTGCTGTGGGCGTCACTCGGTTGCACGGAAACGCCCGTGGCGGCAGCGGCGTCCGTGCCCCACTTGTTGACGTCGAGCGTGACGGCCTGCTCGACACCGCCCACCTGCTGATTCGTGGCGCCGAGCAGCTGCCCCAGCATGGGCGAGAAGTCAGCCGAATTGAACGCCTGCGCCATCCCCATGCTCGAGAGGGGCTCGTCGAGGCTCCGCCGCGCCGAGAGCGTGAGCTCCGGCATCGAGAAGCTGATGAATCCGCTGTGAAGCGCCCGCACGATGCCCGACAGCCCCGCCGGGTCGAGCGTCGCCAGTAGGGAGCCGATCGAGCCGCCCGTCGGCTCGATCAACAGGGCGGCGAAACGACCGTTCGTGTACGGCAGTTGCACGGCGTCGTACCCGGTTCCCTGGGCGAAGGACAAGGCGTCTTGGGAGTCGACGACCATCGGGACGGGGACGCTGCTGCCGGAGGACGGGTAGAAGGGCTGGTGCTCGACGACGGCTTGCCCGAAGAGGTCCTTTTGCCAGGCGGCGTGGAAGTGGAGGGCGTTGGCGAGCACGACCTCGGTGCTGGCGGCGAGGTCGCCCGGCTGGTAGAGCACCTTGATGCGGCCGGCCGTCTCTTCGGCGACCCAGGCGTTGATCGCCTGCTCCGCCGAGTCCGACTCGAAGTCTGCCTCGTAGGTGTTGTTGCCGAAGGTCTCGGCCGTCTCACGGAGGAAACGCGCCTCGACGCTGAGGCCGTCTCTCACCCAGATGGAGTTGGCGACATGCAGCTCGCCGGCCGTCTCGCCGGCGAGGAGGCTCTGCAAAAGGCCGTTCCAGGCGGCCGCCTGCGTGTCGGCCGAGAGCCCGGAGCTCTGCAGGGCGGTGGCGATCTCTTGCGCCGTCGCCCCGGCCGCTCCCAGCTCGAGCATGGCGAGGTCGATGTGGGCACTCATGGGGGAGAGGAGCACGTTGCCTGTCGGGGTGCCCGAGGCCTCGGCTCGCGTGAGTTGGAGGGCGAAGCGCTCCTCGGCGGCGGCCAGCGCCTCTTCGCTCGCCCGCGTGCCGAGCACGGCGCTCACCTTCACGTCGGCAACGAGGTGGACGGATCCGTTAGGTCCGGCGAGGCGTTGGATGGCGCCGGAGGATTCCGGCAGCGATCCCGGTGTCCGCCCCCTGCTGCCGAAGGAGACGAAGCCGACGACGAGCACTGCTGCCAGCGCCACGCTGACACCGCCCGAGGTGGCGGCCAGGCGGCGCCGGCGCCGGCGGGTGCTCCGCCGCTGCACCTCCTCGATTCCCGCCCAGTCGCGCGGGCGGTTCTCGTGACGGAAGGGCTCGAAAGCGTTGTCGAGCCAGTCGTTGTGCTCATCCACGATGCGTCATCTCCTCGGCGTCGTCCACGCGGAGTCGTTCGGCGAGGTGTGATCGCCCCCGCGACAGCCACGACTTGACCGTGCCGCTCGGGACTCGCATCTCGGCAGCGATCACCTCGACGGGTCGTCCGGCGAGGTAGTGCAGCACGATCGCCTCTCGCTCCTTGGTGGACAGGGTCATGAGCGCTGCGACGAGATCCTGGTGCTCGGAGGGGTCGGCGACCACCTGCGCCCGATCCGGCGGCGAGCTGCGCAGCAGCGTCCGCTTCACCCGGCGCCACTGGTTCTTTGCCAGGTTGAACGCCACTCGGCGGACAAACGCCTCCGGATCGTCGTAGCCGGCGATCCGGTCCCACTTCGCCCAGGTCCGGACGAACGCTTCCTCGACGAGGTCGACGGCGCCGTGCTCGTCGCCGGTGAGCGCGTAGAGCTGCCCGGCGAGCCGGTCCCGGCTCGACTCGTACAGCTCGGCGAACTCCTCAGCTCTGGCCACGCCGCTCTCTCACTCGTCTACCTCTCCACACCCCGTTGGGGGGAGAAAGGTTGCAACCCACCACCACTGTTACCCACCTGGGGTCGGCGAGGGCGCGCACGACCGGCGCCGCCGTTGCTAACATGCTTGCTGGCAAGCAAGTAAATGGCTCCGGCGACTGGGCCGGCAGCAGGAGGAAGAGATGCCAGCCGCAACCGTCGACGAGGTACAGGCCGAAGCGCCCGCTCGCCTGCGCATCGTCGTCGCCCGCCTCTCGAAGCGCCTGAAGTCGACGGCTGCGGCCGGCTCGCTCACCACGACGGAGGTCGACGTCCTACAGACGGTCGCCCGTGTCGGCCCCATCAGGCTCTCGAATCTCGCCGGAGAGGTCGGCCTCAACCCAACGATGCTCTCGCGGGTCGTCGCCAAGCTGGAGGAACGAGATCTGCTGACACGGCTCGCCGACGAAACAGACGGGCGGGTCTGCCGCGTCGAGGTCACCGCCACGGGCAGGGATCTGCGCGACCGTGTGCGCAACGAGCGGACCGACGTGCTGTCCCACGAGCTCGACGCCTTGTCGGCCGATGAGCGGGCCGCCCTGCTGGCGGCGCTCTCTGCCCTCGAGCGGCTCGCCGAGCGGCTGCAGCGCCCGGTCCCCACCGGGCGGGAGCCCGGCGCCACGTGAGCCGGCTCTTCTCGATCGGCCGGCGCACGTTCTCGGCGCTCAGCGTCCCGAACTTCCGGCGCTACTACGCGGGCCAGGCGATCTCACTCGTCGGCACCTGGATGCAGTCGGTCGCCCAGTCGTGGCTCGTCTACGTGCTCACGCACTCGGCCACCGACCTCGGGCTGGCCGTCGCCCTCCAGACGCTTCCCGTGCTCGTCCTCGGGCCCTACGGGGGGGTCATCGCCGACCGCGTCGACAAGCGCCGGCTCATGGTCGTACTGCAGTCGGCCATGGGCGTGCAGGCGCTCGTGCTCGGCGTCCTCACGGTGACCGGGCTGGTGCGCTTCTGGGAGATACTCGTTCTCGCCGTCATCCTCGGGCTCAACAACACCTTTGAGAACCCGACCCGGCAGTCCTTCGTCCTCGAGATGGTGGGGCCGCACGAGGTGCGCAACGCCGTCAGTCTCAACTCCACGCTCTTCAACGCCGCCCGTGCCGTCGGGCCGGCCGTCGCCGGCGTGCTCATCGCCACCGTCGGCGTCGGCATCTGCTTCCTCCTGAACGCCGCCAGCTTCGTCGCCGTCGTGTTCTCGCTCGTCACGATGGATCCCGCCAAGCTGCAGCCGAGCCCTCCGGCGGGCAGGGCGAAGGGACAGGTGAGAGAAGGCTTCCGTTACGTAGCGCACGCCCCCCGCCTGCTCGTGCCGCTCATCATGATGGCGATCGTCGGGACGCTCGCCTACGAGTTCCAGGTCGTGCTCCCGGTCGTGGCGAAAGGGACGTTCCACGGGGGCGCCGAGGACTACGGCTTCATGACGGCCGCCATGGGCATCGGGGCTGTCGTGGGCGGCCTCATCACGGCCGCCCGCGGCAAGACGGGTCTCCGGCCCTTCACCGTCGCCGCCGCCGGCCTCGGTCTCGCCATGGCGCTGGCGGCCTTCTCGCCCCTGCTCGCCGTCGAGCTCGTCGCCCTCGCCGTCGTCGGCTACGCCAGCGTCTCGTTCCTGGCGACGGGCAACACGACGTTGCAGCTCGAGTCGGAGCCGAACATGCGCGGGCGTGTCATGTCGCTCTGGGCCGTCGCCTTCCTCGGCACGACGCCGCTCGGGGGGCCGCTCCTCGGTTGGATCATCGCCACGAGCAACGCCCGCGTCGGCCTTGCCGTCGGGGCCGGCGCCTGTCTGCTGGCGGCGGCCATCGGCGTGGCGGCCGTGCTGCGTTCGGCGCCGAGCCGGGCTCAGCGGACGCGGAAGGCGGCCTCGCCGATCGGCGTCTCCGGGGTGCTCACGACGGACGTCACCGAGGCGTGAGGCGGTCCGCGGCGGCACCAGGCGATCATCGCCTCCACGGCCGCCGGCGATCCCTCGAAGACCGCCTCGACCGTGCCGTCGTCGCAGTTGCGTACGAAACCGCCGATTGAGCGCGACGCCGCCTCCGTGCGGCAGGACTCGCGGAACCACACCCCCTGCACGCGGCCGTCGATGACGACCCGTCGACGCACGACCTCGCGCCGCTCGTTCATGGCGTCGCGGTGTCCGGCGGGGCATCCGCCGCGGCCGCGGCCGGCGGCAGGGAGCTGGACACCGCCGGTCACCCTACATTGCGGCGCGGCCCGACCGGCCGAGAGGGCGGCGTACCGTGTTGTGGTGCCCGCCGCCCGCCTCGTCTGGGAACCGAAGGACGGTGCCCTTGTTCGGCGGCCCGATCAGCTCGCCGTCGAGGAGCCGCTCGAGTTGCGCCTCTCGCCGGAATACTCCCGTCGCACCCTCACGGTCACGATGCGCACCCCGGGCCACGACTTCGAGCTGGCGGCCGGCTGGTTGCTGGCCGAGGGCGTCATCGACGGGCCGGCCGCCATCCGCGCCATCCGCTACTGCACCGATCCGGACGTCGACGGCGACCAGCGGTACAACGTCGTGACGGCCGATCTCGCCGTGCCCCCCGGCCGCATGGTGGAACGGCTCATGCTGACGTCGTCGTCGTGCGGCATCTGCGGGTCGGCATCGATCGACGCCCTCCGCGAGCTCGGGCACCCGCCGCTCGGGGCGGGCGCCACGGTCGCCTGGAAGACCCTCGTCGATCTGCCGGGCGCACTGTCGGCTGCCCAGAGCCAGTTCCGCTCGACGGGGGGCTTGCACGCCGCCGGCCTCGTCAGCCTCGAGGGCGAAGTGCTCGTGGTGCGGGAGGACATCGGCCGGCACAACGCCGTCGACAAGGTGATCGGCTGGTCGTTGCTGGAGTCGCGTTTTCCGCTCTCTCAGGCGTTGCTGATCGTGAGCGGCCGGACGTCATTCGAGATCGTGCAAAAGGCGCTGCGGGCCGGCATCGCCATCGTGGCCGGCATCTCGGCCGCCAGCAGCCTGGCCGCCCGCCTGGCGGACGAGGAGGGGATGACGCTCGTGGGCTTCCTGCGGGGGGAGCGCTGCACGGTCTATGCCCACCCGGAGCGCATCGCCTTTGCCGGCTGAGGGACGGCCCGCCTCACACGGTCGTCATGGGAGCGCCCGTCGTCTCGACCTCGGGCATGCCACCGGCGAACGGCTGCACGTAGCGGCGGATGGCGATGGCGGCGGCGGCACCTTCGCCGGCTGCCGAGGCGGCTTGCTTGGTGCTCCCGGCGCGGCAGTCGCCGGCGGCGAAGAAGCCGGGCGCGCTCGTCTGCAGCCCGGAGTCGGTGGCGACGAAGCCCTGCTCGTCGAGCAGCACGAGCTCTCGGACGAGCCCGGTGTTGGGAGACAGGCCGATGAACACGAACATGGCGCCCGGGTGACGCTCGCTCTCCTCGCCCGTGACGGTGTCCCGCATCACGACCGTCTCGAGACGGCCGTGCCCGCGTAGCTCCACCGTCTCGGCGTTGCAGACGACGTCGACGTCGGGCTGCTCGGCGATCTTCTCGACGACGATCCTCGATGCCGTCAGCTCGGGGTCGCGGGTGGCGATGGTGACGTGGCGGGCGAACTTGGTGAGGAAGAGCGCCTCCTCGCCGGCCGAGTTGCCGCCCCCGACCACGAGCACGTCCTCGCCGCGGTAGAAGGGCCCGTCGCAGGTCGCACAGAAGTGGACACCGGCGCCGATGAAGTCCTCCTCGCCCGGCACGCCGAGGCGACGGTAGGTGGATCCGAGGCAGAGCAGGACCGCGTAGGCGCTGTAGAGCGGGCCGGAGGCCGTCGCCACGCAGCGATAGCTGCCGTCGCTCGAGAGACCCGTCACCTCCGTGGCCGCCAGGATCTCGACGCCGAAGCGCTCTGCCTGCGCCCGCAGCCGCGCGGCGAACTCCTCACCGCTGACGCCCTCGGGAAAGCCGGGGAAGTTGTCCAGGCGCTCCGTGACGCCCGCCTGGCCGCCGATCCCGGCGCGCTCGATGACGAGCGTCTCGATGCCTTCGCGGGCGGCGTAGAGGGCGGCCGTGAGGCCGGCCGGCCCGCTCCCGACGACGATGAGGTCGTAGAAGGAGCGGGAGGCCGTCGTGACGATCCCCAGCTTCTCGGCGAGCTGGGCGTTGGAGGGCTCCACGAGCTTGGATCCGTCGGGAAAGACGATGACGGGTATGACGCGCCTGCCGCCGCTCGCCTCCTCGACGAAGGCGAGCCCGGCGTCGTCGAGGTCGACGTCGACGAAGCGGTAGTGGGCACGCTGCTCGCCGAAGAACTGCTTGGCTCGCTTGCAGTCTCCGCACCACTGCGTGCCGTAGACGGTGATGCCCGGGTCGGTGTCGTCAGCCACGCCCGGGATTGTCGCACTTCGGCGGCGCTCTCGGAGCATCAATCGTGCCGGGTGACCTGCGGAGACCTATCGTTTCGCTCGTGGCGTCCCACCTGCCCCGCGCCCGGAGCTACGAAGCGCGCCGGCGTGCTGCGCGGCGGGCGGGCCACATCCGCCTCGGCGTCCTCGTCGCCGTCATCGTCCTCGTGATCGTCCTCGTCCTGGTCCTGACGGGCTCCCCGCCGCCGGCGAAGCACTCGGGCGGTCACGGCGCCGGGACCAGCACGACATCGACCACGGCCACCCGGCCCGCCACGGGCGCTCCGGCGATCGAGGCCGCCCTGGCGTCCTGGCACCTCAACGCGCCCCTCAGCCGCAGCGTCGTGCTCCCGGCGTCGGCGGCCGGCTCGCTCATCGTGGCGGGCGGCCTCGAGACGGGCGGCGCCTCCGCCCAGGGCGTCTACGAGGTGAGCAGCTCCGACGGGGCGGCCACTCAGGTGGGCAACCTGCAGTCACCGCTGCACGACGCCGCCGGCGTCGTCCTGTCGGGCGATGGCTACCTCTTCGGGGGCACCTCGGGCGTCGCCGTCTCGACCGTGCAGCGCCTCGCCGATCTCGGCTCCAGCCAGCCGACGACGGCGGCGGCGACGCTCCTCGGGTCGTTGCCGCTGGCTCGCGCCGGCGATGCCGCCGTCACGATCGGGAAGACGGCCTACGTCGTCGGCGGTGACAACGGGACGAGCGCCGAAGCGGGCGTGCTCGCCACCAGCGACGGCGTGCACTTCTCGACGGTGGCCAACCTCCCGGTGCCGGTGCGTTTCGCCGCCGTCGCCGCCCTCGGCGGTCGCATCTACGTCTTCGGCGGCGACGCCTCCTCCGGGCCGCATGCCGGGGATCCGGTCGCCACCGTGCAAGTCGTCGACCCGGCCACCCATGCCGCCACGATCGTGGGCTCGCTGCCCGAGCCCGTCGCCGGGTCGGCGGCCGTCACTCTCGGCGGGGTCATCTACGTGGCCGGTGGCGAGACGGCGTCGGCCAGCGGGGGGACGCCCGCCGTCCTTCGCACGGTCTGGGCATGGTTGGCCGCCAGCGAGACGCCCGTCGTGGCCGGGAAGATGGACGCCGCCGTCGCCTTTGCCGGCGTCACCGTCATCGGCGCCACGGCCTTCGTCGTCGGCGGCGAGAGCGCCCCCGGCGTGCTCGTGGACGACGTCCAGACGCTGCGGGCGAACCCGCACGTCATGGTGACCCGGGCGAGCCCGCCCTCCGGCTGAGAGGGCTCCCGGTGCAGCGGGCGGCGACCGCGTCCCGGTCGCCGGCGACGAGGGAGAGCTACCAGCCGAGCTCTTCGAGACGCGGGTCGCTGATGCCGAAGTGGTGGGCGACCTCGTGGACGAGTGTCGTGCGCACCTGCTCGGCGACCTCGGTCTCGGTGGCACAGACCGAGCAGATCGTCTTGCGGTACAAGGTGATCTTGTCGGGCATGACGACACCGCTGCCGTAACCGCCGGAGCGCTTCGTGAGCGGTATGCCTTCGTAGAGGCCGAACAGCCGCCTGCTCGGTGCCTCGTCCTCCACGAAGATGGCGACGTTGTCCATGTGGCCTGCCAGCTGCGGGGGGATCGTCGTGAGGGCTGTCTCGACCATCTCGCCGAAGCGCTCCTCCGAGACCTCGAACATGGCTCAGGTTTCGACGATCGAACGGGTCATGGCGACGGCGGCGACGAAACGCCGGAAGATCTCGAGCGGGTCGTCTCCCTCGATCTCGCAGGTGCGCGCAGCCGTGCGGGCGATGCCGCCCACCCAGGTCGCCATCTCCGCCACGTCGGCCGTGAGCCAGTCGACCTCGAGCCGTGCGGGCAGCGCGATGGGCGGTGGGCCGAGGCCGCTGGCCGCCTCGGCGGCGGCCCTGGCGCCGGAGCGGATGGCGGCGCAGGCACGAGCGGGGTGCAGGCTCGAGGCCGCAAAGCGCGTCGTCGCCACCTTCACCTGTACCGCGACGACGTCGGGCAGCACGGCCTTCGTCTCCTCGACGGTGACGTCGTCGCCCGTCACGAGCGCCACGGGGACGCCGTAGCGGCGGGCGACGAGGGCGTTGATGCCCGCTTCGCCGACGACGGTGCCGTTGAGGCGGACCTCGGCGACTGCCCGCGGGTTGTAGGTGTGCGAGAGGACGCCGCTCGAGCCCATCGAGCCGTGGTAGGAAACGAAGAAGATGGCGTCGAAGGAGTCGTCGAGCCCCTGCATCATGTAGAGCGGCTTGTGCCGACCGGAGAGATAGCCGGCCTCGCCGTGCAGCTCGGCGGGCGGGAGGTTGGCCATGGCGCCGTGCGAGTCGTTGACGAGCACCTCGGTGGCGCCGCCGTCGATCGCACCGTCGATGGCGGCGTTCACCTCGGCGAGGAGCAAGCGGCGTCCGAGCTCGTACTCGGGACCGGGGCCGCGGCACTGCGACCAATCGACGATGCCGGCCGTGCCTTCCATGTCGCAGGAGAGAAAGACGCGCACGGCGGCGGCGGCTTCAGCGAAGCCCGGCGAAGAGATCGTCCTCGGGCGTCGGATGGCCCGTCGTGTCGTGGGCGCGCACGTAGGCCTCGATCGAGAAGAGCCGAGTGAACAGGTCCAAGCCGAGGTCGAGGAAGAACGAATTGTCGGTCTGGCTCGAGTGGGCCTCGAGCGCCCGGAACTTCGTCTCGGCGAAGGCCGAGACGTCGATGTAGGCGGCGATGAGCTCGTCGGGGGTGCCGAAGTCGATGCTGTCAGTGGCCTCCTGGGGCGGTTCCACGCCGGCGCTGCGCAAGGCCTCGACGAAACCCTCCATGGCCGACAAGGGGATCACGGGGTAGTAGAGCTTCTTCGGGATGCCGGTGGCCGCCGTGGCCGCCACGGTGATGCGGTGCGCCTGGATGTGGTCGGGGTGGCCGTAGAAGCCGTTCTCGTCGTAGGTCACCACGACGTCCGGCTGGTACTTGTCCATGAGGCCGGCGAGCCGGGCGGCCGCATCTTCGACCGGTGTCTGCCAGAAGGCGCCGGGCTCGTCGTTCTGCGGCCAGCCCATCATGCCGGAGTCGTGGTACCCGAGGAGCTCGAGGTCGGTGATGCCGAGGAGGCGGCGGCTGTTTTCGAGCTCCTCACGGCGGTGGGCCCTTACGAGCTCCTCGTCATGACCGGGCTCACCGGGTGCGGAGCCGTCGGGGGCGTTGCCGAGCTCGCCGTTGGTGCACGTGACGAGGACGGTCTTGACGCCTTCGCCGACGTACTTGGCCAGGATGCCGCCCGTCGAGGAGGCCTCGTCGTCCGGGTGGGCGTGCACGGCCATGAGGGTGAGCGAATCCACTGCCTCGACACTATCGGCGCTCCGGAGGCAGCGACGGGCTGCCTCGTTAGCGTTCGCTTGCGTGGTCACCGAGCTGGATCTGCCCGAGTCCTTCCGATTGCGAATCCTCGCCTCCGGCGACCGCAGCGAGCGGGCGCGCTGGCTGCGCGACCTTCCCGACGTCGTCGCCACCTTGGCCGAGCGGTGGGAGCTGCGGGTCGGCGAGCGCTTCCCCCTCTCGTGGAGCTACGTCGTGGCCGCCAGGCGTGAATCCGGTGACGAGTGCGTCCTCAAGATCGGGCCCCCCGTGGGCGACGAGGACGAGGGCACCGTGCGGGAGGGTCTCGCACTCCGGCTCGCCGGGCAGTCGGCTGTGAGCGTGCTCGAGGAGGACGACGACGCCGGCGCCCTCCTGCTGCAGCGGGCGACCGGCGGGCCGCTCTCGGCGATGTGCGAACGCGACGACGGGAGCGCCACCGAGATCCTGGCGCACGCCATGTTGGGTTTCTGGGTCGCCGCCGGGCCCGAGAGCGGCCTGCCTCCCCTCAGCAGGCTGGAGGACACCTTCGAGGAGTTCGATCGCGGACCGCACGGGGCGAGCTACCGGGGCCGCGACCTCGCTGCCACCCTGGGCGAGATCGACAGTGGGGTGCGCGAGCTGCGGGCGGCCGCCGTGACGGCTCGCCGCGTCCTCGAGGAGTTGCTGGCCGACCGGGCGGCGAGCGTCCTTGTCCACGGCGATCTCCACCACGACAACGTTCTCGAGGACGAGGCGAAGGGTTGGCTGGTCATCGACCCGAAGGGCTTCTTCGGGGACCCCGGTTACGACGTCGCGGCCATGTTCTACAACCCGATGCCCTTCCCCCTCGGCCTCGGAGACATGGAGGCGCTCGTTCGCCGGCGCCTCGACGCCATGTCGGACATCACCCGCATCGACGACGACAAGTTGGCGGCCTGGGGCTACGTGAAGGCCGTGCTCTCGTTGCTGTGGAGCCTGCAGGTCGGCGAGATCTCGCGCCACGACGTCCGCATGTACACCATGGCGACGCTGCGCAATCTCATCTGAGCCGCGCCGGCGAGGTGGCGCCATCTAGGCGATCATCTCCATGCGAAGCCCACGCTGGTCGAGGTCCCCACCGAGCCGCTCGTGACGTCCGGCCGTCCATCGCCGTGCGCTCCAGGCGGCCGCAAAGGCGTCGAGGACGTCGTCCGGGGCCGCCCCCACCGGGCGGAGCAGCGACCGGGCGTCGATGTCCGGGAAAGGCCCTTGCAAGGCCGCCAGGCGTTCGGCACGACCGTGCGGTGTCCGCTTCCAGTACGCCATGGCGCCGCCGGCGAGAACGCGGAAGCTGACTTCGGGATGCACCTCGAAGAGGCGTCGCTGCCGTTGTGGGGTGATCACCGCATCGACGGCGGCGATCTTCGGCAAGAGGGCGAAGGTCTGCCTCGAGAGTCCTTGGCCCGAAGCCGCCCGGCTCCTGAAGAGTGCGTCGGCGTAGCTCGTGGCTCCGAGCACGGCCCGCGCCGGCGCCGGAAAGACGGAGCTCCTGCGCGCCCCGATGCGCTTGCGAGCCTCCGTGTCGCACCAGCGTGGGCCGGCTTCGGGCAGCCCGATCGGGATGTCGATGGCCGCCGCCGCCAAGCGGCCGGACTCGAGGCCGGCGATGACGCCGCCCAAGTCGGGCACGCATCCGATCACGACGGGCCCGCTGCCTTCGGCGGGGACCGTCACGACGAGCCATCCGCCCTTGCAGCCGTCGATGCCCGCCACCACGGTGCCCGGCGTCCGGTCGCCGCTTCGAGTCGCCACCTTCAGCGGGGGAGTGCCGTCCCTACTGCGGGCATTCGGGCAGGCCGTCCAGGTTGTCGTCCTCTTCGTCGTCCGACTCCGCCGTGATCTGCTCGACGCCACAGGAGCACCGCAGCGGCGTGACCTCCACCGCCTTTCCGGAGTGGCTCCCGACCGTGAAGAACTCCGTCCCCTCCGCCATGTTCTCGAGCACGGCGTCCACCGTGAACATGGTGATGCCGCCGCCGAGTTTCTTGAGGCCCACCTCGGCGATGTGGCGGTGCCCGTCAGCCAGCGTCACGTGCTCCACGCACAGGATCTCCCACCACGGCTCTTCTTCGTCTGACGCCGTGCTCATGGCGACCTCCCTTGTCGGTGACGCCAGCCTACGACGGGACCGCCGTTTCCACCCCAACCGGACACGGCCTCGCCGGCCCACGGCTGCCGGGCTGCTCGGGCGCCCTAGTGTGGCGGCCGTCATCTGTCGTGGCTGGCTCCGAGCATGTGCACGGCGCCAGGGGGACGAGCCATCAAAGGGGGAAGTCGTGAGCGGCTACGTATTGGCGGACGTGACCTGGACGGACGCGGCGGGTCGCCGGGAGTACATCGACTTGCTCGGCCCGAGCCTCGCCGCGCACGGAGGCGAGGTGGTGGCCGCCAGCGGCGATGTCGAGGTCATGGAGGGGGACTGGGAGCCGGGGGAGGTCACCGTGATCCTGTCCTTTCCGACCCGCGAGGCGGCACGGGCGTGGTACGGCTCAGAGGAGTACCGACGAGCACTCGAGATCCGGAAGCGGTCGTCCAACTCGCGTCTCCTCATCCTCGGTACCTAGCCGTGAGCCTGCGCCGTCCCCTGCGGTTGTACGGCCGGGACAGCGACAAGGAGGCACTCGACTGGGACTGGGTGGACGGGCAGCTGCGGGAGGCCGGCACCTACTGGGTGACGGCTCGCACGCAGGGCCACCCGCACCCCCGCCCCGTGTGGGGCCTCTGGCGGGACGGCCACCTCTACCTCAGCATCGGGACACCGGCGACGCTGGACGCCTTGTCCGCCGATGCCACCGTCACCGTGCACCTCGACAGCGGCACGGAGGTGGTGATCGTGGAGGGTCGAGCCGTCGAGGGCCCGAGCGACAGCGCCGTCGTGGCCGAATACGACCGGGAGTACGACTGGTCCTACGAGGCGGACACCGACGGGCCCCTCACCTGTGTCGTGCCGGAGACGGTTCTGGCTTGGCGGACCGCCGGGTAGGCCGGCCGAGACAGCTTTCAGCAGACAGGGAAGTGGACGTTCCGCTGAGCGAGGAGCCTTCCGACCCGGCACGGCGTCAGCGCCCCTCAGCGCCGCCTGACACGTGTTCCTGCCGCCGGGCGACGGCGAGGCGGTGGTCCTCGCGAATCGTCTTGATCAACCGCGTCCCGATTCTCGCAGCCGCCCCGAAGCAGCCAGCCGAAAGGGCGAGGGGTATCAGCCCGTAGAGGCCGGCAAGAAGGGTCGTGAGGACGGCGACGGAGAGCAGCACACCACCGCTGATGTGGGCCAGCCAGGCCGTCAGTGAGGAGGGGCGGGCCGGGTGGCCTGGAAGCAGGCAGTCGCGTAGCGCTTGATAGGGAAACCACAAGCCGACGACGGGGATGAACCACGAGCCGACACCGAGGGCGGGGGAGCGTCGCGCCGGATAGCCGAGGTCTCGCGCCGTCGAGGCGGCGCTGTGCTGCCAGACGAGAAAGACGACAGCGACGGCCACTGTCCCGAAATAGAGGGCGTTCGAGAGCAAGGCCAGGCTTCGTGTCTCGTTGGGAAGCACGTAGGTCGGTGGGCGGGCGTTCGGTGTCGTCAACATCGTGCGGAACGATGCCCAAACGCTCGACCAGAACCGCCTGTCCAGGACCCACTCGAGGACAAGCTGCGCGAGGACGAGGACGAGGTAAGCGCACACACCGGCACGCGCCCAGCGCCACATTCGGTCCTCGCCGGCAAAGGCGACGACCGGGTTCGGTGGCGGGGCGCCGTAGGCGCCCGGCCGTCCTCCCGGAGCCGTGTATGGCGACCACCGCCTGCCGTCCCACCAGCGCCACGGTGCTGAACGCCACGGGTCGGGGTACCAGCCTGGCGGTGTGGGCGTCACCTCACCTGCACCCGGACAGCCTGAACGGCGCTGGCGCCCTCAACGGTGCGCTCGCCATGGCGGCATCTTGTCAGCCCGGAGGTCTCAGGCGGCGGCGGCATCGGCCAGCAAGGCCGGGAGGTCGTCGCTGTAGAGCACGGCGAGGAACTGCACGGCGCGGGTGAGGGCGATGTAGAGGAGTCCGGCGCCGCCCGGCTCCGCCAGGATGAGGCGCGGCTCGGCCACGACGACGGCGTCGAACTCGAGGCCCTTGGCGAGCTCTGGCCGTACGAGGGCAACATGGCCGGCGAGGCTGGCGTGCCCGTAGGGGACGAGCGGGATGCCGGCGTCGCCGAGGGCCGCCGTGATCTCGTCGTGAAGGACGCTCGAGGCGATGACGGCAACCGAGTGGTGATCGTCCGAGAGGCTGCCGGCGACCGAGGCGACCGAGGTGGCTAGGCCGCCCGTCTCGCATCGCAGCCAGACGGGTGCCCGGCCGGAGGAGCGGACCGAGGTCGTGGGCCGCAGGCCGGGTGACGTCGCCAGCAGCACCCGGTTGGCGACGTCCATGATCTCGCCGGGAACGCGGTAGCCGACGGAGAGTTCCTCGATGCGGCTGCCCTCCGGACGGCCGAGGGCCGCCAGGGTGACCTCCCAGTCGACGGCAGCGGCTGGAGCCGTCGCCTGGGCGAGGTCACCGAGGATCGTGAAGGAGCGGCCGTCGATGGAACGGCGCGACACCATGCGAAGCGCCATGGGGGAGAGGTCCTGGGCTTCGTCGACCACGACGTGGCCGTAGCGACGAGGCGGCCCGGCGAGGTAGCTGCGAGCTTCGTCGAGGAGGGGGAGATCTGCGGTCGTCCAGGGCTCGTCGGCCACCGAGCGTGCGCCCCGTCGCCGCAAGAGTGCCTGCTCGGCGCTCGAGAGCAACCCGGCGCTGGCCGCCCGCAGCACGCTCGGTCTGCCGTAGAGGGCTCGAACGATGGCGACGGCGCTCTGCGCCGGCCAGATGCGGTTGAGGGCAGCCTGAACGGCGCGGTCCTTGCCGAGCTCTGCGAGCACCTCCTCGAGATCGCCCGCCAGCTCGGGACGAACACGGGCGAGTCGACCCATCGCCGCCCGGCCGACAGCGCGCCGGAAGCGGGCGCGCCGCTCCCCGAGCGGCCCGCCGGACTCGAGCGACTGTCGGGCGAGCTCGGCGACGACCTGGGCGCCGATGGCGACGATGCCCCAGCGGGTGGAGGCCTCCAAATCCTCGGTCGGCGGGCGCACGGCTGCCTCGGCAGCCCGCGCCACGACCTCGGCCATGCGGATGTCGCCTTTCAGGGCGGCCACCTCGGCCACCTCCTCGCCCTTCGGGCGCCACTCGGGGCACAGACCGGCGAGCGTCGTCTGTGCGACGGCGACTTCTCCGAGGGACGGCAGCACCTCGGAGATGTAGGCGAGGAAGACGCGGTTCGGTCCGAGCACGAGGGCGCCGTGGCGCTCCAGGTGCTCCCGGTGCTCGTAGAGGAGCCAGGCGGCGCGATGCAGCCCGACGGCGGTCTTGCCCGTCCCGGGACCGCCCTGCACGATGACGGGGACGTCGAGGGGAGCGCGGATGATGGCGTCCTGCTCGCCCGCGATCGTGGCGACGATGTCGCGCATCGCCCCGGTGCGCGCCCGGCCCAGCTCGGCCAGGAGGGGATCGGGCAGCCCGCTGGCGGACACGACCGACTCGGCGTGCGGATCGTGGAAGTCCTCCTCGACGATGTCGGCAAGACGGCGCTCGTCGAGGATGAAGCGCCGGCGCCGCTTGAGACCGAGCGGGTCCCGGAAGGTTGCCCGGTAGAAGGGGACCGAGACGGGTGCCCGCCAGTCCACGACGACGGGCTCGCCGAGATCGTCCTCGACGTGACGGCGGCCGATGTGCCAGCTGTCGCCCGTCTCCTCGTCGATGCGCCCGAAGCAGAGCGGGCCGAGGTTGGCCGACATCGAGGCGAGGCGCTGCTGCAGGAAGCGGTGGGCGACCGTGGCGTCCCAGTCGCCGGGCGCACGCGCCTCGGCGTCGGCGGCGGCGGCCGAGGCGCGCGTGGACATGCCGGCGAGCAGCTCGTAGGCGCGGTCGAGGTGGGCCTGCTCGAGCAAGCGGGAGGCGTCTCGGCCCTCGGGCGCGGCGCTGCCAGCCGTCACGTCGTCCGCGTCCCCCACGCCGTCAATTTACTGCCGCCGGCCGTTCGCCGATTTTGCGTGTCCCGCTACGTGTCGGGTCCCCGGGCGGGCCCGTCGCCATGCCAAGCTGGCAGGCATGGCCACGATGCGCATCGCCGTCGGTCTCCTCATCGTCGCCGTGACGTGGGCGAGCATGGTGTCCACCCTCGTGACGCCGCGTGGCCGCTCACCCTTCCAGGCGATCGGGGGCACCGTCTCGCGCCTGACGCGGGCCGGCATCGTCGCCATCTCCCGGCTCTTTGCCAACTTCGAGGTGAAAGACGCCATCCTCGCCACGATCGGACCGTTGGCGATGCTGGCCCAGCTGGTGGCGTTTCTCGGGCTCTTCCTCGTCGGTTACTCGATCGCCCTCTGGCCGTATGCCACCGAGTACGTCGTGGCCGTGCGCGAGGCCGCCTCGTCGATGTTCACGATCGGGCTCGCCCACGTGGGCGGCCCGAGCAGCGACGTGCTCGTCATCATGGCGGCTGCCACCGGGGCCGTCGCCATCGCCCTCCAGATCGGCTACCTGCCGACGATCTATCAGGCCTTCAACCGGCGCGAGTCGCTCGTGACCCTCATGGAGGCCCGCGCCGGGTTGCCGGCCTGGGGCCCCGAGCTGCTCGCTCGCCACCAGCTCATCCAGACCCTCGACGCCCTCCCCGCCCTCTACCGCGACTGGGAGCAGTGGGCGGCGGAGGTGTCGGAGAGCCACACGAGCTACCCGGTGCTGCTCTACTTCCGCTCGCCCGAGCCCTGGTACTCCTGGGTGTTGACCCTCCTTGCCGTGCTCGACGCCGCCGCCATGCAGCTCGCCCTCACCCCCTCGACGGCGCCGAGCGAGGCGAGGATGTGCCTCCGCATGGGTTTCACGTGCTTGCGTCGCATCGCCACCTCGCTGCGCTGGTCCTACGACCCCGACCCCCTGCCCGACGACGCCTTGCAGTTGACCTTCGCCGAGTTCGAGTACGCCGTCGAAGTCCTCGCCACGACCGGGTTCCCCATGGAGCGCACGCCGGCGGAGGCGTGGCCGCACTTTCGTGGCTGGCGGGTCAACTACGAGACGATCGCCTACCGGCTGGCCGATCGCGTGGTGGCTCCGCGGGCGCCCTGGTCGGGGGACCGCCGCCACCTCTCGGAGTCGCTGCAGATGCCGGTGCGGCCGCCTCACCGGGCGCCCGACGGCAGCACTCGGGACGCCAGCAAGTTCCGGCCCGACAGGGCGGGGATCGCCCCCACGTTGAAGAAGCTGAGAGCCGGGCCCGGTCCCGTTCCGGCTCGATCCCAGAAACCGCCCGAGCCGCAGGCCGGCGCCTGATGGCTGGCGATGCCGGCCCTGCCCTCGCCGACCCGTTGCAGCTGAGCGAGGTCGAGATCGTTCCCTCCGGGCCGCTCCACGGCGTCTGCCGGGCGCCTGCGAGCAAGAGCGTCACGAACCGCCTCCTCTTGGCGGCGGCGTTGGCCAAGGGCACGAGCCATCTCGCCGGCATCCTTCGCAGTGACGACACGGCCGTCATGATGGCCGCCCTGCGATCCCTCGGCGCCGCCGTGCGCGAGAGCGACGGATCGGTCGAGATCGTCGGCACCGACGGGCGGCTGCAGGCACCCGAGGGCGTCATCACGGCCGGGCTGTCCGGGACGACGCTGCGCTGGCTGGCGGCCGCCGCCCTGCTCGTGAACGGCCCCGTCGTCCTCGACGGCGACCCGCCGCTGCGCCGACGGCCGATCCGCCCGCTCCTGCAGGCACTCGAGTCCCTCGGGGCGAGGATCGAGACCGACAACGGTCGTCCCCCCCTGCGCATCACCTCCGGCGGCCTGCCGGGCGGCCGCATCAGCGTGGATGCGGGCGAGAGCTCACAGTTCGCCACGAGCCTGTTGCTCGTGGCGCCCTACGCCGAGGCGGACGTCGTGCTCGATGTCCGCAATCTCGGCGCCGGCGGGTATGTGGACCTCACGCTCGAAACGATGTCCCGCTGGGGTGCCGAGGCCGGCCTCTCGGCCGAGGGCTTCTACGTCGTGAGAGCCGGCCGTCACTACCAGGCACGCGACGAGGTCGTCGAGTACGACGCCAGCGCCGCCGGGCACCTCTTTGCCTTGGCGATGGCGACGGGCGGCAGCGTCACGGTGCCGAACGCCGACGCCACCCGGCAGCCCGACGCCGCCCTCACCGCCGTCTTTGCTGCCATGGGTGGCCAAGCGGTCCGCCACGGCGCCGGCGGCGTGACCGTGAGTCGGGGCGGGCCGATGGACGGCATCGACCTCGACATCTCGGCCATGCCGGACCAGGTGCCTGCCCTCGCCGCCCTGGGCGCCCTGGCGGGCGGCGTCACGCGACTGCGCAACGCCGCCGTCGCCCGCGGGCACGAGACCGACCGCGTCGCCGCCGTCGGCCGCGAGCTGAGGAAGCTCGGAGCCGAGGTCGAGGAGGAAGGCGACGATCTCGTCGTGCACGGTGGCCGTTCCCTCACCGGCGCCGTGCTCGACACCTACGACGATCACCGAATGGCGATGGCGCTCGCCTCGCTCGGTGCCGTCGTGCCCGGCGTCGTCATCCGCCATCCGGGCTGCGTTTCCAAGACCTACCCCGGCTACTGGCGGGACGCCGCCGCACTCGGCATGCGGTTCCGGCCCGCTTAAAGGGCGCTGCGGCCGTCTTGCCCGTCCGCCTGCCAGGCGGCGAACGTGATGACCTTGCCCTGCTCCTGCCAGTCGAAGCTCCACGGCCCGCTGTAGGTGTTGTCCGAGAAGAGGTTTCCCTGCCCGCTCGTGATGGCCGTCTCGACGGCCGTGCCGTGGTACGGGCTCCACCCTGGGGACGTGCCGTAGTTCGAGAAGATGGCGTTCTCCCCACAGGCGTCGGCCGAGCCGGCGCATGCAGTGACGTCGTCCTCGGCGAAGGAGAAGACGTTGTCCGTCACCGAGACGTGCTGGGTGCGCCAGCGGCAGTCGCCGTAGAGGGGGTTTGTCGGCGTCGCTCCGACGAGGTTCGTCTCGTCGCAGGTGCGCAGGTTGGCCACGGACGGCGCCACGAGGGTGCAGGCGCCCGAGGACGAGTTGTCCGGCGAGCCGCAGAAGCGGTCGGCCGACTCCCAGAGCACGACGCCCGACCAGTTGTTGGTGAAGACGTTGTCGCTGATCGTCGCCCGCCCCGACTCGGGCCCGGGCACGCGTCCGTCACCGCCCGACTCGCTCACGTAGATGGCCCCCTCCGGAAAGCTCGGATTGCCCGGCCCGAGCGTCCAGGCGTTGTCCGTGAAGGAGTTGGCCGAGATGACGAAGTTGTAGCTGATCTCTTCTTCCCAGCCCGGGCCGGCGTTGCCTTGAAAGATGTTGCCCGTGACGTCGAAGCCGACGTTGTTCGTGTCGGCCCACATGCCGGCGCCCCCGCCGTTGTCGAGCACGAGGTTGCCCGAGACGGTCGCACCGTCGACCTCCCAGAACTTCCCCCCGCCGGAGCAGCCGCAGCCGGACGGCTCAACGGCGTTCCCGTTCCCGACGATCTCGTTGCCCGTCATGGTCACCGTGGAGGGGCCACCGGTCAGGCTGGAGGTGCCGTTGGTGGTGTAGGCGTCGAAACCGTACTCTCCGTTGTCCTCGAGGCAGTTCCCCGCCACGACGTAGCCCGTGCCGATCATGAGGCCGGCGCCCGTGGAGTCGTGCGAGATCGTGTCGTTCTCGATCGTCCAGTCGGGCTCGGCGTTGACGGCGACGGCACCGTTGCCGTTCGGCGAGGCGAAGCGGGTGATCGTGAGGTACTCGATGGTCACGCCGGTGGCGCCGGCGTTCGTGCCCACGAAGGCGTAGGCGTTGACCCCTTGACCCGAGATGACCGCTCCCGGTGCCCCCATGTAGGTGTCGGCGTGGCCGGCGTCGATCTGGCTGTAGAGGGAGGTCCCGATCGTGTGCGTGCCCGGCGCGAAGTAGTACGTGGTGTCGGGCGTGTCGATGGGGCCGGAGAGGGCGCCGGCCGGGACGGTCACGGCACCCGGCGGTGGGGCGCCCGGCCCCTCGAGCGACGAGGACCCGCACACACCGGCAGGAGCCGGCGCCTCGGCGGCCCGTACCGTCGAGCGCACTCCTCGCAGGGCGGCCCGATGGTCGGCCACCCCTTTTGCGACGAGGCCGATGACGAGCAAGAAGACGGCGAGAACGGCGAGGTTGCGTCGACGGGGGGTCACGAAGGCAGGCTCCCGAGCCACTGCGCCACGACGTCGGCGACGAGCTCGAGCGGACGGGCCATGGCCTCCCCGGCGCCGTAGCGCTCGCTCAGGCTCACGACGTCGAGTCCGAGGGCGGCGGCGGCCCGCCTCCCCTCCACGGTCGCCCCGCCGGCGACGCAGAGCACAGGCAGATCGCCCCGGCGAGGGGCGATGCCACCGACGACCTTGCCGTCGAAGCTCTGATCGTCGAGCGATCCCTCGCCCGTGGCGACGGCATCAGCAGCAGCCATGCGGTCACCGAGGCCGAGGAAGGACGCCACGAGCTCGAAACCCGACACGAGGGCGCCGCCGATCGCCGCCAGCCCGCCGGCGAGGCCGCCGGCGGCTCCGGCGCCCTCGAGGTGCCGGACGTCGAGGCCGAAGCTGCCCTCGTAGCGGTCCGCCAGCTCGCCGAGCCGCCGCTCCAGCAGGGCGACTTGAGCCGGCGAAGCGCCTTTTTGCGGGGCGAAGCGTTCCGCCGCCTGCACGAAGCCGGCCTTCACGTCGCAGGCGACGATCATCTCGGCTCCCGCCAGGGCCTCGGCGCCCTTCAGGACCGAGAGCGCCCCGCACCCGCCGTCGGTGGTGGCCGAGCCGCCGCAGCCGACCACGAGGCGCCGGGCGCCGGCGGCGACTGCGCTCAGGATCAGCTCGCCGACGCCGATCGTGCTGGCGGCGACGGCGTCGTTGTGCCGGCGCCCGCCGGCGAGCACGAGCCCGGCGGCTTGTGACATCTCGATGACGGCCGTGGCGGGAGCGCTCCCGTCGGACGCCTCCTCCTCGAAGCGCCAGGAGGCCGTCACGGCTGCTCCGAGCGGCCCCCTCACGACGGTTCGCCGGTTGGCTCCCCCCATCACCTCGAGGAGGCCTTCACCGCCGTCGGACATGGGCAGCTCCGTAGCCGCCCAGCCGCATGCCCGTGCCCCCGCTGCCATGGCGGCGGCGACCGCCCCGGCGGTGGCGGTGCCCTTGAACTTGTCCGGGACGGCGAGCAGGCACGGCACGGTCGGGCATCAACCCCGGAACGGCCCGGCGACATCCTCGATGAATCGGCCCATCTGCTCGAGACGCTCGGCGAGATCACGTCCGAGCACCCGGTCGGCCACGACGAACTCGTCGATGCCGAGCCGCTCGTAGGCACCGAGATTGTCCCCGATCTCAGACGGCGTGCCGACGAGTGCCGGCATCGGGAAGTCGCGCTCGCGCCACTCCTCGAGCTTGACCTGATCGTCGGACATGAGCAGGAGCGCCTGCGTGGAGCGCTCGATGGAGGCCGGATCGCGCGAGAGGGCCTCGCAGTGGGCGTCCAGCACGGCGATCTTGTGGGCCATCGTCATCGGGGTGCCCCAGGTGTTCCAGATGTCCGCCTCACGAGCGGCCATCCGCATGCCGACGCGCTCACCGGAGGTCCCGACGAGAAGGGGCAGGCGGGCCTGCAGGGGCTTCGGCTCACAGGGGGCGTCGGCGAGGTGGTAGTAGCGGCCCTCGAAGTTGGAACGCTCCTGCGTCAGCAAGAGCCGGATCACGCTGCAGGCCTCTTCGAGGCGAGCCATCCGCTCGGGGACCTCGTAGAGGTCGATGCCGTAGGCCTCGTGCTCGTTGATCTGCCAGCCGGCGCCGAGGCCGAGGACGAGGCGCCCCTCGCTGATGCGGTCGGTCGTCGCCGCCATGTTCGCCAGGATGGCCGGGTGCCGGTAGGTGTTGCCGCTGACGAGGACGCCGAGGCGAGCCCGTCGCGTGATGGTCGCCAGCGCCCCGAGGGCTGTCCAGGCCTCGAGCCGCGGACCGAGGCGGGGCGACGGGTCGTTCGGCATGAAGTGGTCGGCGACGTAGATGCCGTCCCAGCCGGTGGCGTCGGCGATGCGGGCCGTCTCGGCCATCTCCGGCCAGGGGTGTTCGGTCCCGATCCAGATGACGAAGCGCACGACGGGCGAGCCTACCGGGCAGCCTCGCCGAGGCGACGCCGGCGCCGGAGAAGCCCCGCACCGCCGACGCCGGCGCAGGCGAGCGAGGCGGCTCCACTGAGGGCGAGGCCGACCACGACGCCGCTCGAGTGGTAGTGCCACGTCAGGCGATATCGCCCCGCCGGGACCTCGACTCCCTGCAGCAGGCCGACCGCCTGCACACGGTGCCACGAGGCAGGCCCGAGCGCCCCGGAAGCGGTGACGCTCTGAACGGCGACGGACCAGCCGGGCGAGTACTGCTCGCTCCGCACGAGGAGGGCGGGCCGAGGCGACTCGACCAGAGTGACGGCGTCCTGCCAGGGCGCCGCCGCCGGCGTGCTGGCCGTGCCCGCCACGGCCGGCGCCGAGGCCGAGCCGGCATCGGGCGCCTCCAGCCACGCCGTGCCCCGCGCCCTCGTGTCGCGGTAGAGGACGAGGGGGCCGATCCGGCCGGCGTACTGCCAGCGCGGGGGCGTCAGCAGCCCCTGCAGGAGGCCGTTGAGGACGTAACGGACGCTGCCGACGGAGGGCTGCCGAAGGGCGAGCGGAGCGCTGGCAGCCTCCGCCGTCACGACGACGGCCGCCACGACGGGCGACTTCGCAACGGCCGCAGGGGCCGTCACGGTCAGCCCGAGAGCGCCGCCTCCGCTGCGCACAGCAGCCGGCGCCAGGAAGACGGTGGCGGCGGCCCCGCCGACCGTCCCGAGGGCGGTCAGCGAGGTCCCGTCAGCCAGGCGCACCGAGACGCGGAGCGGACCGTCCGGCACGCTGCCGTAGCGCCGGTCGAAGGTGACCGTCACGGCCGAGATGACGGCCGGGGCGGGCAGCTGCCAGCTGACGCCTGACCTTGGCAGGGTCCAGGGTCCGGCCGGCGGGTAGGCGGCGCGCGCCACGCCGCCGGGCTGGCGGTCGGCGGCGCTCGTCCCGATCGGCACGGGCGGCCCGGGCGGGATGGGGACGGCGGCGCCGGCCGGGAGGATCGTGCCGAACTGCTCCGGCACGACGACGACGAGCCCGAGGTCGAGGTCGTCGTAGGTGGGGCCGAGCAGGGCGGAGGGAAGGAGGTTCTCGACGTCGTGGGTTCCCGTGGCGGCGTCATAGGGGGCGGGCACGGCCGAGCCGTAACCTTGCACCGAGGCGATGGCGTGCAGGAGGACGAGGTCGTTCACACCGAGCTCGTCGGTGAGAAAGGCCGGGTAGCTCAAGGCCAGCTGGTCCGGGTCGTCGATGGCGATGCGGCTGCCTGCGGGCAGATGGGCCGTCAGGGCGGCCAGCGCCGGGTTGGTCGCGGCCAGCGTGGTGAGCGGGACGGGCTGGTAGGAGGCCATCACGACGAACAACAGGACGTCGGCGACGACGACGGCGGCAGCGGCGCGGCGCCGGCTCTCGGTCGAGGGCCAGGCTCGCCGCAGGAGGACGAGCCCACCGCCGAGCGCGATGAGCACGGCGGCGGCGTAGTAGCCCGCCATCTCGATCGGCAGCCGTGGCTGCAGCCGGGCGAGGCCGAGCCACCGTTCCATCGGGTCCGTCCAGGCGAACATGGCCGCGACGAGGCCGAGCACGCACAGCACGGGGAGGGCGCCGAGCCAGCTCGGTAGGCGCTCAGGGGCCGAGTGAACCGACGAGCCGGCACGGCCGAGGGCGCCGGCGGTGTCGGCTCGCAACCCGTCGACGAAGATCGCCAGCAGGGCCGCCAGGGCGAAATCCGAGATGGCGGCGTTGCGGTTCTGGTCCCGCTGCCCGCCGTAGAGGGGGATGTGCACGAGGAGGTGCCCGAGGGGCGTCTTGTCGCCCGTGCACAGCACGAGGCCGACAAGGAACATGACGTACCAGACGGCGAGCCGCTCACGGGCTCCCGGGGCGGCCGCCCGGTGCCGTCGCAGCAGGCTCGGCAGGAGGGCGAACAAGGCGATGAGGGGAAGGATTCCGACGGCGTAGGTAACTTCGGGCAGGTTGAGCGGACCGGCGTAGACCGGCATGGCGAGGTTGCCGTTGCCGCCGATCAGATAGGGCGTCACGAGCAGCGGCAGGCTGTTCCAACCGAGTGAGTAGTAGCCGAAGAGGGCAAGGTTGCTGACGGAGCGTTGCGAGGAGTGCAGGTAGCTGAGACCGGGCAGCCACTGCACCGAGCCGGCGGCGATGGC
The DNA here is from genome assembly GCA_052143575.1 of Acidimicrobiales bacterium. GTDB lineage: Bacteria > Actinomycetota > Acidimicrobiia > Acidimicrobiales > Bog-793 > JAKACA01. The sequence continues at coordinate 36,971 of JBKQSP010000094.1, forward strand.
GAGGGCGGCGCCCGCCACGACGCTGCGCAGCGCCCGCCACGAGCTGCGCTCGCGCCAGCACCTCGCCACCAGGTAGATGACGGCGATGATGGCGTCGTTGGAGACGGCGCGCGGATCACCGGCGAGGATGACGAGTCCGCCGGCGATGCCGAACAGAGCCACCCAGTGCCAGCCCTCGGCCTTCGCCTTGACGGCTCGGAACATGCCGTCGATGGCGAGCAGGATCCAGGGCGCCAGCGCCGTGCCCTCGACGAGGCCGAGGTGGACTGCCTGGCCGCTCACGAAACCCATATCGCTCCAGGTGAGCGCCCCCAGCAGCGATGCGAGCGGCGAGCAGCCGGACCGCCGCAGGAAGAGGTGGAAGCCGACGCCGCAGGCGATGCCGGTGATCACGACGTTCAGCTCGTAGGCGGCCACCGGCGGCACGAGGGCGAACAACCACGTCGCCGGGAACATGGCCCCGGCGTTCCATCCGGCGAGGAGGGGGACGCCGCTCCAGATGCCGGCATCCCAGAGCGGCAGCCTCCCGTGGGCGATCAGTTGGCCGACGAGCACCCGGAGCGGGTAGTTCTGCGTGAGGTTGTCGCCGTCGAGGACCGGGTGGCCGGCGAGCGCCCACGGCACGTTGACGATGACCGGGACGAGCACGAGCACGAGCAGGGCGAGGCGGTCCGCACGGGTCAGGCGAGCTCGCAGCACCGCTCGACCCTACGGCGCCCGCCGCTTCGTTGCGTGGCGTCGCTCGACGACGTCTATCGTCGGCCGCATGAGATACGGCGTGTTCCTACCGCTCGTGGGTGAGTTCGCCGAGCCGTCGAGAGCTGTCAATCTCGCCCGCGAGGCGGAGAGGGCGGGCTGGGACGGCTTCTTCGTCTCGGATCTCACCGAGTCCGTGCAGCGCCCGGTGGAGGCCGACGCCTGCATCGTCACGGCCGCCATCGCCTCCACGACGACGACACTGCAGCTCGGTCTCGTGACACCGGCGGCTGATCGCCGCCGGCCCTGGGTGCTCGCCCGCCAATCGGCCATCATCGACCACCTCTGCCAGGGCCGGCTGATCTTCGGGACGGGCGTCGGCTACGCCAGCTGGCACGAGACCCTCGCCCTTGCGGACCGGGCCGCTCACGACGACGATGCCGACCTTCGCTCGTCGCTGTTCGAGGAGTCGCTCGCCGTCTTGCTGCTCTGCTGGTCGGGCGAGCCCGTGCGCCACGAGGGGCGTTGGATGCAGGTCGACTCGCCCCCGTTTCTCCCCACGCCCCTGCAGCGCCCACGCATCCCGGTATGGGTGAGCGCCGAGTGGCCGCGGCGGACGCCCCTGCGCCGGGCGGCTCACCTCGACGGCATCCTGCCGGTCTTCACCGAGCACCGCGAGCCGCACAGCCCGCCGGCCGTGGAGGACGTGCGCGCCATCCGGGAGGAGCTGCGCCGGCTGGGCGCCCCCGTGCACCACGACCTGGCGCTGCGGGGCTCCTTCGCCCCTCAGTGGACGCCAGAGTCCCTCGACCGCCTGCGCATGCTCGAGAACGCCGGGGCGACGTGGTGGTTGGAGACGGTGGAGCGCGATGCGACGGCCTCCGCCGTTTCGGAACGCCTCGCAGCCGGCCCGCCCCGCGACGGCTGAACAGCGCCCGCACCGCCGGCTCGGCGGCGGCAGCCGGTGCAAGGAATCAGGGCCAACCGGCGTCCTTACAATGACGACAGCCGTCACTCGGAAGGAGCAGTGGCCGTGGACGAGCAGGATGGCGCCGCTCGCCAGAGGCGCTTCCATGGCAAGGGCGCAGCGGCCGTCTCCCTCGGGCGCACAGCAGCAGGTCGGCGCCGCTCGCTCACCGTGCTCGTTGCCGTCGTGGCCTTCGCCCTCGTCAGCGCCGGCAGCGGGCTGACGGGCGTCCTCGCACGCTCGGCGCGCCACGGCGAGCGGGCAGGGCCGGCCGCAGGCTGCCTGGCTCCGAACGCCACGCCGGCGCCGGTCGCCGAAGACCATCTCGGCGGGTGGGGCTTCGACCTCGTCGAGCCCGGGACGTTCGGCGCCGTCGTCAGCTCCTCCTCGGCCCTCTATGCCCTGCAGGCGTGCGGAGCCGAGGAGACGCAGCTGCGCGTCCTCGAGATCGGGCGCAACGGCAACATCGTCGTCTCGGCCTTCTTCGAGCGGGCGGCGCTGCTGACGAGCAGCCTGACGTTGGCGGGCGGTTCCCTCTATGTCGGCACGGCCCGCCTCGACCTCGCCGGGCCCCTCAGCTCACCTCCGTACCTCCTGACGGTCTACCGCCTCGACGCCTCCACGTTGCAAGTAATGGGCTCGCGGGCGATCGGCCGCGGCTTCGGGCTGTGGCTGGACGCCACGGCCGACGGCGGGCGGGGCGCCACGGTGCTCGCCTCGACGGGACGCTCGCTGCTGAGCTTCCGGGCGGGCTCGCTGACGCCGAGATGGTTGGCGTCCTTCGGATCCTCGGTCGCCCAGCACCTCGCCGTCGGCACCGCGTCACCTCTTGTCGCCGTGAGTCTGTCCGCCCCGTCGGTCGCTGCATCTGAAGCCGGTGCCAGGATCGAGCTGTTCGATGTTGCAACGGGCCGGATGGCGTCGTCGCTCAGGCTCGGGGGCGGGGCCGTCGTGGAGTCGATGGCTCTCGGCTCGGGCGGCTTGTTCGTCGCCGTGTCGAGCGGCCTCGCCAGCACCGTGCGCCTCCTGCCACTGCCGCTCCCCGGCGCCGGCCGACCCAACCCGGCGGCAGCCACGGGGATGCCGGCGGCACTCGGATCCATCACCCTCGACGCCAGCGGCCCTACGGTCTGGGCGATCGACGAGTCGGGCCTCGCCTGCCTCGACCCCTCAACGGGCCGGCTGCTCGCCATCACGGCACTGAGCTCCCCGCTGCAGGGCGTCATCGTGCTTGGCGCCGCGAGCGACGCCGTCACGGGTTCGGGCATCGGCGTGCTCGCCTCCCCGCCCGCCTGCCGGGCTGCCTGAGGACGATCTCACCGCCCGAGGTCTCGCCGCAGCCGTCGCCCAGAGGTGGGCGGTACCGCCGTGGAGCGCCTCGTAGAGGCGGTCGCGCACGTCGTTCGCCTCCGCATCGCTCAAGGTCCGGTCGAGGGCGCGCAGGGTGACGCGCACGAGGAGGTTCTGCTGCCCGGCTGCGATGCCGAGGCGTCGTCGGGCGGCCGCCGGAAGATCCTCCCCCGCCGTGCTCGAAACGATGGCCACCTCCTCGACGACGTCGGCTTGCGCCCCGAGGGCCTCCCGCACGCGATCGCCGAGATCCTCGGCCTCGTCGCCGTCGTCGACGGCGATGGAGAGGTCGCGAATCACGGCCGGCATCGCAGAGGTGGGGTGGTACGGCTCGAGGGTCGTCATCTGCTGGCGGATGCGAGGATCGCCCGCCCGCAGGAGACGGATGTCGGGTATCGCCTTCACGAGCATCAGGAGGCGGTCAAGCCCCATCCCGAGCGCCAGCCCCGACCACTCCTCACCGAGGCCGCGCCGTCGCAGCAGCTCTGGATGCGCAAGGCCGCACTCGGCGATCTCCACCCAGGTGCCGTTCCAGCTGACGTCGATCTGCCGTCCGGCGAGGGTATAGGGGTGGACGCGTCGCTCGCAGCGGTAGGGGTGGCCCGGAACGAGGGCTCCGCAAAGGGTTTCGATCATGTCCTCGAGATCAGCTTCGCCGAGGCTCTGCCGTGAGATCCGCCAGAGGTCGACCTGATGCGGCGTGCCGGTGTGCTGCCAGTCGATCGAGTCGCGGCGGTAGCAGAGGCCGGGGCACACGAGGAGGACGTCGCGGGGAGCGACGCCGAGTGACGCCTCCGCGGCGAGCTCCGCGAGGGCGGCAGGCACGATCGCCGTCGAGTGGCTGCGCAGCATGTGGGTGTCGTCGACGTACCTCGTGTAGCGGGCGTCGCGGGTGACGGCGCCGTCGAGGAAACCGAGATCGTCGTAGTTCTCCGCCACCGTCACGAGACGGTTGCCGCGCCGCAGGCGGACGGGACAGGACCACAACGCCGAGAGGGCGCCGGCGGCGTTCGCGATGAGCAGCTGGAGGGCATGAGGGCCGCCGGACGGATCCGTCAGGTCCCTGAGTTCGAGGTCGCCGGCGAGGTCGCCGGCGGAGATGGTTCGTTGCACGTGGGGCTCCTTCTGGCAAAGGGGGGACAGGGCATGTGAGCCCCCCGAACCCCTGGGCCGCCGGAAGGAGGCGCCGAGTCAGCCGATGGTGTCGGCGGTGCGCGCCCCGGCAGGCCCAACGAGGGCCGGGGGGCACGAAAATCGACGCAGGCAACTGGCCATGCACGCAGTCTAGGCGCGGCTTTCCCCGCCGGACGACACTTCCTTCGTCCGTCTCGGAGGCGACAGAAACGTGACAGCACATTGACAAATGTCGGCAAACGGCCGTCGCCGCCCCCTCGTGGCCGCTCCTTCGGCCGGTAGGCTGAGACCATGACCGGCCGGCACGAATTCGCCGTCGTCGGCGCCGGTCTCGTCGGCCTCGCCGTCACGCGGGAGCTCGCCCGCAGAGGCGGGGACGTCATCTGCCTCGAGCAGGCGACCATCGGTCACGAGCGCTCCGGCTCGAAGGGGACGTCGCGCCTGTTCCGCTACGGCTACGAAGACCCCTTCTACGTCCAGCTGGCGATGCGGGCACTGGCCGGCTGGCTCGAGCTGAGCGAGGAGAGCGGTCAACGCCTGCTCGAGCCGACGGGGCTGCTGTCGTTCGGGGAACGCCTCGACGAGCTCGTGGCTGCGATGTCCGAGGGCGGTGCCACCTGTGAGCTGCTGGCCGGCGAGGAGATCGCCGAGCGCTTCGGCGGCTTCAGGGCTCCCGGGCGCGCCGTGTACGAAGCCACGGCGGGCGTCCTTCGAGCCGACGAGATCCTCCAGGCGCTGGCGCGCTCGGCACGGCGTCAGGGCGCCGAGATTTCCGAGGGCGCCGCCGTCGTGGACCTTGCCGTCGGTGACTCCGGCGTTCACCTCGAGCGCGACGGCGGCTCTTTGGAGTGTGAGGTTGTCGTGCTCTGCGGCGGTGCCTGGTCGGCCCGACTGGCGGCCGCCGCCGGGCTGCCTGGTGCCGGTCTGTTCCGCCCGAGCTTGCAACAGGTCGCCTACCTCGAGGCGGCTCAGGACGTGAGCCTTCGGGTGCCCGCCTTCGTGGAACGGGGCGTTGTCACCTACTACGGCTTGCCGAGCCTCGACCGCTACAAGATCGGCATCCACGATCCGGGCGGCACCGTCGATCCCGCCGCCGTGCTCCTCGACGACGACGTTGCCGCCCTCGGACTGCTGAGAGCCGCCGCCGAACGGCTGCTGCCCGCTTACGATCCCGTGCCCGTTGCCACGGAGCGCTGCTTCTACGACAACACCGCGAACGAGGACTTCGTCATGGACCGTGTGGGCAGGGTCGTCCTCGGCGCCGGCTCCTCGGGCCACGGCTTCAAGTTCGGCCCGATCTGGGGAGAGGTGCTCGCCGACCTCGCTGCGGGCGTCTCCTCGGCGGATTGGATCGAGCGGTTCTCGCTGCGAAGTCGCGGCGGCCGGGGGGCTTGACGGCCCGGCGCTTCGGCGCGACTCTCGTGCTATGGCGTCACCTGACCCACGCGCCGAGGACTGGGCGGCCGTGCTGGCTGCCCGCAAGGAGCTCGGGGACGAGTACGACCGAGCCTTTGTCGAGGGCCTCCTCGAGCGGGTTTCCTCCGAGATCGACGAACGGGTCGACGCCCGACTTGCCGAGGTGGGTGGGCGGACGCGACCACGGCACCGGCGGGGGTCGCCCTCCATGGTCTTCTATTCGCTCGTGCTCGGCATCCCCATCAGTGCCATCGCCGGCAGTGACGCCCACCTCGCCGGCCTCGCCGTGGCCTGGGGTGGCATCGCGGTCGTGAACATCGCGCACGCCTGGCGCCCCGGCGAAGACCGGGCGCCTCGCCGTCGCTCCTGAGGGCCTTCTCCGAACGCGCAACAGCCGGGTGCCACCTTGTGGCACCCGGCTGTCAACACACGGTATTGTCAGATTTCCGTCAAGTGATGGCCGTCGGTCAGAGGCCCAGCTCATCTGAGCAGCCAGGCCAT
>JBKQSP010000095.1:0-34849 GCA_052143575.1 Acidimicrobiales bacterium
CCTCGAGCGGTCTCGTGTTCATGATGCGCTCGGTGGCGCCCGCCAGACCGACGGCAGCCGCTTGCTCGCAGCCGAGGACAAGCCACTCGAGCTGGCCGGGGGCGTGCGAGTCGGTGTCGATGGTCACGACGCAGCCGAGGCCGAGCGCCTGGGAGAGCAGCTCGGGGGGCGGGTCCTGCCGCTCCGGCCGCGAGTTGATCTCGACGGCCGTCCCGCTGCGGGCACAGGCGGAGAAGACGGCCTCGGCATCGAACTTGCTGGGCGGCCGGCCGGTCCCGACGAGCTTGCGGCCGGTGCAGTGCCCGAGGACGTCGCTGAGAGGGTTCTCGACGGCCCGGATCATGCGAGCCGTCATCCTGAGCGAGTCCATGCTCAGCTTCGAGTGCACGCTGGCGACGACGACGTCGAGGCGGTCGAGGAGCTCGTCGTCCTGGTCGAGGGAGCCGTCCTCGAGGATGTCGACCTCGATGCCGGTGAGGATGCGGAAGGGCGCCATGGCCTCGTTGAGCTCGGCGACGACGTCGAGCTGGGCGAGCAGGCGCTCGGCGTTGAGCCCGTGGGCGACCGTGAGGCGGGGGCTGTGATCCGTGAGCGCCATGAAGTCGTGACCGAGCTCACGGGCGGCCACCGCCATCTCCTCGATGGTGCTGCCGCCGTCCGACCAGTCGGAGTGGGCGTGGCAGTCGCCTTTCAGGAGCGAGCGGATGTGGCGGGCGTCGTCGCTCAGCTCCGGCAGCCAGCTGGACGACTCCAGCTCGGCGAGATAGGGGGGCGTCTCGCCGGCGAGTGCCTCCGTGATGACGCGGGCCGTCGTCTCCCCGACGCCCTCGAGATCGGTGAGCCGGCGGCTGAGCGCCAGCTCCTCCACCTCCTCGGGAGCCGTGGCGTCCAGCGTGGCGGCGGCATGCCGGAACGCCCGCACCTTGTAGGTGTCGGCCCGCTCCCGCTCGAGCAGGTAGGCGACCCGTCGCAGCGTCTCGGCCGGTGGCAGTGCCATGGGGGCGAAGGCTACCGGCTCGGGTTTCGAGGCCTCCGCCGAGACGAGGGCCGGACGGCTCGCCGACCGCCTCGTTCCCGCAGACGGCATGAGCCCGCGAGCGACGAAGCGATCAGCGCGCCACCGGCCCTCGCCACGATCGTCGGCGGGGGGAGCCGACAGCGTGGGCGACGGGAACCGCTCCTCAGCCCTTGGCGGCCACCAGCTTCGCCAGCGCCATGTTGAGCGACAGGACGTTGACGTAGGGAGACCCGAAGATGCCGAGGTAGACCGGCGCCGAGTACTTCTGCACGAGGTCCGTGACTTCCGACACCGGCAGGTTGTTGGCCTTCGCGACGGCGTTCACCTGCGCCATGGCATCGGCGGGAGAGATGTCCGGGTCGATTCCGCTCCCGGAGCCGGTGACGAGGCCGTTCGTCGGGGTGATGCCCTCCTTCTTGAGGGTCGCCTCCGCTTGCAGGACCTGCTCGTAGAGCTGCTCCGAGCGGGGGCCGTAGTTCGTGGCTCCCGATGATGCCGGGTTGTCCGGGTCGTCGCGGCCCTGGAACCACTTCGGACCCGTCCAGCTCTGGCCGATGTTCGCCGAGGCGATCACGGTGTTGCCCTCTTTGATGAGCGATCCGTTCGCCTGGTAGCTGAAGAAGAGCTGCCCGATGCCGGTCTCCACGAAGGTGTAGACGAGGCAGAGCACGATGAGCACGATCGAAACGGCGACCGCCCTGCGGAGATGTACGAGCATCAGTAAGCCCCTCGCGCGGTGAGGATCAAGTCGATGAGCTTGATGAAGATGAACGGGACGATGAGCCCGCCGACGCCGTAGATCCAGATGTTGCGGCGGAGGAGCTGAGAGGCCCCCACGGGCCTGAACTTGACGCCGCGGAGGGCGAGCGGGATGAGGGCCACGATGACGAGGGCGTTGAAGATGACGGCCGAGAGGACCGCACTCTGCGGAGAGTGCAGCTTCATGATGTTGAGCGCCTCGAGGGGATGGTGGCCACCGCTGGCATAGGCGATGGCGAAGATCGCCGGGATGATGGCGAAGTACTTGGCGACGTCGTTGGCGATCGAGAAGGTCGTGAGCGCACCACGGGTGATGAGCAACTGCTTGCCGATCTCGACGATGTCGAGCAGCTTGGTCGGGTTCGAGTCGAGGTCGACCATGTTGCCGGCTTCCTTGGCCGCCGTCGTACCGGTGTTCATGGCGACGCCGACGTCGGCCTGGGCGAGGGCGGGGGCGTCGTTGGTGCCGTCCCCGGTCATGGCGACGAGCTTGCCGCCCTCCTGCTCGGCCTTGATGAGCGCCAGCTTGTTCTCCGGCGTCGCCTCGGCGAGGAAGTCGTCGACACCGGCCTCCGAAGCGATGGCGGCGGCCGTGAGCGGGTTGTCGCCCGTGATCATGACGGTGCGGATGCCCATGGCGCGCATCTCGTCGAAGCGCTCACGGATGCCCTGCTTGACGACGTCCTTCAGCTCGATGACGCCGAGCACCTTCGGCCCGTCGGCGACGACGAGGGGCGTCGAGCCGGCCCGCGAGATGCGGTCGACGATGGGGTCGAGGTCGTCCGGGACGCTGCCGCCCTGCTCGACGACCCAGCGCTTGACGGCTTCGCCGGCCCCCTTGCGCACTTGGCGCCCGTCGATGTCGAGCCCGGACATCCTCGTGACGGCCGAGAAGGGGATGAAGGTGTGCTCGCTCCCCATGTCACGCTGGCGGATGGCGAAGCGCTCCTTGGCCAGCACGACGATGGAGCGACCTTCCGGCGTCTCGTCGGCGAGGGAGGCGAGCTGGGCGGCCTCGGCGACGTCGGCCTCGCTCTGTCGCCCGACGGGGAAGAAGGCCGACGCCATGCGGTTGCCGAGGGTGATGGTGCCCGTCTTGTCGAGCAGCAGCGTCTGGGTGTCGCCGGCCGCCTCGACGGCGCGGCCTGACATCGCCAGGACGTTGCGCTGCACGAGGCGGTCCATGCCGGCGATGCCGATGGCCGACAAGAGCGCCCCGATCGTCGTCGGGATGAGGCAGACGAGGAGGGAGACGATGATGACGACCGACACGGCCGTGTGGGCGTAGCCGCCGAAGGGCACGAGCGTCACGCAGACGGGAAGGAAGATGATCGTCAGCACGGCGAGCAAGATCGTCAGGGCGACCTCGTTCGGGGTCTTCTGGCGGTTGGCGCCTTCCACGAGGGCGATCATGCGGTCGATGAAGGTGTGGCCCGGTTCGGCCGTGATACGCACGACGATGCGGTCGGAGAGCACCTTGGTGCCACCCGTGACAGCCGAGCGGTCGCCGCCGGACTCGCGGATGACCGGAGCCGACTCGCCGGTGATGGCGGACTCGTCGACCGAGGCGATGCCCTCGACGATCTCGCCGTCGGACGGGATGAGGTCGTTGGCCTCGCAGACGACGAGGTCGTCCTTGCGGAGGGCGGCCGCCGGCACGCGCTCCTCGACGCCGTCGGCGTTCAGCCGGCGGGCCTCCGTCTCCGAGCGCATCCTGCGGAGCGTGTCTGCCTGCGCCTTCCCGCGACCTTCCGCCATCGCCTCGGCGAAGTTGGCGAAGAGGACCGTCAAGACAAGCCAGATCGTGATGCTCCAGTCGAAGATGCCCGGCGTCTTGATCGAGTAGATCAAGGTGACGACGCTGCCGACGAGCACGACGAACATCACCGGGTTCTTGACCTGCACCCTCGGGTCCAGCTTCTTGAACGAATCCCACAGCGCTGGCACGAGGATCTCGCGGTCGAACAAGCCTCGTTGACCGACGACGCCGTGTGGCTGGGTCGTCGGCTGCGGAGCCGGCGCCTCAGATGGGGTGATTGACTGCGTCATGGGAGAACCTTGCCGTGGAGGAGGGATAACCGGTAGGAGGCGTGCTGCCACATCATGTGGAGCGCGTTCGGATCGGAGTAGCGCTTGTTGACGAGCTGCTCGACGATGGGACCGAGGGCTACGGCCGGGAAGAACACGAGCGCCCCCACGAGCAGGATGACGCCGACGAGGAGTCCGACGAACAACCCCGAGTCCGTCCGGAAGGTCCCGGCGGACTCCGGCGTGATGTTCTTGGCTGCGAGCACGCCGCCGAGGGCGAGTGCCGGCACCATCTCGGCAAATCGCCCGAAGAAGAAGGCGATCACCTGCGCGACGTTGTAGAAGGCCGTGTTGCCGTTCAAGCCGGCGAAGGCGGACCCGTTGTTGTTGGCCGGCGACGTGAAGGCGTAGAGGATCTCGGAGAACCCGTGCGGCCCTCCGTTCTCAGGCCCGGCACGACCGGCATGGATCGAGACGGCGATGCCCGCGAGGATGAGCACGAGCATGGGCATCACGAGGACGAGGAGGCCGGCGAGCTTCACCTCCCGCGCCTGGATCTTCTTGCCGAGGTACTCCGGCGTTCGGCCCACCATGAGTCCGCCGATGAAGACGGCGATGATCGCAAAGGCGAGGATCGTGTACATGCCCGCCCCGGCACCGCCGGGAGAGACCTCACCGAGCATCATGCCGGTGAGCAGCGCCATGCCGCCGATGGGTGTGAACGAGTCGTTCGAGCCGGTGACCGATCCCGTCGAGGTCTGCGTGGACATGACGTCGAACAACGACGTCTCGGCGACGCCGAAGCGGGTCTCCTTGCCCTCCATGTTGCCGCCCGGCTGTACCGTCACACCGGCCTGGGTGACCGCCGGGTTGCCCCGCGATTCGGCGTACTGGGCGAAGGCCGCCCAGGAGGCGAAGAGGATGACCATGACGGAGAGGACGGCGACGCCCTGACGGATGCTCTTGACCATCTTGCCGAACATGTAGGTGCTGGCGATCGGGATCGCCATCAGCAAGAACAGCGAGAGCCACTGCGTGAAGGCCGTCGGGTTCTCGAATGGGTGCGCCCCGTTGGCGTTCGTGTAGCCGCCGCCGTTGTTGCCGAGCTGCTTGATCGGCGTCATGGACGCTTGCGGTCCCCGCGGCAGCACCTGATGGACGCCGTTCAGGACGTCGTGGATCGTGACAGGGCCGGCGAGGGTCTCCACCGCCCCCTGTCCGACGTAGATGACGGCGGCCACCGCCGCGATCGGGAGCAGGATGTAGAAGACGCCGCGGACGAGGTCGACCCAGAAGTTGCCGATCGTGCTCGAGTCCTTGCGCGAGAAGCCGCGGATCATCGCGACCATGACGCACATGCCGGCGGCGGCGCTGGCGAACTGCTGACCGACGAGGGCCACCATCTGGCTGAGGTAGGACATCGTCGCCTCGCCCGTGTAGTTCTGCCAGTTCGTGTTCGTGACGAACGACATGGCCGTGTTCCACGAGAGCGCTGGAGTGACGCCGCTCAGATGCTGGGGGTTGAGGGGCAGGTGGCCTTGCAGGCGCTGGAAGCCGTAGACGATGAGGACGGCGACCCCGGAGTAGATGATGAGCGAGGTGGCATAGCGCTGCCAGCTCTGCTCGGAGTCCTCCTCGACGCCGAGGAAGCGATAGGTCGGCCGCTCGATGAAGCGCAACCAGTGGACGCGCCCGTCGAAGACGGCCTCCATGTACGACCCGAGGTAGCGCCACGTGAGGCCGACGGCCACGACGAGGCAGATGACGTAGAGGGCGTAGTGCATCAGAACCACTCAGCCCGGAACATCGCCACGCCGAGATAGATGAACACGAGGACGGAGAGCGCAAGCAGCAGCGCGTTCACCGTCCCGATGCTCGCGAGGACGCCGGCGGTCGTGCTCATACTCGCTCCAACGCCCAGATCAGCCCCAGCATCGAGAGCGTGAGCAGGACGGTGCCGAGTACCACGAGAAGGTCAGCCATGGCTCAAGCTTGCGGGTGGCTCGCGTCGCGGCGGCGTCAATTTGGCGGCCGGGGCGTCAATAAAACGACAACGGCGCCTACTCGGGCGCTTCTGCCTCCCCCTTGCGCTGCACCTGGCGCGCCGCGATGACGTGGACGTCGACGTCGAGGGTGGAGGCGAGCCGGATCACCTTGGCGACGATGGAGCCCTTCATGAACTCCTCCCAGCGGCTGCGCCGGCTCGCCCCGAGCACGATCTGGGTGATCTGGTGCTCCATGGCGAAGTCCGTCAGCGCCTTGGCGGGCTCGTCCGCCTTGATCTCGATCCACCTGCCCCCGACGTCGGCCGTCAGGCGGCGCAACGCCTCCAGGACGGGGGCGTTGCGGGGCGTCACGGACTCCGAGGAGACGACGTGCACGACGTCGAGGTCGGCTTTGAAGCGGGCGGCGAGGCGGGCGGAGCGCCGCACGATGGCATCGGTGCCCGGCGTGCCGTCGACGCCGACGAGGATGCGCTCGGTCGTCTCCCAGATGTCCCCCGTGTGGCGCTCGTGCAACCGCTCCAGGAGGGTTTCGTCGACCTCGTCGGCCACGAAGCGCAAGGAGAGCTCGCGAAGGGCCGAGAGGTTGTCGGTGCGGAAGAAGTTGGCGAGCGCCGTCTGGATCTTCTCGGGCGGGTAAATGTTGCCGTGGGCCATGCGGCGGCGCAGCTGCTCGGGAGAGGAGTCGATGAGCTCGAGCTGGTCGGCCTTGCGCACGACCCAGTCGGGCACCCGCTCGCGTACCTGCGACCCCGTCATGTGCTCGACGACGTCGGCGATCGACTCGATGTGCTGGACGTTGACCGTCGAGATGACGCCGATGCCGGCGTCGAGGAGCTGCAGGACGTCTTCCCAGCGCTTCTCGTGGGCGCCCGAGCCGGGCACGTTCGTGTGGGCGAGCTCGTCGACGAGGGCGACCTGCGGGCGGCGGGCGATGACGGCCTCGGTGTCCATCTCCTCGAAGCGCGCCCCCCGGTAGTCGACGCCGCGGCGCGGCACGACCTCGAGGTCGCGCACCATCTGGGCCGTGAAGGGCCGGCCGTGCGTCTCGACGAAGCCGACGACGACGTCCGTGCCGCGGTTGTGCCGGCGCCAGCCCTCGTCCAGCATGGCGACGGTCTTGCCGACGCCGGCGGCGGCACCGAGGTAGATGCGGAAACGCCCGGTCGGCTCGATGTAGCCCGTGTCGACGGTTTCGAGGCCTTCGACGGCGGACATTCCGCTGCCGCTCCGCCCGGTGTCGCCCTCGGCTTGGGTCGCGTCGTCTGGCACGGGCCTATCCTCCCTCTTGAATGAGCTCGCTCCCAATCGCCGCCGCCCCGGCACGCCGGCTCCTCGCCGGCGCCGCCGTGGCGATCGCCTCGTTGGCCGTCCTCGGCGCCCTCATGTTCGCCTTCCGCCCCCACCTGAGCGACGCCACCGTCGCCCTCGTCCTCGTCGTGCCCGTCATCGTCGGCGTCGTCGTCGGCGGCAGCTGGGCGGGTGTGCTGGCCGTCCTGCTCGGATTTCTCCTCTACGACTTCGCCTTCATCCAGCCGTATTACACCCTGCGGGTCGGCTCGGGGCGTGACTGGCTCAACCTCGTCGTCTACGTCGTCGTCGTCGCCCTCGTCGCCCGCGTCGTGGACCGGCTCCGTGTCGCCGAGGACCAGGCGCGCAACCGCGAGACCGACACCCAGCGCCTCCTCGAGCTCTCCGAGCTGCTCATCGAGAACCGCTCGCTCGGCGACCTGTTGCCGCTCGTCGTGTCCATCGTGCAGGACGCCTTCGCCTGCGAGAGCGTCGTCCTCCTGCTGCCACGCGACGGGCGCCTCGAGATCGTGGCGAGGGCCGGGCGGGAGCTCACCGCCGCCGAGCTGCGCCGCGTCAGCCCGGAACCGGGCGTCGCCGCCTCGCTCATGCCGCAGAGCGCGCCCAGCTTGCTCGAGACGGAGGCCTTTCGCACCGAGACGATCGTGCTGTCGGCCCCAGGACGGCCCGTCGGCCTCATCGGCCTCGTCGGCACCCGCCTCAGCCCCCATCGGCGGCTCCTCGTCCGCGCTTTTGCCAACCACATCGCCATCGCCCTCGAGCGTGCCCAGCTGCAGGAGCAGACGCTTCGCATCTCCGTGCTGGAGGAGGTCGACCGGCTGCGCGGCGCCCTCGTCGGAGCCGTCTCCCACGACCTGCGCACGCCCCTTGCCACCATCAAGGCCTCCGCCTCCACACTGCTCGATGACGGATCGGCCATCGCCCCGGCCGACCGCAAGGAGCTGCTGAGTCTCATCGACGAGCAATCCGACCGCCTCGCCCGCCTCGTGACGAACCTCCTCGACATGAGCCGCATCGAGACGGGCTCCCTCGTCGTCGACCGCCAGCCGCTCGACATCGGCGAGGTCGTGCGAGAAGCCGTCGCCGGACTGCGTCCCCTCGTGCCCGAGGGCCGCCTCGACGTCCGGATCGCCCCTGAGCTGCCGAGCGTCGACGCCGACCACGTGCTCATCGGGCAGGTCGTCGTCAACCTGCTTGAGAACGCCCTTCGTTACGCCCCGGCCGGCACGGCCGTCGAGGTGACGGTGACAAGCGGAGCGGCAAGGGTCGAGGTGGCCGTGACGGACTACGGCCCCGGGTTCCCCGAGCAGGAGCGCTTGCGCATCTTCGGGCTGGCCCGCCCGACGGCGCCCGTCCCCGTCCTGTCGGGCTTGGCGAGCCGCCCGGCGGCGGCCGCACCGGCGACCTCGCCGAGGCCGGCGGTGCCGGCCCCCTCCGCCGGCGGGGGCTCCGGGGTGGGACTGGCCATCGCCAAGGCCTTCGTGAACGCCCACGGCGGGACGATCTGGGCAGACAACGTCCCGGGCGGGGGCGCTCGCGTCGCCTTCTCCCTCCCCGTGCACGGGGCCGCTCCGAGCAGTGCCCCCGCCAACGGCGCAAGGGGATAGCCGCATGGCGCGCGTGCTCGTGATCGACGACGACCCGGCCCTCGTCCGGGTTTTACGCATCGCCCTGGCGGCCAAGGACTACGACGTCGTGGCTGCCTCGACGGGGGCGCAGGGCATCTCGGAGGCAGCGCTCGAATCACCCGATGTCGTCGTGCTCGATCTCGGCCTGCCGGACATCGACGGAGCCGAGGTCTGCCGCCGCATCCGCGAGTGGAGCGAGGTCCCCATCATCGTGCTGTCGGCCGACGGCACGGAGGACCGCAAGGTCGAGGTGCTCGACAAGGGCGCCAACGACTACATGACGAAACCCTTCGGCATGAACGAGCTCCTCGCCCGCCTCCGGGTCGCCCTCCGGCACGGCCCGCCGGCACAGGAGGCCGAGATCGACGCCGGCCCCCTCCATCTCGACCTCGCTCACCACGAGGCCCGCATGGCCGGAACCGTCGTCGAGCTCACGAACCGGGAGTTTGCATTCCTCGCCTATCTCGCCCAGAACGCCGGCAAGGTCTGCACCCATCGCATGGTGCTCGAAGCGGTCTGGGGGCCACGCCACTTGCGGGCCACCCGCTACCTGCGGGAGTACGCCTACCGGTTGCGACGCAAGCTCGGTGACGAGGAGGGAACCCTCCTCGTCACCCACCCCGGAATCGGCTACCAGCTCGTGGCGCCCGAAACCCCCGGCCCGGACGGGCCCGCACCCGGCGCGGGGATCCACGACGACGACACACCCCCTCGTTAGGTTGGTGGGCGGCCGACACACGACAACCCCGGGAGGACACCGACATGGCCGAGTACCGCTCCTCCTCGTCGCCCCCCGCTTCGGCGGCCACCGGCGTCCAGCTGCAGCTCCCCACCGGTCCCGCCGGCTTCCGGCCCCAGATCGAGATCCGGGCGAGCGCCCGCCGGCGCAAGACGGCGACGGCGTTCTACGAGAGCGGGCGCATCGTCGTGCTCGTGCCCGCCCGCTTGACGGCCTCCGAACGACAGGAGCTCGCCGGCCGCCTCGTCGACCGCCTCCTGCAGCGGACGTCCCGCTTCGTCGCCTCTGACGAGTCGCTCGGCTCGCGGGCCGCCCATCTCTCCGACCGCTACCTCGACGGCGTGCGGCCACGCTCGATCCGCTGGTCGGCGACGCAGAACCGCCGTTGGGGCTCCTGCACGCCCTCGACGGGCGACATCCGCATCTCGGGCCGCCTCCAGGTCGTGCCGGGATGGGTGCTCGACTCGGTCATCGTGCACGAGCTCGCCCACCTGCTGGAGGCGTCCCACTCCCCCCGCTTCCACGAGCTGGCGAAGCGATACCCACGCCTTTGCGAAGCAGACGCTTACCTGCTCGGCTACTCACTGGGGATGTCGTCGGCCTCCTGGCCGCTCGAGTGCGAGCTGGACGACGAAGCGGCATGCTGATCGAGGCTGTCGACCTCCTGCGCCTCATCGAGGCGGGGGCGCCCCTCGTGATCCTCGACGTTCGCTGGAGCCTGGGCGGACCACCGGGCCGAGGCGACTACGAGACGTCTCACATCGTGGGCGCCGGTTTCGTCGACCTCGACCGCGATCTCTCCGCACCGCCCGGCATGCGGGGCAGGCACCCCCTGCCGGCGGCACCCGACTTCGCAGCCGCCATGCGCCGGCTCGGCGTGCGGGCCTCGGTGCCTGTCGTCGTCTACGACGCCGGCGATTCGGTGAGCGCCGCCCGCTGCTCGTGGCTGCTCGGGTACTTCGGGCACGACGCCGTCTCGATCCTGAACGGCGGCTTGGCGGCGTGGTCCGTGCTGGGCGGCCCGACCGAGGCGGGGAGCGGGCAGGAGCCGACGGCGGGCGACTTCGATCCCGTTCCGGGGCACCGGCCGCTCCTCGATGCCGACGGCGCCGCTGCCCTCGCCCGCTCCGGCGTCCTGCTCGACGCCCGACCCTCCCCCCGCTACCGGGGCGAGGTGGAGCCGATCGACGCCGTCGCAGGGCACATCCCGGGCGCCCGCTCGGCGCCGACAGCCGACAACCTCGAAGCCGACGGGCGCTGGCGATCGCCCGAGGTGCTGCGGGAGCGATTCGCCCGACTCGGTGTCGTACCTCCGGCAGCGCCCGAGGCGGCCGCCGGGGGCGCGAGCGGCGGCGCAACCCTCGGCCGGCAGCCGGCCGTCGGGGCATACTGCGGTTCGGGCATCACGGCCGCCCACGAGGTCTTCGCCCTCGAGCTCGCCGGCATCGAGGCGGCCCTGTACGTCGGCTCGTGGAGCGAGTGGTCGCGAGATGCGAGCCGCCCGGTGGCGACAGGTCCCGAGCCCGGCTGATCCTGCGAGCCCGGCTGATCCGCTGCCCCGGTGTAGGTTCGCTTCAGCACGAAAAGGGGGAGCACATGCCCTACAGCAGCGGGCGGATCGTGCACGACGCCGACGCCCACATCATGGAGACGCCCACGTGGCTGGCCGATCATGCCGATGAGAGCATCCGTGATCGCATCCCCGCCTTGCGATACCCCGGAGGCAACGAGCTGCGCCATACCGGCGACCCCGCCGAGCAACAGCGCGATCTCGTCGAGACCTTCGAACGCCTGCGTGCCCGCCACTCCTCCACCGAGTACCGCTCGGACGAGCAGGCCGAGATCATGGCCCGCAAGAACTTCGCCGCCACCGGTTCCTTCATCGCCGACGACCGCCCGAGGGCGCTCGACCTGCTCGGCTTCTCGAGCCAGCTCGTCTTCAACACGTTCCACAACCGGCGGCTGCACGACTGGGAGCACGCCGGCGACCTCGCCTTCGCCTACGGCGTGGCACGCGCCCACAACCGCGGCATGCTCGAGTTCTGCTCCGTCGACGCCCGCCTGCTGGCCGCCTGCTACGTCCCGCTCGCCGACTTCGAGCAGGCAGCCGCCATGGCGGGGGAGGCGATCGGCAGTGGCGCCGGCGCCCTCCTCGTCGCCTCCGGCTGCCCGGCCGGGCACTCGCCGAGCCACCGCCGTCTCGACCCCGTGTGGGCACAGGCGGCCGAAGCCGGCGTCCCCGTCGTCTTCCACGTCGGCGGCACCGGCGACCTCATCGACCACGCCTACTTCAACAACGGCCTCCCCATCCCGCCCGATTTCCACGGCGGTGAGGAGAACTTCCGCTCCGTCGATTACATGGCCATCCCGGCGGCGCCCGCCCAGACCCTTGCCACCCTCATCTTCGACGGCGTCCTCGACCGCTTCCCCACCCTGCGCATCGGCGTCATCGAGCAGGGAGCCATTTGGGTGCCGTCGTGGATGCGCCAGATGGAGGCCGCCTTCGAGGCCTTCGCACGGCACGAGGAGCGTTTGCGCGCCCTCCAGCTGCGCCCGAGCGAGTACGTCCGCCGGCAGCTGCGCTTCACGCCGTACCCGACCGAGGACGTCGGTTGGATCATCGCCAATGCCGGCGACGAGATCTGCATGTTCTCGTCCGACTACCCGCACGTCGAGGGCGGGCGCAAGCCGATCGAGCGTTTCGAGGCCTCGCTCGGCGAGGCGAGCGAGGCGACCCGCCAAGCCTTCTACGCGGGCAACTTCCTCGACCTCATCGGACCGGCGGCGGCGCGTCGGCTGGCGGCGGCATAGCCAACCCGGCGCCGGCCCGGCGCCGGCTGCGGCCTCCGGCCGGCAGCCCCATCACACGTTGTGCCGCAGCCTCCGCAAGGCGCCGTGTGCCCGCAGGCGGACGGTCTCGTCCACGACGGGCGCCACGAGGGCGCCGGCGACGCCGCTCGGCCGTTCGTAGGTGACCTCGAGCACGACGTTGGTGGCGTCCTTGACGGCCTCGAGATGAAACGTCACGGCCTGTGAGCGGCCGTTGGAGGAGGCCCAGGTGACGAGGCGGTTCTCCTCGTAGGCGGTGATCTCGACGGTGGCGTGGAAGGTCGACGGCCCCACCTTCATGACGGCGTCGAAACGCGCCCCTTCCCCGGCCGTCTTCGGGCCGACCGGCGTCAGCCGCTGCAGTCCCTCGATGAACAGGGGTGCCACGGCATAGTCGGCCACGCAATCGAAGAGCGCAGCGGGCGACGCCTCGATCAGCTCCGAGACGTGCACCCTCGTGATCATCTCGGACTCCCAGCGCCCATCGCCCGCGATCTCCGTTCTCGTGTTCCGTGCGAAGTGTAGGGGGCAGCGGCCGTGCGGTTTCCCACCGCCGCGACGTCCGGCGGGCGGGAAGCGTCCTCAGACGGTCCGTTGCAGGCCGAGGGCCGCCTCGAGAAAGGCGAGGAAATCCGTCCGCTCGGCGATCACCTTCGCCGTCGGCTTGCCGGCGCCGTGCCCGGCCGAGGTCTCCACCCGGAGCAGCACCGGCGGGGCCCCCCGTGTCGTGGCGACGGCGGCCTGCATGGCGGCGGCGAACTTGAGGGAGTGGCCCGGCACGACGCGGTCGTCGTGATCGCCCGTCATCACCATCGTCGCCGGGTAGTCCGTGCCGGCGACGACGTGGTGGAGCGGCGAGTAGGCGCGCGGCCACGGGTACTGCGCCGGGTCGTCGGGGTCTCCGAAGTCGCTCGTCCAGGCCCAGCCGATCGTGAACTTGTGGAAGCGCAGCATGTCGAGGACACCCACCTCCGGCACGGCGGCGCCGAAGAGCTCGGGGTGCTGGGTGAGGCAGGCGCCGACGAGGAGGCCGCCGTTGGAGCCTCCCGAGATGGCGACACGCCGGCGCTGCGACCAGCCGTCGGCCACGAAGTGGCGGGCACAGGCGCAGAAGTCGTCGAAGACGTTCTGCTTGTGGGCGAGGCGGCCGGCGTCGTGCCAGGACGTGCCGTACTCGCCGCCACCGCGAAGGGCCGCCTGGGCGTAGAGGCCGCCCCGCTCCATCCAGACGGCGGCCGGGATGCCGAAGCTCGGCGTCATCGAGATGTTGAACCCCCCGTAGCCGTAGAGCAGCACGGGAACGTCGCCGCTGCGCTCGAGATCCCGCCTCCGCGAGACGAAGAGGGGAACGGCGGTGCCGTCAGCCGAGGTGACGAAAACCTCCTCCGTGAGGTACTCGGCGGGGTCGAGGCGCGTCGGCGAGGAGCGCACCAGCTCGGTGAGGCCGCCCTCGAGATCGTGCCGCCAGATCGAGCCGGACTCGAGGAACGACGTCACCTTGAAATGGAAGACCGGCCGCTGCGGGCGCCCCTCGATGCTCGGCCCGGCGCCGTCGAGGAGCGATACGAGCCCGGGCAGGGGGACGTCGCTCACCTGGGCGCCCTCCAGGTCGAAGATGCTCAACCGGGAGTGGGCGTCCTCGAGGAAATGGCAGACGAGGTGCCCGCCGCAGAGATGAGCATCGGCGAGGGTGTCACGGCCTTCGGGGATGACCTCCCGCCAGCAGGCCGTGCCGGCGGCCGCCTCCTCGAGGTCGATGGCCACGAGGCGGCCCCGCGGCGCCCCCTGCTCGCTCAGGACGTAGAAACGCGACCCGACGTTGCCGACCACTTCGGCGACCGAGGAGAAGTCCCCCACGAGCGGTCGCAGGCCGGCCGGCTCGTCGAGATCGAGCACGTGGATCTGCGACTCGGGCGCCGTCCCCTTGCTGATGGAGACGACGAGATAGCGCCCGTCGTGGCTGACGGCGGCGCGCGGCACCCACTCCGGCTCGTCCGGTGCCGAGAAGATGACCTCGTCGCCCTCCTGCGGCGTGCCGAGACGGTGCAGCAGGACGCGGAGGTTGCGGCTCTGGGCCCGCAGCTCGTTGCCGGGCTCGGGCGCCTCCGGGGCGCCGTAGAAGAAACCCGAAGCGTCACCCAGCCACGACGCCTCCGTGTACTTCGACCACTCGACGACGTCGTCGCGGTCCCTGCGCTCCGTCACGTCTCGTACGTGCCAGCTTCGCCAGTCGGAGCCGGCCTCGCTCGTGCCATAGGCGAGGAGGCGGCCGTCCTCGCTCACCGACATCGCCGTCACCGCCACGGTGCCCTCGGCGGACAGGGCGTTGGGGTCGAGCAGGATCTCGCCCGCCTCGGCGTTCGCCGCAGCCATGACGTAGAGCACGTCCTGGTTCTGCAAGCCGGAGTTGCGGAACTGGAACCAGCGGCCGCCCCGCTCGAAGGGCACGCCCCAGCGCGGGCTCGACCAGAGCTCCGTCAAGCGCCCCCGGATGGCTTCTCGGGAGGCGACGGCGGACAGGTAGTGCTCGGTCAGCTCGTTCTCGGCCGCCACGAAGGCCCGCGTCTCCTCGCTGTCGGCATCCTCCAGCCATCGATAGGGATCCGCCACGACTTCTCCGTGGAAGTCGTCCGCCTCGTCCCCGCGGCGCGCCGGCGGGTAGGGCGGAACGTCCACGGCGGCGGCCGGTGGCGGGCTCACGGCCGGCTGCCCGAGAGGCGGGCACGCAGCCTGGCGAGGCGCTCTGCGAAGAAGGGCTGGCCGAGCGACCACATCTGAGCGGCGATCTCGAGATCGACGGCCTCGTCGTGGCCCTCGAGCGAGGCGACCCTGCGCAGGGTCTCCTTCGTCCTCACGGCGAGAGGACGCGGCGCCGCGGCGGCCCGCATGGCGAGGCCGACGGCGTCCTCGACGAGGGCGTCGTCCTCGACGCAGGCCCAGGCGAGCCCGTGGGCCGCCGCCGCCGTGCCGTCGAGGCGCTGCCCGAAGAGCACGAGGGCGGAGGCCAGCTGCAGCCCGCCGATCCGCTCCAGCATGAAGCTGTGACCTCCACCAGGGTGGAGGCCGAGATCGAGGAACCGCGTGTCGAAAAGGGCCGACCGGCTGGCGATGCGAACGTCGCAGGCGAGGGCGAGGTTCATCCCGGCCCCGACGGCGGCGCCGTTGACGGCGGCCAGCGTCGGCAGCGGGCAGCGCGCCACTCTGAGGAAGCCCTCGTAGATCGACCGCAGTCCCGCCTCGACGCCGTCGCCGTCGCCGGCGGCGGGCTCGGCGCCGGCGGTGGGGCCGTCCGCCGCCGTGGCCGATCTGCCGTGAGAAGCGAGGTTGCCGAGGTCGGCGCCGGCGCAGAAGGCGGGCGGCGCCCCCGTCACCACGACGGCGCCGATGCTCGGGTCCGCCTCCACCCGGTCCATGACCGAGACGAGGTCGCGCACGAGCTGTGCGGACATCGTGTTGCGGCGGGCGGGGTCGTCGAGGGTCACGAGGGCGACCGAGCCCGCTCCCTCCTCGCCACCGTGCCGCAGCTCGAGCTGAACGAGACTCAACGTCGTCACCTGCCTTCCGGTCGCGGCGCCACCCCGGGACGCCGCGCCGGACCATACCGCCCGGAGGCGGCAGGCCGCGGCAGCAGCGTCCCGGCGGGCCTTCCTCCGCCCGCAGCGTCCCGCCGGCGGCCGGCTCAGGCCGCCAGGAAACCACCCGACTGGTGCCGCCAGAGCCGTCCGTAGACGCCCGACTCCCCGAGGGTGAGGAGCTCGCCGTGCGAGCCCTCCTCGACGATGCGGCCCCTGTCGATGACCACGATGCGGTCGAGGCGGGCGATCGTGGCGAGGCGGTGCGCCACGACGAGGGCGGTCGCCCCCTCCATGAGACGCCAGAGCGCCTCCTGCACGAGCGCCTCGGACTCCGAGTCGAGCGCCGAGGTGGCTTCGTCGAGGAGCAGGATGGGGGCTGCCTTCGCCATTGCCTGGGCGATGGCGACGCGCTGGCGCTGCCCTCCGGACAGCTTCAGGCCGCGTTCGCCCACGACGGTGTCGTAGCCGTCCGGCAGCCGCGAGACGAACTCCTCCACGTGAGCGGCCCGGCCGACGGCTCGCACGAGGTCCATGTCGGGTCGCTGCAGGCCGTCGATCCCGTAGCAGATGTTCTCGGCGATGCTGCGGTGCAGCATCTGCGGCTCCTGCGACACATAGGAGATGTGCCGCCGCAGCGAGTGCTGCGTCACGGCCGAGATGTCCTGCCCATCGACGAGGATGCGCCCCCCGTTCACGTCGACGAAGCGCAGCAGCAGCTTCGTGAGCGTCGTCTTGCCCGCCCCGGAGGGGCCGACGAGGCCGACGTGCTCGCCCGGCGTCACCCGCAGGCAGAGGTCGTCGAAGAGGGGCGCCCCGTCGCGGTAGGCGAAGGCGACGTGGGAGAACTCGAGGACGCTCTCCGCCACGACGAGATCGGGCGCCTCCGGCACGTCCCGTATCTCGGGCACGGAGGCGGCGATGCCGGCGAACTTGGCGCAGCGGCCGAGGTCGCGCGAGACCGAGCGGATGTGCTCGAAGGACTCCTCCAGCATGCCGACGACCTGGGTGGCATAGAAGAGGATGAGATAGACCGCCCCGGCCGCCACGCTGTGGTGAAGGGCGAGCACGACGCCGACGAGCACGGCCGCCCAGCTGAAGGCCGCCAGGGAGGACTCCATCTGCAGCCGCGTGGAGGCGAAGATCTTGCGCGCCCGCAGATCGGCCGCCACCGAGTCGGCCACGAGGGAGGACACGTGCGCGTGCTCGAGCCCCTCCGCCGAAGCGGTGCGCACCGTCGTGAGGTTGGCGATCGTGTCCGCCACGACGCCGGTCGCCTTCGTGTGGGCCTCGGAGAACTCCTTCGTGGCGGCGATGACTCGCGCCATGCGGCGCGACAGGACGACGGCGAAGACGGCGAGGAGGCCGAGCACGACGGCGGCGACGGGCCACGCAACGATGGCGAGCACGATGACGGCCCCGAGCACGGTCACGCCGATGCGGAGGAAGCCCCACGTCACGGTGTCGAGCAGCTCGACGAAGGCCCACGAGAAGGTCTCGAGCGTCGAGATGACCTCGCCGGCCGGGCGGTCGGTGTGCCAGCGGTGGCTGAGCGACACGAGGTGGGCGTAGCCGTTCGTGATGGCGTTGGCGAAGGCGCGCAGCGTCGAGCCCCACTCGACCCAGCCGGCGAGGCGCCAGAGCACGGTCGAGAGGGCGAGCACGATGCCGTAGGCGATCACGAGCGGGCCGAAGGTGCGGCCGAGGCTGGCGCCCGGCTGCAAGTCGGCGACTCGCGTGAGCAGGACGGCGAAGACGAGGGGGCCGGCGATGGCGTTGAGGGCGGCGCCGAGGACGACGAGCACCCATCCGAGGATGAGCCTCGGCTGCTCGGGGCCGACCTGTCGCCAGCAAAACGCCAGCGTGTCCTTCGTAGAGGCTGGTGGGAAGAGCTTGTCGGTGTCCATCGGGGACTCCGGATCTCCTTGGGAGGGCGGGTGGGCCGTCACCCCGACGTCGGCCGGTGCCCCGGCGAGTGGGGGTTTCGGATGGGATGGCTCTGCTCGCCGTGCGAAACAGGAAGGCGATGGCGCTGCCGGCGAGCAGATGCTCGACCTGGCTGGCGCCGGTGGCTACGGGCTCGGGTCGCCGGGGATCCGGCGGGCGCCGTCAGCCTTGCGGCACGACCGGGATGTACCCGGTGCCACACGAGCCGGGCGTGCTGCCGGCGGCTCGGGCGGGAACCACGCCGGGAACGAGTCGACCGCTCCGGATCCGCATATTCACAGTGCTTGCCATCGGGTCACCTCGCTTCCTTGCGCGAAAGATCTACTTTAGCGCAGCCCCGCCGGGGCGGCCGCCGTCCCCGCCCGGCCGGCGACAGCGCCTGCGCCCTCGCCCGCAGGCGGGCGCCACATCGCCGGGAGGCAATGGGACAATGGCCGCATGGCCCTTGACCTCGCCCGCCTTCGCGCCGAGACGCCCGCTTGCGAGGCGGTCGCCCACCTCAACAACGCCGGCGCCTCCCTCCTCCCGCGGCCGGTCGTCGAGGCCGTCATCGCCCACGTCCGCCTCGAGTCGGAGCTCGGCGGCTACGAGGCGGCGGTGCTGGCGGCGGACCGCTTGCAGGATGCCCGCAGCGCCCTCGGTCGTCTCCTCGGGGCCGACCCGCTCGACGTCGCCCTCACCCAGAGCGACACGGCGGCGTGGACGAAAGCGTTTTGGGGGCTGGCACTCGGCGGCTGGTTCGACGGCGGCGGGCGCCTCCTCGTCGACCGTGCCGCCTACAACAGCCACTACCTCTCGCTCCTGCAGGCGGCCGGGCGCTTCGGCGTCACGATCGAAGTCGTGGCATCCACGGCTGACGGCTCCCTCGACCTCGACGACCTCGATCGGCGTCTCGGGGGCGACGTGCGACTCGTCACCGCCACCCACGTCGGCACCCACCGCGGGCTCGTCAACCCCGTCGCCGCCGTCGGGGAGCGCACCCGCCATGGCGCCGTCCCCTTCTTCCTCGACGCCTGCCAGTCGGCCGGGCAGCTGCCGGTCGACGTCGGCGTCATCGGCTGCGACGTCGCCACCGGCACCGGGCGCAAGTTCCTGCGCGGCCCGCGTGGGACGGGCTGGCTCTACGTGAGGCCGGAGTGGTCGGAGCGCATGAGCCCTCCCGGCCTTGACGGCTCCTCGGCCAGCTGGCTGGACGAGAGCCGCTTCGAGCTGCTGCCGCGGGCCGCCCGTTTCGAGGAGTTCGAGGCTTCCGTCGCCGCCCGCATCGGTCTCGGCGTCGCCGTCGAGTACGCCCTCGAGCTCGGCATCGCCGCCATCGCCGAGCGGATCGCCCTCCTGGCGGAGGGCTTGCGGGACGGTCTGCGATCCGTCGGGGCGAGCGTCCACGACGGCAGCGGGCAACGCTGCGGCATCGTCACCTTCACGCTGCCTGCCGTGGCGCCGGAGGCAGTGAAGGCCTCGCTGGCCGCCGCCGGCATCCACGTCTGGACGAGCGAGGCCCTCTCGGCTCGCCTCGACATGGAGCAGCGGGGCCTGCCGGCCGTCGTGAGGGCCTCGCCGCACGCCTTCAATTCGGAGGACGAGACGCGTCGCCTCGTCGAGCACGTCCGCCTCCTCGTCGAGCACCCCCCGCCGAGCGGGGGCGGCCGATGAGAGGGGACGGTCCTTGAGATGGGAGGGCCCGTGAGATGGGGCGGCCCGTGAGATGGGGCGGGATGGGGTCGGCCGCCTCGGGCAGACCGGAGCCGACGCCATGACGGAGCGCCTGGGCGGCGACGGCGCCGTCTCCTTGGTGCGCTGCCCGTGGGCCGAGCACGGAGGGGCGGCGGAACGCGCCTACCACGACCTCGAGTGGGGTGTTCCCCTCCACGAGGAACGGGCGCTCTTCGAGCTGCTCACCCTGGAGGGTGCCCAGGCGGGACTGAGCTGGTCGCTCGTCCTCGGGCGGCGGGAGGGGTACCGGCGCGCCTTTGCCGGCTTCGATCCCGACCTCATCGCCACCTGGAGCGACGAGGACGTGGACGCCCTCGTGAACGACGCCGCCATCATCCGCAACCGCGGCAAGATCGCCTCCGTCGTGACGAACGCCCGCGCCGTTCGCGAGCTGCGCAACGACGCGACGAGTTTCGACGCCTACCTGTGGGCCTTTACGGGCGGTGCCCCCCTGCAGCCGCGACACACCCGTGCGGTCGACGTCCCGACGACCACGGAGTTGGCGACGGCGCTCAGCCGCGACCTGAAACGCCGCGGTTTCCGCTTTGTCGGCCCCACCATCGTCTACTCCTTCATGCAGGCGACGGGAATGACGAACGACCACGTCACGGGTTGCTTTCGATTCGCCGAGCTGGCGACATGACCACCCGCCCGCCGAGGCGGACGGCGCCGGCCGGAGCGCTCGGCAGAGCCGGCAGCTCGTTAAATTTGCGTACAGATTTGGACAAGGCGACGTCGATCGCCCCCGGTCGTCGGGCATGATCTCGGCGGAATGCGACCGAACTCCCCCGCCGCCGAGCGCGACGATCCCGAGGCATCGCCGCCAAGGGCCCGACCGGCCCCCCGTCACGAGCAGGTGAGACGGACGACGAGCTCGAGTGGAAGGGCAGTGCATCTGCGGGCGACCGACCGGAGCAAAGTGACATCGCGCCCGGCTTCGCCTCGGCCCTCCTCGGGAGGCACGGGCCTACACTGGCCCTCCTGGAAGACCCATCGCGCCGCCGTGCGGGCTCGGCACGAACGCCGCCGCGCCCGCCGCACGTGGCCGGGGCGGCACCCGAAGACGAGCGTCGCCGTCGTGCTGCTCGTCTTGATGACGCCGATCTGGGTATCTCTCGGCAACGCCCTCACGAACCCCGCCCTCGGCTTCAGCCTCTCGGCGCGGGGCGCCGAATGGGTGCGCGACCACGGCGGCGGCTCGCTCGTGACCTCGATCGAGAACTGGTGGTACACCAACCATCCCCCGAGAGTCGGCGGCCAACCGGCGGCCGGCGCCGTCCCGACGACGGGCGCCGCCGTCCCGACGACGACGACGGCCGGCGGTTCTCGGGCGACAACGACGGTCAGTCACCTCCCCAGGCCGGCCGCCCTCGTCCCCTTCGCCAGCCCGTCACTGCCCGGAGAGGGAAAGTGGGTGGCCGCCGGCCGCCTCGTCGGCGGCATCCCGGCCGTCTACACGACCTTCATGCGGCCGGACGCCGTGCACACGAGCGTCATCGACGGCGTCGCCTGGATGGACACGAAGCTGCTGACGGCCGCCCTCTACCCCGGCAGCTACATCCCGGGCGGCGGGCCGTACGCCAACAGCGCCCCGATCAAGCCGAGTGCCGCCACGACGCTCGTGGCGGCCTTCAACGCCGGCTTCCGGATGCAGGACGCCAACGGTGGTTACTTCACCGATGGGCGCACGGTCATCCCGCTGCGGACGGGGGCCGCCTCCTTCGTGATCTACAAGAACGGCTCCGTGCAGATCGGCGCCTGGGGCACGGACGCCACGATGACGCCCGACGTCGTCGCCGTCCGCCAGAACTTGGACCTTCTCGTGAGCGGTGGCAAACCGGCCCCGGGTCTCAACGCCAACGACACGACGCAGTGGGGCTTCACCCTCGGAAACGCCGTCTACGTGTCGCGCTCCGGTGTCGGCATCACGAAGAACGGCGCCATCGTCTACGTCGGCGGCCCCAATCTCAACATCACCGACCTGGCGAACCTCCTCGTGCGGGCGGGGGCGGTGCGTGCCATGGAGCTCGACATCAACCCTGACTGGGTCAACTTCGCCACGTTCCACCCCTCGACACCGAACGGCCTCGCCACCGTGTCGAACGGCACGGACCTCCTTCCCCTCGCCGACATGTACGGGCCGCCGAGCCGGTATTTCGAGTCGTGGTGGTCTCGCGACTTCTTCACAATGTCGGCGCGGCCCGAGCCCGCCGCCGGCTGAGCCGCCCCCCTCGAAGTCGTCCGACCGCCCGGTTCAGCCGGGCAGGCGGCGCCAGAGGGCGCGGGGCACCAGCCGCAGCACACCGAAGATCGGCCGCAGGGCGCCCGGGACCCAGACGACGGCGGCGCCCGTTTCGAGGCCGCGCACGATGGCCTGCGCCACGGCGGGTGCATCGACGGAGAGCGGGGCTGCTTCGAGGCCCTCGGTCATCTTCGTCCGCACGAAGCCCGGCCGCACCACCATGACATCGACACCGCTGCCCTCGAGGGCATCGCAGAGGCCGAGGGCGAAGCCGTCGAGGCCGGCCTTGGCCGACCCGTAGACGAGACGCGCCGCCCGCACCCGCATGCCGGCCACCGAGGAGAGGATCACGATTCTTCCGCACCCCTGGGCGCGCAGCACGTGCGCGAGCGCCAACGTGACCGCCGCCGGACCGGCGAAGTTCGTGACGATGTTGGCAGCGACGCTGTCGGCATCGAGCTCGTCGATGACGGCCGTGCCGAGGTCGCCGGCGGCGACGATGACGAGGTCGATCTCGCCGAGCCGCCGGGCCGCCTCCGCCGCGAAGGCATCGAGGCCGCCCACCTCGCTGACATCGAGGCGGGCCGTCTCGGCCGACGTCACCCCGAGCGTGCGCAGCTCGGCCGCCACGGCCTCGAGCGAGCCGGCATCACGGCCGGCGAGCAGGACGCTGCGCAGGCGGCGCCCGGCGAGGATGCGCAGGGTCTCGCGGGCGATGTCCGAGCTACCGCCGACCACGACGGCCGACTGCGGCATCCCGGTGGCGTCGATCACGCCGCCTCCCCTCGCCGGCCCGCCCCGGCCGCCCCGCCGAGGCCGAGCCGCCGCCCGAGATCCGAGCTGAAGACGCCGTCCGGGTCGAGGCGCCGGCAGACGGCGGTCCACTCGTCCAAGCGGGGGTACATGGACGGCACGAGCTCGGGCCGCAGTCGACCGTCCTTGGACAGGTAGATGCGACCTCCCGCTTCGGCCACGACGGTGTCGAGCCCGTCGAGGAGCTCGCTGAGCCCGCTGCCGCCGAGCGGGATGTCGAGGGCGAGCGTCCAGCCTTCCGACGGAAAGGAGAGATGGCCCGACCCGGCCGGGCCGAAGCACTTGAGGACGGCGAGGAAGGAGGCGACGCGAGCGGCACTCAAGCGCTCCAGCACGGTGCGCACGGCCGCCTCGGCGCCGAAGGGCACGACGAACTGATACTGCGTGAAACCCCTCGGGCCGTAGAGCACGTTCCAGCGGCCGACGCCGTCGAGAGGATGGAAGAAGGCGGCGATCGACTCCAGTTTGCCGAGCCGGCGCCGCGGAGCCTTGCGGAACCACATCTCGTTGAAGGCGGCGACCGAGAGCGGGTTGAGCAGCGAGACGGGCGGCGGCAGCGGCACGCTGAAGCGCTGGCGGGCCTCGTAGGCGAGGGGGTCGCCGCCGCCCGCGGGGAGGTCGCTCACGACGGCGTGATCGCCCCGCGTCAGCACGGCGCGGCCAAGGCGGCGGCCCGTGGCGAGGGCATCGATCCAGGCGACGGAGTAGTGGTAGCGCCCTTGCTCCTCGCTCAACAGCGACATGCAGGCGTCGAGATCGGGCGCCCGCTCCGTGTCGACGATCATGCGCGAGGTGGTGATGGGCAAGAGGCGCAGGGTCGCCTCGGTGATGACGCCCGTGAGGCCCATGCCGCCCAGTGTGGCGGCGAGCTCCTCCTCGTGCTCTCCGCCCCCGCAGGAGACCGAACCGCTCGCCGTCACGAGACGGAGATGCTCGACGTAGGCGCCGAGGGAGCCGTCGACGTGGTGGTTCTTGCCGTGCACGTCGCTCGCGATGGCGCCCCCGAGGGTGACAAAGCGCGTGCCGGGCGTGACCGGCACGAAGTAGCCGCGGGGAACGAGGACCTTGAGGAGGGAGTCGAGCGAGGCGCCCGCCTCGGCGCGCAGCCGGCCCTCGCGCTCGTCGAGCTCGAGGATGGCGTCGAGGGCGGTGCAGTCGAGGACGACGCCGCCGCCGCATTGGGCAGCGTCCCCGTAGGAGCGGCCGAGACCCCGAGCCAGGCGGTGGCCGCCCCGGCGGGCGCCCCCTTCGGCGACGATCTCCTCGACCTCTGCGCAGGTGCGTGGCCGCACGACGCCGGCTGCCGTCGGTGCCGCCCGACCCCAGCCCGCCAGCAGCTCGCTCCGTGGTGCAGGCCTCAAGCGTAAAGCCCGCAGAGGAGCAGGACGATCCAGGCGAGACCGAGGAATTGCAGGAGGTGGTCGCTGAGGGCGAGATCCTCGGGCTCTCCGCCGCGCCCCCGCATGATGGCGAGCTCGACGGCGAGGACGGCGAGGACGAAGGGGATGATGGACAGCTCGAACCAGATGAGATCTTCGGCGTGGTCGACCGGCCGCACGCCGGAGGCCCGCTCGAAGGCCCACAGGCAGTAGGTCGTCACCGTCACCGACATCGCCATCAGCCGCACGCTGCGCAGGAAACCGGCAGGGTAGGAGGCAAGTGCCACCCGGTGGGCCGCCTGCTGGTCGCCGAGCACGGCCTGCTCGGACGTGCGCTTGCCGGCCACGATGAGGAGGGCCCCGAACGACGTCATGACGAGGAACCACGGTGAGATGAGGACGTGGGCGGCGGCGCCCCCGGCGACGGCCCGCAGCGTGAAGCCCGAGGCGACGCAGGCGAGCTCGATGATCGGCACCTGCTTCAGCCGCAAGGAGTAGGCGAGGCTGATGGCGAGGTAGGTCACCACGATGAGGCTGAGGGCCGTCCCGATGACGGCGCCGGCGGCGATGGCGCCGGCGCCGAGGAGGGCGGCGGCGCCGAGTGCCAGCCGCGGCGTCAAGAGGCCGGACGCCACGGGCCGCATCCGCTTGACCGGGTGGAGCCGGTCCGTCTCGCCGTCGACGACGTCGTTCACGAGGTAGGTGCAGGCGGAGGCCGCCACGAAGATCCAGAACGCCGCGATCGTTCGTTCGAGCGGCCCGGCGTGCACGATGGCACCGGCCGCCGTCGGAGCGGCGAAGACGAGGACGTTCTTCAGCCACTGGCGGGGCCGCATCGCCCGCACGACAGCGACGAGGCGCCCTGCCGGCTTCGGTGCGGCCGACCACGACATCGCCGGCTCGAGGGCGCCCCCGGTGACAGGCGTCTCCACCCGCGGGTCAATCCGCGCTCGGCTCACGACACCCACCGTAATCGGCCTCTCGTCACGAGAACACCACACCGGCCGTTGCCAGCTCTGTTCCGTCGGCTCGGATCAGGTAGGCCTCGTAGCCCGCCAGCCCCCCGATGAGCTCGAGCGCCTCGTCGCCCCCGACCGCCAGCGCCGTGGCGAGGGCGTCGGCAAAGGCGAGGCGGGGGCCGATGACGGTGGCGGAAGCCGCCGCCTGCGACGGCCTCCCGTTCCTCGGGTCGACGAGGTGGGCGCCCCGCTCGTAGCAGCCGGAGGTGGCGACGGCGCCCTCCGCCTCGATGACACAGGCGAGGGCGTCGGCCCGCCACGGGTGGCGGATGCCGATCCTCCAGCCGGCACCGCCCGGAGGATGCCCGAGGAGGGCGACGTCACCGCCGGCGTTCACCATGGCGCCCTCCAGGCCGGCTCCGCCCAGCAACCCGAGCGCCTGCTCGACCGCCCAGCCCTTCACGAGCCCCGTCGGATCGAGGCCGCCCGGCATCGCCCACGGATCGAACCAGCCTCCCGAGGCGGCGCGCACCTGCCGGCAGAGCTCGAGCACGACGGGGAGCTCGGCCGGCACCTCGTGGGGGCGGAGGCGCCCGCCACGGAAGCGGCTCATGGCGCTGGCGGGGCTCCACGTCGTGAAGATCTCGTCCAAGCGGTGCAGGCGTTCGCATGCCGCCCGCAGAGCCGCCCGCGCCTCGAAGTCCCCGCCGGAGCCGGGGTAGAGGTGAAACGACACCATCGTCCCCATCACCGCTTCGCCGTGCACGACGGCGTCGTCGAGGAGCGTCACGACACGTGGAGGCGATCGAGGGCGGACTGCAGGGAGTACAGGTAGGCCTCGCTCGTATAGGTGGCACCGGAGATCGCACTGACGTGAGCGCTCTGAGCGGCAAGCACCTCGCTCTGCAGCATCGGGATCGCCTGCTGTGCGAGCTGCTGGGAGTACGACTCGGCCGTCTGCAGGCTGGCCACCGTGACGTCCATGATGCGGTGCCCCTTCACGGTCACCTTGACGGAGATGACGCCATAGCCGTACTGCTCGCTCGGCCCGACGGCGCTCAGGAGGGCTCCCGGCAGCGCCGTGGTCGTGGTGGCCGGCGACGAGCCCGTGCTCGAGGGAGGCGGCGGCGAGCTCGTCGTCGTGGTCGGACCGCCGGCGAGCGGGCTCGGGGACGGGCTGCTGTGCAAGGCGATGACGGCGACGAGGCCGGCGGCCGTCGAGGCGAGGGCGACAGGGCCGCGTTTCATGAGTGTGCTCCTTGGATGGGGCGCCCGGCGATCGGGGCGCAGGAGCTCGACGGTGACGGGGTCATTTAGAGGGCGTACACCTCGTGGTGGATCGCTTCCTTCGGCACGCCGAGATGGGAGACCGTGGCGACGATGCGCCGCACGAACTCCTCCGAGCCGGCCACATAGACGTCGCGATGCCTGATGTCCGGCACGAGGTCGTTCAGCTGGTCGAAGCGGACAAGGGAGCGAGGACCGACGAGCTCGTGGAGGCGACCTTTGCGATGCCGCACCAGCTCTGCGATCTCGGAGGCGAGCACGAGGTCGTCGGCCGAGGAGGCCCGCAGGATGACGACGGGATCGGTGCCGCGGGGGAGATCCTCGAGCAGGGCGCGCACGGCCGTGACACCGATGCCTCCGGCGATGAGGGCGACCTTCTGGCGGCGCCGGGCATGGGTCGTGAAGGCGCCGTAGGGCCCTTCGATGGCGATTCTCGTGCCCGGCTGCAGTCGCGCCAGTGCCGCCGAGAAGTCCCCGAGGCCCTTCACGGTGAGGCGCAGGTAGGGAGGGCTCGGACGCGCCGAGAGCGAGAAGGGATGGGCCTGCCACCACATGCCCGGTACGAGGAAACGCCACTCGAAGAACTGGCCGCCGGAGACGGCGAGGCGCTCGAGGCGCCGCCCGGCGCAGATGACCGACACGACACCGGGACCTTCCTGGCGGACCTCGACGACCTCGAGGCGGTGGCGCACGGAACGAACGATCGGGAGGCCGAAGCGATAGGTGACGACAAGGCCCGCAGTCGAGAGCCAGAGGAGCCCCCAGACAAGGCGCGTGAGCGGGTGCCCCACGAAGGAGGGCCCGAGGACGATGACGTGGGCGAACGAGAGGGCGAGGGCGAGATACATGAGGAGATGGAACGCCCACCAGCGCTCCCGGCGGATCCGCCGGCGGATGGAGCGGACCGAGACGATGGCGACCGAGACCATGAGGGCAAAGCCGATGGTCGCCTCGAGGACGTCGGGGAACGAGCGCACGAGCGTTCCGATCTCGTGCCAGGCGCCCTGACGGGCGGCTTCGGCATAGGCAAGGGTGAGCAGGACGACGTGGGCGACGATGAGCGAGATCGGCCAGGGGGCGAGCCGCCGGTGCCAGCGCAGGAGGCCGTCCTGGCCGAGCACGTGCTCGACGACGGGCACCCGCGACACGAGCAGCACCATGACGAGGGCGAGATAAGTGCCGGCGAGTCCCGTGGCGCTGCCGAGGAACATGGCGAGGCCACCGGCCGCGTGCAGCTGCGCCCAGCTCTCCGCCGTGACGGAGAGGCCGAGGGTCGCCCCCAGCCCGAGCCCGAGGATGATGACGGCGACGTCGACCGCCCACGGCCGCGGCGCCGGTCCCGGACGGGAGACCGGCCTGCGGCGGCGACTCGCCACCTGCCGTCCCGACTGCACGGGCTCGAACGTCAGCGATGCCATGGCGGAAGGACCTTCACGGCCGCGACCCTAGGTAGCCGCCTGTCATCGTGACCCCAAGCGGTGGTAAAGATTCGCCCAAGACGGCCTCTCGGGCCGTCTCGCAGGAGAGACTCTGAGGCGATGACCGGACGACGCCTTCGACTGAGCGACAAAGCTGGGCGCACGTGAGGGTTCTCGTCGTGGAGGACGACGACGCCATCGCCGAGCCGCTCGTCGCCGGGCTGAAGCGTGAGGGCTTCCAGGTCGCCCGCGTCAGCACGGCTGCAGCCGCCCTGACGGCGCCCCCGAGCGACCTCGTGCTGCTCGACCTCGGGCTGCCGGACGGCCACGGTTTCGAGGTTTGCCGGCAGTTGCGGGCCCGCTCCTCGGTCCCCATCATCATCGTGACGGCCCGCGACGACGAGATCGACCGTGTCGCCGGCCTCGAGCTCGGGGCGGACGACTACGTCGTGAAGCCGTTCGGCTTCCGCGAGCTCGTCGCCCGCATCCGGGCCGTCACCCGGCGCAGCGGGACGTCAGCCACCACGAGCGGCCCGCAGACCATCGGGCAGCTCGAGCTCGACCGCCGCACGCACCGCGTGCACGTGGCGGGCGCCGAGATCGCCCTCACCCCGAAGGAGTTCGACCTCCTCGCCCTCCTCGCCGTCGATCCCGGCGCCATGGTGACGAGGCGCGACATCCTCGCCGAGGTGTGGGATCCGCACTGGTACGGCACCTCCAAGACGGTGGACGTCCACATCGCCTCGCTGCGGAAGAAGCTCGGCAACCCCGATTGGATCGAGACGAGCCGGGGGGTCGGCTTCCGGCTTGTCATCCCGCAATGAGACGACGCCTCCTGGCGGGCTTCCTCCTCTTCGCCCTCGTGTTCGCCGCGCTGCTCGAAGTGCCGCTCGGCCTCAGCCTGGCGAGGAACGCCCGCACGACCGCCCTCTCCGAGCTGCAGAACGACGGCTCCTCCCTCGCCCTCCTCGTCGGCTCCGCCCTCGGGCGAGGCAGCACGGCGGAGGCGCAGGCCCTCATCTCGAGATTCGCCCTCGACGAGCACGCCATCGTCGTCGTCGTCTCCGGCGGCAAGCTGCAGCTCTCGGCTGGCTCCGATGCCGCCGAGGAGATGGGGGATCCCGCCACGCGGGCGATCCTCGCCAGAGCCGCCCTCGGGAGGGCCTCCGGTGAAGAGGGATCGCAGGATCCCGACGACGACCTTCTCTACGTGGCGCTCCCGGTGGTGCCCGCCTCCACGGAAACCTCCGGGCCAACGCCCGGCGTGACGTCGGCCCCCTTCGGGGTCGTCCTCCTCGTGGCCGAGCAGGCCGGGCCCTTGCACGCTCGCATCCGCGGCGACTGGGTCAAGCTGGGGCTCTTCGGAGCCGCCATGCTGGCCGTGGCGGCCGCCGTCGGGACGCTCCTCGCCCGCTCGTTGACCAAGACGCTCGCCGGCATCGAGACGGCCGTTGCCGCCTTCGGGGCAGGCAGCCTCTCGGAGCGGGTGCCGGACGGTCGCGGCCCGGCCGAGCTGAGGGCCCTCGGGGACACCGTCAACGAGATGGCCGACCGTCTCGAGGAACTGCTGCACACCCAGCGCGCTTTCGTGGCCGACGCCTCCCACCAGCTGCGCACGCCCATGACGGCACTGCGCCTGCGGCTCGAGAACCTCGAGGGTGACCTCGACCCCGCCGCCGGCATCGATCTCGCCCCCGCCATCGCCGAGACGGACCGCCTCTCGCGGGTCGTGGACGGCTTGCTCTCGCTCGCCCGCACCGAGGGCGCCCGCCCGGTGCGCCAACCGGTCGACGTCGGCCTCGCCCTCCGCGAGCGCCTGGAGGCCTGGAGCGCCCTCGCCGAGGAGCGCCAGGTCAGCCTCGCCGACGACTCGGCGGCAGCGGCGCCCGGCCAGGGCGTCGCCCTCAGCGCCCTCGCCTGTCCGGGCCACGTCGAGCAGGTGCTCGACAACTTGCTCTCGAACGCCCTCGACGCCACGCCACCCGGTGGGCGCGTGTCGCTCAGCGCCCGTCGCCTCGACGACGGCATCGAGATCCACGTCGTGGACACGGGACCGGGAATGAGCGCCGCCGATCGCGCCCGCGCCTTCGACCGGTTCTGGCGGCGGGAGGGCGCCCAGCACGCCGGAAGCGGCCTCGGGCTTGCCATCGTGGCTCAGCTCGTCCGTGTCTCCGGTGGCCGTACGTGGCTCGAGGCCGCCCCGGGCGGAGGCGTCGACGCCGTCGTGCGCCTGGAGGCGCGCTGATGACAGCCCGTCTGACAGATCTGATCTGACAACACCGAGAGACGCAAAGCGAGACATGACGTCATGAGACACCCGCAAGCTCACGCCGTCCCGCCACGGGCGGTCCACCGCCGCATCTTCCGGCGGAGCGACCCCGTGGAGGCCAACGCTCGCCTGA
The DNA here is from genome assembly GCA_052143575.1 of Acidimicrobiales bacterium. Classification (GTDB taxonomy): domain Bacteria; phylum Actinomycetota; class Acidimicrobiia; order Acidimicrobiales; family Bog-793; genus JAKACA01. Next base: position 30,048 of record JBKQSP010000095.1, read on the forward strand.
CGGGGGCGACGGCGGCCCTCCTCCTCGTTCTCCTCGCAGCCGAAGGCGCCACGATCCCGTTTCTCGGCCCACTGCTGACGGCACACGTCGTCATCGGCATGATCCTCGTGCCGCCCCTGTTCGTGAAGATCGCCTCGACGGGCTACCGGTTCGTGCGCTACTACCGGGGCGATCCCGCCTACCGGCGCAAGGGCCCGCCTCCGACGCTGCTACGTCTCCTCGGTCCCTTCGTCGTCGTCCTGAGCGTCGTCGTGGTGGCGAGCGGCATCGCCCTGCTGTTCCTCGGGCGCCGCTGGCGGCCGGACCTCATGTTCGTCCACAAGGCCAGCTTCATCCTCTGGTTCGGCGCCATGACCATCCACGTCCTCGGGCATCTCGTCGAAACCGCCCGCCTGGCGCCTCGCGACTGGTACGGACGGGCACGGCGCGACGTGAGCGGCGCCGGCGCCCGCCAATGGCTCCTCGTCGGCAGCCTCGTCGCCGGCGTCCTGCTCGCCGTCGCCGTCGTCGGGCACGTCGGTTCCTACCGCAGCACGCGGGACGGCGCTCGCCGCCAGGCGGCGGCGGCAACGGCGCTACTCGTTCAGCCTTCGACGACGCAGTTCACCGAGAAGGACGTCCGCCCGCCCGAGGTCTCCTTCACGACGCCTTGCACCTCGCTCTCGAAGCCCGGAAAGCGGGTGTCCCAGGCCTCGAAGAGCTGCAGGTAGTCGACGATGGCCTGCGAGCCGGAATCGAAGCGCTCGCCCGGCACGACGACCGGGATTCCCGGCGGGTAGAGCACGCACAGCGTCGCCGTCACTCGGCCCTTCAGGTCGGCGAGGGGCACGTGCTCGACCTCGCCGCGCACGAGATGCCCGAAGGCCTCGGCGGGGGTCATGGCCGGTTGCGGCAGGCGCCGATAGATCGCCTCTTGCATCTCGGAAGTGTCGTAGGCGGAAAGGAACTCGTGCATCTCGCAAGCGAGGTCGCGCAACCCGACGTGCCGGTAGCGCTCCGGGTGGGCCGCCACGAGCTCCGGCATCGTGTCGGCCAGCGGAGCGTTCGCGTCGAGGAGGCGCTTGAACTCGAACAGCTCGCTCAAGAGGGTGCCCGACTTGCCCTTCGTGACGCCGATCGAGAAGAGGAAGAGCAACGAGTAGAAGCCCGTCTTCTCGGCGACGACGCCGCGCTCACCGAGCAGCCCGGAGACGAGGGCCGCCGGGATGCCCCACGAGGACGGTGACCCGTCCGGGCCGAGCCCGGGTGTCACGAGGGACACCTTCACGGGGTCGAGCATCGTGTAGCCGTCCTCGACGCCCTCGAAGCCGTGCCACGACTGCCCAGGGCGCATCTCCCAGACCGCCTGGGCCTCCGCCAGCTGCTCGTCGTCGGCCTCGCTGAGCGCCGCCGTCACGCCGTGGGGATCCTCGGGTGTGGAGACGTCGTTCGGCTGCCAGATGTCGAACCACCACTCGAGCTCCTCGCTCATCTGGTTGCGGACGGTGACGATCTCCTTGCGGAACGCCAGCGCCTCGCTGATGGCGTCGTCCATGAGGGCGCGCCCGGGAGCACCCTCCATCATCTTCGTCGCCACGTCGAGGGAGGCGACCATGAGGTACTGCGGCGAGGTCGAGGTGTGCATCATGAAGGCCTCGTTGAAGCGGTCCTCCGGCAGCGGTGCGCGCCCCTGGCGGATGTGGATCATGGAGGCCTGCGACAAGGCGGCCAGCATCTTGTGGGTCGACATCGTGCTCACGACCGTGGGCGGGAGCGTCCCCGATGCGTCCCGGCTGCCTGGGAGCGCCGCCGGCGTCATGGCGAAGTGACGGCTGTAGATGGGATGAAAGGCGGCGTAGGGGATCCACGCCTCGTCGAACAGGACGGTGTCGGCGACCGAGCCGAGACGCTCGGTGACACGCTCGGCGTTGTACATCGTCCCGTCGTAGGTGGAGTTCGTGAGGACGGCGAGGCGGGGGCGGCGGCGATCCGGGGCAAGCGCCCGCACGAGCGGATGAGAAGCCAGCTTGGCCTCGATCGCCTCCGGCTGCATCTCGGCGACGTCGATCGGGCCGATCATCCCGTAGTGGTTACGCACGGGCAGCATCCAGACGGGAACGCTTCCCGTTTGGATGACGGCGTTGAGCACCGACTTGTGACAGTTGCGGTCGAGGAGCACGACGTCGCCGGCCGTCACGATGGAACGGAAGACGATCTGGTTGGACATCGTCGTCCCGTTCGTCACGAAGTACGTGCTGTCGGCGCCGAAGGCGCGGGCCGCCCGCTCCTCGGCCTCCCGCACGACCCCCTCGTGCTCGAGGATGGAGCCGAGGGCCGGCACGGAGGACGAGAGATCCGCCTTGAGGGCCGTCTCGCCGAGGAAGTCGAAGAAGAGCCGGCCGGAGGGCGATTTCAAGAACGCCAAGCCCCCCATGTGGCCCGGCGTGTGCCAGCCGGACTTGTACTCGTCCACGTAGCGGACGAGGGCACCGAAGAACGGCGGGAAGAGGCGGTCACGGTAGTGCTCCATGGACTTCTTGATGTGACCGGCGACCCACTCGGGCGTGTCCTCGGTCAGCCAGATGGCGCCGGCGAGGGAGGCGGCCACCTCGGGCGAGAGGTCCTCGACCGAGAGGCCCTCGGTCATGAGGATGACGGGCAGCCCGTCGAAGCGCCTGCGGGCGACGGCGAGCAGCCGGCTCGGACCGTGGCCGGCGTCCGGCGGCGCCTCGCCGTCCGCCCAGCCGACGAGGACGGCTCCGATCTCAGGATGGCCCCCGAGCGCATGCAGCCCGTCTTCGTGGCTCTCGGCCTCGAGGACCTCGAGACCGCTCTGCTCGAGCTCCTTGATGATCTGACCCATGGCGCTGTGCACCGTCATGCCCGACTCGTTCCGATCGTGCACGACGAGGATCGGAAGGCTGTCAATGTGTTTCATAGGATTTCCTTGTGTTGGCCTGTGGGGCGTTCCGCGTCCCTCCTCAGGCTGCGCCTCGTGTGGGTGCGGCGCTAGGGCCAAAGGGCGGAAAGCGGCAAGGAGAACCCCCTAACGCAGGACTTTTGACCCTGGCGGACACCGCCCGATCGGCGGATTCTTGGACGGTGGAGGCACCCATCCTCCGCGAGCAGAGCAGGGAAAGGAAGCGAGTAGTCATGACACTCGTCAAGCCATCCGGAGCACGCCACGAGAGGCACCTCATCTCGTCGCTCACCGGGGGAAGTGACGCTCAAACGGGCGCCGACGGCACGAAGAAGCCGATCCGCCCAAAGCGTGTCCTCGGCATGGGGAGCCTGGCGCTGATCGACATCGCCGCCGTCATCAGCCTGCGAAACCTGCCGACCATCGCCGAGTACGGCTGGGGCTCGATCTTCATCTTCGGCCTCGCCATGCTCGGCTTCATGATCCCGATCTCCTTCGCCGCCGCCGAGCTGGCGAGTGGTTGGGCGGAGACGGGCGGTGTCTACGTCTGGGTGCGGGAGGCCTTCGGCAACAAGTCGGGCGCCGTCGCCATCTGGGCAGACTGGGCGGAGAACCTCGTCTGGTACCCGACGGTGCTGTCGTTCATCGCCGCCGCCCTCGCCTATGTCATCGTGCCGGGATGGGCGAACAACCGCGCCTGGCTCTTCATCGTGATGATGATCGTTTTCTGGGCCACCACGATCGCAAACTTCTTCGGGGTGAAGGCCTCCGCCCGCATCAGCAGCTGGGGCACCGTCATCGGCTCGGTCGTCCCCGGCATCATCCTCATCGGCCTCGGCCTCGGCTGGATCCTCTCCGGCCACGCCATCGCCATCCCCTATCACGGCGCCAAGTCCCTCATGCCGGCGCTCAACATCACGAACCTCGTGTTCTTCTCCGGCGTCATCCTCGCTTTCTCCGGCATGGAGATGGCCGGGTTCCACGCCCGTGAGGCGAAGGACCCGAAGCGCGACTTCCCACGGGCGACGCTGTTCGCCTGTGTAGCCCTCGTGGCGCTCTACGTCCTCGGCACCCTGGCGATCGCCTTCGTGGTGCCGCAGAAGGCCCTCCAGCTCAACTCCGGTCTGCTGCAGGCCTTCCAGGCCTTCTTCAGCAAGTTCGGCGTCGCCTGGATCACGCGACCGATGGCCATCCTGATCTTCGCCGGCGGCATCGCCCTGTTGTCGACCTGGATGTACGGACCGGCCCGAGGCTTCATGCGGGCATCGTTCGAGGGCGACTTCCCGCACGTCTTCCAGGGCCACAACGCCAGCCTCGCCCCCACCTCGGTGCTGTGGATCCAGGCCGCAGTCGGCTCGCTCTTCGCCCTCCTCTTCCTCTTCGAGCCGACGATCAGCGCCTCCTACTGGATCCTCTCGGCCCTCACGACGCAGTTGCTCGTGATCATGTACGTGCTCATGTTCGCCGCCGTCATCCGGTTGCGCTACACCGAGCCGGACAGACCGCGGCCCTACAAGATCCCGGGCGGCATGGTCGGCGTCTGGACGATGGGCGGCCTCGGCATCGCCGGTTGCGTCTTCGCCTTCTACGTCGGCTTCGTACCGCCCTCGCAGATCTCGACGGGCAACCACACGCTCTACATCTGCCTCATGGTCTTCTTCACCGCCTTGCTTGCGCTCCCGCCAGTCTTCATCTCGCGCTTCCGCAAGCCGTCCTGGGTGGCGGACGCCGCCACGATGGCGGCCGTGAAGGCCTCCGAAGCCGAGGAAGAGCTCGGCGAGCTGCCTGAAGACGAGGCCCCGCTCGTCACTCCGCAGAGCTGAGGCCCGAGCGATGGAGCACTACGACCACTATCCCGTCCTGTTGGCCGAGCACGAGCTCGGCCGCGGCTCGGCCATCGGCC
>JBKQSP010000096.1:0-16736 GCA_052143575.1 Acidimicrobiales bacterium
TCGACTCCATCCCGCTCGACTCGATCAACCTCGCCTCCAACCCGCTCGACTCCATCCCGCTCGACTCGATCAACCTTGCGACGAGCCCGCTCGACTCCATCCCGCTCGACTCGATCAACCTAGCGACGAGCCCGCTCGACTCCATCCCGCTCGACTCGATCAACCTTGCGACGAGCCCGCTCGACTCCATCCCGCTCGACTCGATCCCGCTCGACTCGATCAACCTCGTCGTGAACTGCCAGACGTACGGCTGCACGGCCGCCGGCGCAACGCTGGGGACGGCGGCCGCAGCCGGAGCGATCGTCAACGGTGCCACCGTCGGCGACCTCCTCAGCTGGGACAACACCGCGGTCGGTGGCTACCCGAGCCTCACGCTCGCCGCCATCCTCAACGGCGACAACACCACAGTTCCCGGTTACCCGAGCCTCACGATCGGCGACCTCCTCAGCGGCGACAACACCTCGGTCGCCGGCTACCCGAGCCTCACGCTCGGCGACCTCATCAACGGTGACAACACCTCGGTTGCCAACTACCCGAACCTGACACTCGAGGACCTCGTCCTCGCCGGCCTCAGCTCGTCTCCCGGCTACTCGAGCCTCACGCTCGCCGCCATCCTCAGCGGTGACAACACCTCGGTCGCCGGTTACCCGAGCCTCACGCTCGCCGCCATCCTCAACGGGGACAACACCGCAGTTGCCGGCTACCCGAACCTCACGATCGGCGACCTTCTCAACGGTGACAACACCACGGTCGCCGGCTACCCGGCCCTCACGCTCGAGGACCTCATCCTCATGACGACACCGCCGTCCTCGTACCCGTGGCAGTCGGTCTCCCTGCCCAGCCTGCCGCTGGCGGCCGACGAAACGACCGGGGGGACCGTCACGTACGCGGCACAACTCCACGCCGCCGCTGCTGTGACCGTGCAGGTGGCCATCACACTTCCGGCGACGTTCGCCTACGTGCCGGGCAGCACCACGCTCGATGGCGCCCCGGCGCCGGCGCCCACACCGACCGATTGCAGTCAAGGCTCGTGTTCGCTCGGCTGGACGCTCGCCCTCGGCGCTGGCAGCCACACGCTGGCGCTGCAGGCGAACGCCGGCATCGGCCTCGGGTCGGCAGCGGCCACGCTTTCGACCCAAGTAGCGGGGGCTTCCGGCCCGTCCTCGATGGCGACGGTCGACGTCGTCGATGGCGAATCCCCGGCCGTGAACGCGGCCAGCACGGCGCCCCAACTGGCTGCCGGCACGCCACCTGCGACCGGTGGAGACCTCAACATCGGCTACCTCACGTCTCCCGGGAACTTGAACGATTGGCAGGTGACGGTTCCTCAAGGAGCCGAGCTGAGCCTCGCCCTCACGAACCTGCCGGCGACCTACGACCTCGAGCTCTTCGGCCCGAACGCCTCGCAGCTGCAGGGCACGCCGAGCCAGGACCTGTCGGGCGTGACCGACGAGCTGCCGTCCGTCACGCCGGGCGGTACGACGGAGTCGACGCCTGGATCGCAGGACATCCCTGTCACGCCACCGCCCGGAGATCAGCTCGAAGCTCTCTCCAACAACCCCGACGGCCAGGACCAGTACATCCAAACGACTCCGCTGGCGGCGGGGACCTATGTCGTCCAGGTGTCCGGCTACAACGGTGCCTACAGCTCGCAGCCTTACCTGCTGCGCGCCAACCTCCTCGGGGGTGCGACGGCACCGAGCTGTCCTGGAGGGATCTCGTACCCCAACGAGCTGCCGGCCGCCGCCAGCGGGCCGGTAACCGTACCGGCCGGCGCCAACACGCTCTTCCTCGTCGACACCCAGCGGCTCTCCGCCGCCTTCGGCAGCACGGCGGAGAGCACGATCATGTCCGACCTGCAGCAGGTGGCATCCGACTCGGCCGCCGGGGTGAACGGCGCCGTCATCCCGGTGGACGCCTACTCCGGGGTGCAGAACGCCTACAGCGTCTGGAACCAGAACCCCTGCTCAGTGAGCGGCGCCAACGGCGTCGTGACGGCGATCGCCTCTGTCGTCGACCAGATACGGGCGGACTACCCGACCGTGCAGAACCTTGTCCTCGTCGGCGCCGACGACCAGATTCCCTTCGCCCGTCTGGCCGACGGAGCCACGCAGTCGAACGAGCGTGACTACGGCGCCTCGGCCGCCATTGGGCAGAACAACGTCGAGGCGGATGCCCTCTCGCTCGGCTACTACTTCAGCGACGACCCGTACGCCGCCAGCCAACCTCTCGGCGTCGGCAGTGCCACTCTGTACACGCCACAGCTGGCAGTCGGGCGCCTCGTCGAGTCCGCCTCTCAGATCGAGTCAGCCCTCACGCGTTTCGTCAGCTCGAACGGCGACCTCAACGCCACGGCCAGCCTCACGACGGGATACTCGTTCCTCACCTCCGGAGCACAGGCCGTGGAGGCGAACCTTGCGGCCGACGGCCTCACCCCCTCGGCCCTCATCAACGAGAGCTGGTCGGACGCCAACCTCGACTCGGCGCTCACTGCGAGCCCGACACCGGGTGTCGACAGCATCAACGCTCACTTCGACTATTCGCGGGCCCTGCCCGCCTACGACAACACCAACAACGTCACGACGAACTTGTTCACGACGACGGACATACGCAACTCCTTGAGCTCGTACGCGGGCAGGTTGCTGTTCTCGATGGGCTGTCACTCCGGTCTCGACGTCGATGACGCCGAGGTGGACGCTTCCATCGGCGCCACGGCGCCGATCGACGACTGGGCGAAATCCTTCGCCGACGCCGGCGCCCTCTGGGTGGCCAATACGGGCTACGGCTATGCCGACACAGACACGATCGCCTACTCGGCCAAGCTCATGACCGAGTTCGCCGGCAACCTCAACGGCTCGCTCACCATCGGCCAGGCCTTGACCGAGGCCAAGCAGCAGTACGCCGCCGGCAATGCCATCCTCAGCCCGTACGACTTGAAGGCGCTCATGGAGTCGACCTTCTACGGGCTTCCGATGTACTACCTGAACAAGCCACCCACCCCGGTCGCACCACCGAGCGGGCCGCCGACCGGAACCGACCCGACCACCGGTCTCACGGAGGCTCCCGTGTCCGCCAGCCTCCCAACGGGAGGCAGCGCCGGCGACCTCGGGCTCGTGTCGACGGGCAACGGCGACTACTACGAGGTGAACGGCGCCGCCAACGGCGGCACGCAGGCCACTGAGTACCGCCCGATCGAGCCCCTCGCCACGTACCCGGTGACCGAGCCGGGTCTCGTCCCCCACGGTGCCCTCATTACCGGGCTTAGCTCCACGGACGTGGCCGATCCGACGCCGGCGTACTCGTTGCCGGCGGCCGGATCGGCCGGTGCCACGCCACCGGCCATCGGTGAAGCCGCCTTCCCGGGCACGTTGCAGCGGGTGGCGACCTACGGGACCTTCACGTCGAGTGGAACGGGCCAGGGAGCCCAGCTCGACCTTGTCGGCGGCCAGTTCCTCCCGAGCTCGCCGTCGTCCGGCGGTGGCACGGAGCGCCTCTTCACCTCGATGACGGCCAAGGTGTTCTACCTGCCACCGAGCAGTCAGTACGCCGACGACTACACGCCGCCCACGATCGATTCCACGCAGTCGGTCATCTCGGCGAGCGGGCTCAGCTTCGCCGTCCAGGTGACGCCCTCGAGTGCACCGGTGGTCGAAGTGCTCGTGCTCTACACCGACGGCCAGCACCCGGGAACCTGGCAGTCCGAGTCCCTCTCGTTGTCGAGTGGTCAGACGTGGACCGGGAACGTGCCGCCCACACCGAGCGGGCAGGTGCAGTACTTCGTTGAGGCCGTCGACACCGCCGGCAACGTCGCCGTCTCGAACAACGAAGGCACCGTCTTCAACGCCATTTCGCAGCCGGCCGTCGCGATCTCGCTCTCGGGCAACGGACCGACCAACGGCTACTACACCGGACCCGTCACCGCCAACATCACGGCGCCGAGCGGCTCGACCTACGTGCTGGACGGTTCGCAACCGGCAGTCCTCCCGTCAAGTGGCGCCATCGTCGTCTCGACCGGCGGCGAGCACACCCTCACCGTGACGGACCCGAACGGCGACACCGCCACCCAAGCCTTCGCCATCTCGATGTACCAGACGACGACCTCGTTGTCGTCCAACCCGACCGCTTCGGTCGTGGGCCAGCAGGTCAGCTTCACCGCCGCCGTGGCGGCCGCCAGCCCGGGCGGGGGCAACCCGAGCGGGAACGTCGAGTTCCTCGACGGGACGACACCGATCGCGAGCTGCGGCGGGGTGAGTGGGAAGGCCCTCAGCGGTGGCGATGCCACGTGCGCAGTGACCTACGGTTCGCCCGGCATCCACGAGGTCACCGCCAGCTATCTCGGGGGTGGCGGCTTCTCGGCTTCGACGTCGGGCTCCGTCGGCCTCACCGTCAGCCCTCGCTCGGCCACGGTGTCGGCCTTCTCGGTGACGGGCAGCCCGGCGACCTACGGCGCCGAGACGAGCCTGCACTTCTCGGCGACCGTGACGGCGGGCGACAGCGGCTCGTTCCCGAGCGGAGACACGGTGAGCGTCACGCATGGCTCCACGCCCATCTGCACCATCAATCTGAGCACTCTCTCGGGGGACACCGGCTCGGGTTCGTGCAACCCTTCCTCGGGCACCGTGCTGCAAGCCGGCACCTACACGAATGGCATCACGGCGACGTTCAATAGCACCGGGGCAGACCCGAACTTCCTCGCCGCCCCGCCCGTGACGACTTCGGTGACGATCAAGCAGGCGACGCCGACGGTCACCTGGGCGACGCCGGCGGCCATCACCTATGGGACCCCACTCGGTGCCACCCAGCTCGATGCGAAGGCATCCGTGCCCGGTACCTTCACCTACAGCCCGCCCGCCGGGACCGTGCTGCAACCGGGAACCCAGACACTGTCGGTGACCTTCACACCCACCGACACCACCGATTACACGACGGCGACGGCGACGACGACCGTCTCGGTCGGGTTCACTCAGGCGTGTATCACGACAACGGTGAGCGGGTCCCTCTCGGTGGCCAACGGGCAAGTCATCTGCATCAGCTCGGGCGGCAAGGTGACCGGATCCGTGTCTGTCGCCAACGGGGGCGCCCTCTGGCTGAGCGGTGGCACGATCGGTGGGTCGCTCAGCTCGACCGGAGCCCTCGCGCTCACGCTGTGCGGTACGAAGGTGACCGGATCGGTGTCGGTGTCGGCATCGAGCGGGCCGGTTCTCATGGGAGCTTCCGGTTGCAGCGGTGACACCGTGGGCGGCAGCACGAGCATCACGGGCAACCTCTCCGGCGTCTCGTTCGAGAGCAACCACGTGACGGGCTCGCTCAGCATCTCGAGCAACCATGGGGGTCTCACCGTCACGGGGAACGCCGTCACCGGCAGCGTGAGCGTCTCCAGCAACAGCGGGGGAGTCACCATCTCCGGCAACACCATCACCGGAAGCGCCAGCGTCTCGAGCAACAGCGGCGGTGTCACCTTCACGTACAACACCGTCTACGGCTCGCTCGCCATCACGAACAACACCGGTGGCTTCACCTATTCGAACAACACCGTCTACGGTTCTGTCACGAAGTCGGGCAACAGTTAAGCGGCCGCTTCGCCACCTCGAGTTGGCTTGGGTGCCCCTGAGCCGCCCGACATGAGCTATGCAGTGGGATGGCCGTAGACGGCGGCGAGCGGGCCCCCGAGCTGCAAGGGGACAACCCCGTTTTGACGGCCGCCGGGGGCATGGCGGAGCGACTGGCGCCCTACCTCCCCCGCCTCGCCCTCGAGTGGCTCTCGGAAACACCGAACGAGGTTCACCGACGCCTCGAAGGAACGCTGCTGTTCGTGGACGTCTCGGGTTTCACGGCGCTCACCGAACGACTGGCGGCCCGCGGCAAAGTCGGAGCCGAGGAGATCACCGACGTCATCGGCTCCGTCTTCAGCGAGATGCTGGGCGTTGCCGCCCCTTACGGGGCGGACCTGCTGAAGTGGGGTGGGGACGCCTCGCTGCTGTTCTTCTCCGAGCCGGCATCGGCACGACGGGCGTGCCGAGCGGCGGTCCTCATGTCACGGACGATGAGCCGGATCGGGCGCCTGCGGACCTCGGCCGGACGCGTCAATCTCGGCGTGTCGATCGGAGGCCACAGCGGGGCCTTCGACTTCTATCTTCTCGGCGACCGCCACCGCGAGCTCGTCGTGACCGGGCCGGCCGCCACCGAGACCGCCCGCATGGAGACGATCGCCGAGGCCGGGGAGGTGCTCGTCAGCGAGGAAACCGCCGGCCGCCTCGAGCGAGCGGTCCTCGGCGCCGCCAAGCTCGAGGGCGTCCTTCTCATGAAGGCACCCGAGGCCGAGGAGGTGATGAGGCCGGCATGGCGAGACCCCACGGAGCTCGACGTTGGGCGCCTCCTGCCGGCTGAGACGCGGGCGCACCTCCTCGGCGGCGGTGAGCAGGCCGAGCACCGCCAGGCCACTGTGGCGTTTCTGGCTTTCTCCGGGGTCGACGCCCTCTCGCGGCGCGAAGGCCCCGAGGCGGTGGCGGCCAACCTCGACCCTCTCGTCTGTTCTGCACAGGCGGCGGCCGAGGTCTACGGTGCCAGCTTCCACAGCACCGACATCGGGGGCGACGGGGGCAAGATCATCCTTCTCGGCGGGGTGCCTGTGCTGCGCGGCAACGACACGGAGCGGGTGCTGCGCGCCGCCCACGACATCGTGGCGGCCCACCCGGCTGGCTCACCCATCGGGCTTCGCGTCGGCGTGAACGCCGGACGGGTGTTCGTGTTCTCCCAGGACGTCGGCCTCGGCCACCGTCGCATCTTCTCGATCACCGGTGATGCCGTGAACCTGGCAGCCCGCGTCATGGGGCAGGCGGCGCAGCGGCAGGTGCTCGCCACCGACGATTCGCTGCGTCGCGCCCGTAATCCGTTCGAAACCGAGCCGGTGCCACCGTTCCATGTCAAGGGCAAGACGGAGCCCGTCATTGCCTCGGCTGTGGGGGCGCCGTTGCACGGCATCGCCGAAGAGGCAGCCGGCAGCCTGTCGTTTGTCGGCCGGGATGTCGAACTGGCCGAGCTCATGCGGGTGGCGGACGCCGCCGCCGGCGGTTCGGGCAACGTCGTGGAGATCGTCGGAGGAGCCGGCATCGGCAAGTCGCGGCTGGTGTCGGAGGCGATCGACCGCTGGAGCCTCGACACGCTCAGAGTCGCCTGCGAGGAGTACGGGAGCGCTACGCCCTACCTGGCGTTTCGCCGAATCTTTCGCAGGCTGCTGGCCGGCGCGGCCGACGCTGCCCATGAGGTCGTCGCCGCCGAGCTGCAGCGGGTCGTGGCGTCGTTCCTCCCCGATCTCGAGCCATTTCTCCCCCTCCTCGCAGACGTCGTCGGCGTCTCTGTGCCGCCCAGCCAGGCAGTCGATGAGCTGGAGCCTCGCTTTCGGCGGGCCCGTCTCGAGCACTGTGCCGTGCAGCTGCTGAGGTTGTACATCGTCGGCCCCTCCGCCCTCGTGTTCGAGGATGCCCATGACATCGACGAGGCCTCTGCGAGCTTGCTCGGTCGGGTCGTCCTCGAGTCGAGCGAACTGCCGTTGCTCGTCGTCCTCACGCGTGAGGCTGAGCGGCGCCTCGATGTGCCCGAGGTAGCCGGTCGCCTTGTCATCGAGCTACAGCCGCTCAGCGTGGAGGCGGCGCAACGCTTGGCGGGAGAGGCGGGCGGGCCGGTGCTCGCACCCGCCCAGGTTGCCGTTGTCGTCGAGCGCGCTAACGGCAACCCGCTGTTCCTTCGCGAGCTGCTGCGGGCGGCGGCCGAGGCTGGTGGCGTCGAAGAGCTGCCGGAGTCGCTCGAGCCGTTGCTGGCGGCCCAGATCGACCAGCTCTCACCCTCGGATCGGCAAATCCTCCGAGCGGCTGCCGTGCTCGGCGGCCACTTCGACCCCGGCCTCCTGCCGGAGCTGCTGGACGAGGGAGCCGCCCTCGACGACGACGTCTGGCTGCGACTGGGTCCCTTCGTCGCCGTGACGGCCACGGGTCGCAGATTCGCCCACGGCCTCATGCGCGACGCCGCCTACGAGGGGCTGGCGTTTCGTCGGCGCCGCGAGCTGCACACGCGGGCCGCCCGGGCGATCGAGGCGCGCACGACGACGCCCGACGACGACGCCGATCTGCTCTCGATTCACTGGATGCACGCCGAGGGCTACGAACAGGCGTGGCGGTACTCACGGCGCGCCGGTGAGCGCGCCCGCGACTTGTGGGCGAACGCGGAGGCGGCGACGTTCTTCGCCCGGGCGCTCGAAGCCGCCCACCGCCTCGGCACACTGCCGTCGGCTCAAGTCGGCGCCGTCGCCGAGGCGCTCGGTGACGCCTGCGAGCTGAACGCCAGCTACGACCGGGCGGCTCGTGCCTACGCGGAGGCACGGCGGCTCGGGCCCGACGGCGTCGCGAGGGCACGTCTCCTGCGCAAAGCCGGCGTGCTGCACGAGCGTCAAGGCCGTTACCCGCAGGCGCTCAGCTGCTACACGAGGGGGCGCCGCTTGTTGACCGGTCCCGAACGGGCAACCCGCTCGGAGCGCGCAGAGCTCGACCTGGCGTCCGCCGGCATCCGGTCGAGACAAGGTCGCTACCAGGACTGCTGGCGCTTCGCGACCGAAGCGGCCACCGAGGCGGTGAAGGCGCGTCACCGCTCGGGTCTTGCCCACGCCCTCTACCTCCAGCACATGATGTCGATCCGCCTCGGGCGGGCCGACGACACCCTCGGTCGACGGGCGCTCGCCATCTTCGAGGAGCTCGGCGATCTCGTCGGCCAGGGCAATGCCCTCAACAACCTCGGGATCGCCGCTTACTACCGGGGCGACTGGGAAGATGCTCTCCGGCACTACGAGGCAAGCCGGGACGCCCGTGCCCGCTCCGGTGACGTCGTCGGCACCGCCACGGAGGAAAACAACATCGCCGAGATCCTCTCCGACCAAGGCGGCCTCGAAGCGGCGCGGATCCCGTTCGAGTCCGCCCGGGCGACCTGGCTGGCGGCCGGGTACCGCGTCGGCGTGGCGCTGGCGACTTCTAACCTCGGTCGTCTCGCGGCGAGAAGCGGCGACGTTGCCTCCGGGCGGCGGCTCCTCGTCGCCGCGCTCGAGGACTTCCGGGCGATCCGATCCGTCTTCTTCGCCGCCGAGGCGGAGGTTCGCCTCGCCGAGTGTCACTTGCTCGAAGGTGACTTCGCCGCCGCCATCGCCTCGTGCCACGAGCTGCTGGGTCGCCTGCGCTCTCGCCCCGGCTTGGAGCAGGCCGAGGTGACGACGCTGCGCGTCCTCGGCACCTCGAGCGCTCTCGCCGAACTCACCGCCGTCAGGGGGAGCAGTCGGCCGGCGGATGCCCTGGACGAGGTGATCGCGCGGGCGATCGCTCTCGAAGCCCGCTACGAGCTGGCCCTCTGCCTCTCTACGAGGGCGGTCCTTCATCGGCTGACCGAGCAGCGAGACGGAACACCATCGCACGCCCACGATGAGCCGATGGCCGATGAGGAAGGCGCCCAACGCATCTTCGAGGGCCTGGCTGTGACCCAGGCGGTGATCACCTGGTCGACTCTGGTTCCTGGAGGGCCGATCTTCGCCCGCCGGCGCCATCCATCGCCCTGAGCGCCCGCCCGCCACCGCCCGCCAGTCGCCGGCGGCGGGGTCTGTCGGCGAGATCAGCGTCGTCCCAGGGCGGCTTAGTCTGGAGCCGTGATCCTGAGAAACCCATTCGGCAAGCAGACGTCCTCGACGAGATGAGTCCGTTTCGCGCCGTGCTGGCGGCCGAGCCCGGCGGACCGGCCGGCCGCCTCGCCACGATCGACGAGGATGACCTTCCTCCCGGCGACGTCACCGTGCGGGTGCACTGGTCGAGCTTGAACTACAAGGACGGGCTCGCCATCACGGGCAAGGGCAAGGTCGTGCGATCCTTTCCGATGGTGTGCGGCGTCGACCTGGCCGGCACCGTGGAGGCGTCCGACTCTGCCGACTTCTCACCCGGCGACGAGGTCGTCGTCACGGGCTTCGGTCTCGGCGAGGAGCGCTTCGGCGGCTTTGCCGAGCTCGCTCGTGTGCGCTCGGAGTGGATCGTCGCCCTGCCCGAGGGTCTCGACCCGCGGCGTTCCATGATCATCGGGACAGCGGGTCTGACGTCGATGTTGTGCGTGATGGCGCTCGAGCAGCACGGGCTCACGCCGACGAGGGCTGATGGGATGCCCGTCGTCGTGACCGGTGCCGCCGGTGGAGTCGGCAGCGTGGCCGTCGCCATCCTCGCCGGTCTCGGTTACGAGGTGGCGGCCGTGAGCGGCCGCAGCGAGCAGGAGGGCTATCTCCGTCGTCTCGGTGCGAGCAGCCTCGTGGCGCGAGCAGAGCTGGCGGCGGCGCCCCCGCGACCGCTCGACAAGGAGCGCTGGGCCGGGGCCGTCGATGCCGTCGGTGGTGCCACGCTGGCGACCCTTCTACGTCAGACCCGATACGGCGGATGCGTGGCTGCCTGTGGCCTGGCGGGCGGCACCGACCTGCCGACGACCGTTCACCCCTTCATCCTGCGGGGCGTGACACTCGCCGGGGTGGAATCAGTGCGGTGCCCCATCGAGGTCAGGCGCCTCGCCTGGCAGCGTCTGGCGAGCGAGGTGTCGAGCGAGCTGCTCGACGAGATGGCCGAGGAGACCACGCTGGCCGGCCTGCCTGCGCTGGCGGAGGAGATCCTCGCCGGCCGGACACGCGGGCGGGTCGTCGTCGCCGTCCGTCCCTGATCGCCGCTGGGAGCTGGCATGCCTGTGTTCGGACTCGCCGACGACGCCTACGCCGGGGGAGGCGTCGTCACGTCGAACCTCGGTTCGGTCGACGCCTCAAACCCTGCGCCAGCGGATGTGGCGCCCTCCGGACTGCCGACCCTCGGCTGGGCGGGGCGCCGCGTCCGCACCGCCTTCGTCCTCGGCGGCGGTGGAAACCGGGGCGCTGTCCAGGTCGGAATGCTGCGGGCGCTGAGCGAGCGGGGCATCGCGGCCGATCTCCTCGTCGGTACATCGATCGGTGCGGTCAACGCCGCCGCCTTCGCCGGAGCGCCCTCCGTCGAAGGCGTCTACCTCGCCGCCGATCTCTGGCGGAGGATCGTGGCCGAAGACGTCTTCCCGAGAGGCAGGTTCGACGGTACCTGGCGCTTCCTGCAACGGCGCGACGCCGTGTACCCGATCGACGGTCTGAGGAAGGTCGTGAAGGGGTTTCTCCGCTTCGAGCGCGTGGAGGACTCTCCGGTGCCTCTCGTCGTGGTGGCGACACGGCTCGAGGACGGTGCGGAGGAATGGATCACGGCCGGCCCCGCCCTCGAAGCGGTGCTCGCCTCGGCCGCCATCCCAGGTCTCTACCCCCAGGTGGAGATGGGCGGTCTTCACTACTTCGACGGCGGCGTGCTCGACAACGTCGCCATTGCGGCGGCACTCTCGGCCGGCGCCCGCCAGGTGTTCGTGCTGCTGTGCGGGCCTGTCGACATAGCCTTGCCGGTGTTCAGCCGACCCTACGAAGCGATGTTCGGCGCCTTCAGCGTCGCCCTGACAGGACGGCTGAAGCGCGATCTCGCCGCCGTCGGGCCGGACGTCGACGTCGTGGTGTTCGAGGGCCAGACGGCGGCCGGGCGTGCCGAGCCGGCGGACTTCTCCAAGACGGAGGAGTGGATGGAGCAGGGCTATCGGTCCGCCCGCGACGTGCTCGATGACTACGACGAGGTCGTCCGGGCGAGGCGGAGCGGTGAGGTTCGCCTCCGAGGGGCGGCCGCCATCGAGAAGGCTCGCAAGCGGCTGCGAGGTGAGTGACGGTCACGCCCTCCCCGGGGCTAGGCGGGCGGTGCGACCGGCTCGGGCTCGACCCGGTAAGCAGCCCGCCCGGCCATCTCGAACCGCTCAGCCTGGCCGCGCAGGCGGAGGTACTCGAGATGGGCGTACGTCTCGCTCTCGGCCATCATCCCCCAGACGGCGGGACGGAACAGCTCTCTGCTCAGATCGACGACGGTTGCGGGGCCGAGAGCTGCGCTGATGCGGCGGAGCTCGATCAAGCGGCCCTCGTGGTGGGCGACGATCTCCCCGATGCGCCCTGGCAGGTCCCTGAAGGGATGGCCATGAGCGGGGAGCACGACCGAGACGTCGCCGAGGCGGCCCAAACCCTGCAGGGACTCCAGGTAGGAGCCGAGTGGGTCGGCGAGCGGGGACAGGCCGGGCACATGCGGCGTGATCGTGGGCAGTACGTGGTCGCCCGAGATGAGGATGCCCGCCTCGGGATCGAAGAGGCAGACGTGGTCGCCCGTGTGCCCCGGCGTGTGGAGCACCTCCCACTGGCGTCCGGCGAGGCGGAGCTGGTCGCCGCCGCTGACGTGGCGGGTGGGGACGGGGGGGCGCATGTAGGGCAGCAGGTGCCAACGGGCGAGGCGCATCATCCAGATGTTGCGCTGCAGGTGGGGGATGGGCGAGCCGGCCCAGGGCGTCTGGCGGCTTGCCACGGAGAAGAACCCGGTGTCGTCGTCGAGGAGGCGCCCGCCCCGCTCGACCTCACCCTCGGATGTCTCCGCCTCGAGGCCGGGTGGGACGAGGAGCTCGGCGCAGCTGTCCGGCGCCCCCGAACGGCTGGCCGTGCTCGGTCGCCTGGCGGGGCGTGACGAGCTCGGCTCGAGCCAGGTGCGGAAGCGACGCTCGGTCACGAGCTCTGCTCCTGCCTCGTGGGCGAGCCTTCCGGCGCTGCCGAAGTGGTCGGGGTGTGAGTGCGTGACGATGACGGTGTGCACGTCGGTGACGCGGATGCCGGCGTCCGTCAGCCGCCGGCCGAGCGCCCGCCAGGTAGCTCGTCCCGGCATGCCGGCGTCGACGATGGCTGCGCCGCGGTCGTCGAGGAGGGCGTAGCAGTTCACGTGCCCGAGGCCGGTGAAGAAGATGGGGATCTGCAGGCGCAGGACACCGGGGCCGACCTCGGTGATCTCCCTGGAAGCGGGCTGCTGCTCCTGTTTCGGGGGTCGGCGAGGCGGTTGCCCGGTCGCCTCGCTCACCCGGCGCTGCCGCTCGGCGTGCCCGGTTGGCCCGTGCCCGGCTCGCCCGTGCCCGGTTGGCCCGTGTCCGGCTCGCCGGGGACCGTGTCGATGAGGAACCGGCTCTTGTAGTACAAGAGCTCGGCCACGCTCTCGCGCACGTCGTCCATCGCCCGGTGAGCGGTCTGCTTGTGAGGCCGCCCGGCATAGAGGTCTGGCCGCCAACGCTTGCAGAGCTCCTTCACCGTCGAAACGTCGATCGAGCGGTAGTGGAAGAAGCGGTCGAGCTCGGGCACGTGTTGCTGCAGGAAGCGCCGGTCGACGGCGATCGAGTTCCCGCAGAGGGGGACTTCACCGGCGTTCGGGACGTGCGCCCGCAAGAACTGCAGGGTCTCGGCAGCAGCTTCCTCCACGGTCCTTGTCGAAGCGGCGATCTGCGGTAAAAGGCCGGAAACCGTGTGCATGCGGCGCACGATGTCCTCCATCTCGGCCAGCTGCTCGGCCGTAGCGCCGATCACGAGGTCAGGTCCTTCGGCGATGACGTTCAGGAAGTCGTCGGTCACCAGTGTTGCCATCTCGACGATCACGTGCCGCTCCGGCTCGAGGCCGGTCATCTCGAGATCCATCCAGACGAGCACGCTGGGGGATCGTAGTAGCGCTCCGCTACCCTGCAGCCGGTGACCGATATCCCGGTGCTGCAACTCGACCCCGAGCTCCCGATCCCGACTCGGGCACGGCCGAGCGACGCCGGTCTGGACTTGCTGGCCCGGTGCGACGTCGTGCTCGAGGCGGGCGGCGGCCGGGCGCTCGTGCCCACCGGGCTCGCCCTCGAGCTGCCGGACGGGTGGGCCGGCCTCGTGCTACCGCGCAGCGGGCTGGCGATTCGTCATGGTGTGACCTGCCTGAATGCTCCCGGCCTGATCGACCCCGGGTACCGCGGCGAGGTGGGAGTCATACTGGTGAACACCGATCCGACCGAGCGATACGAGGTGCACCGTGGAGATCGTGTGGCGCAGCTCCTCGTGGTCCGCTTCGAGGCGGTGGCGCTCGTGAGTTCCGGCATGCTCGCCGAGAGCGAGCGCGGCGAAGGTGGCTTCGGTCACACCGGTCGCTGAAGGAGCTGTCACCGAGGCGGCCGAGCGACCGGTACCCGACCGGCGGGACTGAGAGAAGGAGGGTGACATGCAGCGGTTGAGCGGACTCGACGCCATGTTCCTGTACCTCGAGACCCCGAGCTCGCACATGCACGTCACGGGTGTCTACGTGCTCGAGCCGGGCGAGCGTGGCCTCTCCTTCGACGCCGTGCGCGACCTCGTGGCGAGCCGTCTGCCCCTGGCTCTGCAGTTTCGCCGGCGTCTTGTGGAGATGCCCTTCAAGCTGCATCACCCCATCTGGGTGGAGGACGCCGGCTTCGATCTCGATTACCACGTGAGGCGGGCGGCCCTACCGAGCCCCGGGGGACCGAAGGAGTTGGCCGCCTACGCCGCCCATGTGGGAGCGCTGCCGCTCGACCGCACGCGGCCGCTTTGGGAGCTGTACGTCGTCGAGGGCCTCAAGGGAGGGCGCGTCGCCCTCGTCGGCAAGATGCACCACGCTGCCGTCGATGGCGTCTCCGGCGCCGAGATCATGGCCACCCTGCTCGACCTCGAGCCGGATCCGCCCGCCCGCCTCATCGTCGACTCCTGGAGGCCGGAGGAGTCTCCGACGGAGGCGGACCTCGTGGCGCTTGCCATGGCGTCGCTCGTCGGCCACCCCGTGCGCGCCGCCAGGACGGCTCGCGACGTCGTCGAGACAGCCCTCCAGCTCTCCGAGCACAACCGCGAATCGGGCGTCAGCCCGCCACCGGCACTGTTCGGCGCCCCGAAGACCACGCTCAATGTCGCCATCACGCCGCACCGTCGTGTCGCCTTCGCCGCCCGACCGCTCGACGACTTCAAGGCCGTCAAGAACCACTTCAGCTGCACCGTGAACGACGTCGTGCTGGCGGTATGCGCCGGGGCGCTCCGCCGTTACCTGCTTGATCGCGGCGACCTGCCGGCGGAACCGCTCGTGGCGATGGTCCCGATGTCGGTGCGGACCGACGACGACGCCGGCATGAGCGGCAACCGTGTCTCCGCCATGCTCACCTCGCTTGCCACCGACCTCGGCGACGCCGTCGAGCGGCTGGAGACCGTTGTCGAGTGCATGGGGCGCGCCAAAGCCCAGGAGCGGCTCATCGGGGCTGCCACGCTCACGGACTGGACGGAGTTCGCCTTCCCGGCACTCATCAGCCGGGCCGCCCGGCTGACGGCGTCGATGCGGGTCTTCGACCACCTCCGGCCGCTCTTCAACGTCACGGTGTCAAACGTGCCCGGACCACCCTTCCCCCTCTTCCTTGCCGGTGCACGCATGGTGGGCATGTACCCGCTCGGGCCTGTCACCGAGGGCATCGGTCTCAACATCACCGTGATGAGCTACTGCGGGATGGTCTATTTCGGGCTCAACGCCTGCCGGGAGACGGTGCCCGATCTCGACGAATTCCCGCAGCTGCTGCAGGAGTCGCTCGACGAGCTGCTGCGCGCCGCTGGGCGAGGAGCACGCCGCAAGCCGCGCGACGCCGGCGACGCGGCGGCACCGGACGTACCGGACGGGACGGCACCGGCCGTGGCGGCACCGGGCCTGGCGGCAACGGACCTGGCGGCAACGGGCCTGGCGGCAACGGACCTGCCCGCCCAGGGTGCTGCCGCGCAGGGGTCCGCCCAGGCGGTGGCAGGCCCCGGTCCCGGCGAGACAGGCGTCGCCGTCGAAACGGGCTCGGCCGGCGGGTAACGGCCGCCGCACTGGCCTCGACCCGGCGGGGCGGGGCCTTGCCGGGGGAGACGTTCTCCCCCTACGATTGACTGTATGGTCATTCAAAGATCGCCGCAGGCACCGGCGCCGGACGTGGCGCCCATCGACCCCCGAGAGCTTGAGCTCGTCCTGCGCCCGTTCGGAGAGAGCCGCATGCTTCCCCGCGCCGCCTACGTGAGCGAGGCGGTCTTTGCCTGGGAGCAGCGCCACTTCTTCGGGGGTGGCTGGATGTGCGTCGGGCGGAGCGATTCGCTCCCGCGACCCGGTGATCAGAGAGCCGAGTCGGTCGGTCACGCCGGCGTCTTCCTCATGCGCGACGCCGACGGCAAGCTGCGGGCCTTTGCCAACGCCTGCCGCCACCGCAACCACGAGCTGTTGCCCTGCGGCGAGTCGACGGTCAACCGACCCATCGTGCTGTGCCCCTATCACGGCTGGTCGTACCGTCTCGACGGCTCGTTGCGGAAGGCTCCCGGCTTCGACGAGGGCGCCATGGCGGGCTTCGAGCCGGCGGAGAACTCCCTCGTGGAGCTTCCATCGCAGGAGTGGCACGGCTGGATCTTCGTGGACGCCTCCGGGCAGGCCGGGCCGTTCAGCGCCCACGTCGCCGGCCTCGAGGAGATCGTGGCGCCCTACGAACCCGAGCGCCTCGTCGTAGCGGGCGGACACGACTACGTCGTCAACGCCAACTGGAAGATCCTGACCGAGAACTACCAGGAGTGCTACCACTGCCCGATGATCCACCCCGAGCTGTGCGAGGTGAGCCCGCCGAAGAGCGGGGACAACTACCGGACCGACGGACCGTGGGTCGGGGGCACGATGGACCACATCTATGTGGCGAACTGGTTCTACCTCGCCTTCATCGTCACGATCGCGATGCTGCACATCGTCAACAATCTGGCGATACCGGTTTCGTTCCTTGGAACGAAGAGC
>JBKQSP010000097.1:0-2860 GCA_052143575.1 Acidimicrobiales bacterium
GGGCGTCGCTGGCGCTCGACGGGCAGGGTGAGCTGCCCTTGCCCGGAAGGGCGGCGAACACGCCGAGCACGCCTGGAGAGCCGACGAGCTGAGAACCGAACACGCCCCCGAGGTTGCCGATTGCGTAGGCGCTCGCCGGGAGGGGGTTGAGGGTCGCAAATGGCGGCGTTGTGGCGTCGGATTGGTCGGTCGGTGCGCTGAGCGAGTTCGCCTGGAAGGCGGGGTTGGACCCGGGGATCACGTAGCCGGCGCCGAGGTCGCCGCCGGGCAGCTCGATCGCCGGGCCGGCGGTCCCGCTATCGCCCCCAACGAAGCCAACGGCGTGAGGCTCGAGGTTGAAGGAGGCTCCGCCGTCCGTCGAAACGAACTCGTTGATGCCATCGATGTCGGAGCCGCCGAGAGCAATGGCGAGCACGTAGATGTGGCCCGGCTCGAGCAGCACGCTCGGGGGCCCGAAGAACTGGTCGCTTGACGGGTCGGCGACCTCCAGGGTTACGGGGCTACAGCTGGTGGTGGCGCTAGCCAGCTTGCAGAAGCTCAGCTTGGTCGAGCTTTGCTCCCACACGACGTAGGCCGTGCCCGACGCGTCCACTGCGACGGCCGGCGGTACGCTCGGGGCGCTCCCGACCGTGACCGGGCTGCCGGTGCTAGTGCCGCTCGACGCCGGGCCGGCGCTGACCGGGAGAAGGGCGCCGCTGCTCTCGGGTAGCCCGGTCGCAGTAGGCCCCCCGGTCGCCGCCTGGACACGGGCCTCGGCCCCACCCAAGCAGACGTCGCGACCGCCACCGAGGCCCAGGTCATAGACGCAGTCGGAGAGCAAGTAGGGGTTGGTAATGCCTTCGGCCTTGCAGTCGCGCTTCGCGGCAGAGACAGTGGTTGGCGTCAGGGACGCTACGGTGACCGCCCTGCTCGGGAAGGCGAGGTCGGTGAAGGTGGCTGTGCTCGTGCCCTGGGGGTAGTAGAAGAGCGAGCTCCGCTGGGTGATGCGCCAGCTCTGCGCGAACTGGTGGTAGAGCACGTCAAAGTCCTGCACGCTCTCCCAGGGAGCGGCGAGCTGGTCGAGGCTGTAGAGGGCCCCGTTGCCCCCAACCAGCTCGTCAAATGGCTCCCCCGGGTCGCCTAGGAGCCCTTCGAGGTGCCCGGCGCGCGATGGCGCCACCTTGACGACCATGTCGATTTCGTCGCTGCCATTGCACGTGATGGTCTCGTGGGCGATGGCTCCGGACTCGCCCGAGAACACCGACACAGCAGTCCCGTCGGGCCAGGTGACCGTTGCCGAATCGGCGTCCTTCACCGATATGGTCCCGCCGCCGGCCAGAGCGCGGGCTCCGTACGTCACAGCTCGGCGGTTTATCCAGAGCTGCAGTTGGCCCGATGCATTGGCGGCAAGCTCGACACTGTTGGGGCCGACTTGCATCGCCGTCGCCGTGTCGAACGCGACATCGGCGGCACCGGGGAAGCGCTGCTCACGGACCTGGATGTCGAGGTCGTCGGTGGTCGACTTGACCAGGGTGAACTCCCCGGCGGCCTGGAACACGTAGCCGGAACCGGAGAAAGTCTCCTCGTGCGGTTCTCCGTACGAAGCAGCGCTGTCGCCGCTCCCGCTACCACCGCCACCGCCCTCGCCGGCGCCAGCGCCTTCGCCGAACGCAGCGTTGGCCTCCTGGAAGGCGACGAACGAGAACGCGTAGCCGAGCCCCTCGCTGAGCGGCTCCAACGCTTCGGCAGCTTCTGCCCCCGCCTCTCCAGTAGCCTTGGCCCCGTCCACTGATGCCTCGGCGGCGTCCGTGGCGAGGTGCAAGGTCTCGCCCAAAGCCTCGCTGAAGCTTGGGTTCTCCTCCCCGTTAGCGACGAACCTCGCGTCGGGCCCGGTCCCCCCCGCCACCCCGCCGAGCGCAGATGCCCGCACCGGCTCCAAGATTGTGTCGGCAAAGTTCTTGAGCGCTACCGAAAGCCGGACCTCTGGGCCGGTGACCGAGCTCGACGCGAGCACGCCGGGCAGTGCCAAGGTCTTGGGCGCTCTGTTCGCCAATCCCTGCTCGATTGGCTCCGTGTCGACGATGGCGGCCCTCAGCGCCACCACCTGGAGGACCGTGGAGGGCTGGTACGCCGCAGCGGCCACATTGAGCAGGCGCGTGAACGACGCAGGCAGGCCGCGCAGGAGCTTCGCTTTCGCCGCCGCGAACTGCGCGGGCGTGAGGGTCAGGCTCATATTGTCGGCGACAAAGGCTCGCACGACGGTGGCCTGCAAGGCGGGGAAGCCCCCGACCAGCCGGGAGGCGGCTAGGGCGTACTCGGCGCTGGCGTTGATCTGGTGCACGAACGCCAGTTGCGCCCCCGCAGTGAGGGCGGCCTGGGCGCGGTCGAGCGAGACACGCATCCCGATGACGGCCTCGCCGAAGCGAGTCTCCGTGCCGAGCAGGGTGTTGAGCGCAGCGAAGGCGGTCGCCTCCTCGGCCGAGGGCGCCTTGACTTGGGCCGGCAATGTGAGCCGCGGCGTGAAGATCGAGCTGAAGTCGGCGTCGGCCGATGTGGGCACCTGCGTGTTCACGATGTTCGCTCGGACGGGGGCCCTACGAATGGTGCCCGCGAGGCCGAGGGCTCCAGCGTTCGGAATGTCATTCCGTACCGTGGCGACGCCTGAGCCGACGAGCGCGACGATCGCTGCCACGGCGAGCATCGCTGCACGGCGACGGGGATGGCTGGTCGTGGCCTCGGTCAGATCCATGGCGGCCGCCTCTCGTGACCGCCCGGCGTTGGGCGGGCCTCAAAGACATTCTTAGGCCGTCCAGACCTACTGCGCCATAGCCAATTGAGCGACCGGCACTGTGGGATGGGCACGCCTATCGGAACGTGCCCA
>JBKQSP010000098.1:0-5275 GCA_052143575.1 Acidimicrobiales bacterium
GGCGCCGGGCGGGAGCCCGGCGCCTTTGCACCCGGCCGGTCCGTCAGGGAGAATTGCCTTGACTCCGGCCGGTGCTTCCCGTACCCTGCCCCGGGGCAATGACGCCCGGGTGTTGCTCGCGCGTCCCCGCGCGAGTATGCTGTCCTGTTGCCGTGCCCTCACCGCGTCTGATTGCAATCTCCTTTCTGCATTGACGCGCGCCCAGACACGGACCGTCCCGAGTTCCCGGCCGTCTCGTTCTCGCGAGGAGTAGCGCCTTGCCGTCTCGTTCCCGCACGCCGGACCGATTTTCGTTCGCAAAGTTGGACGAGGTCCTGCCCCTTCCAGATCTGATTTCCGTACAGCGCGACTCGTTCCAATGGTTCCTCGACCGGGGCCTTGCCGAGACGTTCGCGGACATCAGCCCGATAGCGGACTTCACCGATCAGCTTCGCCTCGAGCTCGAGTTCGACCCGAGCGACGCCGATCTTCGGCCACCACCGAAATTCACCATCGACGAGTGCAAGGCGAAGGACATCACCTACGCCGGGCCGATCTTCGTGCGCGCCCGCTTCCTGAACGCCTCCACGGGCGAGATCAAGGAGCAGACGGTCTTCATGGGGGACTTCCCGATGATGACCGACCGCGGCACGTTCATCATCAACGGCACCGAGCGCGTCGTGGTGAGCCAGCTCGTCCGCTCGCCTGGTGTCATCTTCCAGCCCGGACGTGACCAGAAGACGATCGTGACCGGGACGATCCACCCCTACCGGGGCGAGTGGATCGAGTTCGACGTCGAGGCGAAGCCGAACCGCGACGTCACCGCCGGCGCCCGCGTCGCCCGCAAGCGCCGCCTCAGCCTCTTCGTCGTGCTGCGCGCCCTCGGCTACGAGGACGAGGCCTTCCTCAACAAGTTCGTCCGGCACTTCGACTTCCTCGAAGGCCAGTGGGAGAAGGAGCGGGAGCTCGTCCCGACCCGCGAGGAAGCCCTCCTCGAGATCTACAAGCGCGCCCGCCCGGGCGAGCCGCTCTCGCTCGAGGCCGCCCGCGTCTACTTCGAGAACGCCTTCTTCAACCCGCGCCGCTACGACCTCACGCGGGTGGGCCGCTACAAGCTCAACCGCAAGCTCGGCCCCGAGATCGAGCGGATCTCCGAGATCCTCGATCACGACCTCGAGCGTCCCAACCCCGAGCAGGGCGTTCTCAGCCCGAGCGAGGTGCTGGCCGCCGCCACCTACATGCTGCATCTCGCCAACGGCGAGCCGGGCTACCGCCTCGACGACCAGGACCACTTCGCCAACCGCCGCATCCGCTCGGTCGGCGAGCTGATCCAGAACCAGGTCCGCATCGGCCTCTCCCGCATGGAGCGGGTCGTGCGCGAGCGCATGACGACACAGGACGTCGAGGCGATCACGCCGCAGACGCTCATCAACATCCGGCCGGTCGTCGCCGCCATCAAGGAGTTCTTCGGCACGAGCCAGCTGAGCCAGTTCATGGACCAGCACAACCCGCTCTCGGGCCTCGCCCACAAGCGGCGCCTCTCGGCCCTCGGGCCGGGCGGGCTGTCGAGGGAGCGGGCCGGCTTCGAGGTCCGGGACGTGCACACGTCCCACTACGGCCGCATGTGCCCGATCGAGACGCCCGAAGGCCCCAACATCGGGCTCATCGGGCACCTCGCCACCTACGCCCGCGTCAACGAGCACGGCTTCATCGAGACGCCCTACCGCAAGGTCGTCGAGGGCCGTGTCACCGACGACATCGTCTACCTCGCCGCTGACGAGGAAGAGGAGTACGTCATCGCGCAGGCCTCCGCCGTCCTCGACGCCGCCGGCCGTTTCACCGAGGACCGCGTCCTCGTGCGACGCGGCCCGCAAGGCGCCGGCGTGCGGGTGGGGGCGACGTCGACCTCCTACGGCACGACGAGCGAGGTGGACTACGTGCCGCCGGCCGACGTCGGCCTCATGGACGTCTCGCCGAAGCAGATCCTCTCCGTCTCGACGGCGCTCATCCCCTTCGTCGAGCACGACGACGCCAACCGTGCCCTCATGGGCGCCAACATGCAGAAGCAGGCCGTCCCGCTGCTCGTGCCGGAGGCTCCCTACATCGGCACGGGCATCGAAGCCCGCGCCGCCCGCGACGCCGGCGAGGTCATCCTCGCCGAGGGGACCGGCAAGGTGACCGAGGTCGCCGGCGACCACATCACCGTCGAGTACAAGGTGGGCGAGAAGGGCCGCTTCGGCTCCGAGCTCGGCCGCCGCGTGTACCCGCTGTTCAAGTTCCGCCGCTCCAACCAGAACACCTGCATCAACCAGAAGGCACTCGTGTCCGAGGGCGAGGAGGTGGCGGCCGGTGATCTGCTCGCCGACGGCCCCTCCACCCACAACGGTGAGCTGGCTCTCGGCAAGAACCTGCTCGTGGCGTTCATGCCCTGGGAGGGCTACAACTACGAGGACGCCATCATCCTGTCCGAGCGCGTCGTGCGCGACGACGTCCTCACCTCGATCCACATCGAGGAGCACGAGGTCGACGCCCGCGACACCAAGCTGGGCGCCGAGGAGATCACCCGCGACATCCCGAACCTCTCCGACGACATCCTCGCCGACCTCGACGAGCGCGGGATCATCCGCATCGGCGCCGAAGTGGGCCCGGGCGACATCCTCGTCGGCAAGGTGACGCCGAAAGGTGAGACGGAGCTGACGCCGGAAGAGCGGCTGCTGCGTGCCATCTTCGGCGAGAAGGCCCGCGACGTCCGTGACACGAGCCTCAAGGTCCCCCACGGTGAGTACGGCAAGGTCATCGACGTCCGCGTGTTCTCACGCGACGACTCCCACGAGCTGCCGCCCGGCGTCAACCAGCTCGTGCGCGTCTACGTGGCCCAGAAGCGCAAGATCTCCGAGGGCGACAAGCTCGCCGGCCGCCACGGCAACAAGGGCGTCATCTCGAAGATCCTGCCGCTCGAGGACATGCCCCACCTCGCCGACGGCACTCCCATCGACATCATCTTGAACCCGCTCGGCGTGCCGAGCCGGATGAACGTCGGGCAGGTGCTGGAGGGTCACCTCGGCTACGCCGCCCGTTGGGGCTGGGAGGGCCTGCGCGCCGCTCACGGTCACCCGCTCGAGCCATCGGTGCGGGGAACCGAGACGAAGACACGGCCGAAGACCGATCCCACCGTATGGATCTCGACGCCGGTCTTCGACGGCGCCCACTGGGACGAGGAAGCCGAGGCGGGCGAGAAGCCCACCATCAAGCACCTCTTCGAGACGCTCGACTCCGACGCCGTCGACGGCAGCGCCCGCCAGATCGGCCCGGACGGGAAGGCGACGCTGTACAACGGCCGCACCGGGGAGCCCTTCGACAACCCGGTCATGGTCGGCTACGTCTACATCCTGAAGCTCGCCCACCTCGTCGACGACAAGATCCACGCCCGTTCCACGGGCCCGTACTCGATGATCACCCAGCAGCCGCTCGGCGGCAAGGCGCAGTTCGGTGGCCAGCGCTTCGGGGAGATGGAGGTGTGGGCCCTCGAGGCCTACGGCGCCGCCTACGCCCTGCAGGAGCTGCTCACCATCAAGTCCGACGATGTCTTGGGACGTGTCAAGGTCTACGAGGCGATCGTCAAGGGGGAGAACATCCCCGAGCCAGGCATCCCGGAGAGCTTCAAGGTTCTCATCAAGGAGATGCAGTCGCTCTGCCTGGACGTCGAGGTGCTCTCGACCTCAGGTGAGCAGATCGAGATGCGCGAGCTCGACGAGGACGTGTACCGCACGGCCGAGGAGCTCGGCATCGACATCAGCCGCCCCGAGCGGGGCTCCGATGAGGAGGATGCTCGTAGGGCAGCGGAGAGGGGTTTCTAAGGTGCTCGACGTCAACGACTTCGATCAGCTCCGTATCGGGCTCGCAACGGCCGACGACATCCGTAACTGGTCGCACGGCGAGGTACGCAAGCCGGAAACGATCAACTACCGGACGCTGCGTCCCGAGAAGGACGGGCTCTTCTGCGAGAAGATCTTCGGTCCCACGAAGGACTGGGAGTGCTACTGCGGCAAGTACAAGCGCGTCCGCTTCCGCGGCATCATCTGCGAGCGTTGCGGCGTCGAGGTCACGCGCTCGAAGGTCCGGCGCGAGCGCATGGGCCACATCGAGCTGGCGGCCCCCGTCGTGCACATCTGGTACCTGCGCGGCACCCGCTCGTGGCTCGCCTACCTGCTCATGGGCACGGAGGCTCGTGAGGAGCTGAAGGCCAAGCAGCTCGAGAAGGTCATCTACTTCGCCGCCTACCTCGTCACGAAGGTCGACGAGGAGAAGCGGCACGCCGACCTCCCGAGCCTCGAAGCCGAGCTGCAGAGCGAGATCGCCGAGATCGAGCGCGCCCGCGACCTCGAGGCCGAGCGCCGCCTCTCCGACCTCGAGAAGGAGCTCGCCGAGCTGGAAGCCGGAGGCGCCAAGGACGCCGAGCTGCGCGCCCGCCAGCGCGCCGTCGAGAAGGAAGTCACCGGTGTGCGCGAGCGCGCCGACCAGGACGTGGCGATGGCGCGCAAGGCCTTCACCGAGCTCGGTGACCTGCACGCCCGCAAGATCATCGAGGACGAGCTCGTCTGGCGTGAGCTGAAGAGCCGTTACGCCGCCTACTTCGAAGGCGGCATGGGGGCCGAGGCGATCTCGCAGCTCATCGAGCGCCTCGACCTCGACGAGGAGGAGGTCAAGCTCCGCGAGGCCATCGACCCCGTCGACGGGCGGCGCCCCCTCTCGGCCCAGCGCAAGCAGAAGGCGATCAAGCGCCTGAAGATCGTCTCGGCCTTCAACCGCCGCGACGAGAACGGCCGCCGGGCGAACGACCCCCGCGCCATGATCCTCGGGGCTGTCCCGGTCATCCCGCCGGACCTGCGGCCGATGGTGCAGCTCGACGGCGGGCGTTTTGCCACGAGCGACCTGAACGACCTCTACCGCCGCGTCATCAACCGCAACAACCGTCTGAAGCGGCTGCTCGAGCTGAACGCTCCCGAGATCATCATCCGGAATGAGCGTCGCATGCTGCAGGAGGCCGTCGATGCGCTCTTCGACAACGGGCGTCGCGGCAAGACGATCACGGGGCCCAACAAGCGCCCGCTCAAGTCGCTGAGCGATATGCTGAAGGGGAAGCAGGGTCGCTTCCGCCAGAACCTCCTCGGCAAGCGCGTCGACTACTCGGGCCGGTCGGTCATCGTCGTCGGCCCCACGCTCAAGCTCCACCAGTGCGGGCTGCCGAACAAGATGGCGCTCGAGCTCTTCAAGCCGTTCATCTACAACAAGCTGG
>JBKQSP010000099.1:0-6049 GCA_052143575.1 Acidimicrobiales bacterium
GTTGCGGAAATCGACATAGACGGTGTCGATCGCCGGTACTGTGGTGGCCGCGGCGCCGGCAAGGCACAGCACGCGGGCCAGGCGATAGGGATCGAGAAAATTCGGACTCGAGGAGGCCTCTGGTTCGCCCGGCATCCGCCAGCGCGAACGGACCCGGAGCGCCAGGTTCGGGTAGCTCGGGGATCCCCACGTGGGCGACCATCGCCATTGCGGGCACAGCGATCCACTCGTTGGCAAACAACTCTTGCCAGCACACGAAGCACAAGCGGCCGCCCGGGCGGGTCGCCTTCGCCAGGTTCGCGAAGGCGGCCTGCGGACCGTCGAAGAACATCACACCGAAGCGGCTTAGGACCACATCGAAGGGGTGGTCGAACGAGGCGGTCTGGGCATCGCCCTGGACGAAGGAGACATCGATCCCCTGTTCCTTGGCGCGCCGCCGGGCCACCTCCAGCATGGGTGCCGAGAGGTCGAGCCCAGTCACCTGCCCGTCGCGCCCTACGGTACGGGCCGCCTCCAGGCTCACGGCACCGTTGCCGCACCCGACGTCGAGGACCTGCTCGCCCGGCTTGAGGACGGCGGACGTCAGCAGCCGACGGCCGAACGGGGCGAGGATCGAGTCGAAGCGCTCGGCCTCTGTCACCCAGACATTGGCGGGGCGCCCGTTCCAGTACTCGGCCATGCCTGTGTTCGCCATGGCCCATTTCTACTGCTGGCATGTACCCGAAGCGCCGCCTGTCAACGGCTGGGATACCGAGCGGGCAGGGCGCAGCTCAGCGAGGCCGCGAGGCCGGGGGGCTCTTGACTGTGATGGCGTCGATGGCCGACAGCGGGCTGGCGACCTCGTCGGCGTCGCCCACGACGACGGTGACCATCCCGGCGGGGGCGAGGTAGCGCCGGGCGGCCGCCTCGACCTGGGTCTTCGAGGTCTTGGCGAGCATCGCCGGATAGCTCGTCAGGTAACCCGGACCGACGCCCCCCACCACGAGGGCCGCCAAGGTGTCGGCTAGCCCGGATTGGGTCGATGTGAGGAACGCGAAGGTCCCGATGCCGTACCGCCGGGAAGAGTCGAGTTCGGCGTCGGTCACGCCGCCCGCGGCGATACGCCCGAGCTCGTAGCGCGTTTCCACGAGGGCCGCTGCGGTCACGTCCGTGCCCACGTCTGCCTCGACGATCAGGGTCGAGCCCGCCCGCTCGTGACGAACTGCGCTTCGAGGTGAGTACGTGTAGCCGTTTCGCTCCCGCAGGTTCGTCACCAGTCGCGAGGCGAACATCCCGCCAAAGATCAGATTGGCCAGGGCCGTAGCCGGCCAGTCGGGATCGGACCGAGCCGGAGCAGTCCGACCGAGCCGGATGTTGCTCTGGACGCTCGCTTCGCGGTCAACGAGCTCGATGGGACCCGTCTGCACTTCCGGCAGCGCCGGCAGGCTCACATCGGCGGCGGCGGCGGTCTCCAGCCAGGGTGCGAGAACATCGGAGGCGACAGCGCTGGCGCTTTTCGGATTGAGGTCGCCGACGAGCACGAGATGCGCCACCGCCGGGTCCAGCAGAACGGGGTGGAGGCTGCGGAGACTCTCGGCTCGCACCCGTCGCAGGGCGTCCGGACGGGGCGTGCCCGCTGCGTAGGGGTGGCCAGCATAGAGCCGGCGCCACAGGGACTCGTCTGCGATCACCTCCGGTTGGCTGAGAGAGATGAGGGTCTCGTTGGCGATCCGGTCCCGGTCCGCCCGGACTTCGTCGCGGGGGTAGGTGGCGCCCACGAGCACCTCTGCCAACAGCTCCAGGAGGTGGCGGAGGTCTGGAGCAAGGACGGACGCGCTCATAACGAAACGGTCCTCATAGCGGCCGGCCGTAAGGCGGCCGCCGAGACGTTCGACTGCTTCGGCCAGCTGCCGGCGGTCATGCCGGTCGGTGCCGGCAAGAACTGACTCGGCCAGCACGGTCGAGTGGGCACCCCTCTCGACGTGCTCGGCAGCCACGGCGAAGACGAGCCGCACCTCAACGAGCGCGACGGCAGGCCGACGGACGCCGAGAAGACGCAAGCCACCGGGCAGCTCGTCCTCGTGGACGCGCGGCGCCTTCGGTAGTCGCAGGCGCCCTGGGCTGGGCCGGCTCATGGCCTGTCGACCGGTTGCAGCTCGAGGAGCGCCCGGTGCTGACCGAGCAGCTCCGAGGCGCTGGCTGCCACTGCCGCCGGTTCGACCGCAGTCAAGCGATCCGGAAGCTCGGCGACCAGCTCGGCACGACCGTGGATGGTCTCGACGCAGGCAAGGCTGAGCGTTCGTTCCAGCACCGGATCAATCGATCGCCAGTGGCCGGCGACCAAGCCGGCAGCGACACGAACGAGCTCATCGGCCGTCGGACCCTCGCTGGCGAGCTGGGCGAGCTCGCTATCTATGACGCCTCGGAGCTCGTCGGTAGTGGCGACGCCGGGGTGGAAGACCACGACCTGAAACAGCACGGGATCCCGCATGAAGAAGCTGTCGTCACCGAAGGTGCCGAGGATGCAGCCGACGTCTGTAACGGAGGCATCTTTATAGACGAGGCGCCGCCGGAGGCGACTGGCGGCGCCGTCGGCGAGGAGGCTCGCGAGCACCGCGTAGGCGGCGTAGTCGTCGAGCTGGCTCACGGGGTCAGGGCAGCGAAAGCCCATGGCGAAGGCGGCCTGGGGAATGGTCGGATCCTCGACGAGCTTGCGTAGCTCCGAAGTCGGAGGCGGTTCCTTATACGGCCCGTGTGGTGGTGGCGGCCGGCGGGCGATCGCCCCGAAGTGCCGGCTCGCCATCGTCACGACTTCGTCGGGGTCGCAGTCACCGCAGACCACGAGTACGGCGTTTGAAGGTGCGTAGTACGTGGCGTGAAAGTCGGCGGCGTCCTCCAGGCTGGCCTCCTCGAGGTGAGCGAAGTCGCCGTAGCCGTTGTGGGCGTTCGGGTAGGTCTTGAAGGCGAGCGCTGGCAGCATTATCCAGGGGAAGCCGCCATAGGGACGGTTGAGGACGTTGACATTGATCTCCTGCTTCACCACGGAGATCTGGTTGCAGAGGTTCTCCTCGGTGAGGGCAAGGGAGGCCAAGCGGTCGGCTTCGAGCCAAAGGGCGAGCTCGAGCTCTCCGGCCGGGACGGCTTCGTAGTAGGCGGTCAAATCCGGTCTCGTGTGGCCGTTGACGAATCCGCCAACGCTCTGCAGGAGCTGGATGTGCTCCTGCTTGCCCACGTGGGCGGATCCTTGGAACATGAGGTGCTCGAAGAGGTGGGCGAAGCCAGTGCGTCCTTCCGGTTCCGAGCGGAACCCGACGTCGTAGATAACAGCCACGCCGACAAGCGGGCTCGAGCGGTCCGGCGCAACGATGACGCGAAGGCCGTTGTCGAGTGTCGACCGTTCGAGAGGTGCAAGGCTTGATCGCGGCGGAGGCACGAGGAAAAGCTATCCCGGTACCGTCACGAGGCGAGAGACGGGGGGCGTCGGCGTGCCACCCGTGCTGGACGTGCCCGTCCCTGCAGTTGCGTTAGTCGCCATTGGCGATGACGGCGTCGTCGATCAGACGCTCGATCAATCGCTGACGGGTGGCGTCGGAGTCATAACCCCGCTCGAGTCAGATCGTCTCGATCTCGGCGAGGAGGGCCTCGCCGTCCCGCATCGTCGAGCCTCGGTTCGAGCATCACTGGATCCCGAGGGGATGGTGGTCTTGGGGAGCGGGGATGTGGCCTTGGACCGCAGCCCAGACAGCGTCCTTCCCTTCGGAATGGTTCACGAAATCAGCGCGGATACTCCCAGTTCACAGGCTTGCTGCCTATCCGCGCGGCCTCTTACCGTCAGTCACATGTCCGAGTTCCGCCGTCGAGTAGTACGCTCCCGCTGGTCATTGGGGGTCCAAGACTGAAGCGTCGTGTGAGCGAGAACGGAGATGTTGGAGCCGTGTCCGTCATCGCTGACGGTCGGCCAGCTGGCCGGCGCCGATCGCGCGCTGGCGCGTTAGTGGTCTTTGCCGTTCTTGCGTTGCTCCTAGGGAGCATCGCGGAGGGCCTCGCCACGGCGGTACCCGCGTCCGCGGACGGCCGCCCGACCCCGAGCCTCACGCTCAGCCCCACCGACGGCCCGGCCGGTGCCGCCCCCCTGGCGAGCGCGTCAGGTTTCGCCGCGACCGAGAAGGTCGACTTCACCTACGACGGCATCCCCGAGGGGTCCTGTGAGACCGACGTCGCCGGCGACTGCTCGGCGCAGGTCAACGTCCCCCCCGAGCCGGCAGGCAACTACACCGTCAGCGCCGAGGGCGAGGACAGCCTTCTCACCGCCACGGCCAGCTTCGCCGAGCTGGTGCCGTCGATCTCGATCAGCCCCTCCTCGGGACCGGCCGGCTCGACCTTCAACCTCGTCGCCAATGGCTATGCGCCGGGCGAGTTCGTCGAGACCTACTTCAACGGCACCCCCCTCAACGTGTGCACGGCCGACGAGAACGGTGACTGCAGCGTCGTCGACACCGTGCCGGCCGAGCCTGCCGGCTCCTACTACGTCGTCGCCGAGGGCAACCCGAGCTTCGCCTCGGCGAACACAATCTTCACCGAGACCCTGCCGTCTGCGACCGATGCCTCTCCGTTGGACCCGAGCATCGTCCTCGGCAACAGCGATAGCGACGAGGCGGTTGTGATAGGCAACGGCGGTGTTGGCCCCGCCCCGACGGGCGAGGTCACGTTCTATGAGTGCGGTGCCAGCGAGAACCCGGTGCCATGTAACTCCGCCTCCTGGACTAAGTTCGACACGGAGTCCGTCGGTTCCGGCCTCAATCCCGCCAATGTCGGCTCGGTGCCATTCACCCCCACGTCGACCGGCTACTGGTGCTTCGCCGCGGTGTACTCGGGGGACTCGAACTACTCCGGTAGCTCGGACATCGGAACCGACGGATGCTTCGAGGTCACCAGCCCGGAGCTCTCGGTCGCCCCGTCGTCGGGGGTGGCAGGCTCGACCTTCCAGGCCACCGCCACAGGGTTCGGTGCCGACGAGAACGTGAACATCAACTACAACTCCCTGTTCACGGGAGCGCGGTGCACGACAAACGCCAACGGTGACTGCACGGCGACGGTCACAGTCCCCGCCGATCCCGCCGGAACCTACACGGTGACCGCGGTCGGGCAGCAGACCGAACTTGCTGCCACCGCCACGTTCACCGAGACAGCACCGCCGACCGTCACCAAGGTCTCGCCGTCGTCCGGTCCGACGAGCGGCGGGACTGTGGTCACCATCACCGGGACCAACTTCGCCTCTCCATCGAGCGTGCTCTTCGGTGGGGTAGCGGCGACGAACGTCACGGTCGTGAACGCCACCCGCATCACCGCCGTCAGTCCCGCCGGCAGTGGCATGGTGGACGTCACGGTGGCGACGCCGGGAGGCACTAGCTCCACGTCGTCGGCCGACCAGTTCAACTACGTACCCCCGGCGACAGTGACGGGCATCTCGCCGCCATCGGGGCGGACGAAAGGTGGGACCGCGGTCACCATCACCGGGACGAACTTTGTAGGTCCGGCAACAGTTTCGTTTGGTGGTGTGCCGGCCAAGAAGGTCGTCATCGTGAGCGCCTCCATGATCACTGTCAGCAGTCCCGCCGGGACCGGCACCGTGGACGTCACGGTGACGACGCCCGGTGGCACGACCGCAGCGTCATCGGCCTACAGCTTCACCTACGCGGCGGCGCCGACCGTCACCAAGGTCTCGCCGTCGTCCGGTCCGACGAGCGGCGGGACTGTGGTCACCATCACCGGGACCAACTTCGCCAGCCCGGCAACGGTCTCGTTCGGGACCCTCCAAGCGACGAACGTCACGGTCGTGAGCGCCACGTCGATCACCGCCACCAGCCCCGCCGGGACCGGCACCGTCAATGCAACGGTGACGACGCCGGGTGGCACGAGCGGCACCTCGACAGCCGACAGGTTCACCTATCTCGCACCGCCGACCGTCACCAAGGTCTCGCCGTCGTCCGGTCCGACGAGCGGCGGGACTGTGGTCACCATCACCGGGACCAACTTCGCCTCTCCATCGAGCGTGCTCTTCGGTGGGGTA
>JBKQSP010000100.1:0-11221 GCA_052143575.1 Acidimicrobiales bacterium
TCGAGAGCCTTCGCCGGGTCGGTCTCGAGTCGGGCCGGGAGCTTGCGAGTGGCGGACATCGCCCAACGCTGGCAGCGGGCGAAGGCGAGCTGGTGGATCGTCGCGCCCCCGCCAATTCCGAAGTGCCCCTAAACGACGCGAGCGAGAACCTCGCGCTGGTTGTCACCAACTCCTGCTCGATGATAGGACGTGGCGGACAGCTAACGGATAACCTCGAAGCAATTCGCGTTCGGAAAGCTGAGCCTATTCCGTTCGATGCCTGGTCCCGGACGTGCTTCGAAGGCATGCCGCTTCCGGAACTCCTTCCTGCATCACCAACCGAGTTCTTCGTGGCTTACTTCCACGAGCGCGTCGTCGTGAAAACGGCCGACCTTGATTGGGACAACAGGATCGCCTGTCTCAGTAGCGATGGCGTCATCCTTCTGCAGCAGCGTCTCACACACGAGGTGTGTCGGGTGATTCTCTCAACACAAGTCCTAGAGTCGACATTGCTGCCGGTATATTGGGAGAACGAACTCCAGGAAGAATGGAACGAGAAGTTCGTGGACCAAAGCCTTTCGACTCCAGATCTACTGGAGCAGCTCGCTGTGGAGGCGGCCAAGTTTGACGTCAAGCTGAGTGCCGAGCGCTCCCACAAGGACGACGAAAGCGGATATGTCATCAAATACACGTTGCGAGCGGAACTTAGGAACGCACACGAATCGAAAGTGCGGGTAGCAATGAGAAAAATCATCGACCGTGAGAAGTACGACCGGCGGCTCCTCAGTCAGTCCGCCCAACGCCCCACCCCCGGCTCTGCCTGACTGCGCCTAGCGCACGCCGAGAGCCAGCCAGCCCAGTAGCGAGTAACGGAGCCCGGCGCTCGATCAGCCAAGTCCTCGGTTCCCCCGGGCGGCGCCAGTCGTTGAGACGTCGGGGCCGTCTTACGCTGCGGGCGATGGATACCCTTGGATCGTCAACCTGTCGTCGTGAGCGCAAGGATGAATGATAAATCCATGGACGTAGCGATTGATGAGAGCGGGTTGCGCCGCTTGACAGCAATGTGGGCAAACGCGGCTCGGCTTCAGATATCTCGCGTGGAGGAAGCGATGGAGCCTTTCCGACTCGGGGTGTCAGAGACTCAGTTCCGGGAGACGTTTAAAGAACGTGGCGAGCCAAGCGAGTGGGCCGAGATCGCGGCAGAGTACACCCGCATTCTCACTCAGGGCGACGTGTGGCAGGTTGGGACGGAGAAGTACTTTCTGCTTCTCGCCCTCGCCCAACTACGGAAATGCGTGGTTTACTGGCTCCCCCACGACCGTCTACCGGGCCTACGCGATGATCGCGTGTTAATGCTGATCCGCAATGCGGAGGAGCACTGGGATGATCCAGATGGTCGGTCATTGCTTGAGCTCAGACGGGCGGACCCAGATATCGCTCCTGGCATGATCCGTTACAACAATCATCATCTCTGGATTGGGGACGTGAGTCTCGACGAACTGCAGAGCTGGGTAGACGACGTCGATCGTGCAGTCCGCGAGCACGCAACCGCATCGGGATCACCGGTACCTCTACCCGGGGACGAGTACCGGGTCAGCTCGGAGGGACGATCCGCTGACTCGGCCAGCGGGTGACGATTCCAGCACGAGACGCCCGGGTCGCATTAGCTGCCGCGGACACTGCTTACCTGGGGCTGCCCCCCCGCCCTCCCGTCCGGCTGGCTCCGCGCGCTCGTCCTCCCGGCCGGCTCGCCGTCTCCTGCGATGGTTGGCTGGGCTGGGCTCTCGTACGTCCGGTGGCTGGCTGGCTCTGTCCGCTCGCCCCCCTGCCGTTTCCAGCGCTGCTCCTTCGCACCGGGCAAGTGGAACGGACAGGACGTTCGGCCCTAGTCGAGTGTCGATGCCCGGCGTATAGCGGACTAACCCCCGGCAGAGGAGGCTTGGATGCACTTACCCAATTCCCGCTCCAGACGACTGATCGGCGCGGTTGTGATCGCTTGCGTCGCCGCGCTCGCACCGGTGACCGCTCTTGCCGCCACCGCCTCCCCGACGGGACACGCAGGGGCAGCTACTGCGGCCAGCACGCCGAAATGCATGACATCAGGGCTCGTGATCTGGCTGGACACCTACGGTAACGGTTACGCCGGTGGCGTCGGCTACAACCTCGAGTTCACGAACCTGTCCGGGCATAAGTGCACTCTCTCCGGGTATCCCGGCGTCTCCGCCGTCAACCTCGGCGGCCACCGCCTCGGCAGCCCGGCCCGCCACAACGGCCCCAAGCTGGGCGTGGTCAACCTCGCCAACGGCGCCACGACGACTGCGCTGCTGGAGATCGGGGATGTGGGCCACTTCACGCCCTCTACCTGCCATTATGTAGAGGCTGCGGGGCTGATGGTCTCCCCACCGAACCAGACCACGTCCAAGGTGGTTCCGTTCCCGTTCAGGGCATGCTCACTGAAGGGGCCCATCTACCTGAGCGTGAAGGCGGTGCCGAGCACAAACGGCACCGTTCAATAGATCGGTCGCAGCCCCCCGCCCCTCTCCAGAAACTCTCAACGATTGGCTGGCGGGCTGGCTCCTACTGCCCTCTCTCGTCTCGTCCCTCTCGCTGTTCTGCCCTCTCTCGCCATTTGTCCTGCTTGTCCGCCCTTTGTGTACTTCTACCTACCCCTCTCTCTTATCCCCGTCTCACATTTCTATGGTGGGCCCGGCAGGGATCGAACCTGCGACCGAAGGATTATGAGTCCTCTGCTCTAACCACTGAGCTACGGGCCCTGTCTGGATATTGCCCACGAAGAAGCTACTTTGTCGCCCTAAGCTCGATGACGATGCCGGGGCACGTGACCCGTTCGGCGCGTCGACCGCCGTCGAGGTGGCTCGTCAGCTGGCTGGCGCTCTCGGTGCTGCTCGGTCCTGCGTTCGCTCTCCTCGGCCGTCATGAGGCACTGGCGTGGCCCCTCAGCGGACACTCGTGTCTGCCCGGGGCGTCACTGGCGGCTTGTACCTTCCCACGACCGGAGTGGAGGACGCCGTTCGTCTGGAGCATCGGCGGAGCCGTCATCGGACTCGTGCTCGGCTCCACCCTCATGGCGATCATCCGGTGGCGCAGGCCGTGGGTCTGGGCGGGGGCGTGCGTCCTCGTCGGTTCGGTCGTCGGCCTCTTCGAAGGTGCCGCCGCTCAGAACCAGCCACTACGGGAATGGGCGATGGTCGGCGCCGCGGTTGGTCTTCTCGGTGGACTCGTCCTCGCCGCCCTGTGGCTGGGCGAGCGATGGGTACGAGCTGAACCGCGCAGGAAGCCGAACGTCGAGCATCCGGCCTGAAACTGGGCCCGCGTCCGCGCCTCCGGCGTGCCCCGCGGATCACTTCGAGCAACGGGAGCTCCGCCGCTTCGCAACCCGGATCAGATCGAGCGGTCCGCCTCGTCGGCTGCGACGATGCAGAACTCGTTTCCGCCGGGATCCTGGAGGACCCACCACCAGGCGTCGCCTTCGGCACAGCGCCCAAGTCGCGTCGCACCGAGGCCGACGAGTCGTCGAGCCTCCTCGTCCGGATCGTCTGCGTACAGGTCGAGGTGGAGATGGTTGCTCGGGTGGCCTGGTGCCCGTTGCATGGTGACCAACGGGTCCCTGCCGGCGGGATCCCGGAGGCCGACGTAGGGCTCCCACAATTCTCGCCGCTCGTAGCCGAGGGCGTGCGCCCAGAACTCGGCGAGGGTTTCGGGATCGGGCGTGTCCATTGCGATGCCCCTCAGGCGCAGCATCGCCTCTCCTTTGCTCGTCGGTTTGCCCGAGCATCGCGCAACGTCGTCGGCAGTCGCTCCCCGAGCCAACCGCAACGGAACGGCGCGCGAGCCGCTGGGCGTCGTACCTACGATTGAGCGGGATGAGTGCGACCGCTGACCGATACAAGTGGGTGGCCCTCTCGAACACGACCCTTGGCGTCCTCATGGCCACCATCGACACGTCCATCATGCTCATCGCACTGCCCGATGTCTTCCGCGGCATCCGGATCGACCCCTTGCTGCCTGGCAACAGCTTCTACCTCTTGTGGATGATCCTCAGCTTCATGGTCGTCACGAGTGTGCTCGTCGTGAGCCTCGGGCGCCTCGGCGACATGTTCGGCCGGGTTCGCATCTACAACCTCGGCTTTGCCGTCTACACCTTCTTCTCGCTGCTGCTGACCATCACCTGGATGTCTGGGACGAGCGCTGCCATCTATCTCGTGGTGATGCGGGTGTTCCAGGGCGTCGGCGCCGCCATGCTCATCGCGAACTCGGCGGCCATCCTCACCGACGCCTTCCCGCAGGACCAGCGGGGCATGGCGCTCGGGATCAACCAGGTCGCCGGCATCAGCGGGTCGTTCATCGGGCTCGTGCTCGGCGGCCTGCTCGGCCCGATCCAGTGGCGGCTGATCTTCCTCGTCTCCGTGCCCATCGGCCTCTTCGGCACCGTTTGGGCCTACAAGAAGCTGCGCGAGATCCCGCGACGGCGCGACACCCACATCGACTGGCCGGGCAACATCACCTTCGCCCTCGGCCTCGTCGCCGTCATGGCGGGCATCACCTATGGCATCCAGCCCTACGGTGGCAAGACGATGGGCTGGACGAGCCCGATGGTGCTGTCGTTCCTTGGGTCCGGAGTTGCCTTGCTCGTCGCCTTCTGCTTCATCGAGGTGCACTCACGCGACCCGATGTTCCGGTTGCCGCTGTTCCGGATTCGCGCCTTCACCGCCGGAAGCCTCTCGAGCCTGCTCGCCTCCATCGGCCGCGGCGGTCTCATGTTCATGTTGATCATCTGGCTGCAAGGGATATGGCTGCCACTGCACGGCTACGACTTCGCCCGGACGCCGCTCTGGGCCGGTATCTACATGCTGCCGCTCACGGCGGGTTTCCTCATCGCGGGGCCGTTCTCCGGCTTCCTGTCCGACCACTTCGGGTCGCGGCCCTTCGCCACCGGCGGCATGCTCGCCGCCGCCCTCTCGTTCTTCTTGCTCGAAACGTTGCCCGTCAACTTCGGCTACCCGACCTTCGCCGGTCTCCTCCTCCTGAACGGGCTGTCGATGGGAGCTTTCGCAGCCCCGAATCGGGCAGGCGTCATGAACAGCCTGCCGCCGCAGCACCGCGGGGTCGGGTCGGGCATGAACTCGACATTCCAGAACTCCGGGCAGGTCCTGTCGATCGGCATCTTCTTCACGCTGATGATCATCGGGCTCTCCGCCACGCTGCCCTCCTCGCTCTACCACGGGCTCGTCGCGCACGGCGTGCCGGCTGCGGCCGCACATCGGGCGGCGAGCCTGCCGCCCGTGTCGACGCTCTTCGCGGCCTTTCTCGGTTACAGCCCCGTAAGCCACCTGCTCGGCCCCGGCGTGTTGGCCCATCTCTCCGCCGCTCAGCAATCGGCCCTGACCGGTCGGAGCTTCTTTCCCTCGCTGATCAGCGGGCCGTTCCACCGCGGGCTCCATAAGGCCTTCGACTTCTCGATCATCGCCTGCCTCGTCGCTGCGGGTGCCTCCTGGCTGCGAGGCGGCAAGTTCGTCTACCAGGATTCCGTCGTGCCGGGCCGGACCGCCGCCAAGCATCCCGACCTCGTGACGGCAACGACCGCAGAGGCCTAGAGCAGCACCCGAAGCGCTGACCTCGTCTACATCCCGAAGATTCGCAGCACCTTGCGGATACCGGAATTACCTTTGCGATACGTGGCGCGCCGCACGACTCGCTTGCCGTAGGCACCCGGGCCCTTGGAGGCTGCCTCGACATTGCCGAGGTCGCGGGCTGCTCGGTACAGCTGGCTGCGGACACTCTTGCGTCGTGCCATCGCCTCAGCCTCCACTCAACCGGTCGCCTGACGGCATCGTAGGTCGCTCTGCATCGCTGGCGCCTGCCGGCCCCGAGCGCGCCCAGCTCGGGGGAGCTACAGCTCGGCCACCCGCTTCTCGTACTGCGGCTCGAGCTCGTGAAAGCGAACCCAGAAGTCGAAATCCTCCGACCGGAGCAGCGCCGCCAGAGCCTCCAGGTGAGCGTGCCAACCGGCACCAACGCCGGCGTGGGCGCTCGCCGGCAGCTCGCGGTGATAGAGGACGAGACGCACGCCGTCCGGCTCGGGCTCTACCTCGAAACGCACGATGGACGTACCTGCCGACTCGATCCAGCTGTATTCGAGGACGTGCGGCGGATCGAAGACCGACACGGTGCCCGAGGCGTGACCGCGGTCGCCCCAGTCGAGCGACACCGCCCCGCCTGCGCGGGGCTCGAGCGAGGCGTCCGCCAAGAGCCAGACGCGCAGATGCTCCGGTTTGGTCAGCACGGCCCAGATCTCCTCAGGCGTCGCGTCGAAGCGCCGTTCGAACCTCACGGAACGGCCGTGCGACCCTGCCCCCAGCTCGCCATAGCCGCTCGTCATGACCCGTCTCCCCTCTCGTCGTCAGCCGTATCGCTCACGCTGCTGCTCCCGGCCAACCGGGCACGACGGATCTCCTCGCCGATCCGATCGAAACGCTCCGCCCAGACTGCCTTCGTGCGCGCCACCCACTGCCCGAGCTCGTCGAGGCGGTCCGCTTCGAGGCTGTAGATGCGCAACTGGGCGACGGGTCGCACCACCACAAGGC
Source organism: Acidimicrobiales bacterium (assembly GCA_052143575.1). GTDB lineage: Bacteria > Actinomycetota > Acidimicrobiia > Acidimicrobiales > Bog-793 > JAKACA01. Next base: position 6,585 of record JBKQSP010000100.1, read on the forward strand.
CGCTCTCGCGCAGCACTCGGAGATGACGTGACACGGCCGGCTGGCTGATCGAAAACCGCCCGGCCAGCTCGCCGGCGCTTCGCTCCCCCTCGGCCAGCATCTCGACGATCGAACGCCGAGTCGGATCGGCGAGCGCCGTGAACTGATCCACGAGAGCTTATTTAGTCTGATCTGTATATAACAGTCAAGTGAACTGCGGTGGGCGGCCGGCGAGGAGTGGCCGGCTCGAGCCGGGCGCTCAGCCGCTCCTCCCGAGCTCCTTTGCCACACGGGCGCCGAGGTCGTCGTCGACGTTGCGCCAGTACTCGAGGGCCCGCCTGAGCACGTCGCCGCCGACCCCGTTGCCGAGGTGCCCGGTGATGTTGGACACGAGCCGTGCCTGCGCGGCGGGGTCGAGGACCGTGCGGTAGAGCGTTCCCGCCTGTCCGAAGTCGTCGTCGTCACGGTGCTGGCTGTAGGCGGCTCGTACGATCTCGCCGCTCACGCTCCACGACGGGTCGGCGTAGGCGGGATCCGCCTGCGGCCCGCCGAAGGAGTTGGGGGCATAGACGGGGTCGGGCGCATTGCGGTAGGCCATGGCACCGTCCTTGTTGTAGCTGTGCACGGGCGCTTTCGGCGCGTTGATGGGCAGCTGCAGGTAGTTGGGGCCGATGCGGTAGCGGTGCGTGTCCGGGTAGGAGAAGAGACGTCCGAGCAGCATCTTGTCCGGGCTCGGCCCGATGCCGGGGACCATGTTGGCGGGCTCGAAGGCGGACTGCTCGACCTCGGCGAAATAGTCGGCGGGGTTGCGATCGAGTACGAGGCGCCCAACCTCGTGCAACGGGTAGTCCCCGTGCGGCCAGACCTTGGTGAGGTCGAAGGGGTTGAACCGGTAGTCGGCAGCCTCTTCGAAACCCATGATCTGCATGTACAGCGTCCACGACGGATGGTTGCCGGCGGCGATCGCCTCGTAGAGGTCGCGCAGGTGGAAGTCGCCGTCCTCGGCCACGATGGCCCTGGCCTCGGCGTCGGTGAGGAACTCCACTCCACTGTCGGTCTTGAAGTGGTACTTCACCCAGAAGCGCTCACCGCCGGCGTTCACCCACAGGTAGGTGTGGCTGGAATACCCGTTCATGTGGCGCCAGTCGCGAGGGATCCCGCGGTCGCCCATCAGCCACGTGACCTGGTGGGCGGACTCGGGCGAGAGCGTCCAGAAGTCCCACTGCATGTTGTTGTCGCGGGTGTGGGTGTCCGCTCGGCGCTTCTGGGAGTGGATGAAGTCGGAGAACTTGCTGGGGTCGCGGATGAAGAAGACCGGCGTGTTGTTGCCGACCATGTCGTAGTTGCCCTCGTCGGTGTAGAACTTGAGGGCAAAGCCTCTGGGGTCGCGCACCGTGTCCGACGAGCCGAGCTCACCGGCCACTGTGGAGAAGCGGGCAAAGACGGCTGTACGAGCTCCCGGCTGGAGGAACGAAGCCTTTGTCCACGCACTGGCGCCCTCGGTCGCCTCGAAGAAGCCGTGAGCCCCGCCGCCCTTGGCATGCACGACGCGCTCGGGCACGCGCTCGCGATTGAAATGCGCCATCTTCTGGATGACGTAGTGATCCTGCAAGAGGATGGGACCGTCGGGGCCGACGGTGAGCGAGTGCTCGTCGCTGCCCGTTGCGATACCGGCGTCGGTCGTCGTGACCGGGGGCTTGTCAGTCATGGCTCTCCTTCTTGATGGCTCGGATGGTTCGGTCCGGAACTACCGTTCGTCGACGGCGACGCCTGACAGGCCGGGCAGAGACCCCAGAACGTCACCTCGGCTTCGTCGAGCAGGTAACCGTGCGTCTCAGACGGCGTCAGGCACGGTCGGCGCTTCACGGCGCAGTCGATGTCGGTCGTGGCACCACACTGCCGGCAGACGGCGTGGTGATGGTTGTCGCCGACGCGCAGCTCATAGCGGGCGGGACTCCCTGCAGGTTCGATGCGACGCACGAGCCCGGAGAGGGCGAGCGCTCCGAGGACGTTGTAGACGGCCTGTGCTGAGACGGTGCCGAGCTCGGCGCGCACGAGCCGAATGACGGTGTCCGTGTCGGCATGCGGTGTGTGCCGGAGCGCTCGCAGCACGGCAAGACGAGGCGACGTGACGCGCAACCCCGCCGCTCGCAGCGCGTCGGCCTGCTCCTCCGTGGTCAGCACGAAAACAAGTGTAGACAGATTCCTTCAATGGAGTCAATCCAGATAATTTCGGCTCGTCGGCGACTGGGCGAGATCGTCACGTGCGGGCGTCGGCGTCTGGAAGGTGTGACGTCTGCCCCTGGCAAACTGCCGCTGACGGCAGCGCCTCAGCCGACGGGATCGAGCACGACGACGGGGATCTCGCGCTCGGTCTTTCGCTGGTAGCCGCCGTAGTTCGGATGCGCTGCCGTCAGGCGCTTCCAGAGGTCCGAGCGCTCGTCGCCGCTGGCGACGCGGGCGACCATCGTTTGCCGGCGCCCCTTCATCGTCGCCTCCACCTCCGGGCGCTCGCGCAGGTTGAGGAACCAGGTCGGATGACGGTCGTCGCCGCCGAAGGAGGCCACGAGCACGAAGGAGTCGCCGAGCTCGAGCGGCGTGGTGAGCATGGCGTGTCGGGTCTTGCCGCTCTTGCGCCCGACCGTCGTCAGCATGACGACGGGCATGCCGACGAGGTGACCGGCGACGCGGCCGTTCGAGGCCACGAAGACTGCCCGGTGGAAATCCGTGAACGCCTTGAAGCACACGTCCTTTATGGCCATGCCTGGCTCCTTCTCGCGCTGACGGCGCGAACTTTAGGCGGCCCCGCCGGCGCCCACCGGTTCGGCTCGCCCGCCGCCATCATGCCGAGGCGACCGGGGGGGTGTGCCTCTCGCACCTGTGCCCCCAAGGTGACATGCTCGGGACCGCACAACGACAAGGAGCCATACCATGCCCGAGATGAACCGGCAGGTCGTCCTCGCCACCCGCCCGACCGGGATGGTCGACGAGAGCACGGTGCGCCTGGAGTCAAGCCCTCGACCGGAGCCGGCGGACGGCGAGGCACTCGTCAAGGTCGCGCACCTCTCCATCGACCCGACGATCCGCACCTGGATGAACGATGCCCCGGGCTACCTGCCACCCATCGGCATCGGAGACGTCATCCGCGGCGCCGGCATCGGGGAGGTCGTCGAGTCGAAGAGCGATCGCTACTCGGTCGGCGACCTCGTCTTCGGCATGGTGGGTTGGCAGGAGTACACGATCGCCGACGGCGAGGAGCGAGCCATGCAGGCGATCCCCGCCGGCCTCGATCCCCCGACCGCACTCAACGTTTTCGGCGTCAACGGCATGACGGCCTACTTCGGCCTCTTGGACGTCGGCAAGTTGCAGGAGGGCGACACGGTCGTCGTCTCCGGTGCCGCCGGCGCCACGGGCTCGAGCGTCGGACAGATCGCCAAGCTGAAGGGGGCGGCGAAGGTCGTCGGCATCGCCGGCGGCCCCGAAAAGTGCGCCTATGTGGTCGACGAGCTGGGTTACGACGCCGCCATCGACTACCGCGCCCCCGGGCTCGGCACTGCCCTCCACGAGCACTGCCCGCAGGGCGTCGATCTCTACTTCGACAACGTCGGGGGCGTCATCTTGAACACCGTGCTGGCGCAGCTGGCCATGCGCGGGCGCGTCGTGCTCTGCGGGGCGATCGCCGCCTACAACGCCACCGAGCAGTTGCCAGGACCGGCGAACTACATCAACCTCATCCCGCGGCGTGGCCGCATGGAGGGTTTCATCATCCTCGACTACGGCGACCGCTTCCCGCAGGCTCAAGGGGAGATCCTCACGTGGTTGCTCGAGGGAAAGCTGAAGCACGACGAGCACATCGTGGAGGGCCTCGAGCACGCTCCGGAGGCGCTCAACCTTCTGTTCACTGGCGGCAACACCGGAAAGGTCGTGGTGAAGCTGTGACGGAGCCGGCCCGTCGGCGCGACTTCGAGCACGACGGCATGACGACACACGCCGTCGAGCAGGGTGAAGGACCCGTCGTCCTCCTCGTCCACGGCTACCCGGAGACATCCCACTCCTGGCGCCACCAACTGCCGGCGCTGGCGGCGGCCGGTTACCGGGCAGTCGCCATCGACGTGCGCGGCTACGGCCGCTCCTCGAGGCCGCCGGCCGTCGAGGAGTACGCCATGGGGCGCCTCGTCGCCGACAACGTGCGCGTGGCCGAAGCCCTCGGGAGCGACGAGGTCGTTATCGTCGGTCATGACTGGGGCGCTCCGATCGCTTGGACCTCCGCCTTGTTGCGTCCCGATCTGTTCTCTGCCCTCGCCATGCTGAGCGTGCCGTACGCCCCACCGAGCCTGCAACCCCCCACGAAGGTCTTCGCCGAGCTGTTCGGGGACGAGGCCGAGTTCTACATGAACTACTTCCAGGAGCCGGGGCGCGCCGACGCCGAGGCGGCCGAGGACGTGCGCTGGTGGCTGTCGGGTTTCTATTACGGGGCGGCCGCCGGCGCTCCCCCGGAGGCGACGCGCTTCGCCGTCGTACCGAAAGGCCAGCGCATGAAGGACCTCATGGCGCAGCCCGAGGGTGAGATGGCCTGGCTGCCGCCTGCCGACCTCGATCACTACGTGGCGGAGTTCGAGCGAACGGGGTTCACCGGGGGCCTCAACCGCTACCGGAAC
>JBKQSP010000101.1:0-13273 GCA_052143575.1 Acidimicrobiales bacterium
TGCAACTCGGCGACACTGCGAGCGCCGCAGTAGCCCATCGCCTGGCGAAGGCCGCCGACCATCTGGTGCAGGACGATGTCGAGCGGGCCCTTGTAGGGCACGCGGCCCTCGATGCCTTCGGGCACGAGCTTGCCGCTCTCCACGCTGCCTTGGAAGTAGCGATCCTTCGAGAAGGAGCGGCCCTGCATGGCGCCCAGCGAGCCCATGCCGCGGTACTCCTTGTACCTCTCGCCTTGCTGCATGACGATCTCGCCCGGCGACTCGTCGACGCCGGCGAGGGCGTTGCCGAGCATGACGGTGGAGGCGCCGGCCGCCAGCGCCTTCGCAACGTCACCGGAGAACTGCACGCCTCCATCGGCCACGACGGGCACGCCGCGGCGGCCCGCCACGGCGGCGCAGTCGAAGATGGCCGTGATCTGCGGCACGCCGATGCCGGCGATGACCCGCGTCGTGCAGATCGAGCCGGGGCCGATGCCGACCTTGACGGCGTCGGCGCCGGCATCGATGAGGGCGCGTGTCGCCTCGGCCGTGGCGACGTTGCCGGCGACGATGTCGATCTCGAAATTCGCCCGCATCTTCGCCACGGTGTCGATGACGCTCCTGGCGTGACCATGTGCCGTGTCCACGACGATGACGTCGACGCCGGCATTGACGAGCGCCTCCATACGCTCGAAGGCGTCCGCCCCGGTGCCGACGGCGGCCGCCACCCGCAGCCGCCCACGATCGTCCTTCGTGGCTCTCGGGTAGTCGATGCGCTTCTGGATGTCCTTCACGGTGATGAGTCCGTGCAACGTTCCGTCGCTCTCCACAATCGGGAGCTTCTCGATGCGGTGGCGACCGAGGATCACCTGAGCCGCCTCGAGCGTCGTGCCGACCGGAGCGGTCACGAGACCGCTGGCGGTCATCACGGAGGACACTGGCTCGTCGCTCTCGGCCACGAAACGCAGATCCCGGTTCGTCACGATCCCGACGAGGTGCCCGGCGTCGTCGGTGACGGGCACGCCCGAGACGTGGTACTGCGCCATGAGGTTCATGGCGTCGGTGATCGAGGTCGTGGGCTTCACGGTGATCGGGTTCGTGATCATGCCCGACTCGGATCGCTTCACGCGGTCGACCTCGGCAGCCTGGTCGGCGATCGAGAGGTTGCGGTGGATGACGCCGATACCGCCCTCCCTCGCCATGGCGATGGCGAGCCGGGACTCGGTCACCGTGTCCATCGCCGCCGAGATGAGCGGGATGGCGAGGGAGATGTTGCGGGTCAGACGGCTCTCGGTGGACGCTTCCGAGGGGAGGATCTCCGAGGCGGCCGGCACGAGCAGCACGTCATCGAAGGTGAGGCCCTCTCGCCCGAATTTCTCGGCGAAAGAGGGGGGTGGGGGACTGGCGCTGGCGTCGTCGGGCTCCATGTCACATTCTAGGCGCCGGCGTGCTGCCGGACCGGTCCCCGCCCGCCGTCCGGCGCCTCCGCCCACCGCCGGCGCCGCGGCGCTCAGCTCCCGAAGATGCGCAGCCACTCCTCGGCGCTGCGGGGTGCGAGCACCGGGTTCCATCGTTTCGTCGCCCCGAGCGAGGCGGAAGGAGCCTCCGAGTACAGATGACCTGGGTAGACGACGGTGTCGTCCGGCAGCCGAGCCAGCCGGTTCAGGCTCTCGTACATGGCGGCCGGATCGCTCCCCGGCAGATCGGTCCGTCCGCAGCTCGTGAGGAAGAGGGTGTCGCCGGCGACGAGGCGCCCGTCGACGAGGAAGCATTGGCTGCCCGGCGTATGTCCCGGGGTGTGCAGCAAGCGGATCGCGACTTCGCCGACGTGCACGACGTCGTCGGCATCGTGCTCGACGACGTCGTCACGCCCGATCCCAGCCGCTCGCAGGACCCACGGCGTCTCGTCACGCTGCACGTGGATGGGGACCGACACGCGTTCCAGCAGCGCTGAGACGCCGGCGATGGCCTGGCTGCCGAAGAGGATCCCGCCGACGTGGTCGGCGTGGTAGTGGGTGGCGAGAGCCCCCACGAGCCGCATGCCATCGGATTCGAGGAGATCGACGAGCTCCCCGGGCGCATACGCAGGGTCGACGGCGACGGCCTCACCGGTCTCCCTGTCCCCGATCAGGTAGACGAAGTTGACCATCTGGCGTGCGATCTGGTCGCCTACGGCGATGTCCCGACCGGCGAGGAGCTGGCGGAAGTACAGGCGGTTGCCCGTCGGGCCCGTCGCCTGGAGCTCACTCTCCTCGGTCATGGCTCGCCCTCCCCGATGGCCCTCGTGCCGACGTGTCCCGGCGGCGTCTCCCCAGCCAGCCATGCTGCCAGTGCTTCGGCGCCGTCGACCAGTCGGGGTCCAGGTCGCGAGAACCACACCCTGCCGTCGAAGGCGACGAGTGGCGTGCAGCGGAGAGCCGGCCACTCGCCTGCCGAGGCGCGCAACTGGTGCCCGGCGGCGACGGCCGCCTCGAGATCGAGGCCGCAGGGGGCGATCACGACGAGATCGGGATCGGCGCCGGTGAGCTCCTCCAGCGTTATCCGGCGGGAGCGAGCGCCCGGGCGGGTGAGCACGGGCTCGCCTCCTGCGGCCCGCACGACGTCGGGCACCCAGTTGCCGGCGAGGTAGATGGGATCGACCCAGTCGAGCACGGCCACGCGCCGCCGCGCAGGTCCACCGCCGGCGGGTCCGCCGGTGAGCGCCTGCAGGCGAGAGCGGCAGGAGGCCGCCAGAGCGCGTCCTGCCGCCTCGAGGCCAAGGTGTCGCCCCACGGTGGCGAACGTGGCCAGCACGTCCTCGAGGTCGGCGGGATCGAGGGACACCACCTCGCAGTGGACGCCACGGCCGACCAGTGCGGCCGTGACCTCCGATGACGGCAGGGCGCAGACGGCACATTCGTCCTGGCCGAAAACGACGTCGGGGGCGAGTGCCACCAACTGCTCGACATCGAGCGAGTAGAGAAGTCCGCCGCTCTCGATCTGGTCCCGCACGGCGGCGTCGCTGCCGGCGGGGTCCTCTGCCACGCCGGCTGCATCCAGCATCGGTCGGGTGACCACGGGGCGGGGTGCGAGGGCCTCCGGCTGGTCACAGTCGGCGCTGATGCCGACGAGGAGGTCGATCGCCCCGAGTGCGACAACAATGTCGGTGGCGGAGGGGACGAGAGATACGGCGCGGGTCACCAGCGGGAGGGCACCGGGGGGATCACGCCGGAAGCGGTCAGGACCCTGACGCCCGACCGTGCTTCGACCCGACCGGCTCCCAGTCGGGGAGGTTCTTCAACCGTGCGTCGTTCGAGAAGACCTCGACGAGCGGCACGTCGAGACCGAGCCTGCGCTGCAGCCGCTCGATGGCGAGCTCCTGATCCCAGAGCACGAGCGTGACGGCGACGCCGCCTTCGCCTGCCCGAGCCGTGCGGCCGGAGCGATGCAGGTAGGCCTTGTGGTCTTCGGGGGGATCGAAGTGCACGACGACGTCCACACCCTCGATGTCGAGCCCGCGAGCGGCGACGTCGGTGGCGACGAGCACCGGCAGCTTCCCCGCCGTGAATCGGTCGAGAGCCTGCTCGCGAGCCGACTGGCGGAGATCTCCGTGGATGGCCTCGGCCCGCACACCTTCGGCTCGCAGGTCGGTCACGAGGCGGTCGGCGCCACGTTTCGTCCGGACGAAGCACAGGGTCTTCTCGGCTCCGCCCACGATGGCGGCGCAGACCTTCGCCTTGTCGAGCTGGTGGACACGCAAGAAACGGTGCTGCATCTCGGCGACCGTCAGCTGCCGCTCTTTCACCTCGTGCAAGACCGGGTCGCGCAGGTGCCGGCGCACGACCTGGTCGACAGCGGAGTCGAGGGTGGCCGAGAAGAGGAGCGTCTGGCGATCCGTCGGCATCTTGCGCAGCAGCCATTCGACCTGCGGCAAGAAACCCATGTCGGCCATGCGATCCGCCTCGTCCACCACGAGCGTCGTCACGGTGGCGAGGCTGACGCTTCCCCGGTCGGCGAAGTCGATCAGTCGCCCGGGCGTGGCGACAACGACGTCGACCCCGCGGCTTAGGCGCTTCATCTGGCGGTCGAGGTCGCTGCCGCCGTAGACGACCGCCACCCTGAGACCGACTGCCTTGGCGAGGGGCTCGAGCACTTCGGCGACTTGCACGGCGAGCTCACGGGTGGGCACGAGCACGAGGGAGCCCGGCGCGCCGGACTTGGCGCGCGTCGTCCGCATGAGGAGCGGCAAGCCGAAGGCCAACGTTTTCCCCGAGCCGGTCTTGGCCTTCCCGCAGACGTCCCTGCCCTCGAGGGCGTCGGGGATCGTCAGCTCTTGGACCGGGAACGGCGACCTGATTCCCATCTCGGAGAGAGCGGCAGTGAGCTCTGGTGATACTCCGAGGGAGGAGAAGGTCGTCGGGAAGCTCGAAGTGGTGGGTACAGAGCTCATGACTATTCTCAGCGGAGAGCCTACTGCTACGAGGGGAGTCCACCGTCGGACCCCCCGGTCTGCGCCGTGAGCGGCAGCCGACGACCCGAGCACACGACAAAGGAGCAGCCTCATGCCTCATCTCGAAGCCGGCGACCCGGCCCCCGATTTCGCCCTTGCCGACGAGAACGGCGACATCGTCCGGCTCTCCGACTACGCCGGCCGCCGGGTCGTCGTGTACTTCTATCCAGCGGACGACACGCCCGGGTGCACGAAGGAGGCGTGCCAGTTCACGGAGCGCTTCGACGACTTCGAAGGCGCCGGTGCCGACGTCGTGGGCATCTCCCCCGACGGGGCAGACAAGCACCGGCGCTTCCGCGAGAAGTACGGCTTGAAGGTGCGGCTGCTGAGCGACCCATCACACGCCGTCATGGAGAGCTATGGCGCCTGGGGCGAGAAGACGCTCTACGGCCGCAAGAGTGTCGGCGTCATCCGCTCCACCATGCTCGTCGGCCCCGACGGCCGCGTGGAGCAGGCCTGGTACCACGTACGGGCCGACGGCCACGCCGAGAAGGTGCTGGCTGCCATTACCGGCTGACCGGCCGCCGGCGCCGCCACGCCGGCGCCGCCGGCGTTCTGGACGACCGTGGGGACGCCGGACGACCCTGGCGTCGTCCAGAACGCACCGCAGGCCCGAAGAAACCCAGCCGGCGGCGGCTCCGCCGGCGTTCTGGACGACCGTGGGGACGTAGGACGACCTCGGCGTCGTCCAGAACGCACCGCCGGCCCGAAGAAACCCCGCCCGGTCCCGGCGGCCAGCCGAACGCCTGGGTCAGCGGCGACGGTCCGTCGTAACCCTGACGGACAGGCTGGCGGCAAGGGCGATCACGCAGATCGCCGCCACGACGCCGACACCGAGGGCGGCGAGCCCGAAGCCGGAGAGGTCCGGTTCGAGGGAGAGCAGCAGCCAACCGGCCGCGGCACCCCCCACGGCGACGGCCGCGGTCCAGGTTGTCTGCCTGACCCCGGGACGGCCGACGTGCGTGCCGCCTCCGAGGGGCTCGAGGGCCGCCCCGCCGGCCTCGGCGAATGCGAGCACGGCGGCGCCGGCCGCCGCCGCGAAGACCACCGCACCGCTCCGGTGCACGGGCAGGTCGGCGACGGCACAGGCGCCGGCGAGGAGAAAGACAGAGACGAGAAACGCCCGCTCGGATCGGATCGTCAGTGCCACGAAGAGCGTCAGGACCGAGACCAGACCGCAGGCGACGACGCCGGCGACGGCCTGCTTCGGAGCAAAGGCCACCGACGCGACCGTGGCGACGATGGCGAGTGCAAACGCCGTCGGCACGGCCACGGGTGCTGCTGCCAGCGCCGGCCGGAAGAGCGGGATCGCCGGTCCCGCCCGCCTCAGTCGGCGCAATCGCCAGCTGCCCGAGCCGATCATCGCCGGCCACCGCCAACACGGGCGACCGCCCGGCCCCGCATCGCTCGCCGGAAGGCGGCGATCTCGGCCAACCCTGACGCAATGCCGTCGGGGCCCTGAACGGTGGCGACCGGGACGCCGAGGTGCCAGAACTGCCGTCGCAGCTCGAGCCTTTCCATCGTGACGATGCGATGCGCCAAGGACGCCGTCTCGCTGGCGAAGGTGCCGGTGGGAACCGGCGGCTCGACCTCGATGATCGCCAAATCGATCCCTCTCGAGCGAAGGGAAGCGAGCGTCGAGGTGAAGCGGGCATCCCCGAGCGGCGAGACGGCCAGCACGAGGCAGCCGGCGGGGAAGAGGCGCCGCGGGATCACCTCGGCCGTCTTCCAGGCGTAGGAGAAATACGCCTCGGAGGAGAGCAGTGCCCGACGGATGCGCTCGAAGTGCGACGGACCGGTCCCCGGTTCGACCCAGTCGAGGATGCCACCAAACGCCACGAGGCCGAGGCGATCGTGTCGTCGCATGTAGGTGTCAGCAAGGCTGACGGCGACCGAAACCACGGCCGGCAAGAGGGCGTCGGTGAACGTGTCTGCGAGCAGCACGACGTCGGTGCTGCGCTCGGGGTGCTGAACGTTGATGCAGGTGCTGCCCCGCCGTGCCGTGGCTCGCCAGTTGATCCGGCGCTCGAGGGCGCCGACTGTCTCCTCGCGGACCTCGGCGAACTCGATGCCGTCGGCCGCCAGCCTGGCCACGCGATCGCCGGCGGTAGCCCGCACCCGCTCGGGGCGGACAAGGGTCCTCAAGGCGAGGGGCATCGGGCGGGACTCGATCGTGATGCGTTCATCGACCGTTCCGCGGCCGATCATGGCCGAGGAGCCGTCCGTGACGCGTACCGTCACCTTGCCGAGGGTGAAACGCCCCGCCCGCGCCGCCCGCAGCGTGCACGTCAGGATCTCGGGCCGCCCGCCATGGAGCAGCACCGTCCAGCTCACGGCGCCGTCACTTTGAAGGCCGACTGGCAAGGCCAAGGAGAGGTGGCAGACCGACGTGGTCGTCGACAGCACGGTGAGTCGCGCCTCGATCGGCTGTTCCGGGCCGCTCACGATCGGGGTGATGTCGAGTTCGACGTGTGGCGCGGACGGCCGACTGCGGCTGAGCCCGAACACAGCGGCGGCTGCCAGCGGGCAGGCGAGTGCCACGAGCGCCACGTCACCGGTCACGGTGGCCGCCAGCAGGGCGAGGGCGGCAACGATGCCCTCCGCCACGACCTTCGCCCGCACGTGCCACGTGAGGGCGACGGGAGGCTGCCGACGGGTCTCCCCAGCAGCGCCCTCGGTGTCGCCCTGAGACGTCATGCCGACGAGACGATCCCGGCTCCGAGATCGTCGCCGGCGGCACCGGCGGCCGAGCCGCTGCCGTGCCCGCCGTGGTCCGCCGAGGGCGCATCGGGCGAGCCGGCTACCGAGTCGAAAGCGACTGGAACGGGCACGCCGGCGAGGCACTGCCGCACGAGCTCTGACGACTGCACGCCGCGCAGCCACATCTCGGGCTGGAGCGAGAGACGGTGCGCCAGGCAGGGGACGGCGACGGACTTGAGGTCGTCGGGCAGCACGTAGTCGCGACCGGACAGGGCCGCCTTCGCCCGCGAGGCTTGCAGCAGCGCCACGGAAGCGCGCGGGCTGGCCCCGATCTGCACGCCGGCTATCTCGCGCGTGGCGCGCACGATGTCCACGAGGTAGCTGGCGACGGCTTCGGCAATCTCGACGCGCTCGACGGCGGCCTGCATGGCGAGGATGCCGCCGGCGTCGGTGACGGCCCGTAACCCGGCGTCTTCGCGGCCGCGCAGCGCCCTGCGCTGTACGAGCTCCTGTTCGCCGGCGCGGTCGGGGTAGCCGATGCTGACGCGAAGCATGAAGCGATCGAGCTGTGCTTCGGGGAGAGGGTAGGTGCCCTCGTACTCGATGGGGTTCTGGGTGGCGATGACGGCGAACGGCTCTGGCAGCCGGTGGGTGGTGCCGTCGGCTGTGACCTGATGTTCCTGCATCGCCTCGAGGAGGGCAGCTTGCGTTTTCGGCGGCGCACGGTTGATCTCGTCCCCGAGCACGAGGTTGGCGAAGAGCGGGCCGGGCCGGAACTCGAGCTCGGCGCGACGGGCGTCGTAGAACGACGAGCCGGTCACGTCGGCCGGCATGAGATCCGGCGTGAACTGGATGCGCGAATAACTGAGGCCGGAGGCCTGACACAGGCAGCGGACGGCGAGCGTCTTGGCGACGCCGGGGACGTCTTCGAGCAGGACGTGGCCGCCGGCGAGGACGCCGAGGAGCACGAGCCCGACCTCCTCGCGCTTGCCGACGATGGCGCGGTCGACCTCGTCGAGGATGGCAGAGGCGAGGGCGCCGACTTCGGCGAGCGAGAGCGTGGGCTCCATCGAGCCCGTCACGGTAGGCGTTCCAAGGTCGCCACGATGCGGGCGACGCGGAGCAAAGAAACCCCAGGCGCCATGCGGTCCGGCGCCGGTGGCGCCTTCGGATCCACGAGCTCCCAGTCGTCACCGATCAGCTTGCGGGCGGCCTCTGCGTCGTTCGGCCCGCATCCGGCGCGCGCCAACTTTGCCTCCGCCAGGGCCTGCAAGCGGGGACGTACGAAGAGGTTGTACGACCCGATCGTCGAGACTCCGAATCCGAGGGCTCGCCCGAGGCGCAGCGTTGACTCCACACTGGGTGCAAGGGGTTGTGCGGCGGTCGCCCGTTCCGTCGCGACGCGGAAACGGTCTCGTGGGGCGCGGCCCTCCGCGATCGCACGAAACCATCGCAGGGCGAGCACGCACCCGAGCAGTCCGAGGAGACCGGCAAAGGCTCGCTCGGCCACACCGGGATCCGGGAGACCGAGCCCGAGGGCGATGGCGAGGCCGCCGGCGCCGACGGCGGCGGTCACAGCGAGGCGCAGGACGGCGCGGTCCGGGCGGCGCCTCACGGTTCGCCACCGCCGCCGTTGAGCGAAGAGCCGGCGACGCCGGCTCCGGCCGCGCCAGTGACGACCACTCCGGCGCCCACCATGTCGGAGCCCGTCACGCCGGCGCTCGTCGAGTCGGAGATGTCCCGCAACTCGTTTTGAATCTGGCGGAGAGCTGCGATGGCATCGAAGCGGAGGGTTTCTTCAAAGGGCCTCGTGCTGTAGCGGGCCGTCTCGAAGAGGTAGGTCAGCCGGCGGGCTGCCTCGTGGGATGCGCCGAGGGAGGAAAGGAGGCGGCGGAGGAACTCAGCCGGTGTTTCGTCGCTGCGGCGCTCGGCGCCCGCCTCGGCGGCGGCTTGTGTCATGGCGACGTATGCGGCAACGACCGCTCTACGAGGATCCGTCTCCTCTTCCGGATCGGCCACGCGAACGGTAGCGAGTACCTCGCCGAGGCGGGAGGACGAGTCGAAGGGCCGGCCCGCATTGCGGTCGGCGAGGAGCTCGCCAAGGTTCCAGTCCCTTCCGCGATGACGGGCTTGCCACCACGCCAGCCCGAGCAGCGCCAGGACGAGGACAACCACGACGGCGACCGTGCCCACCGAGGCGGAGGCGACGAAATGCACGCTCGAGTGTCCGTTCCCGCTGGGGCGAACCGGAGAGCTCGAGGAGGTGATCCTCGTGGCTGCCGTATTCGGCTTGCGACGATGCAACAGCAGCAAGATGCCGACGATGATCGGGATGACGAGAGCGACGAGGGCGCCCCGCCAGAAGGGGCGCCGTACGGGAGCGTTGGCGGCCGAGGAGCCGCGGGGTGAGGTGGCCAAGCCGTAGAGGATGAGCCCGGTGAAAACAACGATGACGATGCCCACGACAGTGACAGCGATGGTGAGAGCGATCGAGGCGGCTGTGCCCTGCAGCGATGCCGTGCCGTGCGCTGTGTCCGACAGGGAACCGGCCAGCGCCGCTACGAGGAGGAGGAGGAGCACGATGGCTGCCGCCGCCCTGCGGGCGCCGCCGCCGAGCAGCGAGGAGATTGCCGTCGCTGGTCTCCCCAAGTCGATCACTCTCCCCGTCGTGTGACGTCTGCTCCGTGCGAGCAGTGTAGAACCGTCGCTGACCTCGACCCTGGGCGGCTGGGCGTGCGAGAGAGGGCTCCGATCGAGATGGTGCCCGCCATCGCGCCCACGCGGCAGACTGGAGACATGGCATCCGACGCTGTCCTCGGCGGACACGAGGCGTCTCGGCGTTGGAGGACGAGCCTGCTCATGGCACTCGGGGCGCTCATGCTCCTGGCGGCCGCACTGGGCGCCGCCTACCCGTTGTGGTGGGAGCACCACTCGTCGAGCGTCGGTGGAAGCCTCGTGAAAAGCTACGGGGCCCTGCCTTCGGGCCGAGGCGCAGCGCGGCCGGCCGCCACCTGCATGGCGTCGCCACGGCCATCCGCCACGAAGGCGGCCGCCGGTCTCGTACGGATCCCGGCGCTCTCACTCACGGCGCCCGTGCTCAACGGCCTCTCGGACGGCGTGCTGGCGGTGGCCGCAGGGCACGACCCGGCCTCACCTTGGCCGGGCGGCCTCGGCGAGAGCGTGCTCGAGTCTCACGACGTCAGCTACTTCTCAGAGATCGGCAAACTGACCGCCGGTGCCGACGTCGTGTGGATCGACCACTGCCAGGAGCTGACCTTCAGGGTCATCGGTCACGAGATCCTGAATCCGGGCGACTTGATCTACCCACCCGCCGGCGGCCGGGGCCTCGCACTCATCACGTGCTATCCAACCGATGCGCTCTTCTACACGCCGGAGCGTTTCGTGTTGCTCACGGCCCTCGTGGCCACGAAGCGGGCGACGGCCACGCCCGGCCCTCTCCCTGTCGTCACCCCACGGGTCAGGGTGCCGGCGCCGCCCGGTCTCGTGGCTCAGGGCCTCCAACTGGCAAACAGCGGGGTGCTCGTCGGGTACCTGCGCTTGTCGGGATCACCGTCGGCGGCATGGGCGGAGGGTCCTGCCAGCCTCGATCTCGAAACCCTCGCCCTCGAGTCCTACATCGGTGCCGAGAAGGCGATCGCTCGGCACGACACGAGCTGGTGGAGGGATCTCGCCGTGCCTGATGTGGCGATGCCCTCCGCAGTGTGGTCCAACTCCCTCGATACCAATGTCACCGAGGACATCGCCGGCGACTCCGTCCGGTCCGTGACGCTTTCATCCGCCAACGTCACGTTTGTGCTTGTGGCGTCTCACGGCGAGCTGCTGATCAAGACCATCACCAGCCCGGCATTTAACACACCCTGACGAGTTTGTTGCAGAGCAGGTGGTAGCCCTGCTGAATTGACGCATTTGCCCTGGCCGTCAAGTTTTTCCAGAGCTGTGAAGGGTCTGAAGCCGTCGCCTTCGCCGGTCGGCGGCGCTGCCAGGACGAACACTTATCGCCGCAATTACCCAATATTTACCCAATTTGCCCGGGCCGATTCCGGTCGCTTGCCGTAGTTTGCGGGCGCCATGCCGTTTCGCATCCCGGCCTCTTCTTCTGTGGCCTCCCACCCAGCACCCCGTACCCTTGGACCGTGTCGACCTCCACCAACTTCTCCAGTTGCCGAGTTCACGACAACCACACTGATTTCCACGAGAAGCGCCAGGCCAGCGAGCGTCGTTACGAGCCACCGCACCCACCGCCGAGACCTGCGTTCACCCACCAATACAAGGGTACGCCCCTCGGTTACTGCCAGCCATGCTGCGAGACCTGAGGGGTCAGACGGGGACCACCGGCAACAACCATGAGGTTAGGGGTACCAGCGTGGCGAAGGGGATCTCACCGGTTGAGGTCGGCGGCACGGCACCTGGCGAGGTGGCTCAGGTGGCGGTGTCACCGGTGGTGGAGTTCTTGGACCTGCGTGGAGGGTCGGCGGGACCCGGTTAAACCGTGATACGACGGCAGAGCCGACCCTGTCCCCTTCTTCGGGATAGGCGAGTAAACGGTAAAGCCCGACCCCGCTGTTCCGTTTGTCGGTTCCTTCGGGCCGACCACTTCGCAGGCACCCGGGGTGTCCTGCGGCCGCACGCTCCACCATGTGGAGGAGGGCGGTGAGGCTGACGTGGTGGTGGTCTGTGGTGGAGGGCAAGGAGGTAGACCAAGCCCCATCGTGGTGATGACCGCCGTCCGTTGAGCTGATGCATGGGTGTGCCCTCCCGACATCGCCACGCCGAGAGCTGCACCGACAAGGACCGAGGCGACTGCTACCGCCCGAAACAACACGTCGGAAGTCTACGTGGGTGGCAGCAGAAGCGGGCTTCGGCTCGACGCCGGGCTGGGCAGGTCACACGAGTGCGCAAGCAACGCTCAGGTTCACCTCTGCCCAAGCACGAAGCCGCACGGGCCAGTCATGGGTGCACATTTGACCGTCGCCCCAATACGGGTAGGCGGACACGAGGTAGGTGCCGGGCGGAACCTGCAACTGTCACAAGCCCTTCGAGTTGGTCGTGACGGAGAACGTGTCGCCTGTCATGCCCGTGCCGGTAAAGGTCACCTGCCCGCTGAGCGGCTCTGGCCGGGCACCGATAGGCCCGCCCACGAGAAGCAGTCTTCCGGTGACCGTGGCTGAGGGACCGGGCCTGCCCCCGGTTGCGTCACTGACCAAGCCCACGCCGATGCCGATGACGACGAGCACGGTGACGGTCAGGTAGGCGAATCCCTCATGGGGTGGCAGCTCGCCGGACGGTAGTCCTCACATCACGCCGCCCTGAGCGAGTACAGGATGGTTCTGGCGACCATGCCGCTTCCTGCCAGCCCGATAGAGACGTTGACCCGTGTGGCGCGCCCCGGCATCGTCACCTTGAGGACGAGGATGGAGTAGTCCGGGGTGCTGCTCGGACACGCCGTAAGGCCATCGGAGTGCAGGCAGGTACCTCCTGGCGAGAACGGCCCGGTAGGACCTTGCCGCCCTGAATCAACCCGCACGCCGTCTGCGGGCATGACGGCGAATTGGGAAAAGGCACATGGCAGCCTCAAGAACACGCGATCAGTGTCGAGAACGACTTCCTTCCAGAGCGCGACCGGAAGCGGCCCGCAGATGTTCCAGGTCTGGGTGCGCTGTATCGACCAGTCAGCTGGGACCGAGAACCGCACCCCAGCAAAGGTCACCGGGTGCCACGACGACGGGACAGGCGGTGCAGGACCGGCAGCGAGCGCGATGTCCCGAGGTGACCGGGTCAGCGTGTCCAGGACTCGCGAGCCAAGGCTGCCGCTGACCGTTATCTGCACGCCAAGCGACGGTACGAGATAGGTGTAGATGGGCTCCATGCCGACGCCCTTCTGTATCGACACACCACCTAGTCGCACGACGATGCCGTTGATGATTGATGGAGGTTTGCTCGACTTCGCTGCGCGGGCGGAGAGCGGCTCAAGGTTCACGATGGCGGCTGGCTTCCCCCGCATTGTCGCTGGACACGAGACGGGGCCGGGTCCCGCGTTGACGAGCACCTCGCCTGCTGGGAGGTTCCCACCGAGACACGGGTAAC
>JBKQSP010000102.1:0-9874 GCA_052143575.1 Acidimicrobiales bacterium
GCTACGCCGGCGTGGCCATCACGATGCAGGCCAACGGCGTCGCACCGAGCGCCGGTGTCGCCATGCTGAGCACGCTGGCACCGGTGCACCACCGGAGCCCGCATCTCCTCTCGAGCCGGCCGCAACCGGCGCCACGGCGAACGCACACGCACCCGGCGCCTCGCGGACCCCATCGCAGCGGCCGTCCCGGGGTCACGGGGCCATCGCCGTCGGTCCTCAGCGAGACGCACACGCCACCGGTCGTCCGCCGACTGCTGCGCGACAGCGCCCCCCAGCTGTCGTTCGGGCGCGCCTTCCTCATTGACACGACGACCGACTCCCATGCTGTCGACCCGGCGAGCGGGCTGTGCCGTGACAGCCGCGGCAGGTGCTCCCTGCGAGCGGCCATCGAGGTGGCGGACGCCCTCCGGAGGCCCGTGACCATCCGCCTCCCCGCCGGCACGTACCGGTTGACGCTCGGCCCCCTCGTCGCCTCCGACCCGGCGGGAGTGTCGATCCAAGGGGTGTCCGCAGCTCGCACGATCATCACCTCGCAGGGACAGATCGCACGGCTGCTCGTCGTCGAGCGCGCCGGCGAGGCCCGGCCCGCCGCCGCCGGTCATTCCGGCGCGACGCACGCCGGCGCCGGTGTCGTCGTGTCCCTCTCGGACCTGGCTCTTCGTGACGGCACGGCGCCCTCATGGGGAGCCTGGGCGGGCAATGGCGGCGCCGTCCTCGTGGCCGACTCGGCAGACCTGCTCGAGCTGTCGCACGTCAGCATCCTCGACAGCACGGCGACCATCAGCGGCGGCGGCTTGTTCGCCCGCGGTCAGGTGTGGGCGACGGCGGTGAGGTTCAGCAACGACAGTGCCGGGGTTTCGGGAGGTGGAGTCGCATTCGAGCACACCGAAGCCGTCGTGGCGGACTCTTCCTTCCTCGGGGACTCCGCCGGCTCGAGCGGGCCGCAGGGCGGCAACGGCGGTGCCATCGAGGACGAGGGGTCCGCTCTCGTGCTCGTGTACTCCCGCTTCGCTGGCGACTCGGTCACCTCGAGCGGGGCACCGGCCCGCGGTGGCGCCGTCGAGGTGTCCGGCCCGGCGTGGCTCTACTCGGACGCCTTCGTGCAGGATCACGCCGGCCCTGTCGCGGCGGCTGCGGCTGCGGCTGCGGCACCCGGCACGGCGGCGAAGAGCCTCTTGGCATCCGACGCCGGCGGTGCCGTCTACCTCGCATCGGGAACGGTCTCAGTGGCGGACTGCACTTTCGTGGGCGACGCCGCGCAAGGCTCGCTCGCTGCCGGAGGCGCCCTCTTCAATGCAGCGTCCGTCACGGTCATCGCCTCGCGCTTTGTCGGTAACGCCGCCACGTCGGCCGCCACGTCCTCGGCGGCAGCCGCCTCCACAATTGCGCCGGCCGCTTCAGTGCCGGGCGGCGGCGGAGCCATCTATGACGCCGCCGAACTGGCGATGAGCGGATCGGTTCTCTCGAGAAACACCGCTAGCGGCAACGGCGGCGCCCTCTCTGTCAGCGGGTCGGCCGTGACGAGCGGCTCGGTCTTCTCCTGGAACCGCAGCGACGCCAGTGGTGGGGCCATTTCTGACGAAGGCTCGCTCGTCCTCACGCAGAGCACCCTGTCGCACAACGTCGCCCGCTTCGGAGGCGGGCTGTACGTGGATGGATCGCTGCGGGCGAAGGGCGACGCCGTCGTCGACAACACGGCGGTCGGCCCCGAGGCCGCAGGCGGCGGCATCTACCTCGTCGGCCGTGCCGTCTCCTCGGTCGCTGCCGCCGTCGAGGTTCGCCGCAGCACGATTGCCGGCAACGTGGCGCCCGCCGGTGCTGGCATCGCCGAGGAGGAAGCCGTCGATCACCCCCTGCCGGCCGACATCTCACGCAGCGTGATCGCGGGCAACCACGTGCCTTCCGGGGCCGAGGAGGACTGCGCCGCCCTCGGAGCAAACGCCGCCCTCTTCATGACGTCTCGTGGTGGCAACGTCGTGGGGGACACGAGCTGTGACCTGACGGCGACGACGGACCGTCAGGGTCCGGCCGCGCAGGGCTACTGGCTGGCGGACGCCAGTGGCGCCGTCCGCGCCTGCGTCATGAGCACCTACGGATCTTTGCGACGTACGGCGCTGAAGGATCCCGTCGTGGCGATGGCCGCCGCCCCCGGCAACGACGGTTACTGGGAGGTGACGGCCGACGGCGGCGTCTTCAACTTCGGCTCCGCCTCGTGGTTCGGCTCCGCCCTCGGTCGCCTTGGTGGCGCCAGAGTGACGGCTTTCGCCGTCACGCCCGACGGTGGCGGCTACTGGCTGGCGACCTCGGACGGCGGCGTCTTCCACTTCGGTGACGCCGCCTCCTACGGTTCTGCCATCGGCAGCGACATCGTCGCCATGGCGCGCAGCGTCGACGGGCGCGGCTACTGGCTGTTGGCGGCGAACGGTACCGTGCACGCATTCGGGGATGCCCGGAGCCTCGGCCAGCATGCCGGCATCGCCGCCCGCGCCATCGCCTCCACCCCCGACGGTGAGGGGTACTGGGTGGCGGCCGCCGACGGTGCCGTCTACGCCTTCGGTGACGCCGCGAGCTATGGCGATGTCAGCACGACGGGCGTCGTGGCGCTGCTGCCGAGTGCCGATGGTCGCGGCTACCGCCTCGTGAACAGCCGCGGTCTGGTCTTCTCACTCGGCGACGCACCGCCCGCACCGCAGGCCCTCAGCCTGCTCCCCGTCACCGCCGCCGCCACCTGATCGAATCCTCGAGGTATTTCTCCGCCCGGCACAAGCAAAGGTTCGGGTCGTTCCTCTGTTATCAATGGTGAAAGCGCCGACGGCGACGGGTCAGAACCGGTTGGCTGACACGGGGGGACCCGCCAGCCGGCGGCGCACTGACGTATCCTGACACCGTCTCGACGCTCGACCGGCGAGCGGACGGGCATCTCGAAAACGGGGGGATCGGTTTCGATGTCGGAAGCCACGGTCGAATCGGCTGTCGCTCACACTGATGGCGGGGCTCCGTCGCCGGCCGGGCGGCCCGTGCAGATCGTCCCCCTCCGTGGTCTCCCGATCGTGGCCGTCGTCCTCGTCGCCCTCGTCGTTGCCATCGCCAGGAACCAGCTCTGGGCGCTCGACTTCTTCCATGTCGTCGGCGGGGGGCTCTGGACCGGGATCGACTTGTTCGTCGGGTTCATCGTCGGCCCGATCCTCGGGGGCCTTTCCATCCCTTCCCGCATGGAGTTCTCCATCCGCTTCATGCCGAAGATGTTGATCCTCATGCCGACGCTCGTGATCGTGACGCTCACCGCCGGACTCCAGCTGGCGCGCCACGAGGGTTACATCCTCTCCGGCAACCCGCATCACGGTTGGGTGGTCGCCTCCATGGTCGTCGTCGGCGTCATGGCCGTGATCGCCATCGGCCTCCTCGAGCCCGCCAACCTCGCCGTGTTGTTCGAGCTGAAGAAGCCGCAGCCGAACGGCGAGCTCATCGGCCGTCTCATGCGGCGTTTCATCTACACCGCCGGCATCACGGGGGCCATGCAGGTGGCGACGCTCGTCATCATGACGAAACTGGCGACGTCATGACCGCCCGGCCCGCCTCCGACGCCGGCGGCACCGTGACCCGCCGCCTCCCACCGGTCGCCGAGATGGCGGTGGGCTCCATGGCCCTCGTCATCGTCGGGGGGGTCTACTTGGCCTCCCACCTGCCGAAGCCGGCACCGCTCGGTCCGGCTGTCGGGCTCCTGGCGGCCGCCGGGGCCATCCTGCTGGCCGACGTCGCTCTCGTGAGCCGGCTGCGAGACTTTGCCTGGGAGGTCTTCTTCCGCGTGGCAGGCTGGGCCCTCGCTGCCTATGTGGTCATCGCCGGCATGCTGGAGTACGTCTTCGTGCTCGACCACACGCGGGGCTCCACCCTCGTGGTGCTCACCCTCATGCTCGTGGTCTTCGCTCTCGCCATCCCGTTGCTCTTCGCCTTCTCCGTCGCCCGCTTCCAGCGTCCCGACTGAGCGGCCCCGAGCCTGCCGCCGTGCCGCGCCGGCTGGTCAGGTCGTCTTGACGATGAGGACGGCGCAGGGCGCGTTGTGGGCGACCGTGTTCGGGACTGATCCGAGGATGCGACGATGCATGCCCCTGCTGCCGACGACGATGAGGTCGGCCTTCAGCTCCTCGGCGACGGCCACGAGGACTTCGGCGGTGGGTCCTTGGCAGGCGTGCTGCTCGACGGTCACGCCGGCGCAGCGCTGAGCGGTCGCCGCGAGGATCTCCTCGGCCTCCGCCGCCAGGTGAGCACTCTCCGGCCCCGGGTCGGCCACCACGAAAGCGGCCGTAGGTGCGGCCATCGCCGCCGCGCTTTGCTGGTACGCCTTCACGAGATGGAGGCGGGCTCCGTCGTGGCGGGCGAGCTCGCTGGCCACCGAGACGGCGCCGCTGGCGGTCTCGGAGCCGTCCGTTCCCACGACGATGGTCGAATACACGGCGAGGCCTCCGGTGGTGTGCGATGTGGCCAGCGACTCTACCTGTCGGCGGCAGCTCTGACTAGGAGACGGCCGGCGTCGAAGGGTCCTCGAGGGAGACGGGATCGTCCTCCCACGGTGCCGGGACGACCACCGTGAACACGTGGCCGAGGTGAAGGCGCCAGCGACCCACAAAGCTGCCGTCGCCCGGACCCTTCACAGCGAAGGCCGACCACTCCTGCGATGCCTCCACGGCCGATCCGTCCACGTTCACGACGACGTCGCGGGTGTCGAGTCGCAAGCCCTCCCGCACCGCCTTGAGGGCGCTCTCCTTGCCGGACCAGACGAGCGTCGTGACGAGGTCACGCAACGCCGGCGGGGCGGACCGTACGGTTGAGAGCTCCTGTGCCGTGAAGAAGTCGGTGGCGAAGACGTCGGGGCGGGTTTCGACGGTTTCGAGATCGCAGCCGAGGGCCGTCCCGCTCGGCGCCAGGGCGCACACGGCCAGACCGTCACGGTGCGACAGCGAGAGAGCAAGGGGCACAGCACGGCCTGCCACGAAGGCTTCGGGGGCGCCGTCCGCCGCCGCCAAGATCTCCACGCTCTCGCCGGCCAGGCGGCCACTCGAGGCAAGCCAGGCACCCACCGCCTTCTTGGCCGTCCAGCGCCCGAGTCTCCAGTCCATCCGGCGGGGCGCCACCCGCAATGCCGCCAGGACGGCGCCCTCCCGGGCGGAAAGCCACCCGTCCTCGTCCGGCACGTCGGCCTGCGTGCACGACAGCCAGCCGACCGTCGTCATGAGGTCGAGGGCGGGCGGCTGTCAGTAGAGGTGGCGAGGCGGCCGACGGCGCGTTCGATGCCCCGTTCGACGGCCGCTACGAGATCGGGGCGCAACCGGGCGGCGGGAATGATGCGATGCACCGAGCCCATGGCGCGGGCTCGCTCGACGCTGTGGATGCCGTCGAACTCGCGGGCGACCTCCCCGAGCTTCTCCGATCGCACGGCGCTGTAGAGGGCCGTCTCCTTCGCCCGCAGCTGCGTCCGCTCGGCTCCGTCCACATCGGCGAGGCGGCTACGCAGCTCTGTCACGCGCTCGTCGGCAGCGGCGCGGGCGTCCACCTCGCGGGCGAAGACGACGGCGGCGGCGGGGGCGCCGCCGATGACCGACGCGAAGGAGCCCTCGAGGGCGACGACCTCGAGCTCGTCGTTGAGGGCGGCCGAGAACACGACGAAGGCGCCGCCGTGGTAGCGGGACACGACGCAGAACACGATCGGTCCGCGGAAGTTCACGACGGCGCGGCCGATCTCGGCGCCGTACTCGAGTTGCAGGTTGCGCATCGACTCGGGCGATCCGTCGAAGCCCGAGAGGTTGGCGAGCACGATGACGGGGCGGTTGTTGCTGGCGGCGTTCAGGGATCTCGCCACCTTCTTCGACGTCAGCGGGAACAGTGTCCCCGACGTCCAGTGATCCGGGCCGTCGGCCGGCACGAAGCCCCAGCGCGCCAGCGGCCGTGACTCCAGCCCGATGACGCAGACGGGCCAGCCGCCGATGTGGGCGTCCCACACGACGGCGCTCTCGGCGTGCCGGAAGCCGGCCCAGCGCTCCAGCGGGGGGTGGTCCTGGTCAATGGTTGCCCGCATGACCGATCGGATGTCGAAGGGATGCTTTCGTGCCGGGTTCGTCGCCTCGTTGAACACCTCGCCGACAACGGAGAACTCGGGACCCTCGTGGGGATAGCGGCGAATGTCGCGATCGGGCGGGTCGGTCGTGACGGCCCGGCGGGGGAAGCGTTCACCGGGCGCCACATAGGTGTGCTCGTAGTGGCGCAGCAGGATGTGGCAGGCACCGGCGATGTCCGGCGCCCAGTACTGCGCCTGCCCGTTCGGTCCCATCACCCGCTCGTAGCCGCCGATTCCCTGATTGTCCTCGGCCGAAACGCCACCGGAGTACTCGAGCGCCTGTTTGCCCGTCAGCACCATGGCCGACTCCGGTGTCATGACGAGAATGCCGCGGGTGTGCATGAGCATCGTCGCCTCTGCGTTCCAGTAGGGTTGGGCGCCGACGTTGATGCCTGCCACCACGACGTTGATCTCGCCACCGGCTTGGGTGAACTGCACGATGTCCCGCAGGACCCTGGCGATCCAGTCCATGTTCTCGGTCCCGCTGTCGAGGGCGATCTTCGCCCCCGACGACAAGGCGAACCACTCCACCGGGATTTGGAGTTGGCCGGCGAGATCGAGTGCCGCCATGATGCGCCGGCACTCCGGTTCCGCCAGCGATCCGAGCCCCTTGCTCGGGTCGCCCAGCAGCGCCACGCGAGCCATCCCCTCGGGATGGGTGGGCGTGACGTTGCGCAGGATCCCCACCACGATGCTCGAGGAGTTGAGTCCCGGCATGCGCGAGACCGGCACGAGCGAGCCGCCCTCGTCGAGGTCGTACTCCGTGAAGTCTCCCGCCGGGAACTCCCCCTGCACGCCGTCGCGGGAAGCCGTCAGCATGTTGATGAGCTCGTAGGGGTAGACGAGGCCGCGGCGGCGCAACGTGGCGACGCGCTGCTCGTAGTCGGTGAGGGGACGGAGGGGAGCCTCCGAGAGGGGGAGGAAGCGCACGACGAAGCCGGCTCCGGTGGGGTTGGACAGCTGGACGGTCGTTTCGAAGACCTGCCCGGCCGAGGTGAGTGGCAGGCGCACGCGCAGCAACACCTCGTCGACTCCGAGGCCTTCGAGATTGGGCGCCAGGCCGTGCACGTAGCCATGCAGTTGGCTGACGGTCACCTCCAACATCGGCCACACGTAGAGCACAACGCGGTTCATGTGGAGGCGACGCTGAGGCGGCTGAGCCGCATAGTGGGCTCGTATCCCGGCCAGGGCCTGGTTCAGCTTGCGCTCGAGGCCGAGCAGTTGCATCTCGCGCCCACCGTCGTGCCAGATCGGCGTGACGTCGCGCACTTCGGCGAGGGCGAACAAGCGCTCGTCGGCCGGGTTGTCCTTGGCGACGCCGGAGAACAGGTAGACGTCCTCCACCGAGGGCAGCCGAGTCAAGCGGAACTCGCTCAGCTGCTGCAGATGCAGCCGCTCGCCCATCATCGGGTGCAGGCCGCGGTAGAGCGGGTCCTCCCGATAGCCGCCACCGGGTGCCTGGCCAAAGGTGAAGTGCTGGGTGCCCGCCATCCCAAGCCCGAGCCCCGGTGCGCTGATCGCCACCACGAGGCGTCGCGCTTGAGGCGGAAAGGACCGCCCGGCAAGGAGCGACTGCAGCTCCTGTGCGGTGGCGTCGTCGCTCTCGGGTCGTTCGGGTCGCCACACGTAAAAGTCGACGACGACGTCACTGTCGCCGACGGTGTCGCCGAGAAGGTGAGCGGCGGCGTCCATGGCACGACCGAGGTCGTCGTACCGGGCGAAGAGGGCGACGAGTTGCAGGCGCGTGCGCTGATGCTCGTAGCTTGCGAGGGCGAATTCGACCCCTTCGCGCGTGACGAAGTGGAAGGTTTGCAACCCCCGCGTCCGGTAGTAGCGGCGCGTGAGAGCCTCCAGCATGATGCGCCGCCGGGGGGCGCCGGCGCCCTCGAACTGTTGGGCGAGGTAGTTCTTCAGGGGCTGAGGGCAACCCACCAGCTCGGCCATGCGCTCGTCGCGCTCGGTCCCGGCGACGTTTCGCTCGAGGGCGACGAGAGCCTCGGCGGCGTCCGCATAGGCGAGGGCGGCGCGCGCCTCGAACTCCGGGAGCTCGAAGTACTGATATCGCACCTCCCGCGCCTGGTGAGCGAGATCCGGGAATCGATGCTGGGTGGCGGAGATGAGGCGGTCGAGTATGGATCGGAAGGCGTCCTGCGGACCGAACGAGATGGCCCCGATCTGCTCGAGGCGCCGGTCGAGGATCGAATGGATGGCCGGCACATGATCGCCAACCCGCCGCTGTGCCTTGGCGATCCAGAAGAGGGCCTCCCGGAGCTCCGGCGTTGGCTCGAGGTCACGAATCCCGAAGTGCCCGAGACAACGTCGCAGGCCCTCCACGAACGAGGGCGGCAGGTCGGCTCCGCGGCGCTCGATGGCGCGGAGGTACGTCAGGAGGTCCTCGTACGAACTGTGCGACTGCCCTCCCGGGTACCCCTCTGGGTCGGGTCGAGTGCGCGCCAGCGAGCTGAAGTCGGCAAAGGCGGTGAGAGCGAGATCCTCCCGCCGAAGAAGCCCTTCGTCGTCCGCGTCGAGCTCCCTGGCGGCCGCCGCGTACCAACCCACCAGCTGGCGGGAATGGCCCGGATCGACGTCGAAGCCGAGCATCTCGCAGAAGAGGGCGTCAAGGGCTTCGTGACAGCGAGCCTCCGGGCCTTTCTCCCGACCTGCGACGGCGTAGGCGCCGAGGTCCACCGGTGGGCCGGCGCGGCGGCCGTCCTCGGGCACCGCTGACTGCAGCTCCATGAGTGGCGCCGAGGCGGCCACCTGCACGTTGGGGGTGACGAACAGGCGCGTCACCGTGCCGCTCGACGGTGCGACGATCGATATCTCTGTCTTCATGGCCTCGAGAACCGCCAAGCGGTCGCCGGCGACCACCTCGTCCCCCTCCTTGGCGAGCACCGCCAGGACCACGGCCGGCACCGGCGCCCGAACCATGCCGCCGGAGCCCCGCGTCACCTGGTGGGCAACGCCGTCGACGTCGATGAGGTGGCGGTCGTTGTACACCACGGAGAGCACCCGGTATGAGCGTCCCCCGACAGAAACGCGGCGGTCGAAGCGACCGGTCCGCTCCACCTTGAGGTCGATATCCGGGCCCGCACCCTGCACCCGGTAGCTCGAGGGTCCCAGCCGATGGACGCGGAGTCGGTAGTTCGTGCCGTCGCAACGGAGATGGGCCGACTGCCCGACGGAGGCGCTCGCCTCGGCACGACCCCTCGCCGCCAAGGAGAAGAACTGGGCCATCTCTGCAGCCAGCTCGTCTTGGTACACCTCGACGGCTGCGACGAGAAGTGCGACGCCGCCGTGCTGGCGAGGGAGGTCCGCCCTCGTGAGGGCGAGCCGGTCGAGCCAGCCCACGTCGACGTCGCCGGTGGCCAGCTCGGGTCGACCGGCCAGGAAGAGGAGGAAGGCTCGGTTGGTCGTCCCGCCTCGCACGACCACCTCCGTCTCGGTAAGGGCACGCGAGAGTCGAGCCAGCGCCTCGCGGCGGTCGTTCCCGTAGGTCGTGATGTTTGCGATCGTCGAGTCGATGTCGGCTGGGATCGTGTCACCGTCGCTGATGCCCGTATCGACTCGCACACCAGGACCCGCCGGCAAACGCAAGAGCTCGATGGTGCCCGGCGTGGGGGCGAAGTCGGCCGCCGCATCTTCCGCACAGAGGCGAACCGTCACGGCGTGCCCGAGCGGCGGCGGTGGCTCACCCTCGAGACGGCCACCACCCGCCACGTAGAGCTGAAGCTTGACGAGGTCGAGTCCGCTCGTCTGTTC